>JAFSAT010000004.1 GCA_017442185.1 Bacteroidaceae bacterium
CTACATAGACGATGAGGCTCTTCTCGTTCGTTTTGTGAACACAGCCGTTGGAAATTGGATTAATGTTCAGAATGGCGATGCCGGTACTCCTCTGTATAATAGCGGTGAAGGCGGTTGGACAATACACAATGTCTATTTGGTGGAGGCTGCAGTAGAAGAGCCCGAGGCGGTTGTTGTAACTTTCGACTTCCCCGAACTTTTCGGAACTTCCACAATATCTGACATAAGTGGAATGCCGCAAACAATAGGCGACATCACAGTCTCTTTTGAAAAAGGTAATTCAAACAACAACCCTGCATATAACAAGGCAGGCGAGGTGCGTCTCTATAGCGGAAAGAGCGCCGACGTGCTCGATGGCTGTAAGCTGATTGTTACATCGGCAGGTGCTCCCATTGCATCGGTAGTTCTCAATGCCGGAACCATCGACAAATGGGGCGTGCTCTCGGCAAATGTGGGCGAGATTATTGAAGATGCCGACAAAAACTCAACATGGACAGGCGAAGCACAGAGCGTAGAATTTACAGCATCGCGCAATGCCGATAATGTTGGAACAGCCACACAGAATCGCTATAAGAGTATTGTAGTAACAACAGCAGGAAAGGCAAAACCCTCAATCTCGGCTCCCACACTCTCTGTTCAGAGCGGAGTATACGGCGAGGGCTTTACAGTGAGCCTCTCTTCGGAATATGCTAATGTAGAAGAGGGCGTTAATCCCTCAATCAAGTACTACTACACACTGAATGGCGATGAGCCTTCAGCAGAGTCTACCCGTGCATGGGGTGTGGTAAGAATAGATGAGAGCTGCACACTCAAAGTGATTGCTGTGATGACAGTGGGTGAAAAGACCTACACAAGCGCCGTATCATCAGCCGATTATGTAATATCGGAGATGAAGCCCTTCAAGGCAGCTCTCTCTGCCGAGGAGATAAAAGCCGGAAAGGTGTTTATCGCTGCCGATACATTGGCTATGGGACTGTTGGACGAGGGCAAGACCTATGGTTATATCAATCCTCTGGAAATTGCAGTAAATGGAAACTATGTAGAAAATCATATTTACTATGCTTATACTCTTGAAGAGGCCGAAGGCGGTTGGTACATAAGAACATATAAAGGTCAGTACCTCTATATGACAGGAAACTACAACAGCTTTAACTTGAGTGATGAGGTTCCCGCAGAAGGCGGTGTTTGGACTATTGAAGTAGCCGAGGATGGCACTGCTACAATCACCAACGTAGAGAAGACCAAGTATATTCAATACGATGCAAATTACAGTTCTTACGGTGCTTATCCCGAAGCACGTGACGGTGGTATTATGCCCAAGGTATATGTTCAAGGAGAATACCCTGTGCTCACATGGTCACCCTCGGGCGAAGAGGAGCAGGCAAGCCTTAAAGAATTTACCTTTGTATGCGCAGCAGGCTTGGCAATAGACGAAGAGGCCGGTATACCCAACCTTTACGACCCGATGACATACGAGGTTGACACACTCACAGGCGAGTATATCTTCCCCAACAATTGGGATTTGGATGTTAATGTTGTTGACGATACAACAGTGGTGCTCTCTGTTCCCGCAGAGGTGGGCGAGGTAACATCAGAAGGCTCATTCTATCTGACAGTGCCCGCAGGATTCTTTATCCTCGACCCCAACGGTCTTGCAATCAAGAGCGAGCAGGTTTACGATGCTTACAGAATTGTCGATATGACACCCATGAGCGTGGTAAGTGTAACACCCGCACAAGGCGCTGTTAAATCGCTCAGCCGCATAGACGTAGTATTCAGCCACGATGTGACAATCGCAAATTGGATGTCTCTGCCCGTGCTCAATGCCGACGGTGACACCGTATGTATGGCAAATGTGAGCGACCAAGCAGCAGATGGCTCATGGCTTTACGATGCAGTAGGTCTTGTTCTTGAACAAGAGATTACAGCCCAAGGCTCATACAGCATTGTAATCCCCGACAACTACATCTACCGCACAAGCAACAATGTATTCTTCGAAGGTACAACACTGCAATACAGTATTAAAGGAATGTATGAACCTACATACACCGGTACAAGAACAAGAGCCGACCGCGCAATAACCTCTATCACACTCAACAGCGCAGCTTGGGAGGGTGACGAGGCCAATGTGCTAAGCGAAATTTCTGTGGAACAGTGCTATGTGGATGCAACAGCAACCACCACAATGAAAGCCGCTCCCGGTGAGACAGTGACACTCGACGTTGCACACTCCGGCTCTTGGATACATCGCTATGTATACATTGACACCGAGGCAGATGGATTCACTGCAAGCATTGCCGAGGATAGCGAATGGCAACCCGCAGGCGACCTTGTGGCATACTCATTCTATGCAAAGACATGGGAGACAACAGACGAATTTGGCTATAACAGCGTGGGCGCAGAAATATCCGGTGGCGACCGCAACACACCCGTACTGCCCGAATTTACAGTTCCCGCAGAACCCGGAACCTACCGTGTTCGCGTTAAGATAGACTGGATGAACATAGACCCGGATGGCGACAGCGACGGCAGATACGACGACTTTATGCAAAACGGAGGTCACATAGTTGACTTTATGCTTGAGGTTGCCGAGGCACCCGTAGAGCCGTTCGGAGTGGTAGACGTTACTCCCTCAACCGAGGAGGTTGTCGATTCACTCTCGACAATAGTTCTTACATTCAACAGCGAAGTTGCATCCGACGCATTCTTTACCGAAGATGGCAAGGTTAACGAATTGTTCCCCTCAGGAAGTGAATTTGCACTTGGTAATGCCAACGGAACATATCCTGCAATCATATATATTGAAGGTAACACCCTGCGTTTTGTCCTCAAGCAGACTATTTATGATGCAGGTGAGTACATGCTCTCTATCCCCGCAGGATGCTTTGTAAACGCAGCCAACGGCGAGAAGTTTGCAGGTATAAAGTGTACCTTTACCGTGAGTGGCACATACACCGGAATAAATGCAGTGGATGCAGAATCGGGAGAAGCCGAAATTTACGACCTGACAGGTCGCCGTGTAGAGAAAGCCGTTAAGGGCGTTTACATCATCAACGGTAAAAAGGTACTTGTCAAGTAAGAAAAAATAGTCGCAGATTTATAACAGTCGGCGATTGATAATAAAAAAGGAGGCAGCATCACAAAATGCTGTCTCCTTTTTATGGCTAAAAGCATAATACTCCTTTGTGTTCTACAATTTTTAATAAATTAATAAACCTTGTAATCATATATTTTGCATATTTGATAATTCATAGTTATTTTTGCAATGCAAACATCTTAAAAATAAGAAAAAAGATAAAGAGGATTTTAAAACAACAACTTATGAGAAAATTTACACTTTTATTTATGACACTGTTTGTTGCAGTTGTGGTATGTGCGCAAGAGGCAGATGCTCCCAAAATCACAATTATTCCCGACCCCTCTGTTCCGCAGACAAGCCTGGCTAATTTTACTCTGATATGTGAAGAGGGTATAAGGCTCAGTGGAAAGAGCGGTGCAACGCTTGAAAATCCGGCGCTCGGCATTGTGAAAGAGCTTGTAGGATTGGATGTCGATACAACAATCGTTACCCTTGATATTATCGACTATACATCGGTCTCGGATGAGGGCAATTGGTTGCTTAAAGTTCCCGAGGGCTACTTTGTCATAGGAAAGGACAGTGTCACAACGCTGAGCGAGGCTATGGTGATACGCTACCAGATTGCAGCTGCGCAGGATTTCGGAATAGAGAGTGTCGACCCTGCTTCGGGTTCCACTGTGTCTGTGCTGAAAGATATAACATTGCGTTATAATGCGGATATTTCCTATACATGGCAGGAAATGTATCTTTTAAACGAGAACAAAGATACCGTTACCACAGTGTTGCCATATTTGAGCGATGAGGAGTGGAATGTGATGTATCTTGTGCCTACCGACACAATAACCGCTGCGGGAAAATACACTATTGAGCTTCCCGAAGGCTTGGCAAAAAGATACCCCGAAGAGAGCATCCGCTCGGCTGCCACCACATTGGTGTATACTGTCGACGGCTCGATGACAGCGATAGAAAAGGTTGAATTTGCAACGGATGACAAAGTTGTGTACGACCTTGCCGGCCGCAGAGTGAATGTTGCGACACGCCCGGGAATTTATATTGTCAATGGTAAGAAAGTGATGCTTAAGTAAAAGTCGGCACATAAATGTAATGCCATATAAAGAGAGAGCGAACTTTTAAGTTCGCTCTCTCTTTATATGGCATTGTCAAGATTGTCAAGATTTTTTAGTCATTATTGAAAATAATCAAAAATTAGTGATAAATATTTTGAATAATTTTATAACTTTGTCGAAATAAGGGCTTTTGCCTTGTTGCGTGAGCTTGATTTAAATGATAAAATGATAGCCAAAAGCTCATTATTATTAAGTTTTTGATTAAGAAAGTGTAAAATAACCTTATTTATTAACAAAAAAAGCAATAATTATGAAAAAGTTTACTATGCTTTTTTCAATGTTCATGATGCTTTTCATGGCGGCTCATGCACAGAGCGGCTATACGCTTACCGATACAAGAGTAAGTGCGGCCGACCTGAATGGAAAGACCGAAGCCACCTTGATAGCAATCAAGAACATGTCGGCTACAAACCACTACTATTTTGTGGGAAAAGCCGATGCTGTACCTTACAGCGCAGCAGAATTCAGTGATGCTGCAGTATTTATTTGGCAGCCCGTGACAGAGGGTGTTGCCGGCTCATATTATCTTATGAAGCCCGATAATACCTACATGCAGACAACCTCGCCCAAAGATTTCGGTGGAGTAGAGGGCGCGGCAGTGTTCACTGCGGTAAATGCCACAATTTCGGGAACTCAGGGCACTCCTGATTTCTTCAATGGAGATGTCGATTCACAGAGCTACATAGACGATGAGGCTCTTCTCGTTCGTTTTGTGAACACAGCCGTTGGAAATTGGATTAATGTTCAGAATGGCGATGCCGGTACTCCTC
>JAFSAT010000005.1 GCA_017442185.1 Bacteroidaceae bacterium
CTTACTCGTAATTACTCTTGTTTCAATCTATCGAAAGAAGAGTACACGTTGTACTGCTTTGTCTGTATGGAATGTTGTCAAGGATCGTCGTGCTTCGGAGAAGATTAACTTCCGTCCCGAAAGCGAGTGCAAAGGTAAGGCTTTTTTCTGACCTTCCAAACAAATTCCAATCTTTTTTTCAAAAAAAATGCATTTTTCTTGTTATTTCTTCAATTATCTCTGCATTTACAATAAATTTTGAGCAATTGTATAAAAAACAACGTCTCAACATCTGACATCTAAGAAATGAACCTCCCATGCAACAGCAAGATATTTTTTCAAAAATCCGCTATAAAATTCAAGAAAATCTACGGATATTAAACGACAGACTATCTTAAATTGTTCTTAAATGCTATGATGTCTATACATAAAACACCCCAAAAGTTTTGTGTTTAACTTTTGGGGTGCAGTTCAAGATAATTGATACCATCGGCCCACACATTTGTTGCCGTGCTCAATAATGCTATTGTCAACAATAAAATTCTTAAAATCCTCATAATTGTAGTTATAATATAATTTTTATAAATATCCACCTGCTTGTAAGAGAAACATAAGTGTGTAAGACTAATTCAATAAAACAGGCTTATTGACAACAATAAATGCCGTCTGCGCTTATGCAAAAGCGCAGACGACATTTGGCAAGAAACAGTCTCTGACTGTTTCTCTTATTATAATTAGTAATAGAATTTACTGTGTGTGTTTTATACAAAAATCTCTCATATCCAAATACATAAAAGACTTTTTGTCTGATTTTTTTAAAAACAGACTGTTTGCACACATAATACCCATACAACAATACGTTACTTCGCAAATTTATGTATTTTAACCTATGAAGCAAACATTTTTGAGAAAAAATTTTAATTTATGTAAAAAACATAATCTCAGCTTGCACTAATCTGCCGAGGGCGAATGTAGGCGGCGCCTCGGAAGAAAAAATAACTAAACTTATTTTGTTCTTCGCTCGGCTTGCACTAATCTGCCGGGGGCGAATGTAGGCGGCGCCTCGGAAGAAAAAATAACTAAACTTATTTTGTTCTTCGCTCGGCTTGCACTACATTTGCCAAAGAAAGGAGAGAGACGGTGATAATAGACAGAAACACTATCGAGCAGATTATGGACGCAGCCAAAATAGAGGAGGTTGTGTCCGACTTTGTTGCACTGCGACGCAGGGGAGTGAATATGATTGGGTTGTGTCCTTTTCACAACGAAAAAACACCGTCGTTCACCGTATCGCCTGCAAAGAATCTGTTCAAATGCTTCGGTTGCGGAAAGGGTGGCAAGCCTGTGCATTTTATCATGGAGCATGAGCAACTGAGCTACCATGATGCTCTCAGGTGGCTCGCAAAAAAATATCATATCGAGATAAACGAGCGTGAACTTACCGATGAGGAACGACGCGAGCAAGACCTGCGCGAGAGTATGTTTGTCATTAACCAATATGCACAGCAATTTCTTACTTCTACACTGCACAATACGCAGGAGGGGCAAGCCATAGGACTTAACTACTTTCTGCAACGAGGACTTAACGAGGATACAATAAAAAAGTTCGGGCTGGGATATTCACCCGAACGACGCGACAGCTTTGCCACTACTGCCACAAAGGCCGGTTATAATCCCGAACTAATTGTAAAAACAGGAATTTGCTACGCAACAGAGGATGGGAGGATGTGCGACCGCTTCCACGGACGTGTAACCTTTCCCGTACACACAATATCGGGTAAGGTGGTGGCGTTCGGCGGACGTATTCTACAAAACAACGCAAAAGCTGCCAAATATGTAAACTCGCCCGAATCGGAGATATATCACAAGAGCGACCACCTCTATGGTCTCTACTTCTCCAAACAGGCCATCATGCAACACGACCGTTGCATCCTGGTAGAGGGCTATCTTGATGTAATATCCATGCACCAGGCAGGCATAAAAAATGTTGTTGCATCGTCGGGCACCTCGCTAACCACCGCACAAATACGTCTCATACACCGATTCACAAACAATGTCACACTGCTGTACGATGGCGACAAGGCAGGCATAAAAGCCTCGCTGCGAGGAATAGATATGCTCCTTGAAGAGGGAATGAACATAAATGTAGTGCTGTTGCCGGATGGCGAAGACCCCGACAGCTATGCACAAAATCACTCGACCGAGGAGGTTGAAGAGTATCTGAGCACACACTGTGTCGATTTTATACGTTTCAAGACCAACCTGTTGATGGACGAGGTGGGCAACGACCCGGTGCGTCGTGCAAATCTTATAGGAGATGTCGTAAAAAGCATAGCAGTAATCCCCAACGACATTCTGCGCAGCGAATATATAAAAAGATGCAGCGAGATGCTGGCCATAGGCGAACAATTGTTAGTATCGGAGACGGCAAAACTGCGTCGTAAACATCTCGAGGAGATGCAGCAGCGCAAACGACTCAACAACACGCAGGCGGCAGACGCTCCTGCCATCGCACCCAACACTCCCGACACAACCGACATCCCCGACGATGGCAACATCAGAGAGAACATAGCCCGGAATAGTAATCTGAATATATTATTTAATAAGGAGAGAGCCATTATACAGTTTCTTCTGCGCAACGGCAGCAAGCAGCTGATTGTGCCCGAAGATAAAACAGCCGGAACACCCTCTTTCACCGAGAGTGTAATATCGCACATGAACTACTCTTTCCAAGGCGACGGCATAGAATTCTCACACCCACTTTACAAACGCATTTTCGAC
>JAFSAT010000006.1 GCA_017442185.1 Bacteroidaceae bacterium
AGTCAAAGATGATGGTAACGGGAATATAAAAGAATATGGTTTTTATTGGGGACTAACCGATAATACAGAACATAAAGTAAAAATTAGTACTATTGATGAGACTAAATTCTCATATACACTTAAATCTTTGGAGTCTAAAGCTATATACTATTATAAAGCGTATGCGATAAACGAAAAAGGTGAGAGTACTGGTGAGATTAAAACTTTTACAAGCCTTGATAAAGATGCAATAGAGGGTGTTGCTACAGTAATAACCAATGACGCTACAGACATCACTATCAACAGTGCCACACTTAACGGTGTTATAACAGACAGCGGCGACACAAAGGTCATTCAGCGTGGATTCTATTTTGGAACATCCGAGAGTTCAATGACAAAGAAAACCGTAAATACAACTGATAGCATTATATCGCTGCATGTTACAGACCTTGCGGATGGTACAACTTATTATTACAAAGCATTTGCGGTTAACAGCAAGGGAGAAAGTTGTGGCAGTACAAACTCATTTACGACACTCGAGGGCATGATGCCTGTTGTTGTAACTAATGAGGCTACAGATGTCTCATACGAACAAGCAGTTTTAAATGGTACAATAATAACACTTGGAGATTATGAAATTTTAGAATGTGGCTTTTATTATGGTACAGATGAAAACTCTATGACCAAAATCGTAGGAAGCAGAAATGATAACATTATTAGTGTAACTACTGATAACTTATCAACAAACACGGTATATTATTATAAAACATATGTCGCAACAAAGAAAGGAGAAGTATACGGCGATATTCTAGCATTTTCCACCTTGGATGAAAATGTCGTGTTACCATGGGATGGAACCGTTGCGTCCTCTTTTGCAGGAGGTAGTGGAACTTATATTGATCCATATCTTATAAAAACACCAAACCAATTAGCATATATTTCTGTTGCTGGAACTAGCTTCGCTTACTATAAAGTAATGTATAATCTAGATTTAAACAATAAGTCATGGAAACCAATAAATAACTTTAATGGGAACTTTGATGGAAATGGAAAGACCATTTCAAATCTATATATTAATGGTTCGCAAGACAACATTGGTTTATTCAGGAGTGGCCATGGCTCAATAAGCAACCTTACTATTGAAAATATAAACATCAAGAACACCTCAAACAATAATACAGGTGTGTTATTTGGAACTTTTTCTGGAGAAATTGACAATTGTCATATAAAAATCGGCAATGGTTCTATCGTAGGCAATGAGAATGTTGGTGGTATGATTGGATATGCAGATTTACATGATATAAAAATCACGAACTGCACAACTACTTCTAAATCTACGAATGCTAGCATATTAGGTAATACAGCAGTTGGAGGTATTGTTGGTTTGCTTTATGGTTACGAATACGGAAGTGACGAAAAATTAGAACCTTTAACAAATTGCAAGGTAAACTTATATATAAAAGGAGAGAATAAGATCGGAGGTTTGATCGGTTGTTTGGATGAAGTAAGATGTTACTCATTAAGTATTGCCAATTGTTCCTATGATGGTACTATATATGGAGTTAACAATATCGGTGGAATCATTGGTTCTGGATATGAACATGATTATCCAGGTATAAGCAAACTTTATTTAACTTCTGTAAGGAGTATAACAAGTATTTCCGCAACAGAGGGCTATACAGGTGGTCTTATTGGAAGTTGCAGGAATCTCGATGTTTACATTTTATCCAGTTATTCAGACGTTGATTTTATCAAATCATCTAAATTTTGTGGTGGATTAATCGGTCATGTTTTTTGTAGAAATTCTGAATTTCATTCATCATATTCGGTTGTACAATTTAATGAAAATGTTGATAAAGGAGTAAGTGGTGGTTTTCTCGGCTATCTTGATGATGGCAAACTTATAATGACGCATTCTTACACTAATTATACATCTTCTGGCGGTAGCAGTCCTCATGGAGACTTAAGAGTAAAGGACTCTTATCAAAATTGCAGCAACAATGAAATCATAACATATATGCAGAATTCTTATTCAGAATATCTATCCAATTGGAACTTTAATAACACATATACTTGGAACGGTACTATAGATGGAGTTTCAAAGAGTGTTGTATGTCCACGATTAAGCTGGGAATAAATTATTAACTTAAAATTCAATATTATGTGCATATTAACAGAAGATTATTTGAAAAGTAAAGGATTTAAAAAAGAAAGAAATTCTTTTTGTTTGCCAATTGAAGATATTACTTTTAAGGTTATAAAAAATGGAGATTTATTTTTACCCTCTTTAATATTAAGAAACGAAAATGCTATTCCGTTCCGTTACATAAGAGATATAAAAGATTTAGAAGATTTAATAGAAGCTATTAAGAAGATTTTCCCATTCATAGCATATTAATTTTGAGAGAGAACTTTTAACGGTTCTCTCTGTTAGTATTTCTTGGAGGTTTCTCAAGAAACTGTTTAAAGTAATTCAAATATTATGTTTATGGTTCCTCTATCCTGTGCCATGTGAGGCGCAGGATTTTTTTTGTCTCTTTTGTGCAGCAGCATGATGCGGCGGGACGTTCATCTACAAGCCACACAATGCTACCCGTAGCATCTGTTATCACCAATTGTCTCTCTTTCTCTATTATGGTGCGTTTGCGGTCGGTGAGATAATCGCTAACAGATTTTGTTCCGCGCATCCCAAATGGTGCAAAGCGGTCGCCCTTGCATGTGCGACGCAGTGTGAGCGGAAGATGCAGGTTATCGGCATCAAGGCAGGCGATGTTGCGTGAGCGTGGAATCTCTCCGTCGAAGTTAACACACTCTACCAGCAAATTACCGTTTGCAGTCTCCACTATTCCCGATAGAGGAAGCTCTATGGATTCGTGCACTATACGCTCTCTCTTCTCTATTATGAGCGCCTCTCTGTCCTTCACCACTATGTACTCTTCACTTGTGAAACGTCGTCCGCTATCACCATCTGCAGAGGCGAAAATATCTCTTGTTTGAGCACTGTTGAAGCCGAGTGGCGATAAAATCTCGTGGAGAATAGTTCTTGGTGCTTTCTCTCGCATCAGCGCCTTTATGATAATGCTGTTGCCTTTTTTTACACGTGCAACAGCCTCTGTAACTGCATTGTTGTAAATCTCTTCTGCTTCGGCGATGCGCTCTGCTGTGGCAGCAATGCTCTCTATTGCCGAGGGGTTTATCTCTTGCATCAGTGGCAGCAGTTGCAGCCGTATTTTGTTGCGCGTAAAGTCGGTTTTAAGATTGGTGCTGTCTGTGACAAAGTTTTGATGCTCATTTTTTAAGAAGTGCAGAATGTCGTCTCGTCCTACATCGAGCAGCGGTCGCACAATATATCCGTTTTTCGGGCGTATGCCGTGCAGACCTTTAATCCCTGTGCCGCGTATCAAGTTGAGCAACACAGTCTCGGCGCTGTCGTTTCTATGATGGGCTACGGCTATGGCGCAGGCATGTTGCTTGCGGCGCTCCTCTTCAAAGGCAGCGTAGCGTTGCTCCCTTGCTGCCATCTCTATCGAGATATTGTGTGCATCGGCATATTTGGCTGTGTCGAAATTTACTATGGTGAGTGTTATATCCAGCTTTTCGCACAGTTCACGTACAAACTGTTCATCGCGTGTACTCTCCTCGTTGCGCAGGTGAAAATTGCAATGTAATGCGCAACATTTATACCCCAGACGTTGCAGCACAAGCAGTAGTGCCACAGAGTCGGCACCTCCGCTGAGTGCAACCAGAACTGTGGCTTTTTGTGGCAGCAGTTTATGTCTCTCTATGAATTTTGCAATTTTCTTTATCATCGCAGCTCTTTATGGTTGCGAAGATAGGGGATAAACTTGTAAATCCGCTCTTTTTGCAGAAAAAAATGGTATCTTTTTTTGTTCTTAGAAAAAATGTTGCTATCTTTGCAGACGCAAAGGCATTAGTGTGTCGATGTAACCGGTACCTTGGATGAGTGGCTTAGTCAGCGGTCTGCAAAACCGTCCACAGCAGTTCGAATCTGCTAGGTACCTCAAGGGTCTCCTGACAAGGAGGCTCTTTTTGTTTTACTCTCTTTTACAGTTAGTTTTATTGTGGCAGATAATTTTTTGGAAAAACGGCAGGAGGCTTACAAAATACAAATCTCGGGAAGGGTGCAGCGTAAGCCCGGTGCAGATATACAACAGCTGTTGTTAAAATGTGCAGCTAATGTGCAATATAATGGCTCTTATGTTGTACGTGATGACCAACTTAAAGGATTGGTTGCTGCGGCTGCTCTTGTCGGAGATTCCGATTCTTTCTCTTTTTCTGTATCAGTTGGTGATGAGGCTGAAAACTTTTTGAATGACTTGTCGTGCGAAATGCCGGCAGCGGCCTGTGTGACTATACAGAGTAATGAGGGCGATGCTCCTACTGTTTTTGTGAGGTTGGGTATGGTGCTGCAAGCTATGATGCTTAGGGCGGCCGAAATGGGCTTGCATGCTCATATTGTGGAGTGTGGAGTGTGTGACGGCAGAGCATCGGCTGTGCTTGCAGTGGGGCGGCCCGATTGCAAATAATATTATAGTATACGCATCGGTCGATTGCATTATCTTGCAATTGACCGATGCGTAGTATCTCATAGGTATAGGTTCAAAGAGTTTTTTAATACTTTGCTGCCTTTTTTATTATTTTGGGAACGTCTGTATTGTCTATTACTCCGTGAAATTCCTTTGCTCCTGCACCTATTGCAAAGAGTGGAACGTATGAGCCTGAGTGGTTGCCGCTTGCCCACGATATAAGTGCATTATGTGAGACTATCTGTTTGGCTGCATCGGCTATGGAGGATAGTTTCGAGTCTCGTCGGCTTTTATCGGTGGTGCTGTATGCTTGCTCGTATAGTGCACGCAGACGATGCGTCTCCTCTTTGCTCACCGGACACTCTTTCCATAGTCCGAAATTCTCTTGCAACATTGTTTTTACATCCTCCCATGATAGCTCTTTTGAATGGCTTGCAGATTTCAGCATGGTTGCCATTTTGTCTGCACTCACTTTCTGGCCGCTGAGGGCTTTAAGATTAAGAGCATACGCACCGCTGTAACCCAATACTATACCTCCTGTTTCGTGGTCCGCAGTCACTATTATAAGTGTTTCGTCTTTATGCTTTTTGTAAAATTCGTATGCAACCTCTATTGCAGCATTGAAATCCTTTACCTCGTGCATCATGGTTGCTGCATCATCGGAATGTGATGCGTAGTCAATCTTTCCGCCCTCTATCATAAAGAAGAAACCTTTTTTGCTCTTTTGTGATAGGAAATCTATGCCGGCTTCTGTTATTTGGGCAAGAGTGAGGTCGTCGCTCTCTCTGTCGATGCTGTAAGGCAGTTCCGTTGCAACCTCCTTTTGATAGAGCATCATTTTGTCCGCAGTTTTTTTCAGGGTCTTATATTCATTGTAGCCGCGCACTATTGTGTAGCCTTGCTCTTGGGCCTTTGTGTAAAGTTCGCTGCGCTCCTCGTTGTTGCAAATGGGGTCGCCTCCTGCATAGAAGCAGTATCCGGCTGTAAGCATCTCCTGTGCTATCTGTGGGTAGTTGTTGCGGCTCTTTTGATGTGCATAAAAAGCACCGGGGGTTGCATGGTTAATAGGCACGGTTGTTGATATTCCCACTGCATACCCTGCTTCTTGCGCAGCATGGGCTATGCTGTATACAGGTGTCCCGTCGGGGGTGGTGCCTAAATAGCCGTTATTGGTTTTGTTTCCTGTTGCAAGCGCTGTTCCCGATGCGGCAGAGTCTGTGACACCGTTGCTTGCCGAGAAGGTGGTGACAAATGCTGTGTGTGGAAACTGTGTGAAGCGGAGAGGTTGCGGACGTCCTATCACTCCATTTATCTCACCTATATATAATTCTGTTCCAAGGACGTGCGAAGGCCCCATTCCATCGCCAATGAAATAAAATACATACTTGGGGTTCTTTGCAAATGTTGTTGCGGCAATAAGCAACAGCAGCATCAGTGATAGTTTCTTTTTCATTGTTGTGCTATTTTTAGTGTCAATATATGTTTTATTCTTGCGGTGCACCTGCTTTACCTATGAATAGGATGTTGCTCTGCGATGCTTCTGTATATGTTATCATGTAGATGAAAGGACGGTCGAGTACAACGCTCTCTTTTCGCATGGCAGGTCTTGCAGACATCAGCTCCATCACTGCTGCTGTAACTGCGGCTGCTTCGGCGCCATTTTCATTCACTTTGACATAGCATTTTTGTACGACATCGTTTATTAACAGTGGAGCTGCGGAGATTAAACTGAAATCGGCCTTTTTGTCGAATGCGTCTGTCATGCCCAAGGCTTTGAGTGCATCCTTCAGGCTTGTGTCATACTCTACCTTAAATCTTGGAAGAGCCAATGACACATTTACACCTCTTTCCATTCTTTTGCGCCACTCGGTGTAGTGTTGTCCCATGAGTGTGGTTGCCTCTGACAGGCTTAACCCTTTTGCCGGAAGTGCAAAAAGCATCTCAAAGCGTCCGTCGCCGAAGGGCTTAGAAACAATTTGTATACTGTCGTTGCCAAAATATCCTGTGCGGAATGTTTGGTTCATCATTTGTACCTTCAGGGTACTACCGTCTGCTGTTGTAAAGTCTGATTCGGTGGTTGCGTCTTTTATAAATGGTTTGCTCCACAATCCTTTGAAGTATAGGGCGTTGAGCAGAAGCATCATGGTTTGCTCATCAAGTTTGTCTAATATTGATGTTATTTTCCCGTTGGTGTTGTCGGAGCACCATGAATTTATGCTGTCGAGTGTGGCTGCGTCGAATGGTAGATTTTTTACCTGTGCATCATAATAAGTTACGTTTGCCTTTATGAATGTGGGCTTAACTGTTAACGGCTTGTTTATCCATATTGAGTTTGCAATGGATAGTTTTGTCTCCTCGCTATTTGAGATAAGTGCAGAAATCAAAGCTCTTTGTCTCTTGTTGAGTGAGTCGGGTGTGCAGTTTGTGATGCCAAGTATTTCCATCATCTGCTTCAGCGTGTTGCCGGAAGCGCCATTGGCTGTCATGGAGAGCGCCCATGAGGCACTTGCAGGCGAGATGCAGAGATTCTCTTTTGGCTCGTTCTTGCATACTATGTCGAACAGTTTTAATGCAAAGCCATTGTCGTCGGCAGTGAATGTGCTGTAATCCACCGGTTGATGCTTTATTTGTGTGGCTGCACTCTTTTCCATTTTTTCGTACTTGCTGTTATTTGTATCACTGCTTTTACCGTCATTTGTTGTGCGTTGGGTGTTGCACGAAACGATGGTTGCAAACAGCAAAGGCAATATGTATTTCAAATTGAACATGTTCGATTATCTCTTTACGTTAGAATACAAAACGGTCGAGGTCGTTCCAAAAAGCAAGGACAAACAGCCCGAGGAGCATAATCATGCCCACCATCTGTGCATTTTCGAGGAACTTGTCGCTGGGTTTCTTGCCTGTGACAACTTCTGCAATCAAGAAGAGTACGTGTCCTCCATCGAGTGCGGGTATTGGCAATATGTTCATAAAGGCGAGTATAAGAGACAACATCGCTGTCATCAGCCAAAAACGGTGCCAATCCCATACAGGGGGGAACATGCTTCCTATTGTTCCGAACATTCCAACGGATTTTGCACCCTCTTTGGAGAAGATATATTTAAAGTCGCTGACATATCCTGCCAACACATTGCAACCATAAACAACGCCGGCCGGGATAGCTTGGAAAAAGGTATACTCGTGTGTTACAGGAGTGTAGTCGGGCAGGCCGGGCATCACGCCTAACACAAATGTGCTGTCTGCCTTGGCGTTGAGTGTTACAAGGGTGTCGCGGCACACTGTCACTGTAAAATCTCTTTGGTTGTTCTCTTTCATTTTGTTAAGGGCGGTGGTAAGTCCTTGCCACGATGATACGCTGTAACCGCCAATGTCAACCACTCTGTCGCCCTTGACTATTCCTGCCAAGGCTGCTGTACTGCCCGGAGATACACTGTCGAGCACTGCGGGAACACGAAAGTCGATAAAAGGTTCGTCGTTGCCCATGTGCAAAAGTCCGAAAGTGTCGGGTATTGCAACAGTTGCTTCTTTGCCGTTACGTAATACTGTAACCTCGCTGCCATCGGCGATGGCACGCAAAAGGTCGGCATTTAAACGGTGCATGTCGACACCATCAACGCGCAATATTATATCGCCGTCCACAAAGCCCAGGCGCTCGGCGTTGTCGTTAAATTCCATTCCATATTCGGCTTTTTGTATGTCGTAGTAGCTCTCACCCCATGTGAACAACACCATAGAGTATATGAACAGTGCCAACAAAAAGTTAAACATCACTCCTCCAACCATGATGAGCAGACGCTGCCATGCCGGCTTTGCACGAAATTCCCAAGGTTGCATAGGTTGTTGCATCTGTGCTGTATCCATAGACTCGTCTATCATACCCGAAATTTTACAATAACCGCCCAAAGGAATCCATCCTAATCCATATTCTGTTTCGCTTTTGGTGGGGCGTGTCTTAATAAGTGCTTTGTCGGCCGGATTGCTGTTCTTGGAGGGTATCATGAAGAGCGACAGCCCCCAATCGAAAAATAGATAGAATTTCTCAACTCTTACTTTGAATATTCTTGCAAAAAGAAAATGTCCGAATTCGTGTATCAAAATCAAGAGGCTCAATGCCATTATCAGCTGCAGTGCTCGTATAAGAAATACTTCCATATCTTTTTTTATCTGTTTTTTATGAAATTTTTGCTTTCAACGTTAAATCCAACTTTGTGCCATCTTGCGCACCTCGGCGTCGGTTGCCAGATAGTCGTCGAGACGGGGCTTTTGGCAGAAGTTTGCACTCTGCATTGCTCGCTCTATCAGGCGGCTCATGTCGGTGAATTTTATTCGGTCGGCAAGGAACGCTGCAACACCCACTTCGTTGGCGGCATTCACCACACACGGCATATTGCCACCCATTGCAAGCGCATCGTATGCGAAACGCAGATTGGGGAATATGTCAAGATTGGGCTTCTCAAATGTCAGTTCTCCAAGTGTGTTAAAGTCGAGGCGGGGAAACGATGATGAAAGGCGTGTGGGGTAGGATAGTGCATACATTATGGGCAGGCGCATGTCGGGAGTGCCCAACTGTGCTTTGACAGCGCCGTCGGCAAACTGTATCATGGAGTGTATTACCGATTGCGGATGTACCACTACCTCAATATCTTTGGCCTCGACGCCAAACAGCCATTTTGCTTCCATTACCTCGAATCCTTTGTTCATCATGGTTGCAGAGTCTATGGTGATTTTTGCTCCCATGCTCCAATTGGGGTGGCGCAGTGCCTGTTCTTTTGTAACAGCTTCCAGCTCTTTTGCCGTAAATGTGCGGAAAGGGCCACCCGAGGCTGTCAGGATAAGTTTTTCTATTTTGTTGCCACTCTCGCCTGCCAAACACTGAAATATGGCAGAATGTTCAGAGTCGACGGGTAATATCGGCACTTTATTCTCTATGGCCAGATGTGTAATAAGTTCTCCTGCCACAACCATGGTCTCTTTGTTTGCAAGAGCAATGGCTTTGCCTGCCTTTATTGCCTCTATCGTAGGGCGCAGTCCCGAGAATCCTACCATTGCTGTCACTACAATGTCGATAGGCTCTGCCTGCACAATCTGGCAGATTGACTCGTAGCCTGCATACACTTTTACCGGCAGGTTGGCGAGTGCTTCTTTCAGTGTCTCGTATTTTGTTTCGTCGGCTATGACAACTGCTTCGGGTTTGAATTTGCGTGCTTGTGCTATCAGCTCTTCGACACGTGTGTTTGCTGTGATTGCGTATACTTCAAAGCACTCGGGGTGCTCTTCGACAACCTGAAGTGTTTGTGTTCCAATGGAGCCTGTCGAGCCTAATATTGCTATTTGTCTTTTTTTGTCTGTCTTCATTATTGTTATATATGTGTTACATTAGAATGCGATGTATTTGTTTGGGTCGAGTGGCGAACCTCTGTGCCACAGCTCAAGATGGAGGTAGGGCTTTAATGGGTTCTCTATATTCTCTTCGCTGCCATAGCCAAGGGTGGCAATCACCTCTCCGGCAACAACTTTGTCTCCAACTTTTTTTAGCAGATTGTAGCAGTTTCGGTATACGGATATTAAATCCTCGTTGTGTTGCAGCACAAGCATATATCCGTCGTTGGCTGTGTAGTCGCTCATAATCACGGTGCCATCCCAAATTGCAAGTACACTTTCATTGGGGTTCTCGGCTATATCCACGCCGTAGTGTCCGTTTTTGGGGTCGAAGCCTTTTATGAGCAAACCTCGCGTTGGGCGGTAGAAATTGATGCCTTGAAGCGAGCCTACGCTTGTGGCTTGTGATGTGAGACTGTATTTCTCGGTCTGTTCAAATTCCTCGGCAAATTCTTGCTCCAGAGGGGTTATGTCTATCGGGTATTTTCCCATTTGTGGCAATGTGTCGGCAACTATTGTTGTATCTGCAACCTCTATCTTTCCCTCCATTATGGCTTTTATATTGCCAAGGTAGCGTTCTTGCTTGCCTACCTCCTCTTTGAGGGAGTCTATCGTGAGTGCATAATTCACAAGGCGCTCACGTGTGCGCTCACTCACATATCCCGGAAGGTATTCGGCCACGGGTGTGAAAGCAAATATCAGATATACAGTGCTTGCCACCAGTAGCAGCGAAAAAAACAGTGATATTATTACCCAAAAGGGTGAGACGTAGAAGCCCAATACATTGTCTAACTTATTCTCGTTGTGTATGGTGAGGCGATATTTTCGCATCATTCGTTGTTTCAGGCCTTTGTTCTCTTTTCTCTCTCTCTTATTCTCCATAATTGCATTATGTTTCTTTTATAGTGAAACAAGTCCTTGTGGCAGCTCAAATGTGATAGAGCGTTTCTTGGTGTCTATATTCAATATGAAATCTTCTATGGCCGGGACGAGCAGCTCTTTCCCATCTTTCTCTATCACGAACAGGGTGTTCAGCGTAGTATCATCAATATCTGTGATTTTGCCAAGATTGCCCATTGTCGTATCTATGGCTGTGAATCCTCGAAAGTAGTTCCATGAGTAGTTTTCGCTCCTTTCGACCCATTCGCGCGGTATGTATGCCTCGTGGTTGGTGAGTATGCGCACCTGTTCGGCGCTCTCCATGCGCTCTATCTTTACAATGAGTGTGTCATTGTTTTTCTGTTTTGTGTATTCGAAAAAGAATGGGACTAATATTCCGTCAATATCGGCTGCCACAAAATCGCACTCTTCGCCAAGTGTCATGCTGTCACTCTGAAGGCCTATCTCGCCACGTGTGCCGTGGGGCTTCAGGAATTTTCCGAAATATATAAAATCTTCTTTTTTGAGCATCTTGTATTCTGTTTTTATGAACGTGTGATTCCGGCTCCCAGATTATTAAGGCGCTGCTCAAGATTTTGGTAGCCTCGGTCGATTTGTTCGATGTTGTCGATACGGCTTTTTCCGTCGGCGCTCATTGCTGCAATGAGCATTGCTATTCCTGCACGAATATCGGGTGAGCTCATCGAGCGTGGTTTGAGGGTGAATCGGTGATCGTGCCCTATGACCACTGCACGATGTGGGTCGCACAGAAGTATCTGCGCTCCCATGTCTATCAGTTTGTCTACAAAGAACAGGCGGCTTTCAAACATCTTTTGATGTATCAATACGCTGCCTTTTGCCTGTATGGCTGTTACGAGCAGCACGCTCAAAAGGTCGGGGGTCAGCCCCGGCCATGGTGCATCGCTCAGTGTCATTATTGAGCCGTCGAGGAACGACTCTATTTCGTAGTGTTCCTGTGAGGGTATATAGATATCGTCGCCTCTCTGTTCAAGGTATATGCCCAAACGTCGGAAACTGTCGGGTATTACACCTAAATTTTCAAATGAGACATCTTTTATCGTTATTTCGCTGCTTGTCATTGCTGCCATTCCAATGAAACTGCCAACCTCTATCATGTCGGGAAGGGCGCGATGAGTGCATCCGCCCAATGTTTTTACGCCCTCTATTGTGAGCAGATTGCTTGCTATGCCTGATATTCTGGCACCCATTCTGTTCAGCATTTTGCACAGTTGTTGAATGTATGGCTCACATGCGGCATTGTATATCACCGTAGTTCCTTCGGCGAGCACTGCTGCCATTATTATGTTTGCGGTACCTGTAACTGAGGCTTCGTCGAGCAGCATGTGGCAGCCTTTCAGCTTCTTGGCTTTTACGATGTATGTCCCCATCTCCTCGTCGAAGCTGAAGTCGGCGCCCAACTTCTTAAGGCCTATAAGGTGGGTGTCTATTCGGCGGCGTCCTATCTTGTCGCCTCCCGGACGCGACATCGCGGCCTTTCCGAAGCGTGCCAACAATGGGCCTGTGAACATTACCGAACCGCGCAATTTTGCGCATCCGTCTATGTATTCGTTACTTTCGAGATAGTCGAGGTTTATGTTTTTTGCCTGGAATGTGTAGTTGCCCACTCCGTTTCTCGACACTGTTACTCCCATGTTTATCAACTGTTGTATCAGATTGTTAACGTCGGCAATGTCGGGTATATTCTCTATGGTGACTTCTTCCTCTGTCAGCAGGGTTGCACAAACTATCTGAAGTACCTCGTTCTTGGCACCTTGCGGTGTTATTTGCCCGTTAAGTCTGCGTCCTCCCTCTATTATGAATGATGCCATTTTTTACGTCTTAAAGTGTTGTGTTTCTGCTGTTAGAACTTCTTTTTAAAAACTTTCTTGCGCTTTTGGTGATTTTTGGATGCTTCGTTTTTGTTTTGATGGGTGGTCAGATGTATATCTCCTTCGGAGATGTTTATCTTTCCTTCCGAGAAGTAGCGCAGGTCTTCGAATATTCGTTTATCTTCCACTCCGTCTTTGTTCCATGCTATATAGTTTTTTTTCATTTGTATAAGAAGCAGCTCGACAAAGGCGTCGCGCTCTTCGCCCTCCTCCATTGTGCAGGCATGGGCTATCATCTTCTCTACAATGCGTCCGTAGTGGCGGTTCTTTATCTCCCCTGATTGGTAGGGGATTCTCTGCGGCGGCTCGGTGAAGGTCTCTTTCTTTATAACTTCGACAGGGTAGTCTATGTCGAGCATAAAATCGGACATTATGGCTATATGATCCCATAGTTTGCGTTTGTAGTCGGGAAGTTCGTTCCGCATGTTGGGGAACATGCTTCCCATGATGTTCACTATTGTCTCGGCGCAGCGTTGACGCTCTTCGCGATTCTCAATGGTGAGTGCGTGGTCTACCATTTTCTGAACCGAGCGGCCGTATTCGGGCAGGGGGAGCCTCTTTTGTTTGGTATTGTATTCCATCATGATACTATGGTGTTTCTTTGATTTTTCTTTTCTTAAAGCAGTTTCTTGGGCTTGGTGGCCACAAAGTCTTTCAGATAGAATGGTTCGAAATAGGCAATATCTTCGAAGCGTTCATCGAGCCATGCGCGTTCTGCAAGAGGCATCATCCAACGGGCTTTTGGTGAGTGGTATTCATCAAGAAAGTGTGCGCCGGGATGCTGTATGAGTGTTTTGCATTTTGGGGCGCCGTTTCCGAAGAAATATACAGGGTGTTTGTCCAATATCTCGGCAAAACTGTCTGCATCTACTATTACTGCGCTTGTGGGTCGCACGGCGTTGAGAGCGCGGTCGTACACTGTGGCGTATACCTCGCTGCGACGTGCGTCTATCATAGGGCACAGCAATGCTTCGTCGGGGATGTCGTCGCGGAAAAGGACGGGAACGCTCATTATGGCTGTGGTTGGCAAGGCTATGAGTGGCAGATTGCGTCCGTAGCATACTCCTTTTGCCGTGGACGATGCAATGCGCAGGCTTGTGTAGGAGCCGGGGCCGCAACTTAGTGCTACTGCCTCTATCGTGCGTCCGCGGTCGTCGGCGTATGCTATGGCCTCTTCCACAAATGGGGCAAGCACTGTTGCATGGGAACGCTCTTCGCTGTTGTTTCTCTCAAAGAAAATCTCGCCGTCCTCGCTCAGTGCCACCGAACAGGCACCCGACGAGGCTTCTATATTTAATATAACCGCCATCTTTTATATCTTGTTGTTATTGTTTGGTATGAGACATGCGTGTGTGCACATTTACTCATATTCTGCAAAAATAACAAAATTACGGCAACGATTCTAATAAATAATGTTTTTTAATATTGTCTTTGACTTAAATTCTGCCTGTTGCATCACCAAACACTCTGTATTATTCTCTTGTGACTTTATTCTTGTGTTTGATGTTTATATATGCAATCAGTTAGCGACTTGATAATCGGTAAAATCATGTAATAGCAATTCGTACAAAGCAGTAGGTACTACTACATGTTCAATCATTACTCCCAACTTGTCTGTCGTAATATTTAGTGTGTCTGTTTTATAATCATCAGATAACAGTATTATACGTTTTGTTTTTCCTTTATATTTGTATATACTGTCCGACAAGAATGGTGTTCTTTGTGAGAATTCCCAATCATTACAGCGAAGTAATATACGTGAGTCTGTAATACCCTCTTTAATAAAAGAAGATTCCGTGGATAAGGCTGTTGTAGGTGTAAGTTTTACAAGAAATGTTAATCCCTCTTTTTGAAAAGATTTAAAATCATCATATGTTATACTGCTTTTTGCGTCAGGCTCATCTATTGACATATATGCGTCAATAAGGAATTTGGGGAATTTCTCACTTGTTGTATGATTATTTTTTAAGATATTTTTCATTATTTGTTTTGTTTCCTGATAACCAAATACATGGTCATATTCTATAAGAAAAAATGTAGTGAAATTCCATTTCATACGATAAATATCCTCTATCAGAGTATTTGTATTTATGGCAGTTGTCCACAATCCCAAATGCATTCTTTGCATAATGTCTGTTTTTTCAGCCTCGAACATCCCATAACTTTTAGGATGTTCTATCTTATAGTTTATATATGATTGGGCTACATCGTCTATTTGAGGGTTTAACAAGAAAAATCTTTCTTTATTTTTCAATCGTTCTATGGAGTCACTAATCATATAAGATTCATATCCCAATGCAACCATATTACATACATAATCTAAAAAATAGTCATAATAGATTTTCAATTGTTCTTCTCCTGAGCCTGAATCTAAAAAATAATTCCATAAACTTTTAATTATGCCGGGTTCCTCGAATACTTTATTCTCTTTTAAAACTAATTCAAATTTTTCAATAGCTTTATCAGTTTTTCCTTCTTTTCCGTATAATATAGCTCGATGAATATCTGTATACTTAGAACTTTCAAATTCATCTATAAATTCATCTAAATGGCTGTGTGCTTTAGAATAGTTGCCCATCTGTTCATATAGTGCAATAATTCCGCTTCTTGCTCTTCGTCTTTCGTTTTTTGAAGTTGCGTTCTTGTAGGCTTCTTTGAATATCTCAAGAGCTTTTTCTGAATTTGGCTCCTGTGATACTTGAATCATTAATTCATGGTACCGTTGTGATTTAGCATTTTCTATACTGTCTGAATACCTGATTAAAATAACAATAACAGCAAATATGATGATAAGAAAAAGGCAACCATAATTATGCTTTTTGTCTGGATTTTTCATGTTATCTGTTAAACCTAATTGTTTTACTGCTATATTTATTTCGAATTACATCTTTCCAAAATGTCTTATCATTCAGATTTTCAGATATGAGCCTAGAGTGTTGAATAGGGTATAGTACACGTTCTATTGTGCATCCAAGTCCAATACCTGCAACTACTGCAATTCCTGTGGCAATATATGTTATATAGGCTTTCCCTCCATGTGGCTTAACTTTTGATTTTGTTATTTCATAGGCTAATCCGACAGCAACACTCCAAAAACCGATACCATATAATTGCTCTGTGTTTAATTGGGCGTTTATTACTGTGGGAACGCTGCCAATATTCAAGTGACTGATGGAATCATTTTTAATATTATAAGTTATAATCTCATTTGGCAGTAGGTAATAACAAATGCCATCTTCTACAATTATATTGTTAGCAACTGTTTCTATTTGTGTATCATGACTTAAGAAGAAATTATCATAAATATACATTCCAATCCCACTAGCGAGTGTTATAATTGCATAAATTGTCAATATAATTGTTGGCACCGCAAAAAAGTCACGCCAAGTTTTTTCTTCTTGAAGAAAAATGGTTAGTTTGTCATCAAATGTTTCAGGATGATATTCTATAGAGTTCTTAAGAAATATTTTTTGATTTTTTATTTCTTCCGGGAAATCAAGTTCTTCTATTTTGATGTTATCGAATAAAACAGGAATAAATTTCAATTTCAAAGCCAATGCCTGTTTTATCTCTTCATAGTAATAATCTATATTAGCTTGGTTATTTTTTTCTACTTTATTATTTTCTGCAATACTGTTTTTAGATAATAAAAGTATAAATGCTTTGGAACTCATTAAAGCTGTGCTAATTTTCTCAGAAAAATCGCCCTCGTGTATACTATGTGTGTCAAGAAATATTCTATTTTCATCATATCCTTTTAATTTCAAGATTTCTCTTACAAGATGAGCACGGTCCGTGCTATCGGAGCGTCGATAACTTATAAAGATATCATATTTATATTTTCTCATATTGCAGTATCTTTAATCAAAATTACTCGATATTCTCTCTTATAACTACTCTTAGTCCTAGTCCGCTGGTTTTTTTACTATACTTTGAGGGGTACCGCCTTGCCACTCGGCAGTTTTTTGCTTTATGCCACCAACTGCCACCGCGACGGATAAAAATGTTTTATTACCATCAGAAGCAGGTATATTTTATTATACTCACTATGCCTGTTGATGAAATCAACTCTTATTTCAGTTCCATCTCTTCGAGAAGGTGTGATGCTCCCCCTATGCGGTCTACCACAAAGAGCACATATCTTATGTCTACCGAGATGTTGCGGCAAACAGATGGGTCAAACTCAATGTCGCTCATTGTGGAGCGCCAGGTGCGGTCGAAGTTTATTCCTATCAGTTCGCCACGGCTGTTGAGCACCGGTGAACCGGAATTTCCTCCCGAGGTGTGGTTGTCGGCTTGAAAGCACACAGGTACGCTGCGGCGTCCGTTTATTTCGATGCCCCAACGTCCATAGTCTTTCTTTGCGTGTATGTCGCGCAGCTCCTGCGGAATATTATAGTCGTAAATCTCGGGGTTGTCTTTTGCAATTATGCCGTCGAGCGTGGTGAGGTGTGTGTGATACTCGCCATCGACATTTTCGTAGCCTGTTACCTCTCCGTATGCCACTCGCAGGGTGAAGTTGGCGTCGGGATAAAAGGCACGCTCTTTGTCCCATTCGCGCAGTGCCTGCATGTAGCTGCGGTACCATTTCTCTATCTCCGGCACATTGCTCAGATTGCGGAAAGCGTAGTTGCGACTCTCTTGTGCTATATTCTCGAACATTTTTGCAAAGGCAGCAAGCTCATCGGTTAGAATATCGGCTTTGCAGGGGAGAGTGTCGCCAAGGAGCTTTGTATTTGTGTATATGTGGTCGATGTAAGCCCCTGCGCTGCCGTGTGCCGCTATTGCTTGTTTGAGTGTATCGGGAATACGTTCCTGTGGCATGCGTTGCATAAATTCTTGCAGCATGCAGCGGGCGATGGCTTGGTCAATCTCTTTGTTGTAGCCTTTCAGATAGATGTTTTGTATGTTTGTCATTTGCTGCTCATCGTCTGAGCGTGCGAGTAGGGCCGCCATTCGGTAGGCCTCGATGCTGCCCACCGACTCGTTGAAAAGTTCACGCGCAAAGTAGTGGGGGATAATCTTCTCGTATGCAGCGTGCATGCTGTCGAGCAGAGTGCTGTATTTAGGGTTGTTTGCGGCCCATGCTGCAAAATCTCTCTCATACTGTTGCTTCTTTGCCACAGTGCCCAAGCGTTGCAGACCCAAAGACTCTCCTTGCCATTTTTTCCAAGCATTGGCTATTGAGGCGTGTTTGGCCGCGTATGCTATGCGCACTGCTGCGTCTTTTGCTTGTGCTGCCGATATTATTTCGAGCCGTTGTGTGCGCAGAGCTATCTTCATGGGGTTGGACGTTTCGGCAACATATCTTACAGCGTCTGATGTTACATATTCCTGTGTGTTTCCCGGGAAACCGTATATCATTGTAAAATCTCCCTCTTTTATTCCATTTGTGGAGATTTTAAAGTGACGTTTGGGACGATAGGGACGGTTCTGTGCCGAGTAGTCGGCGGGTTGATTGTCGGCATCGGCATATACTCTGAATATCGAGAAGTCACCTGTGTGGCGCGGCCACATCCAATTGTCGGTGTCTCCGCCAAATTTGCCTATCGACGATGGTGGAGCACCCACCAAGCGCACATCGCGGAATGTTTGATAAACAAACAGATATTGGCGGTTGCCATAGTACATGCTTTCTATTGTGGCACGCATGCCCTCTCCTTTGGCTGTGGCATCGGCTTTTATTGCTTCGGGATTTTCGCCTGCTGCCATGCGTTCGGTAATATCCTCCATGCTCACAAGCAGGCTCACTGTGAGGCCGGGCACAGGCAGCTCTTCCGATTGTGATTTTGCCCAATAGCCGTAGGTCAGATAGTCGTGCTCCACAGATGATAGCTTTTGTATGGAACTGTATCCGCAATGGTGGTTGGTAAGAAGCAACCCTTGTGACGAGATAAATTCGCCTGTGCATCCTCCTCCAAACTGCACCACAGCATCCTTGAGCGAGGCTTTCTCTGTCGAATATACGTCGTCGGCTTTCAAGCGGAAGCCTTTGCTGCGCATATCTTTTATGCGCTCTTTGATGAGGTTCGGGAGCCACATACCCTCGTCGGCGTGCATGGTGTTACAGAGTGTGAAGCAGGCCAATGTGCAAAGTATCAGTTTCTTTATCATTTGTGTAGTTTTTGTGTGTTTGTGAAATTTTGTCAAAAATACACTTTTTACCGATAAATAAAGCAACAAAAGGGGTGAAATTCTCTTATTTTCGCTGCTTACGCATTTTGATGAGGCTTGCAGCGGCTGTCAGCAGGATTATTATGCTTATAACGTAGGCCCAGGCGTGTCTTTCGCGCGAGACAGCGCTTATTGTGTAGTCGTCCGGGATAAGGCGCTCTCCTGTGAGTGCATATATGACCGTTCCGTTGTTGTCGAGTGCGCCCTCTCCTGCGGAAATTATCTCTCCCGGCATTTGGAGGCCGTATTCCACTTTCAGCAGAAAGATATTCATGCGCTCTGTCAGCTGTTTTTCAAGTTCTTTGCCATATTGTGTCTTGTCGTCGAAGAAAATATCGTATGCAGTGCTGTTGAAAAAGTCTCGTATAAGATTATTATAATTGTAGATTGTCTCAGGTGCATTGTAATTCTGTTTAGACATGTGGGCTGCAAAGGAGTCGTACATGTTGATAAATTCATCTTTTGTCACAGGAGGGTTCTCTATGGCATCATAGTTGCTTATAATGTAGTTGAACAGATGTTTGTATATATTGTCGTTCAGCCAGCGTGTTATTTTAGGCTCAATATCTTCTATCATTTGTGCCGCTTCTGCTCCGCTTAGTCCTGCTGCAAGATCAGGCTCTCCGGTGAACCAATATTTTATGGCAGCTTCGTCGGCATAGGGGGTTGTGGGCAGCATGAACGAGTCTTTCAAACTGAAGAATGTTTCACTGAATGTAAAATCAGTGTAAAACCATCTGAATTGTTTTTTTAAATGTGCCTCGGATTTCAAAGGAACGCCGTTCATCAGCAGCGGAGTGTGGCTGCTCATCTCTTCTGCCGAATCAAATATCTGTATAAAGGTTGTTGTTACAGTATCAGCGTTAATCTCGGTGTGCGAAGTGTGCATAGAGTCTGCCGACAGACATTCGGGCAATGGAAGCGACCATTTTACATTGTTGTTCCAGAGTTTCTCGCGTGTCTCCTTTGTCATTTGGTTGCTGTAACTGACCTCGCGTCGGCAGGTGCCGTCGCTGTTTACTATCGTGAGCATTTTAACATCGTATTCTTTACACGAAACAATAAGAAGCATCACTGTTAAGGCTGTTGTCAATATGCTAATTCTTTTCATAAATCATTTTTTTTAGTTGTGAATAACTTATTCCATATTCGGTTTTGTGGTTGTTGTAAATGTTTCTCAGTGTGCAGCATTGCGGAATATTGCTGTAAATGCTGCGTTTGGGTTGTTGACTGCCGTTGTACACAGATTTTGTGTTGCGGTGCGTCACGATAAACAGACTTATAATTAAGACGGCTGCAGTCGAAAGGAGTGTTTGCAATGCTCTTGTTGCCACATGCTCCCATTGTAGTGGTCTTTTCTCTCTCTTCTCTCTTTCGGGTAGTTCGTCGATTATTTTATCGAAGAACTGCTCCTCGTTCTCAATCAAGGGCTGTTTCCCTTTGATACTTTCAAGTATTCTATCCATATTATTCATAGCCTGATTGTTTTAATATCTCTTTTATATTCTGACGCGCCGCATAGAGGTTGCTTTTCACCTGTGTGGCACTTAGTCCTGTTATTTTTTCTACTTCGTGCGATGACAGTCCCTCCAACAGGCATAGTGTGAATACAATTTTTTGTTTGGGGCTTAGTCCGTATGCGAGGGTTTTTGTTATTGCCACCCACTCTCTGTTTTCGAGACGTTCATGAGGGTCGGCTTCTCGGGCATAGTCGTGGAATATTTTTTCGTCATCGGGCAGCGGGCTGTGGGGATGGGTGCTTTTCAATTTGTCTAAACACAGGCGTGCGGCGATGGTATATATCCACGTGGTAAGGCTCTGCTGCATGTCGTAGTGTTCGATGTTGAGCCACAATTTTATGAGTGTCTCCTGAACAATGTCTTTAGCTTCGTCCTCGTCGTGCATCATCTTAAGTGCCAATGAGAAAATCATGCGTCCGTAGTGTCGGACTATGACGCTGAAAGCCTCTTTGTCTCCCCTTTTGCTTCGTTGTATTATCTGTGGGTCGATGGGTGTCATTTTTCTTTAGTTCTTTAGTTCTCTGTGATGTATACGACGGAGAAGTAAAAAAGTCAAAAATAATGTGCAGAAATATGACTGTTTTTCAGAATGTGTTGAAAGGAGTGTTTAAATTTCTTTCAAATATTATCTCAGTATCATGAACTGATTTTACTTGCCTGTTTTTTTATTTTTAAATAGCGTATAGCGAGCTGTGTAACCTCAAAAAATGAAAAAAACAGGCAAAAAAGAGCTGTAAAATTTCAAGGTAAAAAACCTAAACAGCTTGTTATATTAGTGTGAGAGGCAGCCTATTCTTTCTCTTCGTGAGGATTCTGTGCATAATATTCGTTCCATTGGCGGAGCACCTCCTGCCAATCTGTGACTTCGCCGTTTGCAACAGCTTCGGCCTGCTTGAGTGTCTCATCGTGCAGACGTTTCTCGGCGTGTCGTTGTTTCATGGCTTCTATGGTGGCTTCGTCCAGAATATGTATGCGTCCGCGACGTATACACTCCTGAAGGTCGTCATATTCAAAGGCTTTCCCCTGTATGTTAAAGTCGGAGATGTTGAAGTCAAATACAGTGCGCAAAGTGTGGCGTACCATCTTTTGTTGGTGTCGTGTGCCGGAGGCTTTGCGACGCAACAACTTGCCTATTATCTCAATTTCGCGTTGTGAGAATTTTTTTCTGCCCATTATAATTAAAATATTTGTCTCTGCGAAGATAGCAATTAGCGGTCGAAAAATAATAAATCCGGCATAACAATTTTGTTAAGCCGGATTTAGAAGCTGTTTGAATTTATATCGTCAATTTTTTTATAGAGCAAAAATAGGATGTTTGTTTATTTTTTACTCCCATAAATTACCCCAATGTCGCTTGGGCGGTGCGCCTGCTACAACATCATCCTTCCCTGTTTCGGGCAGGCTTTGAGAGGTTGCCACAATATTGCGACACTCTAAATTTATTATCATCAGCGAAGGTTTTATATACTTCTTCATCCTATTTAAAATCATCTGATTAATACTTTTTTTCCGTTAATAATATAAATCCCCTTTGTAGGTGTAACATCGCTGCGCCTGCCATCGAGCAAATATATGCCCGAAACATTGGTGGGCGAATCGGCTGCAATATCGGCGATAGAGGTGGTGCCATTGCCATGTTGCACTCTGAACGATACCTCATTCCGGGCTGAGGCGGGAATCTCGATGTATGCACGCATAGGAGGTACAGTGCCGTTGTTGCCGACAAGAACAAAACTGCCGTCGGCAGCGTCGTAAACATAGTAATTCCGGGCTGCGGTTGAATTTAAATTCATCTTGGAAAATGTTCCGCGCATAGTGACTGCACCGGCCGATACATCATTCATTGTCGCCGAAGACTCTATTTTTGCAACCGACACACTCTCAAATGGGCGCATATCGGTCGGACACTTAATAAGATAGGGGCGATTGGGTTGCATGCTGTTTGCTTTGCTGAAGCAGATTGTGGCATTTGCTTCGTCAAACGAGCTGAGTTCCTCTATTATCACTCCTGCACTCTCAAGTTCGGCTACTTTCTCGGGCGACACTGCAAAAGGCAGGCACACGGTTGAGAATAAACCGCCCTTGAACATGCGGTCGAATGAGGCCGAAGCGCAATTCACACTTTTGCTTGCGTAAAAGTCTCCTTGGTCATCGTAGAGCGAAAGAGCGTCACATGTATATTCCCCGTCGCACTCAACTACATTTCCGCCTGAAATCTGCATAGATGCCGATGTGCCGCTTTTAACATAGCAAAGAGCATTTTTGTTGGGTAGTACCAATTCGCAACCAAGCTCATCTGCACCGCAAAGGCTTAATTCGGCAAATACATCGTTTGCTGAAAGCTCATCGGCAATGTTGTCGACCACCCACGAGGGAATGTACCCCGTCAGCATATCCGGTGCCAGCGATTTTTCGGTGGCAAACGGCGATGCTCCAACCACACAATAGGACGAGGCGTCGGCCGGCTTTATGTCGCTGTTTCCATCAATTGTCAGCACCGTCCCACGTACATATATGGGGTGAATACCCTCGGACATATTTTCATCCGTCAGATAATAGGCACGCAGCACCTCGCCACTGTAACCCTCGATGCGGTCGGCTTCGGTGGTGATTACAACTACACGCCACCAGCCGTCGTCCTGCAAGCGATAATTTACAATATGCTTGAAGTTTTTGACTCCTCCACGACCAATCGTATGCGGACAGCGGTCGCCAAATTCAAAGGGGTTTAGTCCGCCTGTATCGTCGAGTGTCATTCCCTCGGGCAGAAGTATCTCAAACTGGAAGGCCCAGATATCGGCCGAAGCATTGTTCATGTTGATGCTGAACGAGCATCCGTCGGCAGATGTTGCACCCCGTTGAGCCTCGAAAGGCACCACCTGCAACACATCTTCGGCGTGCATGGTAAGCAATGCGAATTGTGCAAGGAATATAAGAATTATCTTTTTATTCATAATATTAAACAGTTTTTAATTTAGAAGCTGTTTAAATTTATATCGCTAAATTTTTGAATATAAAAAATGGCGAAACAAACAATACAGTTTCTCTTAAGAAAATATTTTTTGGAAATTTGAACAGCTTCTTACTCATCAAGAACAATTTCCACAATACCCATTGCATCGGTGACGTTGAAAATATCATCATCGTTCATGTCCGACACCTCCTCGATGAACACTTCGGTCTTATCCTTGAGCACATGAGTGACAAGGTTCATCACATCGGTCACATTTACCACATTGTCGCCGTTTGTGTCTCCACGTTTGTATATTGCGATGCGACCGTTGCGTGTGGAGACAGCGAGTGTGTTACCATCGTTCTCCACAACCGACACTTGATTTATTTTAGTGCGTTCCGAGAGTCCTGTTTCATAGTCCTCGGGGACAGATACCTTGAAGCGCAGAAGTTCGGTGTTTCCGGCCGGCATTTTGCCGCCAATGAGTGAGAATTGGTAGCAAGTGTCGTCCTCCGCTGTGCAAGATACAGTGTAGCCCTTGGCTCGGTCGTTTATGTAAACCTCGTCAAGGTCGGGCACAAGGTCGGGTGGGAATGTCAGTTGGAAACTCATGTCACACAGCGTGTCGAGGCTGGTCAGATAGAAGGGTACCTCAAGCGTGTCGCCGGGTTTGCCGATTACAGTCATCATATAAAAGGCATATTTGTTATTCTCGGGCATTTGCGGTTCGCTCGGATTATAGGGGTCAAATTTAAAGTGAGCCACAAAGTGAATGTTACTCTTCTGCATTGTATAGGAGAATTGTGACAGCGAGGTGTAGAGTGTATCGGCTACATACCAACCAAGGAATCGGTAGCCCTCGTTGGCAGTGGCCTTTATTGTGCAACTTGTTCCCTCCAAAAGACGTGTGGCTGTGGACGAGACGCTGCCCCCATCCTCGGCTACGCTAACCTTTACATTGTGTCGCAGAATGGGGTCGGTGGGTTCCGAGGGGTTCGACGGGTTAAATACAATTTTGAAATGTGCCGTCAGCGTTTCGTTGGCTGCAGTGGTGGTGTAGCTGAACGAACGGCTCGTTGACACAGTGTCGCCTGCCGAATTTGTCCAGCAGTCGATGACATAATCTGTTTCGCACGACGCGCTGATGTTCACTTTTTGTCCGGCTTGATATTTTCCGCCACCGCTCACGCTGCCGCCTTTTCCGGCGGCAAGCGTAAGACGAAAATATTGTATTGAAGATGGCTCTTGCGGCTCAGAGGGACTGCTTGGATTGAAGAAAATCTTAAAATGCGCTGTCAACGTTTCGTCGCCTTCGCCCTTTTTGAAATTGAACGACCCGGCCGACGATACGGTGTTGCCCTCCTCGTCGGTCCATTTTTCAAACACATAGCCCGCGGCAGGCGACACACGCACTCCTACGCTTGTTTCGGGTGCATAGCGTCCGCTGCCATACACAGTTCCACCCTCGGCAGGCATGGCCTTAAGTGTCAGCTTGCGCGGCGCGACACCCGGCTCTGCCGGATTTGTGGGGTTAAAATCCTGTCCCCACGCTGCAATGCCGCACAGCAGCATTGCAAGCAGGGTCAAATATCTTATTCTTTTCATGATACGGCGGTTTTTATTTTACAACAACCTTTGTTGCTCCGGCTGTTGTGCGTACAATGTATGTGCCGGCAGACAAATTGACAGCTCCTTCTCCGTTAAATGTGGCTACGGTGCGTCCATCGGTGGCTATAATGCTTATTGTACCCTTGGCACCGCTCACCTGTATGCGTCCGCCCTCGGTGTCGACGGTGATGCCCATGCTCTCAAGTTCGGCAACGGATGTTGTCTCGGGGGCTTTGGTAATACCAAGCACAAAGCGGTTTGTGTATGTTCCGGCATCGGCAGTGAAGGTGTAGTCTCCGTCTGCAAAATTGTGTGTTACGCCGGTCTCTTTGTCAAAGAGCACAACCTCGCGTGCATTGCTACGTTGCTGCTTGAATGTGTATGTGCCATCTTGCGCTACGATTATACCAAGCAACACATTGCCACCGTTGTAGGGGCGCTCGTTTATAGCATATTCGGTGCCGTCGCCGCCAATCGTGTAAAGCTGCGGGCAATCGCCCTCGGTGGCAAAGAATTTGCTTGCGTCGCATGTTGTCTCGTACTCTTCAGATGCCGATTCGTTGAATACCACACGTGTACGGTCGTCGCTCTTGCCGTTACTCAATAAGATATCCACAAGCTGACGGTTGCTTGCTGCGCTTGCCACATTGTGTGGGCGTATGCTCTGCTGATTCTCTATGACACTTGTTGTTTGGCGACCCGTTTCGGGGAACGAAATGGAATTTATATTCTCGGGACACTGAACAAAGAAGGCCTCATTGGGTGCAATGGCATAGTCGTCGTCGATTATCGAATAGGCATTGTACTTTTTGTTGTATACATCGTATGTGGTGATGGGTGCGATAAAATTCAGAGTGTGTATATTGTAATAGCATTGCCAGGGGTTGCCCACAAGATTCCATCCGCGGTTGGATGCTTTTTCACTTGCGTTCTCGTCGAGAGCTTTTACAAATTCTTCGTTTGAGACTACATTTTGTTTGCTCTCATTCTCGAGTGCAGTGAATTTCAGGTAACAACTTGCGTTTGCTTGCACTATAAAGCCTGTTCCTGCTGTTATAATGGCATCCTCGGCATAGTTTTTCCAGTTGCCCGATGCTCCGTTGGCGGCACGTGTGGCACCGTCGTAATAACGGAACACAAATTTAGTTCCCTCGACACTTGGAGTAACATCGCTTATCTTGAAGTCGAAAGGCAGCGACACAAAATACCAATACTTGCCTGTAACGTAATACTCATGTGTATATCTGCCGAGGATTTTGGTGGCGTCGTTGTTCACAAGTATGCGGGCGTATGCGTCGCTGCTTGTGCCATTATAGTAGTTGTACGACACAGTGTGCAGTGTGTCTATCAGCTGTGCGGCATCGCCGTTAAGTTTTATGGAACCGCCGCTCTTGATGGTTAGGTTGGGCTTTCCGTCGAAGCGTTCGCGAGCGTTCATCACAAGGTTACTGTTAAGTACCCAATCTTTTATATCGCCTGTGTTGAAACCCTCTATCTTATAGTTGTACCAATATTCGTCCAATTTATATGAGTTTACAAGGAAAGAGGGAACCTTAATAACCACATCGGATGGGCAACCGCTAAGGAAGTGGGATTTATAGTTACCGCCAACCACTGTGGGCGACCTGAACACAAGTGTCTTTAGGTTGCTGCAATCCTCTATTTGACTATAATAATAATTTGCAGAATAGAAGTCGGTTGGGAATTCGGCGTAAACAAGGCTGTCGCAATATTTAAACGCTCCACTTTTATTAGTACTATTAGTACCTTCAACAGAGCACCCGGCAGGAATTATCAGTGAGTCTATTGTGCAAGAATTAAATGCTCCTGCTGAAATTGTTTTCAAGGTCTTAGGGAAGCGTGTATTTTTGTTATCAAACCCTCCAAAAGCAAAATCTCCTATGTATTCTAAATTCTTTGGTATTGGAATATTCAGTTCCCAACACCTTCGGAACGCATTCGAATTAATTCTAGTAAGTTTATCTGGCAATGATATGTATGTCATATTGTAGCAGTAACAGAAACAATATTGAGGCACAGAGGTTAAATTGTTGGGGTAGTGTGCATTTTTTAGCTGAGTACATTCGTAAAATGCGTAGGTTCCTATGCTTGTCATATTATCGGGCAGGATGGCTTCGCTTATCATGGAATTGTAAAACGCCTTCTCTCCAATAGTCTTGAGCGATGCAGGAAATGTTACTTTATCAATGTATGATTGGTAAAAAGCACTGTTTCCTATGCTCTCCAATGTGTTTGGTAAAACTATTTCGTGTAAATAGCGCCAATCGCCGCTATTGTTATCAAACTGATTGGCAGGGATTGATGTTACCTCGGCTTCGCTAAGGTCAATGGAGTAGAGATTCACCATCATGGATATTTTTGCCCAATCATCTGCGTTCATCTTACCCTTAATCTTTATGCGGCGCACATCTTTTATGTGGTCTACATTATAAAGAACCTCGGTGCCAAGGCTGCCCGGCTCTAAAAGGCTCACTTCAAAATAGGGTGTCTTTTCAATGCCGATGTCGCGGATTCTAAACCTAGAAGAATTTTCAGCATAATTATTAAAAAATCTCCACTCTATTACATGTGTGCCCGGTGCAAGTTTGTCGAAAAAACGGCTGTATTTATAACCGCTTTCATATTCAAGCATGTTTCTGGATAACTTATGCACCAATGTGCCGTCGATATATACCTCTGCTTCTGCTCCGCGACTGTCGTACAGCATATAAGAGAGTGTGGCATTCTCGTCGTTCTTTACAATGGCTTTAAGAGTGTATGTTTCTAATGGAGTAGGCTCATCAATATATAGATAATCGTCATAATAATAGCTGCCATCATTGAATTTCCAATTCTTCTCGCTGTCATTTGTGAAGAATATCGGGTAGTCGCTCCAACTGCGAGCTACATATTTAGATGAGAGCAGCAATCCGCCCTCAATGTTGTCGGCAGCTTCGTTCAGCAGTTCTGTGCTGCTTGCAGGGTCGTTATATACCTTTTCAAAATTATCAACAATGTAGAAATATGAGTCTGTTATTGTAAGCAGCGCATCATATAGACGTCTCTTTGCAATGTAATATTCTGCAGCCTCTTTCTCTATGAATTTCCATGTTATGTTACCCTCTGTAAGGTTGGGCACAATGCGGTCGTCTGCAGCATCGCCGGGGTAGCCCACAAATTGATTCTCTTTATAATAGCTTGTATTTGCCGGGGCACGCTGTATGGTGTAACCATCGGCAGTGCCGGCAATAGTGAAGTAACATTCTCTGTTTACCGATGATCGGCTGAACATAGCTGATGATTGAGCATAGATATAATACTTATTATTGCTGAACTGCAATGTATATGAGCCGTCGCTCATGGCACTTACGTCTACTGCCACAACCTTGGCATATTTTCCCACTCCGGGATAGGATGTGCTTACAGTACTGCGTGTTAAAAACTTCTCGGCACCTACGTTGTAAAGATAATAGGTCTTTCCACTCTCTACCGAGGAGGCCTTGGGGAATGTGGGCGCAGTGCGCTCGGCTGCCCACACGTTTGTGAACAGGAAAAGGCTTGCCACTAACATAGCAAGACTGAATTTGATTTTACTCATGGTTTTTGTTTTTGGGTGAAATGAAAAATGGCGGTTTAGTTGGTGAAAAAACAAGAAGGACGTAAATTGTCCGCTGTTTGCTTATCAACCAACCAGGTACCGCCAAGTAACCTTTCACCCGATAAGCATCGACAATCTACGCCCAACGTTGGACGCAGACTCTTATCTTGCTTATTCCCGGTGATGAAATTGGCGGTTTCAGTTGGTGAGAACAAGAAGCAAAAGTCTTAATATTTCGGATAATGAACAAATGCTCAAGGAACAAAATTGTTCGCTGCTCCGAATATATATAAGTCTATATGTGTGTATTTACGTTCTTCTTAAAGAACAGGCCTCATGAGGTATGCTCTTTAATAAAATATATGACTGTCCGGTTCGTGAAAAATATATTTTGAGGGTTAAACACTTTATAATATTATGTTATACTTTTTGCTTAAAGTGCAAAGCTAAGCAAAAAAAATATAATTTTATGGAATGAACTGTTAAAAATCAATCTGTTTTGCTCTATTTTGCTATATTATAAATATATAATGAATTTTTTCTTAATAGAGACTGAATAAATTCAAATATATATTCTCAGAAAAACGATTTTCGGTAAAAACATTGTTCATATAACGTAAAAGAATTACTTTTGCATTAAGACGCACTCTCAGAAATACGACAGTGCCGATGCGTTTTTTATAAGTTTTATCGATAAAACATAAAATAAACAAAATGAGGATTGCAGTAGCAGGAACAGGATATGTGGGACTTAGCATAGCGACATTGTTGGCACAGCACAACGAGGTGACGGCAGTGGACATCGTACCAGAAAAGGTTGAAATGCTTAATAGCAGAATCTCACCCATTCAGGATGACTATATTGAGAAATATCTTGCCGAAAAGGATTTGAATCTTACTGCTACACTCGACGCGGCTGCTGCATACGGCAACGCCGACTTTGTTATCATAGCAACCCCCACTAACTACGACCCTCAAAGAAACTTTTTCGATACGTCGGCAGTAGAGGCGGTGATTGACCTTGTGCTCGACACGAACCCCGATGCTGTGATGGTGATAAAAAGTACCATCCCTGTGGGCTATTGTCGCAGTTTGTATGCAAAATATGCGCCACGCTTCGCATGCGACCACCGACTGAAAGGGAAAACCTTTAATCTGCTCTTCTCGCCCGAATTTTTGCGCGAGAGCAAGGCGCTTTACGACAATCTCTATCCGAGCCGTATAATAGTGGGTACACCTAAACTGATAGACAAATATCCCGAAGAGGATGAGGCTATCTTAGCCATAGCCAACCGCGAAAAATTGCAGCAAGATGCACGCACATTTGCCGCGTTGTTGCAACAAGGAGCCATAAAAAAAGATATTCCCACGCTCTACATGGGGTTGAAAGAGGCCGAGGCGGTGAAACTGTTTGCGAACACCTATCTGGCCTTGCGTGTGAGCTATTTTAACGAACTTGACACCTACGCCGAACTTAAGGGGCTTGACTCCGCAGCCATAATAAATGGGGTGGGGCTCGACCCACGCATAGGCGACCATTACAACAACCCATCGTTCGGCTACGGTGGATATTGTCTGCCCAAAGACACAAAACAGCTGCTTGCCAACTATCAGGATGTCCCACAGAATATGATGAGTGCTATTGTCGACAGCAACCGCACCCGAAAGGATTTTATTGCCGACCAGGTGCTGCACATGGCAGGGTATTACGACTACTGCAATCGCGGCAGTTATAATGCTTCGCACGAACATCCATGCACAATAGGGGTGTTCCGCCTTACCATGAAGAGCAACAGCGACAACTTCCGCCAATCATCCATACAGGGGGTTATGAAGCGTATTAAAGCAAAAGGTGCCGAAGTAATCATATACGAACCGGCATTGGATAACAACAGCACATTCTTTGGCAGCAGAGTGGTTAACGACATTGAGGAATTTAAAAAATGTTCGCAGGCTATCATTGCCAACCGATACGACACTCTGCTCGACGACGTTCAAGATAAGGTGTATACAAGGGATATATTCAGAAGAGACTGAGACCGTTGTTTGCGTTACACGCCTTGACCTTGCTTGCGATGATAATAAGAACCAATCCAAACGCCTAATTCGTGCCATTCGTGAAGAGGCACTTATCCCCATAGTCAATGGCACAAAGATAACAGATAGGAATAAACTTCTTGAAGATATTCTATACATTGGCATTGGTTCTTGTCGCAGAATTAAGGAGTACAGCCTCATCGTCCAGCAGAAGAATGGCGATTTACGCCTCTCTGCCTACAACAAGAAACGAGAAATCGAAAGCAACAGTGGTAAACAGTATATCGCTGAAGCCAATGGCAACCCCAAGCACCTTTCTCGCCTTGAAATACGTATCAATGGCGATGTGTTGAACGAATGGTTTAATCGTGAACGTATAGAGTACAACCCCTTGCTGTTCTGTAACGAGGATTTTCTGTTGCTTATGTTCCTTACCTTTTCAAGCAGGGTCTTACGCTTCCAAACAGCAAAAGGCAGACAGTCGCTCGATGTTCTTGATATTGTTGCGTAGGGTATTAGTAAACCACCCTATGAATACATATATTATTACTCTAATTTATTGATATTATTGAGGATAATCTATATAAAACCTATGTATGAAATATATAGCAATGTATCAAACTAAAAATGTATCAATATAACCTAAAATATGGTCGTATTGATACATTCTTTTTGTGTTATTCTAATTTAAAAAGTTATAATAATATGTTTTGAAATTGTATTCCTTTATTGTAGTATAACACTGTTTATTTCACAAAAAGACTGCTTGTGCTAATTTTAGTTCTTTAATTCTTTACGAATTCTTTTTCTTATTTCTTCTCGCTCCTCGCTATATTGGTATTGAAAACTTGCTATTTTGCGTTTTTGTTCTTCTTCTTTGTCCTTTTCTATTTTAGCTCGTAGTTTAGCGCATTTTTCTTCCATAATTCTACGCCTTTCAATTTCTTTTGTGTCTTTAGCAGTGATTGGATTTTGGGTTATTATTGCTGTTTCTTCTAAATTTCTTAATTTGTTTATTATATTATAGATTCGATTACCCTCTTCGTATTTGGTAAATATTAGATTTATTTTTTGTGAAAAGATTTCAAGTTCCAACAATCCAACTTCCAAAATAGCATTAAACTTGTTATCAGTTATTCTTATTTCAGGGGTAGAATCGCAATGGCGAATCAAACTTCTTCTTTCAGATTCTAATGAGGTAAACATTTTGTTATAGCAAGTATCAATAACAGTTTGTTTATATGATAGTATAACATCCTCATAACCAATAACTACAAAATCTTTCTTATTGGATAAAATTAAAAAGGTATCATACAATAGAATTTGTATATTTCTGCCTAATAGGGGTATTAAGGGTTTTTTACTAACCTTTGGAGTGTTAATTCCGTTATCTACCAAAAGACATTCTTCGTTAATGTTAATAGCTTGCTTGTTGTCAAATTGTTTGTTAATTTCAAAATATACATAACCTTTGAACTTGGGATACTCTGTATATTGGTAATCATTACTGATTGCTACAACAGGTTCCTTGTAAGGTTTTAATGATTGATTTTCTGGATATTTTAATTTGATTTTATTTATTTCTTCCAAGGAAGATTTTATTATATCTTGGCAATATTTTACTTTTTGTTCACTTAATGTATTTGCGATTAGTGCATTTTGATAATGTATTATTTTCTTCTGCAAGTTAATAATTTCAGGATGAATCTTATTGTTGTTATCTATTATCTCATAATAATTACTCCTTATACTATTATATGCCTTATCTTGTACACAAGATATGATATTATTTAGCCATTCATTGTCTTTGTTGTCAATATTCACCAATTCTATTTTTTCTTTTTCTTCATGTTTTGTAAATGACTCAACAACTAAACTGATTATCACACCCCAAATAATAATTGGGATAATTAATAATGGTAGTGTCAAGAAACATTCAAAAGCAAGACTTATCAGTGGTATAAAAAGTGGTATTAATGCTATTCCAATAATAATAAGTATTACAGCGAAAGTTTTACTTATTGGTTCACTATCATTGTTGTACGATGTGTTAGGTATAGAGTCTGCTACTGCAAAAGGAGCTACAATACTCCACGCAATCAATGTGGAAATAAGATTTGTTCCCCATTTTGTATTTCTTTTACTAAAAGGGTCGTTTCTTCTAGCCATATATTTAGTATTAGTAAGGTTGCTAATTTTGATAAAGTAAATTATCAATTTTATTAACTATTTAAGCAAGTTATCTAATTCGCTCCTGCAGTTGAATTGATATATCTTTCCTCTTATCTTAATAAATCCCTCTACAGCCTCATCGCCCATAGGTTCAAAAAGGGATTTTACACTAACACCAAGAGCAACAGCCATTTTCTCAATGGTATCTAACCTTGCGTTACCATACATCGCTCTCGTTAGACTTGAAGCGTCAATATCCATGTCGCTTGCAAGGTCTTTAAGTTGCTTGCCTTGTTGCTTGCAAAGGCGTTTTACATTTTCTGCCAATATCTTTTCCATGTCTATCCTATTTTGGGTGCTAATATACTAA
>JAFSAT010000007.1 GCA_017442185.1 Bacteroidaceae bacterium
GAGCGTGATAAGAACTGGAAAGACAACCATTATCAGGAATAACAAAAACAAGTCAACAAATAACAGTTATAAGTCTAACCAGAGTCAACTTATATCAGGGAAAGGCTCCAATCGGAGTCAACCTAAATCAGGAAATGACAAGTAACCCCAAACTTGCAAAAAAAGTAACCCCAAACAGTAACCGCAAAGGTAACCCCAAATCAAAATAGGCGCAAAAACGCACAAAAAAAAGGGTGCAATCAGCACCCACACACAACAGCGACATTAAAACGCCGCTAAAAAGCCATTCTAAGACAACCGAAAGCCATCAGCCTTACATCTATCCAACAATAGTACGAAACCGCCCTAAACGCCCCTTTTAGAGCGAATTAAGCGCGATTGCTTTATAAGAGCTCGCTTTGTCAGATGGCTGCTGCCGTTACGCATTCCGGCGTGCAGCAGGCTGCTTTTCGTTATACCAACCTGTTCCTCGGTCAAAACATCATATATCGCCGATATACTACCAAAGAAATAGTCCTTCTTCTCCCAAATCAAGTGCACCCAAATAACCTTTGTTTCTGCCATAATTCATTAAATAAACTATGCAAATATACCAAATAATAATTATATGGAGTAATTTGCTGTTTAATAATTCGAGAACAGGACAAAAAAAGCACCCACACAAGCCGACCAGATAGCCCAGCGACAAGACTGCACTCCCCCACCCCGTTTTACGGATCATCTGAAAGCCGATGTAAACAAAACCACAAAAGAAAACGCCCGAATATACCCTCGGACGTAAACCAAATGTAAGCCAATGTAAACGCTTCGTTTTATTTCCTCAATCCTCTACTCTACTTGTAACTTGTTGAATAACAAAGATAATGGAGCAATATCCACACTACCCTATTTTATCACTTCGTTTTATGCCCCATATATATTTTTTAAATAAAAATATTATTTGCTAAAATAAAGACATCATATTTAAAAACTCACTATATTAGCAAATTGAACAGAAAACACAACGTTAAAATATTACACAAGAATATGGGAATGCTATATGTGGTACCTACTCCGGTGGGTAATCTCGAAGATATGACAATGCGTAGCATAAGAATACTGCGCGAAGCTGATTTTGTGCTTGCCGAAGACACACGGACATCGGGCAAACTGATGAAACACTTTGAGATACAAGTTCCCATGTATTCGCACCACAAATTCAATGAACATAAGACTGTGGGCAACATTGTGGAACGCATACAAAGCAGCGAACATCATGTGGCACTTATCTCCGATGCAGGAACACCCTCTATCTCCGACCCGGGATTTCTTCTTGTGCGTGAATGTGCAAAGAAAGGCATCGAGATACAGTGTCTTCCGGGTGCAACGGCTTTCGTGCCGGCATTGGTGAGTTCAGCTCTTCCCTCGGAAAGATTTGTCTTTGAGGGTTTCCTGCCTCAAAAAAAAGGACGTCAAACAAGGCTGAACAATCTTAAGGATGAGCCACGTACCATGATATTCTACGAATCGCCCTATCGCGTTCTTAAGACCCTCACACAATTCTCGGAGATATTCGGAAAAGAACGCAGCGCAGCTGCCGTACGTGAAATTTCCAAACTGCACGAAGAGTGCATACGCGGAACCTTAAGCAGCCTCATAGAACACTTTACCACCAATGAACCACGCGGAGAATTTGTATTGATTGTGGGAGGTGCCGACAACGAACATACTAAAGAAGAGTAAACAACAATAGCAGAAATACGTTAATAAATAGAAATCAGAATAAAAACCATACAACGATGAGAAAAACAATACTTCTAATTATCGCAACAGCAGTCATCGCAGCATCAAGCTGCACCAACAGCCCCAAACGCGAACAACTGATAAGCAGAAACGACTCACTGAGAGCAGAGATAGAACAGCGCGATGCGGCCCTCGAAGAGATGATAGGCACAATAAACCTGATAGAACAAGGATTCCGCTCCATAAGCGAGGCACAAGGACGCATAAACCTTGACGATGCCATAAGCAGTGAGAAAAGCCGCGCCGAGATACTGCAAAATGACATAGACTTCATAAGCGAAACACTTGCCAAAAACAAGGCCGAGATACAGCGCCTTCAATCACAGATAAAAAACAATAAAACAGCATCCAAGCAGCTTCAAACAATGATAGAGAATCTGCAAAATCAGCTCATGCAAAAGAGCAGAGACCTTGAGACCATGCAAGCTGCATTAGCCGAGAAAAACATACACATAGAGAAATTAGATAAAACCATCAGCGAACTGTCAAAGACCAACGAGACCAACGAAAGAATAATATCCATACAAGACAGTGAACTGAACAGCGTATGGTATGCCATAGGAACCAAACGCGAACTTAAAGAACAAAAAATATTAAAAAGTGGCGATGTATTGCGCGAGACGGATGCAAACCTCGACTACTTCACAAAAGCCGATTTGCGCGAGCTTACACAAATAAACACATACGCCGGCCGTGCCAAATTGCTTACCAATCATCCTGCGAACAGCTACAAGCTCGAGCGCAACTCCGACAAACAATACATCCTCACCATAACCAACCCCGATGCTTTTTGGAGCACCACCCGCTATCTTGTCATACAGGTACGATAATTGTCACAAACACTGCAAATTATAGAATGTATACCACCATATTTTTCGACCTCGACGACACACTCTACGACTTTGGAGCAGCCTCGCGCGAAGCATTTCACGAAGTATACGAACTGCTCGACTATGCTCGTTTCTTCGACTCCTTCGAGCAATATATGCAAATATATACACCATACAACCTCGAACTGTGGAAGATGTACGGCAACAACCAAATAAGCAAAGAGGAGCTAAACAAAAAACGATTCAGCCACCCACTCGAGAGTATAGGTATACACGACACAGAGCTATCGACACGTTTCTGTAAAGAATCACTCTCGCGCATACCCACAAAAAAGAGGCTTATTCCCGGCGCCATAGAGATATTGGAATACCTATATCCGAAATACACTCTTTACATACTCTCCAACGGATTCAAAGAGCTGCAAGAGCACAAAATGCAAACAGCCGGCATACGCCACTATTTCAAAGAACTGATACTATCCGATCACATAGGCTTCAATAAACCGCACCGCAAACTGTTTGAATATGCCTTACAGCGCAGCAACAGCAACCTCAGAGAGAGTATTATGATAGGCGACATGTTTGAAACGGATATAGTAGGTGCAGCCAATGTTGGGATGGATCAAATTTATTTGAACAGAAAAGAGAACGATAAAACAGGCTTCAAGCCCACATACGAGATAAAAACACTTCACGAAATAAAAAGCATATTATAAACCTCTCGCCAAAGAGGGCACGCAGGCGACACCTCCGAGACATTGGTACCCTCGGCCACCGCAGGAGCAGCAGAAACAGCAGCCGCAGCAGGCATCGTTTCCGCATTATATCTGTCCTCATATCGACGCTCTATCTCCATCACTCGCGCAGCACGCACACCCTGGAGCACATCCACACCCTCCAACTTCAGGATGTTGGCTGTCGCCATCGGCACAGTCCTGCCTCAATAGTAACATACAGCGTCTCGTCAGACAACTCTTCGTCAATAAAACCCTGCTCATCAACAACCACGTCAGTCGTCTCAGCAATAAATACAGAAAAAAATAAGCACGAAGCACCCCTCTTCTGTTAATTTGAGATAAATTATCCGCTTATTTTATATAACTAAATAAATTTGAACGTGTCATAAAAAACTACCTCTCGCCAATTGTGTTTACATCAGAGAATGTAAACACAAAACGAAGCGACAATGAACAACGACACATTTATCCGCGAACTTCAAAAGGCGGAGAAATCCATCAACAA
>JAFSAT010000008.1 GCA_017442185.1 Bacteroidaceae bacterium
GAACAACGACACATTTATCCGCGAACTTCAAAAGGCGGAGAAATCCATCAACAACTATGCCATACAATTGACGAACAACAAAGAGGAGGCGCGAGAGCTTATACAAGAGACGGTGGTGCGTGCTTTCTGCCGAAGAGAATATTTTGCCGACGACAGCAATTTCACTGCATGGATGCTAACCATCATGCACAACATCTTTCTTAATTCATTGCGCCGGAAGAATAGATACACGCTTGGAACAGTTGAAATTGTGGAATATGACAGGTGCACAACCGCTGCACACGAAGATGTTTACTCCTCAATCGACGTGCACGAAGCCATAGACGCCGTACGGCGCCTTACAAAGTCTCTCAACCAACCGCTTTTGTTGTGCATCAGAGGGTACAACTACAAAGAGATAGCCGAGAGGCTTAACATCTCCACCGGCATGGTCAGAAATCGCATCCACACTGCAAGGGTGATTCTAAGAAAAATGCTTGAAGAAGAGGGGCGATAGTAAAACGGCAAACAGATAAACTGCCGCAATATTGGCGAACAGCACTTGACGTTCCTATACATTTACAGGTGAACCATTTTTTCTTTAATGTTTTTTCGTTTGTTATTTCTAAATAAAAAATACTTCAACGATGTATATAATTCTAAAAACCACTTCAATATGTGTGGTTATATAATTGTTGATAACTTATGTTTTTTATATTGTGCTTTTTATTATTAAATATTTAACTTCGCAACAGTTATGTCTGCAACATCAGATAATTGAAAGAATTTTAAACAGCGTCTTAGTAGATACAGTGAAATGAACAGATTTTCAGAATTTAATCAAATGGAGATGTCGCGTCGTGGACGCATTGAGGTTATATGTGGCTCGATGTTTTCGGGCAAAACCGAGGAATTGATTCGTAGGTTGAAGCGTGCTAAATTTGCCAGGCAGAAAGTTGAAATATTCAAACCTGCCATTGACACTCGTTACTCAGACGAAGAGGTTGTGTCGCACGATAGCAACCATATTCTGTCTACTCCCATTGATTCGTCGGCAAGCATTTTGTTGCTGGCAACAGATGTTGATGTGGTGGGTATCGATGAGGCACAATTCTTCGATAGTGAATTGCCCGAAGTATGTAACGAATTGGCAAGGCGTGGCACACGTGTGATAGTGGCGGGGTTAGACATGGATTTCAGATGCACACCTTTCGGCCCGATGCCTGCGCTCATGGCCGTTGCCGACGAGGTGACAAAGGTGCATGCCGTTTGTGTAAAATGCGGTAATCTGGCCTATGTGTCGCATCGCACCGTAGAGAACGATAAACAGGTGCTTTTGGGCGAGAAGATGGAGTATGAGCCGCTGTGTCGTGAGTGTTATTATGCCGCTCTTGCCTTACGAAATGAATGTGTGAATACCAATGAATAGTGAAATTTCATTAGGGCGCTTTCTGCGCATAATACTTGTGCTTATAGTTATTGGCACGATGTATGCAGTGCTCGACAGCCTGAGCGGGGTGTTGTTACCCTTTTTTGTTGCATGGCTGTTGGCTTATCTTATGTATCCGATGGTGAGATTCTTTCAGTATAGATTGCGCTTCAAATATCGCATGCTTTCCATTGTGGCCTCCATGCTTGTTGTTCTTGTTGCGGTAACAGGAGTTTTTTTGCTTATCGTCCCTTCTATGTTGAGCGAATTTTCAGCTTTTAAGGATACGGCCCTAACCTTTTTCAACGAGCAGATAAAGAATCCGTCAATACCTCCCGTTCTGCTGGAATATGTGCGAGAATATGGCAATGAACAGGGCGTTGTGCAACTGTTGCAGAGTGACAGCGTGCAGGATTTGCTTTATCAACTGTGGCATCGTGTACAGATACTTCTTTTAGGTACGATAGATATTATGTCGCAGCTGTTTGCATCGTTCATAGTGGTGCTATACATCTTTTTTATCTTGCTCGACTATGAGCTGCTCGCCGATGAGTGGAAACAGGTGCTTCCCATTAAATGGCGTGCTTTTGCCACTAAATTGTCCGACGACCTTGCCGATGGAATGAGTCAATATTTTCGTGGTCAGGCTCTTGTAGCTCTGTTTGTAGGTATTCTCTTCTCGATAGGCTTCATGATAATAGATTTTCCAATAGCAATAGGTTTTGGTCTCTTCATTGGAGTGCTGAATCTTGTACCTTATCTTCAGATAGCAGCACTTTTGCCTATGACTCTTCTATCGCTTATGAAAGCAGCAAATACAGGTGACAATTTTTGGATGATTCTGTTAGGTGCGCTTGCTGTATTGTGTATTGTGCAGACGATTCAGGATCTGGTGTTAGTTCCACGTATTATGGGTAGAAGGATGAATCTGCATCCTGCGGTTATTTTGCTGTCACTCTCAGTATGGGGCAGTTTATTGGGTTTGTTGGGCATGATTGTGGCACTGCCGCTTACAACGCTTATCATTTGTTATGTCAAACGTTATCATGAATCGCATAGCAGTGAAGGTGTGCAATCTGCTACCTATAATCCTGACGACACCCATAACAATCTCTCACCTGACGCCTCAGATGGGCATTTTAAACATGATACGGATGAAAAATGAAAAATAATATAAAAAAATTATATATTTTTCGCTCAAACTATTGCAAATATAAAAAAGAGTCTGTATCTTTGCACTCGCTTAACAGCAGTAAAGGTTGATTCGCTAGCTCAGCAGGTAGAGCACATCCCTTTTAAGGATGGGGTCTTGGGTTCGAGCCCCAAGCGAATCACTGAAAGAAGGGACTTGAAAAAGTCCCTTTCTTTTTTCATAAGTCCTCATAGCCTTTGATGGTTAACGATTCACCTGCAAAAGTTGGGCTCACCTGCAGAAGTTCAGGGGATTATTTAGGCTCAACGTAAAATTCTGAGGGATTTCATATTTACGCATATAATTTTGCCAATCTAAAAAGGAAGAAATCTTTATCTTTCACCCCTCTGAACTGTGCTCTAAATGCTTTTATTTTAGAATTGAAAGATTCAGAAGCCGCATTCGTGGATCGTTTGTCAAAGAAATTAAGTATCTTTTCATAGTGCATATATATGGTTCTCATGACCTTTGCAAACGCCGTAAATCCACTTCTCTCGACTCTGTTATACCATCTTGCCAACATTGTGTATGCCACACCTTTTGATTTAGCGCAGTGATAAACCAGTCCGAGCCCCATTGCCAGATAATATGCCTTCTTGATATTCGGATACTCACGGAAAAGAATCCTCGCCCTTTCCTTCTGCTCATTGCTCCATAGACTCTCCTTTTTGTATAGTAGATAAATGCTTCTTACCGGCAACTGTGCTCTTGTATCCCCGTTTTCAAAGACTGTCGGCTGATATATCCTTCCTTGTATCTTGGCTTTAAGTATTTCCCTGTTCTCTTCGTCCAATGCTTCCCACCTTGCCTTAATGCGCATGTCTTGCAATGCCTCAAATGCCAACTGTTGCACATGGAAACGGTCTATGACCTGCCTTGCTGCAGGAAAACATGTAGAGGCTATCTTCGCCATATTGGCAGCCATGTCAAGTGTTATCTCTCTTACCTGGAATCGTCGCCGGCGAGGCATCTGAAGAAGTACTCGAGAGACATCTTCAGTGCGCGTTCCCTTAATTATTGCTATAATGGAACCTTTGCTTCCTTTCCTCTCCTTGTTGATTAGTACTGTATAGAGTTCTCCCCGAGAGAGGCATACCTCATCCAATCCTACGTATGCGCCTATGTTCTTCTCAAAGAGGATCCATTCCGAGGCATGAGGCAGCTGCTCCCAGTCGCGGTATCCGCTCAGGTGGTCACGATATTGCCGTTCAAGTTTTTCACCGTCGACTCCGTAAAGAGTGCCTATTGTCTTGCAACTTACGGGAAGACTATCTACATATCTCTTTTAAAAAAGACGCGAATTCACGCGTCATGGATGTGCCTGAGGCAACCAATTTCCAATTACGAGAAATGTACTTGCCATCAGATTTCAGGATCCATCGTCTGCGGCGGACATTGAGAAAGACCTGCTTACCACGAATGGGAAAGTCTTGAACTATCGTTGGCTCGAGGAATCCTTTACTCTCGGTATCTCTGTCGGAAAACTCGACAGGTACGATGTTCTTTTCTTCTAGGTAGATAACTATTTGAGTTGAGTCCTCAATAACGTTTACAACATCGAAATAATCGAGGGTACCGTCTGGAAGCAGGAGAGAATAACCGTCTTTTTGCATAGTCTTTGAATTTTATTGACAGCAAAAATAAGCATTTATTTTTTACCCCTCAACTTTTTACGTTGAGCC
>JAFSAT010000009.1 GCA_017442185.1 Bacteroidaceae bacterium
ACCACGCAATATTATCGGGAATTGAAGAAAAAGAACGATACTCTTGAAATGGAATCCAAACGACTGCAAGAAGAGAAAGCCGAAGCCGAGCAAGAACTAAAACAGGTAAAATAGGAGATATGCACCGACAAGCTCAAAAGCGTTGCCACCAGTGCAGCCACAGCCCTTGCAAGCGGAGTAAGTTCTCTTTTCGGCAGCGGTAAGATGAAATCATTGGAACGCAAGAATGAGGATTTGCGAGATGAAATCGCAATCCGAAACAAAAGCATCGAGCAGCTGCAATCCAACATCAAGAGAATGGAGGTGGAACCAATATTGTCCTAAATATTTTTTTTACATAACATATCCCACAAAGTATAAATACTTTGCGAAAATAGAGACAAGAGAACCCCTCCCTATGTATTGACAGGCATATCCGGAGGTGGAGTGAATGGTTCATTAAGCCACTTTTCAAGGTCTATTTTTGTAAAAGTGTTCAACCTAAGCGATACAACAAGATTGGCTAATGCCCATTTGTACTTTGCCGTATGCTTAAGCAGGCACAACAATAGCATGGTTATCATTACTGTCCATATCTGTATCTCCACCGCATTGCGTGTGGTGCCAACAAAACTCTTAATCCGCAATAATTGCTTGAGATTGCGAAAGAATATCTCTATTTGCCACCTCTCTTTGTATAATTCGGCTATTGTTGATGCCGCCAACTTGAGATTGTTTGTAAGCAACTCAACCGTATATTCGTGCTCGTCGTTCCAAACGGCTGTCCGAATAATTTTTCGGATATTTTCTTTCGGCATCTTGCCGATTACTTGTGCAAAAAGTGTTATATTTGCCATAAGGAAGTAGTTGAGTGGGGACTCTATACTAAGGTAGCTATTTTTACCTTAGTACTACTTCCTTTTTTTGTTTTTATGCAATTTATTTAGGACAATATTGAGGTGGAACACCAAAAACAGACACAGGAGGTTAAGCAGTCATACGAAGCGGAACATCGTAAACAATCAGAGTATATCGACAAGATTCTGCGTTACTTCCCGTATGTGGAAAAACTGATGCCAATGATTAAATACCTCAGCGAAAAGATGGGGTTCAACGACAACCTTATCAAAGCATTATGCACTTTTAAGGAAATCCCTATCAAAGGCAAAATCTATTCAACAATGTTTAACCAATCATTTTCAGCCGATGGTGCGGTCTGCTCCCTCAAAGAGGACAGGGAGGACGATTTGACCTTAGAATCGATGGTGTTTCGCATCACTCTTGGTTCAGACGCAAGAAAGATGAGTTTATGGAAGCATTGGGACGACCAACAAGCAGAAGACAAAATCGAGGGATGAAACTCTAAAATGCCAAGCTGTAATAATTTGCCCATAGTGTGCTTATTATTACGGCTTTTTTGTAATTTTGCATCAATAATGAAAATAATATTGAACAATGAATTTTAAAATAATAAAGTCAAAAACGTGAGTAGTATTATTTCTTATAATGATGGTTGTTTGCCCTGCTTTATACGGACAAACAACCTTGAATAATATTCTGTCTACATATTCAACTAACATAAAAGTATGCAATGCACCTTATGCTACCAATTGTATTTATGATACGCATTATATGCGAGTTAACAAGCAAGATAATTTCATAAATATCGAATACGGTTTTGGATGGGATGAAAAACGTTGATATATAACAAGCAATAGAATTAGAATTAATTTGTCCACTGTGACTTTTTATACTGGATATTGGTATAATAGTTTTGGGAAATGGGAAAATTTAGGAAAGAAAAATGAATTAACAATAGAAGATGAAAATGGAATTGATTTGTATATAACAGGTCAACAGAATTACAATTAAGGAACTAAGCAAAATTGTGTATCTTTGATAAAATTTGATTTTGGAACAGAGCCTATCGCTAACCAAGTTTTAAAGGAATTGTTGGCATTGCAAGAAATATACAAAGGGGAAGCCCCTTGGTTACTCCCTTTCACATCAAAAAACAAAGATAATATAAACACGCCAGAATCAACAATTGACTTTGTAAAAGATGACTTTAAATCTAAGCATATTAAAAACATATTTTTTAAGGAGGATAAATGGAGCTTTGAAAAGGAATATCGACTTCATAAGATGTGGTCTGTTGATGTAACTAATGATGAACGAAATATTTCATTGCCGAGTTCTTGTATAATGGAAATAATATTAGGGAAATATATATCAGAAGAATCGGAAAAAGAGATTATTGAAATCGTTAGAGAGAATTATCCAAACATTAAAATTATAAAGAGATGATTTCTCTTTTCAATTATACAAATAAACATATGAGCAATTTACAGACATACGCCGAAGCGGTAAGGGTTATTAAGGAAGCGATATTGCGTAGTCAGTATCGTGCTGCATCTGCAGCAAATAAAGAACAACTATCATTGTATTATGGTATAGGTTGCTATGTTTCTAAAAACTCTCGTGAAGGCTTTTGGGGCAAAGGTGCAATAGAAACTATCAGCCAACAACTCCAAAAGGAGTTGCCAGGACTTCGTGGGTTCTCGGCAGCCAACATCAAATTTATGCGTCAGTTTTATGAGACTTGGTGCGAGGATTTGAAATCGCTAACTACGGTTAGCGGAATAGGTGATGACAAATCGCTAACCGCAGTTAGCGAAATTGACATTCAATTATTGACACCTTGCGAAAACCCTCAGAAAGAGGATTTTGATGTGGCTTCATTCTTAGGATTAGGCTTCACGCATCATATGATTATAGTCCGCAAAACAAAAACAATAGCCGAGCGTCTGTTCTACATTCGTCAAGCCCTTGCTAATAATTGGAGTAAAGAGGTTTTGACGGCAAGAATAGAGGATGATTTGTTTAATCATCAAGGTGAATTTGCCAATAACTTCATACAAAAGATACCAGATGCCCGTCAATCATTGAAAGCAATAGGAATGTTCAAAGATGAATATCTGTTGGATTTTATCAATGTAGAGGAACTCGGTGAACGAGATAAAGAGGATATTGATGAACGGGTTATTGAACAGGAAATCATACACAACATTAAGAAATTCATTCTTACCTTCGGTCGAGACTTTGCATTTGTAGGTAATCAGTACAAATTAGAGGTGTACGGAGTGGAGCATTTTCCCGACTTGATTTTCTTTAACCGAGAACTGAACGCATTGGTTGTAATAGAGTTAAAGAAAGGAGCGTTCAAATCTTCTTATTTGGGACAATTGTGCACTTATCTTCGTTTGGTAGATGACCAAATGCGTAAGCCACACGAAAATCCATCAATCGGCATAGTGCTATGTAAGAGTGCAGACAAAAAGTATGTGGAGTATGTAATCCAAGACTACGATAAACCATTAGGCGTTGCCACATACAAGACTTCGGATGAGATGCCAGAGAAATTAAAACAGGCATTGCCCGATATTGAAGATTTAAAGAAACTACTATAAATAAGAACGCAGACAAAAGAGAATGATGATAATTTTCTTTTGTCTGCGTTTCTTTTATTTCCTTTGTGCCGTCAGATTTATCACATTGAAGCATAACAATGAAGAACTCAGAAATACGAACGGTTGCTATCTCGTTACCCAATTTCCAAGCAATCCGAACAACCGTTTAATTCTAAGATAATTGCAAATTCTGCGTTTTTTTTAATATAATCAAACGGGCGAAACAAATAAATCTTGCTTTATTATTTTGCGACGAGTGCAAACCAATCTTTGAGATTTATCTCAAAGACAAAAAACAGATAAGCACCCTTCATCTGTTAATTTGCGATAAATAATCCGCTTATTTTATATAACAAAATAAATTTAAATCGTGTCATAAAAAACTACCTCTTGCCAATTGTGTTTACATCAGAAAATGTAAACACAAAATTGAAAGAGACTATGAACAACGACACATTTATCCGCGAACTTCAAAAGGCGGAGAAATCCATCAACAACTATGCCATACAATTGACGAACAACAAAGAGGAGGCGCGAGAGCTTATACAAGAGACGGTGGTGCGCGCTTTCTGCCGAAGAGATTGTTTTGCCGACGACAGCAATTTCACAGCATGGATGCTCACCATCATGCACAACATCTTTCTTAATTCATTGCGCCGGAAGCATAGATACACGCTCAAACAAATTGCAGAATATGACACGTGCACAACCGCTGCACACGAAGATGTTTACTCCTCAATCGACGTGCACGAAGCCATAGGCGCCGTACGGCGCCTTGCAAAGTCTCTCAACCAACCGCTTTTGTTGTGCATCAGAGGCTACAACTACAATGAGATAGCCGAGAGGCTTAACATCTCCACCGGCATGGTCAGAAATCGCATCCACACTGCAAGGGTGATTCTAAGAAAAATGCTTGAAGAAGAGGGGCGATAATAAGCGGCAAACAGATAAACAGCCGCAACACTGGCGAACCGCACATTATGTTTCGGTACTTAAAAAATGCTATACTCACATAGTAGAATAATTATTTGAAGATATAACTACCGCAAACCGCAAAAATTTAGCACTTTTCTAAAATTGCTTAATCGCCATTTTCAAAAAAACTTCAAACGATTATATAAAATTGATAAAACGTAACATGGATTTTAGAAGAAGCCGAAAACAGATGAATTTATATTAAATTTAAAAACCTTATTATATTGTATTTCATAAATATCGTATATTTGCACCTGTATTCGAGAAAACATAAATATGAAGAATAGAATAATGGTGGCTATGATGCTCTGCATTTTATGTGTGGCAGCAATGGCGCAACAGATAAAATACTGTGTGGAGATGAATGGCGCGTATGCCGATGGTGCTTATGCTCCATTCTGGCATGTCTCAAACCGACAAGGATTGGGAAGTGTGAGCCTTAAAAGCGCCTATATGCGTGCCAAGATAGAGGGCAGACACTCTTTTGCAGACTCGCCATGGGCACTATCTTACGGTGTTGACATTGTGGGAGGCAAGAACCACACATCGACATTTTTTGTGCAGCAAGCCTATGCCGATGTAAATTGGAAGATGTTCACCCTGTCGTTGGGACAAAAGGAGCGATGGAGCAATTTCAAGAATAAACGTCTCAGCACAGGCGGACTTACAGAGAGTGGCAATGCGCGTCCGATGCCGCAGATTCGCATTGAGGTTCCCGAGTATTGGGATATATTCGGCACACATGGTTGGTTCACCTTGCGTGGCCATCTTGCGTACGGATGGTTCACCGACGATAATTGGCAGAAAGATTTTGCCGCCCCCGACACCGAATATCAGACAAGTGTGCGCTACCACTCAAAGGCTTTATACTTCAAGGTTGGCGATGCAGCGAAATTCCCTTTGACGTATGAATTCGGCTTGGAAATGGTTGCACAGTTTGGTGGAACAATACACAATGCAAAAAACGTAAAGGGGCAGAATTGGCACAACCCCGTGCGATTCATAGATTATTTGAAGATTCTTATTCCAAGCAGAGGCGACAGTGAGTATAGCGACATAGACCAGGGGAATGTGGCAGGCAACCATTTGGGCAGCTGGCACACAGCGCTCACCTGGCACGCCGACAATTGGAAGCTCGGGGCCTACTATGAACACACATTTGAAGACCACTCGCAGATGTTCTGGGAGTATGGCATGTGGACAGAACAGCTTGTGGGGCTTGAACTGTCGCTTAAGAATTTCAAATGGATTAAGAGCATTGCTCTCGAATATTTCAATCTTAAGAACCATTCGGGCCCCATCTACCACGATACAAACGAGATTATCCCCGACCAGATAAGTTGTGCCGACAATAACTACAATCACTCGTGGTACACTGGGTGGTTCAACTATGGAATGATAATAGGCTCGCCACTTGCAACATCGCCTGTGTATAACGAAAAGCACCTTTTGCAATCTCCAAATAATCGTGTAGAGGCTTTTCATCTTGGCATAGAGGGTGAACCGTTTGAGCAATTGCAATACAGATTGCTGCTCACAAAGTCGAACAATTGGGGAACATACTTCACACCGTTTTTAGACATTAAAGAGAATCTTGCGGGGCTTGTCGAACTGACATACACCCCTATGTGGCTCAAAGGGTGGAGTGCAACCGCATCGTTTGCATTTGACGATGGCGATTTATACGGCAACAACAACGGCGCCATGCTGAGTATTCGCAAGTGTGGATTGTTTAATTTTTGAAATATTTCATTATGAATAAGATAATTCCTATATTTATATTATCACTGTTGTTTGTGGCTGTTTCTTGTCAAAAAAAAGATGACAACGGTAACTTAGGCGGCTTTTGGAAACTTTTGCTCATTGAGCCTGTCAACGGCGATGCAATAGATACAAAAGAGAAACAATGTTTTTGGAAGTTCCAGCTCAATCTAATGCAGGTAGGCGGAATGTATGGGACGTATGGTCGCTTTGAGCATGTGGGCGACTCGCTTTTTATCAGTCTCATAGATTATGATAAACAACCTCTGCGACAATATGGGCTGTACGCCAACAGCGAGCGCTTCGGCGTTGAGCACCTCGATCGCAACGGCATGGTGCTACAGTCCGACTCGGCACGACTTACATTCAGAAAGTTCTGATTACAAAGTTCTGCGCCACAGATGATGCCACAATCTGAAAAACGGACTTGCAAGCACCTCGCTCGGATAGAGCGTTATAAATCTGAGATTCTTTGTCACTTTACCTATTGATTGCAACAAGGCATTGCTGCTGTGCATATTATTGCTCCTCTCATCAAACTTGCCAAAGTTACCGGCAATCATAATCTCGCGGAGCAATAGCTCACCGCTTACGGCATCGGCCGGTGTAAGCATTTTATCCGCAGGTAATGCAAACACCTGCTGCATGACATACATCACGGCAGCGGCAAAGCGTTTCATGTGCAACTTCTTCAGTATCTCCATTGTGGCAGCACGCTCCCCCTCGTCGAATCCCTGCATCAACACCATGTAATAGTCGAGCATTTGTCGCAGGCCTATTCCCTCGTCGAACAGATGTTTGTATATGTGTTGCAAAATATATATACGGTTGAAACAGAGTGTCGGCACATGCAGAAGTTCTCCTGCGCTTGTTGTTATTGTATTATCGAACACTTCGTCGGCATGCTGTGCAAAAAAACGTTGCATCAGCCTGTTTGTTACAAAATTATTCAAGAATGAGGGTGTAAAATGAACCTCAATCTCCACCTCCTTAAGTACCGGAAAATCAACGTGATGATACTGAGGCTTGCAATCGGGCACAAATTTCCTCACATATCCGAGAATCTCTTTTCTATCCCCTTCGAGCCAAATGTCAATATCACCCGAGATGCGATATTCGGGCTTTGGATACAACTGCGCTATGCCCTGTCCCTTAAGAATCGCATTGCGGAACCCCTCTTCCTTAAACTTTTGCGATATGCGTGCTGCAGCCGCGTCGAGCTGCAAATTACGTTTCTTAATATATTCACAGGTAATATGCCACTTGAGCAAAAGTTCTTTTGGCGGACGTTTCTCTTGAGGCAATTTTTCTATTGCCATGTAAACAATGCCTGTGAGTGTCTGTTTCTGCGAAATATCAAAAATCTGTTGCCAAATATCAGCTGATACATCCGAGGGGAATTTATATTCAGCACCAACAGCAATCTTCAATAATCCGAAAAACAATTCAGTGACGCTTTTCTTTTCCATACACGCTTAGTCTTAGCAGCAGTTTAACTTTATTATAACCGCAAGCCTGTTGTTGTTTCTTTGTTTTATGTTGCGAAGATAGTTAAATACAAGCAAAGAAATTAAATTTAATCAGATATTCTTTGCCGACTTCGATATTTATCACAAAGAGACAACACTAAATATATCCCGATAAACTGTAACCACTGCATATATGGCAAACATATTCACATAAAAATAAAATTCCATACAGTTTCTTAAAGTACAAACGCACAGTTTGCCCTCGTCGTGTAACCAAGGGCACGAATATAAAGAAAAGAACGGTGTCGGCATACACGAAAGGCCTGCGGAAGCAGATGACAAACGCTTCCTTTATTTCGCTCGTTTGTTGCTATATTTGAAGTAAACCCCGAATATGAGACGGCACTCGCTGCAAAATAATAAAGCAAGCTTTATTTTATTTCGCTCGTTTGTTGCTATATTTGCATATCAAAGCTGATAAAAGATTGTTAATATATAAGCAGATATAAATTCTTCATAAGATTATAAAAGCTCTCAGAGACAGAGTATCAATTTAAAAACCATTAAAACTATATATATATAAAGATGCTGCTACAACTTCTTATAGTACTGACGGCCATAATCATAGGAGCCAGACTCGGCGGAATAGGTCTTGGAGTGATGGGTGGAGCCGGCCTTGCAATCCTAACCTTTGTATTCGGGCTTCAGCCCACTGCTCCACCGACAGATGTTATATTTATGATAGCATCCGTTATTTCGGCGGCATCGTGCATGCAGGCAGCCGGTGGTCTCGACTATATGGTAAAAACAGCCGAACGGATGCTACGCCGCAACCCCTCGCACATTACTCTGCTTGCACCTTTGGTAACATACTTTTTCACCTTTGTTGCAGGTACCGGACATGTGGCCTATTCGGTGTTGCCCGTAATTGCCGAGGTGGCAAGAGAGACCAATATACGCCCCGAAAGACCACTCGGAATTGCTGTTATAGCATCGCAACAAGGAATTACGGCAAGCCCTATATCGGCAGCCACAGTAGCTTTATTAGGGCTTCTTGCAGGCACAAACACCACACTGTTTGACATACTTAAGATTTGCGTTCCCGCCACGCTCATAGGCATTATTGCCGGAGCTTTAGTATCCATGAAAACAGGTAAAGAACTTGTCGACGATGCAGAATATCAGCATCGTCTCAAGAGCGGTATTCTCGAAGAGGCCAAAGTGCAGACAACCGAAGTGAAAAACAGTGCAAAAGCACGTCTCTCGGTAATTATATTTATATTTACTACACTGTTGATAGTACTATTCGGTTCGATACCCTCGATGCGCCCCACATTCAACGGAGAGATTATTGGCATGCCCATAATAATAGAAATACTGATGCTCAGCGCTGCCGCACTCATTCTCATCCTTACACACACCGATGGAATACAGGCAGCAAAAGGCAGCATATTTGGTGCAGGAATGCAGGCCGTGATTGCAATATTCGGAATTGCATGGATGGGCGATACATTCATAAACGGAAACATAGGAACGCTCACAGCCTCTATAGAAAACATAGTAACAGAGATGCCATGGCTCTTTGGACTTGCACTATTCGCAATGTCCATTCTTCTATACAGCCAGGCAGCAACCATACGCACGATAGCCCCATTAGGTCTGACCCTGGGAATATCCCCCATGATGATGATAGCCCTGTTCCCCGCAGTAAACGGATACTTTTTCATTCCCAACTATCCCACTGTGGTGGCAGCCATAAATTTCGACCGTACAGGAACAACAAAAATAGGAAGATGGGTGCTCAACCACTCATTCATGCTGCCCGGACTTGTAGCCACCGCTGTATCGCTCACCGTAGGACTTATACTGATACAAATAATATAAATTACATAGCTCGCTATACAACCTTAAAAAATGGAATAACATTCAAACAGCCTCTCAAAAAGAACTCTAAAAATTTCAAGGAGATAAATTTAAACAACTTCTTATAATTCCTGAATAAAATTCATCATACTTCCGAAATATTGTTTTCAAACAATCCCCCATATATTCATAAGTTTTAAAAATAAATACCTATATTCGCAAAAAATAGTACCATAAAAAACATACAACAAACAAAAAACCATGATATACAACGAACGCGACATACGCCACAGCCACGTAATAGAAGCAGCCAAGCAAATGATGATTGCAGCACGCACAGCCCCCAAAGCCCGAGGATGTGATATAATAGAGGTGATGCTGGTTGTTGAGGACGACATACGCACCCTTAGCGACACACTGCGCAAGATTGGTGAAGAGCGTGAACGCCCCGGCATGATTCGCGATGCCGAAAATATCCTCTCGGCCGAAGCAATACTGCTCATCGGTTCCAAAGAGCAACCCATGGGACTGAATTGCGGTTACTGCGGCTCGGCCACTTGCGACGCACGCGGTACAGGCGTTCCCTGTGCAATGAACACCATAGATGTAGGCATTGCAATAGGCTCGGCATGTGCCACCGCCGCCGACCTGCGTTTAGACACCCGGGTGATGTACTCGGCAGGTTATGCAGCACAGCAATCGGGGTGGCTTCCCGGCTGCAACTACATTATAGCAATCCCTGTAAGCGCAGGCTCAAAAAACCCATTTTTCGATCGAAAATAACAGATGGAACAGAGACGAGAATTATACCTTCCGGCAGAATGGCACAAACAACAATTCGTGCAACTGACATGGCCACACGAGAACAGCGATTGGGCATATATGCTCCAAGAAGTTGAACAATGCTTCACAGAAATTGCAGCAGCAATAAGCCGACGCCAAAAACTACTTATCGTTGCTCCCGACACCGATGCAGTGCGCCAACATCTGCAAAAGACAAGTGCCAACATACAGAATATAAGATTCTTTCAGTGCGAAACAAATGACACATGGGCACGCGACCACGCCTTCATCACACTGTTGGGTGATGCAGTCCCCCATTACCTCGATTTTGAGTTCAACGGATGGGGCCGCAAATTTCCCGCAGAGCTTGACAATGCCATCAACAGCAAGCTCTACGATGCAGGTGTGATAAGAGGAGAATACGAAGATTGCCTAAGCCTGGTACTCGAAGGAGGCTCCATAGAGAGCGACGGCAAAGGCACATTGCTCACCACCACACACTGCCTTATGGCTCCCCACCGCAACCAGCCACTCACAAAAGAGCAGATAGAGCAACGCCTGCAAAGAATGCTCCACGTAAAGCGCATACTATGGCTCGACCACGGCAACCTCATCGGCGACGACACCGACGGACACATCGACACGATAGCACGCTTTGCCCCCGACGACACAATAGTACATGTTCGCTGCGACGACCCACAAGACGAACAGTTTGCCGACCTACAAGCCATGGAGGCACAGCTTGCCACATTCCGCACCCCCGAGGGCAAGCCCTATCGCATGCTGCCCCTCCCCACCCCCACTCCCATCTTCGACGAGAATGGAGAGCGTCTGCCGGCCACATACGCAAACTTCCTTGTGATAAACGGAGCAGTACTATACCCCACCTACTCTCAACCCGAGAACGACAGACAAGCATCCGAGATATTGTCAAAAGCATTCCCCATGCACGAGATAATAGGAATAAACTGCTGTTCACTTATAAAACAACACGGTTCACTGCACTGCGTAACGATGCAATACCCTTGCAACGAAAGATATTGACAAACGAGCGAAATAAAATAAAGTTTACTTTATTATTTTGCAGCGAGTGAAGCATTATCTTAGAGATTTATCTCAAAGATATTGACAAACGAGCAAAATAAAATAAAGTTTACTTTATTATTTTACAGCGAGTGAAGCATTATCTTCGAGATTTATCTCAAAGATATTGACAATCACCCATGCCAATAAAAAAAAAGCCACATAAAAACACTCAACAAAAAATGAAAGAAACAATTAAAATAGGAATAATACAACAAAGCAACAGCCCCGACATACAGGCCAACAGAGAAAAACTCGCCAAAAACATAAGCGAGGTTGCTGCAAACGGTGCAAATCTTGTGATACTCCAAGAGCTGCACAATTCACTATACTTTTGTCAAGTAGAAAGCACCGACAATTTCTCGCTTGCCGAGCCGATACCGGGGCCATCCACCGATTTTTACGGCAAAATAGCCGCTGAGCACAAAATAGTGTTGGTTACATCACTCTTCGAGGCACGAGCAAAAGGCCTCTATCACAACACCGCAGTAGTATTCGATAGCGATGGAAGCATTGCAGGCAAATATCGCAAAATGCACATCCCCGACGACCCCGCATACTACGAAAAATTCTACTTCACCCCCGGCGATACAGGCTTCCGCCCCATAAAAACCTCCATAGGCACACTCGGAGTACAAGTATGTTGGGACCAATGGTACCCCGAAGGTGCGCGACTGATGGCACTGCGCGGAGCCGACCTTCTCATATACCCAACGGCAATAGGATGGGAAAGCAGCGACACCCCCGAAGAAAAACAACGCCAGCTGCAAGCATGGCAGACAGTACAACGCGGACACGCAGTGGCCAACGGAATCCCCGTAATAGCAGTCAACAGATGCGGACACGAACCCGACCCCTCGGGAATGACAAACGGAATACAATTTTGGGGACACAGCTTTATTGCAGGGCCGCAAGGAGAATTTCTTGCCCATCTGAACGAAGAAGAACAGAACGCAGTGATAGAAGTGAGCATTCGACGCAGCGAGACAGTGCGTCAATGGTGGCCATTCCTGCGCGACCGCCGCATCGAAGAGTATGGCGGAATAACTAAGAGATATTTAGACGAAGATAAGTGAGAAAAAAACAGGTGTGCATTCTTATGCACACCTGTTTTTTTCTCACTTATCTTCGTATTAACATTTACACTGCATCGACTGCACCACCCATTCAACATCACGCAAATAGTCCTGCAAATCCTGCTCATGCTCCTCTTCCTCGGCCATTATACGCTTGGCAATATCACACGTGGTAAAATCAAGATTATTAGTGTAACTTACAATCTCCTCGTAACGTATCACAGCACAGCGCTCCGCAGCAATATTCTGCTTAAGCACACTTATGACATCATTATTAAGCGGCGCGGCATATTTGCATCGCGCAAGATTAAACCACTGCGCAGGGTCGAGCACAGGAGCACCCTCAAGCTGAATTATCCTTTCGGCAAGCATTTTAGCGTGCATATACTCCTCCTCGGCATGCGCCTCGAATTCGCGTTGCACATCAGCCCGCATTGCCCCTTCAACAACAAGACTTCCCACCCAATACTGATAGTAAGCAAGCCACTCCTCACTAAGAGCAGCATTCAACTGCTCAAGCAACTTAGGCACGTCAAGACGCTGCCTTAGAATCAAAACACTCTCTTTAGCCATAGGCACTACATTTTTAAATACAATATACACACATAAAACAAAAACAAAGAACAAAAGTTTACATATAAAACAAAATATCCGATCATAGAAATAATTTAAGAAACCATTTTATTTTTTTCAAATAATATCAATCAGATAAATTCAAACAACCCCTAAGAATGAACAATAAAACAGTTTATAGAAACAGTTATTAAAATTTTCAATAAATAAAAAACAGTTTCTGATGTTCATATAATAAAAAATACTAATTTTGCAAACTGAAGCAGGTATACACCAAATTCACATTATAATATAACAGCGAAAGGTCATGAAATTAGCCGTTGTAACAAAACCTACGTTTTTCATAGAGGAGGACAAAATTATAACCCGCCTCTTTGAAGAGGAATTGGACTACCTGTTCCTCGACAAGTTTCACCCCCATCCGCAATACATCGAGCGACTGCTTAATCTGATACCAAAGAAATATCATAAACGTATCTTCACCTGTAACAATCGTTTGATGCAAGATTACAAATTAGCCGGACAACTCTTTAAGCCGGGGATGCCCCATCCCACCGAAAAGATGAAAGGCAAATTCGTGGGATATGCAGCCAATCTGAAAGAATTGCACGAGTTCAAGGGATTCTACGAAATAATGTGCTTCGGCCCTATGGGACGCACATTCCATCAAAGTGCAGAGCTTAACGAATTTGGTAAAAAAGTGATAAACAAACGAGTGTGGGCATTCGGCGACCTCGACGAGGCAAACCTCAAGCGTTTGTCATCCTACGGATTCGGAGGTGTGATATTAGATGCACAAGTGTGGGATAAATTCGATTCATGTCGCTCAACAGATTACAGCGAACTAATAGAAGGGTTCAAAAGTATTCAGAAAGTGGCAAAAAAGTTATAACACAAGAAAAGATAATATAATAACAAAATAACAAATTAAAACTTACCTTTATGAACAATACCCAATATATGGTATTCTCGGGAACAAAGTCCCGTTACCTTGCCGAAGAGATTTGCAACGAGCTGGGTTGTCCTCTGGGACAAATGAACACAACCTACTTTGCCGACGGTGAGTTCGCAGTATCCTACGAAGAATCAATACGCGGTAAAACGGTATTTTTGGTTCAATCCACATTCCCCAATTCAGACAATCTGATGGAGCTGCTTCTTATGGTAGATGCCGCCAAACGCGCGTCGGCCAAAAGCATTGTAGCCGTAATGCCATATTTCGGTTGGGCACGTCAAGACCGTAAAGACAAGCCTCGTGTTTCAATAGGTGCAAAGTTGGTAGCCGACCTTTTGAGCGTAGCAGGTGTAAGCCGCGTAATCACAATGGACCTGCATGCCGACCAAATACAAGGTTTCTTTGATATTCCCGTAGATCACCTTTATGCCTCTATGGTATTCATCCCCTACATCAATTCACTCAAGCTCGACAACTTAGTGATTGCAACCCCCGACGTAGGCGGTTCCAAACGCGCAAGCACCTATTCAAAATGTCTCGGTGTTCCCCTTGTACTCTGCCACAAGACACGCGCAAAAGCCAATGTAGTAGATACAATGCAGATAATAGGTGATGTTCAAGGGAAAAACGTAATCCTTGTCGACGACATTGTCGATACAGCCGGCACAATATCCAAAGCAGCCAATCTGATGATGGAGAATGGCGCCCTCTCGGTACGTGCAATAGCATCGCATTGCATTATGTCGGGTAACGCATCTGAGCGTGTACGCGAATCATCAATGACAGAGATAGTATTCACCAACAGCATACCATACGACAAAGGATGCCCCAAAGTAAAGCAACTATCAATAGCCAAAGGCTTTGCCGAAGCAATTATGTGCGTACTCAATAATCAATCAATAAGCAAACAATACATTTGCTGACAACAAAAACGCCATGAAGAATATATTTACGGCAGTTACATTGCTGTTGGTGCTTGCATCTTGCAGCACCGGCAGCAATTATACTATAACAGGAAGCATCGACGGAGCAATAGAGGGCGACAGCGTGACACTTGGCTATTCGGTCGACGGTGTTAACTTTGTCACAGAAAGCAAAACAGCCATAGAGAACGGAGAATTTATCTTCAAAGGAACAGTAGACGGCTGCAAGATATATTACATAGGTTACGACAATGCCATCGAGCCAACCTATACACTATTCTTCCTCGAAGAAGGCAATATAAATGTCGAAGTATCGGCCGAAGCAAGCATCGTAAGCGGCACTCCGGCAAACGACCTTAACGCAGAGGTTGAGAATCATCTGGCCCAATATGTGAACCGACTATACGAATATCAGTTCCGCATATACTCCGACACACTAATGACCGACAGCACACGCTCGGCCATAAATCTTCAAGCAACGGAGATTCAACGCAACGCCTCACTCTATATTCAGGATGTAATACGCGAAAATATCAATTCCATTGTGAGCATGTTCCTACTTGTGCAATACTCCGATTTATTTGACGACGACGAATTGGCACAGCTGATAGACAGAATACCCAAAAGACACATCGACCGCGAAAATAATTGCTTATATGACATTCTGAAAGAGATACAGGCCGACCGCGAAGATTCACACCACGACGTAGAGAGCGACGAGAGCAATCCCTATGCAATTTTTTCAGACACCGTCATAGAATAAGAAAGAGATAAATAAAAAAACATTATTTGCCCAAGCAAAATAGTTTCCGCGCAAAATTAACGAAACATATTTTTTAAAAATCTCCTCAAATAGGTTTGACTGACAACCTATTTGAGGAGATTTTAATTTTACCTATTTTTCTTTTGACTTAGCAGATATACAGATTAATACTGCTCATTCTCACTGGGAAAATCAGAGGACTTCACATCCCCCACATAATTACCCACTGCCTCTCCGATAATAGAACTTAGGTTGGCATAACGACGCAGGAAGCGCGGAGTAAAATCGGCAGTCATTCCCAACATATCGGTACACACAAGAACCTGTCCGTCCACCTTGCCGCCTGCACCAATCCCAATGACAGGAATCTCGAGACTCGCTGCCACGTCGGCTCCAAGCGCTGCGGGAATCTTCTCAAGAACCAAAGAAAAACATCCGGCTTCTTGCAACAACTTTGCATCATGACGCAGTTTTGCAGCCTCGGCCTCACCCTTGGCACGCACACCGTATGTTCCAAATTTATTTATGCTTTGCGGTGTCAGTCCCAGATGCCCCATAATGGGTATTCCTGCATCAAGAATCTTACGCACCGAGGGAAGAATCTCCTCACCGCCTTCGAGTTTCAAGGCATCGGCATGTGTCTCTTTCATTATGCGTATAGCATTTTTCACAGCCTCATCGGCATTCACCTGATAGGTACCAAAAGGCATATCCACCACAACAAGCGCACGCTTAACAGCACGTACCACCGACTTTGCATGATATATCATTTGGTCGAGGGTAATGGGCAGTGTGGTTACATTTCCGGCCATCACATTAGAGGCAGAATCACCCACAAGTATAATATCAATTCCTGCGCCATCAATTATAGATGCCATTGTATAATCATAAGCCGTAAGCATTGCAATTTTCTCACCCTTATGCTTCATCTCAATAAGACGATGCGTTGTTACCTTGCGCGTATCTTCGACAATATATTTCGACATTTTATTTTGTTTCTAAAAGTTTAACATAATAATATCTGCATACAAAATTTGCCTGCATTTACCGTGCAAAGGTACGCCAAAAAATAATACACTGTGCCGCCGAGATGCTGTTTTTTAGTAGCTCGGCGCCATTTTATACTTTATCATTTATCTTTATCATCAGAAATATATTCTATCGGATGGTTAAAATCTCTTTATTGAACAAGTTTAGCATTTTTCATTAGTTTGTAGTAGATTTGTGGATATTAATAAGTTGTTTTAAGTTTCAAGGATATAAATTCAGGTAATTATATACAACTTTTTTATTATTGGCAGATTATGAAAATTTTTCAAAAACAGTCAATAAATAAAATCATTTATAAAGTTTAACAACCCTATACACCAACATAACAAAAAGAGCCAATACCGCAATCACCACATTAAGGCCAAAAGCAAAGCGCTCCGATTTCACATGTGACAAATCCTGCATATAATCCACAAAAAAGGGACACACCAATATGGCCACATAGTTCATAGCCATAAGCAACGCAAGCGCAAACGACACCCTCTGCGGCGAAGCAACATCGGCCGTGCGATCATACAAATAAGGTTGTGCTATACCATACCCCACACCCGTAATTATACAACCTGCAGCAATGGTAATCAGTGAATTATACATATATATAATTAGCAGTCCGACGGCAATCATCGTCAGACAGCAGCTCTCTACCCTCCCCCTCATCACTCTTAATATTGGTTGAAGAAAAAATCCGGGCATCATCATAGCCAAGAAAAACAGAGATATCATAACCCCCGATGCTCCACTTCCATGACCATACTCTCCCATGAGAAAAGGTAAGTTAAAACTGATTATAATGGTAAGATAAGTGATAAGCAGATAATAAATCATATAACCGACAAGATGCCTATAATCAATTTCTCCACCATGACAGACATAATCGGTTGATTTATCTTTGGATGCAGCAATCCCCCTATCAGCCCGATTCAGAGCAGGAATAAGTAAAATAGAAAAAATCGGGAAAAGATACACCACAAAAGGAAGCCTCCACTGCACATTGGCAAGATAACCCGTAAGAGCAGTTGCCAACACCAACATCACATTAGTTATAGCCGAACTATAACCAAACTGTCTTGTACGATACTCCCCGACAAAAAAACGCGAAATAAGAGCCGTAGACAACGGCACTATTATACCCGCGCCCACACCCAAAAGAGCACTCACAGCTATCAGCTGCCACATATCTGTGCAAAAAAAATAGAGCACGCCACTTAGTAAGAACAAAGAGAGTCCCCACACAAGCAATCTTATATATCCCACACGCTCAGTAAAATGTCCGGCAAGCAACACAAAAGGAATAATCATCAACGATGGCAACGATGTAAGCATCTGTACGTCAAGTTCCGAAGAATGTGGAAAAATCACGGCTAATTTATCAAGAATAGGCGACACTGCAAGCCCTGGCAACGAAGTAAGCGCCGACACCGACCATATTCCTAAAAGGGCAGCAAGAGCCAACCCTCCTCTTCCGGTTTCAATTCTCATAATATATAATTTTCCATTCACAACAAACAACATCAGCCCTATGTTCACAAAGCAGATGCAACACAGCAATTATTTCGTAAATATCAAAGAACACATCATGTGGAAAACTCCATGCGATTTTAAAAAACATAAAACAGCGAACATTTCGCAACAAAAAACAGTTAGTATAAAACGGGAAAACAATAAACCTAAAAAATTACAAAAATGAACAGAAACAAAGAAGAAAAAGAGACAACCGTTACTACAACAGTATTCGGTTCCGAGGAGATGCTACATTCGGCCCCTGTCGACAGCATTCCCCAACATCCGACAACCCCCGAGATTGCCTATCGCATGGTTAAGGACGAGACATACGCCCAAACGCAACCTCGCCTGAATCTTGCCACATTCGTCACCACCTACATGGACGAATATGCCACCAAGCTGATGAACGACGCCATTGCCATCAACTACATCGACGAGACAGAATATCCTCGCGTGGCAGTGATGTGTGCAAAATGTCTAAACATAGTGGCAAATCTGTGGAACACCCCCGAAAAGGGAAAATGGAAAACGGGCGCCATTGGCATCGGCTCCAGCGAAGCCTGCATGCTTGGCGGTGTTGCAGCCTGGCAACGTTGGAAACAGCGCCGCATAGAGCAAGGTAAGCCCCACGATAAGCCCAATTTCGTAATCTCCTCGGCCTACCAAGTAGTATGGGAAAAATTCGCACAACTGTGGCAGATAGAGATGCGCACCGTTCCCCTGAGCAAAGACAAACTAACCTTATGCCCCGAAGATGCCATTGCTCTATGCGACGAGAACACCATCTGCGTAGTACCCATTATGGGTGTAACATGGACAGGACTGAACGACGATGTTGAAGCTCTTGACGCAGCCCTCGATGAATACAACAATCGTACAGGACACGAAATTCCTATACATATCGACGCTGCTTCCGGCGGTTTCATTCTCCCCTTCCTCGAACCACAAAAGAGGTGGGATTTTCGCTTGAAATGGGTTCTTTCCATAAGCACCAGCGGCCACAAATACGGACTTGTATATCCCGGACTAGGTTGGGTTGTATGGAGAGACAAGAAATACCTGCCCGGAACGATGTCATTCAGCGTAAACTATTTAGGAGCCGAAATTGCTCAGGTGGGACTTAACTTCTCGCGTCCGGCCGCACAGATTCTCGGTCAATACTACCAGTTCATACGCTTGGGCTTCGAGGGTTACAAAGCCATACAACACAATTCCATGGAGGTTGCCAAATATCTTCATTCACAAATAGGCAAGATGCATCCATTCAAAAATTACAGTACCGAGGTTCACAACCCACTCTTCATTTGGGAGATAAAGCAAGAGTATGCCAAGCAATGCAAATGGACGCTCTACGACCTTCAAGACAAGCTCAAACAGAATGGTTGGATGGTTCCGGCCTACACAATGCCGGCAAACATCGAAGATACCATTGTCATGCGCATTGTAGTGCGACAAGGCTTCAGCCGCGACATGGCCGACCAACTTCTCACAGATATTCAATCTGCCGTTGCCGAATTGGAGAAGTTGCAATATCCAACCCCCTCGCGCATAGCTATAGAGAGTAAAATAAAAGTAAAAGGAAGCGTCTTCACCCATACAGGAAAAGGCAAGTAACATCCCATTCTCAAAATAATCGGGAAGTGCCGCAGCAACAACGGAGCCACCGCCGGTTGCAGCACCTCCCGATATTTTTTTGTAAATATCAAAAACTATATAAAAAAAACAGTCAAGAATTTACCATTTTGTAAAATATCAACTATCTTCGCCCTATACAATTTAGAAGCTGTTTAAATTTATCTCCTTGGAATTTTTACAGCTCCATAGATTAACAACCCGAAAAACTACAAAAAAATGAAAAAGCTAATCGTACCAAGAATATCTCCGTCAGATACAACAGCCGAAGAGCTAAACAAGATATTCGACACCCTCGCCCCAAATGCCATCGACAATTGCAATTGGCCAAAAGATTACCCCTACACTCCAAAGGCATCGTTCAAAATGTTTCACGACGGCAATAAACTGTATATAAAATTCGATGTAACAGAAGATAACATACACACCCTTGTCACAAAAGACTTTGGCGAGGTGTGGACAGACCCTTGTGTGGAATTTTTTGTATCACCGATGTGCAATATGGATTATTACAATTTCGAGTGCACCTGCATAGGCAAAATGCTTATGGCCTGGCATCCGGCCGACGGCGGCAAAGAGAATGCACCGCTTACCCTGCTTAACAATATTGAACGCATCCCATCATTGGGCACCGAAAATTTTGCACAGCGAAGCGGTGAGACATCATGGAGCCTCATCGAAGCAATTCCCGTCGATGCGCTTTTCCGAAGCGGGATAGATAGTTGGAGCGGAAAAACCATGCGTGCCAATTTCTATAAATGTGGCGACAATCTGCCCACTCCACACTTCATCTCGTGGAACGCAATAGATTGGCCCGAGCCTAGTTTCCACCGCCCCGAATTTTTTGGAGAATTGTTATTTGAATAAACAACATATAACAAGCAAATAACAAACTCTCAGTTTGTTATTTGCTTGTCATTATAGAAAGTATCATTCTATCAGTTTCCATCATTCCTCGAGAACCTATTGATGTGAGATTGCGGATAGATTTATCAACGTCATCATCGACAATCCCTTCGAGCGATGTAACACAATGATGCTCCATAGCCATCACCGCCGACATTACAGCCGTTGACACACCGCTGGCAAGTTTAAGTGCACAACTTGGTTTTGCTCCGTCACATATAACACCGGTAAGATTGGCCACCATGTTCTTCACCGCCATTGAGACCTCTTCGTAGCCTCCACCCATAAGGTAAGTTATTCCACAACTAGACCCTGTGGATGCAACCACACAACCACACAGAGCCGACAAACGTCCCAAGCTCTGCTTAATATATATAACAGTAAGATGACTTAACACAAGAGCACGTATCATCTGTTCTTTGCTTGCCTTAACCTCCTCGGCATACACCACAACCGGAAGAGTGGATGCTATTCCTTGATTACCACTGCCCGAATTGCTCATAACCGGCATCTGCGCACCACCCATTCGTGCATCGCAAGCTGCAGTTGTGTACGACAGTATACGCGAAAAAACCGTATTGCCCATGATATCCACCCCATTGCCACCGGAAATTGTACGCCCGAGAGAATGTCCCCAACACCCCTTAAGCGAAGTTTCGGCAACAGCCTTATTCAAATCGCGTGCCTCCAAAATAAAAGAGAGCTCCTCTATCGGCGACATTGTGGCAAAGTCCCACACTGTGCGCAGGTTTAGCTCAACATCATCGCTATCTTCTACACTGTTTTTCATCGGTACACGACTATCGAACAAAATATTGCCGTTACGTTCGATATAAACAAAATTAGTGTGTGTGCCCGAGATTACCGCCACCGCCTTATCATCACCCGAAGTTGCAACAACCTCGATATATAACATATCACATCCGCCTTGTTTCAGCCCCACATTGATACGCCCCTCATCTATCATACGCTGCCCCATCTTCACAGCCTCGGGAGTAGTATCCTTAAGCACTTCGAGCATATACTCCGAACGCCCCACAATAGCTCCTAAAGCCACAGCGATGGGCAATCCCACCATTCCTGTTCCCGGGATTCCTACCCCCATGGCATTTTTCAATATATTTGCACTTAGCAAAACATTTATACTCTGCGGAACGCATCCCAATGTCTCAACAGCCTTAGCCGTACACAAAGAGACAGCAACAGGTTCTGTGCACCCCATTGCCGGAACAACCTCACGCTTCATGAGGTCTGTTATTCTTTTTCTAATCTCAAGCGAGAGCATTATCATTAATTTTATTCTATGTTTACAAAATTATTTCAACATCCCAAAGATACACTATTTCCCGAAAACAGCCTATTTTTACTTTACAAAAACTGAACCAACGAGCGAAATAAAACTTAGCTTATTATTTTGCAGCGAGTGCCGTTTTTGCTTCCGAGGTATATATAAAAAACAGTTCTATACAGTTCTAAACACCCGACTGCACTATTGGAATCTCAACTGTGGGGAATCTGCCATTGGAGAAGCGCAATGTATCGCGATATACAACGCCCTCGGCTACATCACCATATATTATTTTAACAAAACTGACATTAGGTTGTATGCTGAAAACCTTTGCAGAGGAGAGTTCCACCCTATAACTCGAAGGATGCACTATATACACCGTAGTATCACCGGCAAGCGGCGGTAAAGAAAGGTGCTTCACATTAATGGCAAAGCGGTTATAATGTCCATATATCGGCGACAAACTTTTAACCTTGACAACCCCGGCCGAATCAATCTTATCAACATAAAGTGCAGCAAACAGACTGCCATCCTCCATTATATTGCACGCTATATAACCACACCCCTCGCGCAGTTGGTTGCCGACAGGTTTCCACCCCTCACGAGCAATCTCCGAAATATATCCGACCCCATCACACTCACCTACTGCCGCAAAGCGCAGATTTTCGCCATACAGTCCCAACGTATCATTTAAAAACACCGCATCACAAAAGTCAGACGGCAAAATATTCCCCCTTCCGGGAGACAAAAAATGCACAACCGTACCCTCGGGATCTACCGGTAACTCGGGTACACTGCTGTTGCCGCTGTCGGTGCAAGCAAACGACAGCGGCAACATGGCAAACAATATTTTAACAAAAACTTTTCTCATATAAAGCAGTTCAGAAGCTGTTTAAATCTCTTTCAAATATAATATTTACATTGTGAGTGAATTTTACTTGTCATTTTATGCTCTTTTTTACTGTTACACAGTTAGCTATGTGTCTTAAAAAAATAAATATCCTACTTTTGCTCCATAAAAATTTGGCGATATAAATTTAAACAGTTTCTAAAAAAGAACTATAAAATTTCAAGAACATAAATCTAAACAGCTTCTAATATAAAATCAATTCTAAAAGTTTATCACTTTATCAAGGTGAATGCAAGTGTAAGGCCGGCCATCACAATGGCAACCATACTCATCAATTTGATGAGTATGTTAAGGCTGGGGCCGGATGTATCCTTACAAGGGTCGCCAACAGTATCACCCACCACCGTAGCTTTGTGAGTGTCGCTGCCTTTTCCACCGTAATTACCCTCTTCGACATATTTTTTGGCATTATCCCATGCACCGCCGGCATTCGCAAGGAACACCGCCAATAAAAATCCCGAGGAGAGACTGCCGATAAGCAAACCAATAACACCCGGAACACCAAATACCACACCCGTAAGTATCGGGGCTATGATAGCCAACAACGAGGGAAGAATCATCTCATGCTGGGCACCACGTGTAGATATCTCTACACAGCGCGAGTAATCGGGTTCGGCTTTTCCATCGAGAATACCCTTTATCTCACCAAACTGTCGACGCACCTCCTCTACCATTTTCTGAGCAGCACGTCCTACCGCGTTCATAGTAAGTCCGCAGAAAAGGAACGCCATCATGGCACCAATGAAAATGCCACACAATACCATAGGATTCATAAGCGTGACATTAAAGTATTGCATAAAATCATAAATATTAGCCTCCATAAGCGCCTTGCCATTTATAAGCACATCGGGATTAGTGCGTTCCAACGCTATACGCACCTCCTCGATATACGAAGCCAAAAGTGCCAGCGCAGTGAGTGCAGCCGAGCCTATTGCAAATCCCTTTCCTGTTGCAGCTGTTGTATTACCAAGTGAATCAAGAGCATCGGTACGACGACGCACCTCCGGCTCAAGACCGCTCATCTCGGCATTACCTCCGGCATTATCGGCAATAGGGCCGTAAGCATCCGTAGCAAGCGTGATACCCAACGTAGAGAGCATACCCACCGAAGCTATTGCTATACCATACAAGCCAATTGAAATATTCTCAGCTCCAAGCTCGAAACCTGTTGCCAAAAGATAAGAAAGCACAATTCCAACCACAACAGAAAGCACAGGAATTGCAGTAGAAAGCATGCCCAATCCCATTCCCGAAATTATAACAGTGGCAGGACCTGTCTTTCCCGCCTCAGAGACTTTGCGAGTGGGGCTGTACGATTGCGAGGTGTAGTATTCCGTGGAGCGTCCTATGATAATACCCACACACAATCCCACCACAACGGCCAACGACAAGCCAATCCAATTCTCAATACCCAAAAGATAGAGAATAGCAAACGTTGCCGCCACAATGAGCAATGACGATAGATTTGTTCCGCGCGAGAGAGCACCTATAAGACTTTTTATATCGGCATTCTCCTTTGTGTGTACCGAAAAAATACCTATTATAGAGAGCACGATGCCCACAGCAGCAATAAGCATAGGAGCAAACACAGCCTTAGTCTGCATGGCACTGCCATCGGCAGCAAAAGCCGCAGCACCCAACGCAGCCGACGACAGTATAGAACCGCAATAGCTCTCATAAAGGTCGGCTCCCATACCGGCAACGTCACCCACATTATCGCCCACATTGTCTGCAATGGTAGCTGGATTACGCGGGTCATCCTCGGGAATATTATACTCGGTTTTTCCCACAAGGTCGGCACCAACATCTGCAGCCTTGGTATATATACCACCACCCACACGTGCAAAAAGCGCCTGAGTAGATGCTCCCATTCCGAAAGTAAGCATAGTAGTGGTGATGATACAGAGTTTCATACCCGTATTATTCATATCCTCGGGAATCGCAGAATCAAGTATAAGATACCACAACGAAATATCAAGCAAACCCAATCCCACGACAATAAGCCCCATCACCGCACCACTGCGGAAAGCCATGCGCAATCCCCTATCCATAGAGTGGCGTGCAGCATTTGCCGTGCGTGCCGAAGCATGCGTAGCAGTCTTCATGCCCAAAAATCCCGACAATCCGCTAAAAAGTCCGCCGGTGAGAAATGCAAACGGCACCCATTCATTCTGCAATTTGAACACATAGGCCATTATAGCAAAAATAAGCGCCAAACAGATGAACACAGCAGCCACAATCTTATACTGCTGTTTAAGATAAGCCATTGCTCCTTTTCGCACAGCCGCAGCAATATATGCCATACGTTCAGTTCCTTCACTCTCTTTTTTCATTTGTCGGTAAAAATACCATGCAAATGTCAATGCCAACAACGATGCAGCCGGCACAAACCAAAATAACACATTATAATCCATACATTAATATTTAAATTAAAAATCCAATATATCAATTCACTTTGGTAATATCTCCGATGCTTGTAACGAATGTCACATAAACAGAATCTTCTTTTAACATCCCATTTGCTTGATGAATAAAAATATCTGTATACTCCTGTATCATTTTATCTATTTCCACTTTTCTATATATAGAATACTCTTTCTTTTTATTTGCTATCGCAAGAAAAGTACTTGTTGTTGATGCAAAATCAAGGAATGTATTATGTATGTTTGTATTAGACTTTGAATATAATTTATACAATGTGGAACCTCTTTTCATTCTGGTTTTAAGCGTTTCTCGGGATATAGAATCCAGGGACAACATATCTGTTATTTTATCGAACCTGTCGGCATGATTACGGTCAATATCTTGAGACTTGGTAGGCATATGAACAAATATATGTGTGTTCAATTCATTCTCTTTAATATAATCAATGACAGGAGATAGAAAGTTTTCAACGTAACCTGTTACAACAGAATATGGGAATATCTCTTTTTCGAGCTTGACTATCTGATTTTGAGAATATATTATATCTATCAACATTAAAATCAGCGCAACTATCATTGTATAAAGGACACCCCGCAATGCAATTTTCTGACGTCTCTTCTTTTTTGCATAAGCCACATATCTATCATATATGATATTAAAATCTACTTTCAATAAAAAAGCTACAATGTGATAAAAGCAATATAAATTTACTTCATTATCAGTCTCCAAAGAAGATTTATATATCGGACAATTACGATTTAAAATATTTTTGTTTCTCAACACTTCGGGTAAATTCTTTTCATCTACCGTATCAATAAAAACGGGTAATATTTTATCTACTTCATTATTGTGAGTTTGTAAAAAATATTCCACCTCGCTATTTACATATACCGACTCTGCCGACATATCGGAACAAACGAGAATCAAATAACGAGAATTTTTTATGGCTTCCTTTATTTTATCCTCAAATTTCTCTTCAGTAACCGGAAGTTCTTTGGTATCAATAAAAATTTTACGAATCATGGTATCATCTTCCGGACGATTCTCTTCACTTACATATTCTTTGGGATATGGATATTTCTCAAGTTTGCTATCTATCCAATTTGCAACTTTTTCGTCAACACCTTTTCTTTTATATGAAATGAAAGCAAAATATTTTCTATTATTCATAACATATTTAATTTAAAAAGTATATACCATCATAACCGTTGTGATAATATACATAATGTTTGATGTGATAATTATGATATATTAAAACAAAATCACAGTTTATGAAAGCAAAAATATGTAATGATGGTTAAAAAACAAAATCAGCCGATAAAAAATCACATATCATCGGGTATAAAATTCTCGGGTATTTGCTTATTTGTCGTTAAAAGTCCCTGTCGCCTTATCTCTTCGAGACGTCGGGTGATGTTGCCTTTTCCCGTTGCTATCTGACGATAGGCATCACGATAAGCATCCATAGCCTTGTCAAGTGCCCCTTCGATACGTGTGAAGTTCTCCGTAAAACCTACGAACTTATCATACACAGCATTTGCGGTATCTACAATCCGCTGCACATCGCGCTGCTGACGCTCACGTGTCCACAAAGAATTTACCACAAAAAGCGTAGAGATAAGATTCGACGGAGAAATCAACACTATCCCCTTTTTATAAGCATAGTTCCACATAGAATTATCAGCATCCATAGCAACAAAATACGAAGGTTCATTTGGTATAAAAAGCATTACATAATCGAGCGAATGGACATTATATTTATCATAAGACTTTGCCGCAAGTTCGTCTATATGTCGCCTGACGCTTGTCACATGCTCTTTCAAGGCTCTTGCACGAGAAGCCTCATCGTCGGCGGCAAGATAGGCCATGTAGGCATTCAGTGAAACCTTACTGTCAATTATTATATCGCGCTTACCCGGGAAATGCACTATTATATCAGGCTTCATGCAACGTTGCGTATCGTCATTTGCTATTGCACCGCCCGAGGTATCGCGCAACGTTGCCTGTCGTTCCCACTGTTCGCCCTCAATAAGCCCCGAATTTTCCAAAATTTGTTCAAGCACAGTTTCGCCCCAATCACCTTGAAACTTATTATTACGCGTTCCGACAAGAGCATTTGTAAGATTCACTGCATCGTCGCTTATACGTCTGTTAGCTTCAACAAGGCTCTTAATGCTCTCTTGCAACGAAAAACGTTGACGACTCTCCTCGCCATAAAACCCTTCGATTTTTTTGCTGAATTCCTTAAGGTCCAATCCAAAGGGACGCAACATCTCACTCAATCGTTCCTCGGTGCGCAGCCCAAACATCTCAGTATTACGTTGCAATGCCTCTCCTGCCAAGGCCTTAAATTCCAATCTCATCTGCTCAATGGTATTACCCATATCCTGTTTCTGTATCTCAAGGCGCTGCTGTAAAGCCTCGTTGGCACTCTCTAATGCCGCAATACGCGCTAACTGTGCATTATATTTCTGTAACGAATCGTGTGCCGAACTTTCGGCAACAACAATACGCTGCTGCGCAATCTCACACTGCGACTTCAACACTGCAACATCCGTAAGCAACAAATTCTTTTTCACATAAAGGCGAAAGCATAGCACTGCCATCACTACCAGAAGCAGCAACAGCAGCGCCATGCCAATCAAAAAAATGTAATTGGTAATCATATTTTGTCGTGTTCAGTAAAAAAAATATTCTAAATAAGAGATGCAGAATCAAAGAAATTCCTTTTGTTCCACACTCAAAAAAAAACAAAGATGTATATTTAAACAACCTCTGAATTTAAAAAGCCTTTAGCGCTCCACCTGCCTGTTTTCAACAACAGGTTGTTCTTCAGAGGGTTCATCTCTGTCAGGCGGCACAATTTTATCAATAAATGTCATCAACATTGCATATCCGCGCCTTAACAACGAAATCTCAGATACGGCCGACACCATTCCACCTAACGTAGATGCCACCATCTTACCCGGCGATGCTGATTCCACTATCACACTCCAACACTCCTTAATGCTGCATTTAGACTCAGAAATTTTCACTTCTACATCCCTGCGCACATTTCGCAAATCATCCAGCGAAGTTATATCATAATAATCCTTATTCATCTTTCATGTCATCTTTTGGGAAAAACATACGACAAAAACGTCCTACCATCACATTTGCAAAAATCTTTCTACGCGCAAAATAAAGTACCGACGACACAACCGCAAGCAGAGCCACAGCAATAATCACACTCCACAGTAAACCCACAAGCGGCACAAGACATATAATTCCGGCCACAATCAAAAAAAACAGAGAAAGCACAGCAAACACCGATACAACCACAAACGACAGTAAATCGCCACATAAAACCGACAAATTCTCAATTACATGCAACTTAACATCATCGACTTTCAAGTCGATATACTGTTGCGTAAAATTGGTCAGCTTATCGAAATTCTCTTTGAATTCCATAACATCAAACAGTATTAGGTTAATAAATATTCGCAGCATCTACAAACTGTCTCTTGCAATCTTTACAAAATACGAAGATAACATCTTTTGTTCGGAAACAACCCTTCAAGAGCCTTATTTTTAGATTCGCAAAAAATAGGAAACAGTTTTTTAAAGCGAATCGTTACAAAATTATTATCTTCGCGAAGTGAGAAAGAGAACAGTCTTAAAAACCACGTTCAAATTATAAACAAACGAATATATGAAAAAGTGCGTTCAAACAATACTATTTATTTTGACAATCCTTGCTACTGCATGCACAAACAGCACAAAGCAAAGCAATGTATCCACAGGCAATGATAAAAAATCAGAAGATTTGCAATTCGTCAGGTTCGACACAATCATCAGCTACTCAATAGACACATTGAAGGCATCATCTCCCAAACTGACAATAACAATATCATTAGATACCATTCAAGGAGCAGACAAGCGCTCCACTCTAATCAACAACGCAATCACCTATGCTGCATACGGTATCGACAGCACAGACCTTTTTACAGCCACCGCAGCTTTCGCGCACAGTTGCAAAGAGGAGTATTACACACTTCGCCCCGATTATATAAACGTAAAACAGGCCGACCACACCCCCGCATGGCTCAACCACACGATAGATATAACAGGAAGCACAGACACAGGCAGAGACAGCATTACAACATACACCCTCATTCAAAGCTCATACACAGGAGGAGCACATGGACTCACCACCGTTACACTGATAAACTTCGACAACACAACAGGGCGCGAAATACACCTTCAGGACATTTTCAAAGAAAATTTTGAGGAGCCACTCACACAACAGCTCCTTCGCTCATTGGCGCAGCAGACAAATTCCCCTACAATTGAAGCATTAAAAGAAAAAGGATATACAACCATGAACGAGATGTATCCCACAGAAAATTTCCGCCTCGACAAAGACAGCATCACATTCATATACAACAGCTACGAAATAGCCCCCTACTCAATGGGACTCCCAACTATAAGAATATCGTACGACGAGATTAAAGATATAATGAAATAACATCTACAACCAACTGATACATGGACATAATACTTAAATACTTTCCCAACCTAAGCGACAGACAAAAAGAGCAGTTCGCTGCTCTATACAACCTATATTACGATTGGAACAGCAAGATAAACGTAATATCGCGTAAAGACATAGAGAATCTCTATCTTCATCACGTGTTACACTCCTTGGGTATTGCCAAGGTGATAACATTCCGTCCGGGCACCACAGTGATGGATATGGGTTGCGGCGGTGGCTTTCCCGGCATACCTCTTGCCATAATGTTTCCCGAAGTACAGTTCCACCTTGTCGACAGCATTGGCAAAAAAGTAAGAGTGGCAACAGAGATAGCCACAGCAATAGGACTGAACAATGTGCGTGCAACACACAGTCGTGCCGAAGAGATAAAAGAGAAATACAATTTTGTAGTGAGCCGCGCTGTGATGCAACTTCCCGAACTTGTTAAAATATGCCGCAAGAACATATCCAAGGAACAAATAAATGCTCTGCCCAATGGAATTATATGCCTCAAAGGCGGCGACATTCAGGCAGAAGCACGCCCCTACAAAAATATGGTAGAAATAACAGAATTGGAAGACATCTTCGACGAAGATTTTTTCAAAGACAAAAAAGTTGTATATATACCAATATAATGTAACAAAGCCCCTTACACATGGAACTTAAGACATTTATCTTCAACCCCATACAAGTCAACTGTTATCTTATGTGGGACTCTACGGGAGAGGCTGTGCTTATAGACTGCGGTTGCATATATGCCCATGAGAAAGCAGAACTTAAGCGCTTTATTTCAGAGAACAAACTGCATCTGAAGCACTATTTGAATACCCATCTGCATTTTGACCACATCTTCGGCAATCCCTATGTAATGAAAGAATTCGGGATAGGTGCCGAAGCCAATGATAAAGACCTGCCTTGGGCTTTAAGTATATCCGAGCGAGTATCTCGTTTCGGAATGTGTTACGACGAAGAGATTCCCCCTCTTGCCCGTGTGTTGAATGATGGAGACGATATACACTTCGGACATAGTTCTATTAAAGCGATTGCCGTCCCCGGACATTCTCCCGGCAGCCTTGCCTATTATCTGCCCGACGAGAATATGTTATTCTCGGGCGATGCACTGTTTCATGGCAGCATCGGTCGTACAGACTTTCCCGACAGCAACCACCGAGCATTAATCGACAATATTAAAGAAAAGCTCCTTACCCTACCAAGCTGCACCGTCGTCTATCCGGGACACGACCGCAGCACCACGATAGGATACGAAAAAGAGTATAACATGTTTCTGCGCTGAAATAATCTTCATAATAAAAGGGCTCGACAAACAGCACCATTAAGCACAAAAAATCCTCTGCAACCGTCTCTCAATATCGGTAGCAGAGGATTATATTTTACTGTTACTTAGAAGCAAGCAGTTTAAATTATCTTGCGTAATTCACTGCACGTGTCTCACGAATAACAGTAATCTTCACCTGACCGGGATAAGTCATCTCATCCTGAATTTTCTTGGCAATTTCTCCGGAAAGTTGTTCAGTCTGTTTGTCATCAATCTTGTCAGCTCCCACAATAACGCGCAATTCGCGTCCTGCCTGTATTGCATAGGTTTTTGTAACACCCGGATATGACATTGCCAATTGTTCAAGGTCGCGCAAACGCTTGATATAAGCCTCGACAATCTCGCGACGTGCTCCCGGACGTGCACCTGATATTGCATCACACACCTGCACAATGGGGGCAATGAGACTTGTCATCTCCACCTCATCGTGGTGCGCACCTATCGCATTGCAAATATCTGGTTTCTCTTTATATTTCTCGGCAAGTTTCATACCATACTCGGCATGCGGCAGTTCGGTCTCCTCATCAGGCACTTTACCTATATCGTGCAAAAGTCCGGCGCGTTTGGCTTTTTTAGGATTCAATCCAAGTTCTGCAGCCATTATAGCACAAAGATTTGCTGTTTCGCGTGCATGTTGCAGCAGATTCTGACCATACGATGAACGATATTTCATTTTACCTATTATTCGAATCAATTCGGGGTGCATACCATGAATACCAAGGTCGATTGTGGTGCGTTTTCCCGTCTCTATTATCTCTTCTTCTACCTGTTTTTTAACTTTTGCGACAACCTCCTCTATTCGTGCAGGATGTATGCGGCCGTCTGCCACCAACTGATGCAATGCAAGACGGGCAATTTCGCGACGTACAGGGTCGAAAGCACTCAGCACTATAGCTTCGGGGGTATCGTCGACAACAATCTCCACTCCTGTTGCAGCTTCGAGTGCACGAATATTGCGTCCTTCTCGTCCTATTATTCGACCTTTCATTTCATCATTTTCGATATGGAACACTGTCACCGAATTTTCTATTGCTGTTTCGGTGGCCACTCGCTGTATTGTTTGTATCACAATTTTTTTGGCTTCGCGTCCGGCTGTCATCTTTGCATCGTCTATAATGTCGTTCACGTATGATGCCGCTTGTGCCTTGGCCTCTTCCTTAAGAGACTCTACAAGTCTCTCTTTTGCCTCTTCGGCCGAAAGTCCGCTTATGGCCTCGAGTTTCTCTCGCTCCTGTTGATGTAATTTGTCTAGTTCTTCTTGCTTACGCTCTATGATGCTTTTTTGCGCTTCAAGATTCTCTTTAAAGTTCTCTACTTCGTTTTTTCTACGTTGTAAATCCTCGCTACGCTGGTTCAGTTGAATTTCTCTCTGTTTGATGTGGTTTTCTGCTTGTTGTATTTTGTTGTTACGCTGCGATATCTCTTTCTCCAGTTCGGCTTTTTTATTCAAGAATTTCTCTTTTACTTCCAAAAGTTTATTCTTTTTTATAACCTCGGCCTCTTTTCTTGCCTCATCAATTATGCATTTGTTCTTTGCTTTAAGGGCGTAACGGTTTATCAGATATTGGCACACAAAGCCGATTATTATTCCGACGGCTGCGCCGATGATTAATGAAATTGTAGTTGACATAAAGTTTAGTTAAGTTTAATTATATAATAATAGCACACCACAATATCGTAGGACCGCTTACGGGCAAAAAGCCCGGCCCATTATGATATGGCAATGTGCGTTGTTCTCTCTTTTACGGGTTTATTAAGCCCGTTGTGCAGAGTGTGGGTTATTCCTCTGTTTTAAGTGCTTCGTCAACTATTCGCGATAATTCGTTTATCTTACGCATAACATTTGCAGTTCCCACGCTGTCGGTGTGTGTGGCAAGCCTATATGCAATATCAATTGCCACCATTGTCATTATTCTAACCGAACCTTCACCTGCGAAAGCCTGCTTATATGGTATCAATACTTCATTTATCAAGCGTGCTGCCTGACGGTAATAGGGTTCTTCTTCTGCCGGAACAGAAAGAGGATACGACATTCCGTCGACAACGAGGTTTATTCCCACTCTTCTATCTTCCATAATGCTCTCAGTCTTTGAATACTATAATTATTTATTTGTCAACGACTCGATGCATCGGTCGATTTCACGCACAAGTCTTGTCAGCCTGTCTCGCGTTAATTCAATTTCTGAATCGCTCAAGGAGATGACTTTTGCCTGCTTTAAATTATTATAATTTTGCCTGAGTTCGTCATATCGCTCCTGTAAGATTTTAAGTTCGGTGTTACATTCATATAACATGCCTGCGAGTTCTCTGTTTCGCTTCACCGAATCTTGATATTTCTGTTTAAGGCGATACAGATTCTCTTCCAAATGTTCCAATGTCGAAATGTCGTTCTCAGTCATCATACAACAATCAATTTACAAATATATGAATTTTTTTAAAAAATCAATAAGAAGCTGTTTGAATTTCTTTCAAATATTATGTTTACATTATTTATAAGCAAATTTCACTTGCCTTTTTATGCTATTTTTTGTCTGTTTTTCTTTTTTTGCGGTTACACAGCTCACTATTCACTCTAAAAAATGAAAAAACACTCTATAAAGAACTGTAAAAATTTAAAGGATATAAATTCAAACAGTTTCTAATTATCGGAATTTGTCTCTTTTTGTTTTTCGATATATTCGCTGATAAGATTGTATATGCTTAGTAAATTGCCGCTCAGTGCCTCACGCTGACTATCCATCACCGCCGTGTCGCCACGTTGTGCAGGCCCTGTTTGTGCATCATGTGGGGACATTCTGTGCACTTTGGCTGCTGTTTCATCTATAAGAGGTAACATTGCATCGAAAGGCAATCCGTGACGTTGCAGAATTTCGGCCGACATTGAGTAAAGAGCATTTGAAAAATTACATGCAAAAACTGCGGCCAAATGAAGATAGCGACGCTGTTCGCTTGTTGCCGCATACACTTTGCCTCCAAGAGAGGTAGCTACTTCTACTATAACAGATTGCGCAGTTTCGTTACATCCCTCCACAAAAACACCAACCGTAGAAAAGTCTACCACACGAGCCTTGCTGAATGTCTGCATAGGATAAAGCACACCATAACTTTTGCAACCTGCCCGACGTAAAATATCCATAGGCACACTGCCGGCAGTGTGCACAATCAATGCTTGCGGAAAATAAGCAGCCACATTGTGCGCAACTTGAGACAAGGCATTGTCACTGACAGATATAATCACAATATCGGCAGATGGTAATTGCGAAATATCATCAGAAAAAAAACAGTCGAGCCGCGTACCCAAAATACGTGCGGAGTGTGCTGTTCTGCTCCACACTCCCACCGGAGGAGACCCCGCACACTTAAGCGCCACGCCCAACGACGTTGCCAGATTGCCGGCTCCAACAAGCAGAATCCTTTTATTTTCCACCGTACACACCTATATGAACCTTTTCCCACTGCATTTTATCCTCATCAAAAGGTTTGCTGTCGCGCTCTTTGTGACCGACAGCCACTATGGATAGCACGGCATAATGCTCGGGAAGTCCCAATAACAACTTCACATTCTCCTCGGCGCTGCCACCCTCTGCATCCTTACGCAAACGAATCTGCACCCAACAAGAGCCAAGCCCACGTTCTTCGGCTGCAAGCTGCATCAGAATAGTAGCAATAGAACAATCCTCTATCCAGACATCACTTTTATCAGTGTCGGCAACCACAACAACAGCCATTGCCGCACCCTCAAGAAGTTGTGCTCCTGCCGCTTTACTTACCGACAACGACTTCAGCATATTCCTATCCTCAACGAGTATAAATTCCCACGGATTGATACGATGTCCCGATGGTGCCATGAGTGCGGCACGCATAATATCGGCCACAGCCTCTTGCTCCACAGGCTCCCCTGTGAATCTGCGGCAGCTGCGCCTGCTTTTCAATAATTCAAGAAAATTTTCCATACAAAATAAATTATCCGATGCTAAGATACAACAAAAGAAGATTCCAAAAAAGAGCTATATAATAAGAAGCCGTTTAATTTTATCTTCTTAAAATTTTTACAGCTCTTTTTTAAAATGTTTTTTCATTTTTTAAGGGCGTATAACGAGCTATGTAACCACAAAACCGGCTTAAGTTTCTTTGCATCTGTTCATAGTCATATTTATTTCTTGACTTGCTGGTAACAGCCGGCATATTGACGGTTGAAAATAAAAAAAAATTCTGCCACAAATACCAAAAAAAGCATTTTCCGATAAACAAATCCCCTTCAAATATGTTTACTACATAAAACATAAGCCATGCCTAAAGACTCAGACAACGAAGCGCTAAGATACCACGAACAGGGAAATCCCGGAAAAACAGAAGTAGTACCTACAAAACCATTCTGCACGCCCGAAGAATTGGCACTCGCCTATTCACCCGGCGCAGTTGTTCCTGCCGCAGAAATTAACCGAAACAGATGGAATGCCTATAAATATACAAACAAAGGAAATCTTGTAGCTGTCATATCAGACGGAAGTTCGGTACTAAAATCAGGAAACACAGGAGCCTTAGCATCCAAGCCCATAATGGAAGGTAAGAGCATGCTATTTAAAATTTATGGTGATATTGACGCCTTTGATATTGAAATAGCCGAGAACGACCCCGATAAATTGATAGAAATAATACAGTCCATGGCACCCACCTTTGGTGGAATTAATCTCGAGGAGATACGCGCACCCAAATGTTTCCGAATAGAGGAGCAGTTGCGCAACCTGCTTGACATTCCCGTAATGCACGACAATCAACATGGTACAGCCGTTGCCATAGTGGCAGCTCTGATAAATGCAGCAGAACTTGCCGACAAAGAGCTGCTTGACCTTAGAATAGTAATAAACGGTGCCGGCGCAGCAGCCATTGCCACCGGACGCATGCTTATAAAGTCGGGCATACCACGCAATAATATTCTCATGTTCGACAGCCATGGCATAATAACCACACTGCGTTCTAACCTTTCTCCCGAAAAAAGAGAATTTGCCACAAGCAGCCGCAAAGCAGAAACCCTTGCAAAAGCTACCGTGAATGCCGATGTTTTATTAGTATTTTCAAAAGAAGAGGCAATAGGAGAGAAAGAACTTGACGGAATGTCAAAGAATCCCATAATTTTTGCAATTTCCAATCAGATATCCGAAGCAGACTACAACGATATTAAACATTTGCGCCCTGATGCCATCATTGGCACAGGCAACCATGCCATCTGCAACCATATAAGCAACGTGCTAGCTTTCCCCTATCTGTTTCGTGGAGCGCTTGACACATATTCCACGTGCATAAACGACGCCATGCTTCTTGCTGCCGGCAAAGCTATTGCCGCACTTGCCCGCCGTCCTGTGCCCAAAGTACTGCAAAAGATTTATGGCAAGAAAATCACTTTTGGCCGCGAATATCTGCTACCAAAGCCAAACGACCGCAGGCTGATAAGCGAAGTTTCTTGTGCAGTAGCGCGTGCCGCAATTGAAAGCGGTGTTGCACGCCGCAAAATAACAGATTGGGAGAACTATCAACACATGCTTTATGAACGTTTGGAACGCGAAGCAGTTTTCTGCCGTGAGATATTCCGACGGAACAGCCAAAAAGGCAGTCTGCATCAGCGATACACAAAACGTTTCTCGCCATTTTAAAAGCTGCTTAAACTTCTACTATAATCAGAAACTGTTTAAATTTATCTCCTTTTAATTTTTACAAGTCGGTTTTTTATCTTTTGTCAATATAAAAAGACTCTCCCGATATATAATTCCATTGCAAAGCCTTATATATTCGACAACAACATTGTAATTGTCGCTAAACATAAATCTAATCCGTTTACAAAACCTACTATAACAATAAAAGGAGAGCCAAGGCTCTCCTTTTATTGTTATAGTAGCATAATTACATTGGTAATCAAGCAAGCCACTTAACGTATGCAAAATCCTGACGGTGAGGAAGTTCCTCATGCTTGGGATACATACGGTAGCATATTCTGAAACTACCTGCGTTGTTCATCACATATTCTGTGTGGAAAGTAAATATGTTACCCTCGCGCTTAACAACATCAAGAGGTTGTACCGAGAATACATAATCGCGACCATCCTTATCTGTTGCAAGAGTCACAAGTTCTATGCCGACAGCATCATCAAGACCTTTCTCATCAACCTTGAATGTAATTTCATACTTATTTCCTGCATTGATATTGCCTGCATCCACGTTAGAGTCGCGCTCAACAGATACAACCTCTATATCGTTCCACTTTGCAGCAACAGCCTCTTTCCATGCCGCAAGTTCACGTGCAGTCTTATAACCATTGGCAATCAAGTGGTTATAACGTTTGCCCTGCTTGTTGTAGAACTTGCTGTAATAATCATCAAGCTGACGCTTCATGGTAAAGTGAGGAGCTATGCCTGCAATAGAGTTCTTTATAAACTGTATCCACTCATCCGAATATGTCTTTTCACCACGGTTGTAGTATAGAGGCAGAATCTCACTCTCAAGCAGTGTGTAAATTGTTGCAGCATCGAGCTGATCCTGGAATTCCTGATTCTGATAGGTGCGTTTCTCTTTAAGAGCCCAACCTGCGCCGGGTTTGTAACCTTCGCACCACCATCCGTCAAGAACAGAGAAGTTAAGCACACCATTCATAAGAGCTTTCTCGCCCGATGTACCCGAAGCCTCCAAAGGACGTGTAGGAGTGTTCATCCAAATATCCACACCCGAAACAAGCATCTTGGCAAGACGCATATCGTAATTCTCTAGGAATATTATCTTACCTACAAATTCAGGACGACGCGAAATCTCAATGATACGTTTGATAAGTCCTTGACCTGCACCATCGTGGGGGTGAGCCTTACCTGCAAACAGGAATATGATGGGACGTTTCTCGTTGTTCAATATCTTTGCAAGGCGGTTAAGATCGGTAAAGAGCAAATGTGCACGCTTGTAAGTTGCGAAACGGCGAGCAAAACCGATAACAAGAGCATCGGGATTTATCTTGTTCACAATATCCACAATGCGCATGGGGTCGCCCTGATTCTTAAGCCAATTTTCGCTGAACGCCTGACGTATATACTCTATAAGACGTTTCTTCAAAGCTACTCTTGTGTTCCAGATTGTGTCGTTTGGTACATTCTGAATAGCTTCCCATATTGACGCATTCGACTGGTCTTTGATGAAGTTGGGATCAAAATATTTGGCATAGATATTCTTCCACTCTTGTGCTGCCCATGTGGGGAAGTGTACTCCGTTTGTAACGTAACCTACATGATTCTCGGCAGGGAAGTAACCTTTCCAGATACCTGCAAACATATCCTTTGAAACCTTACCATGCAGACGGCTCACACCGTTAATCTCCTGGCAGGTGTTGCATGCGAATGTAGACATACAGAAACGCTCGTTTCTATCACCGGCATTTACACGACCGAGATTCATCAAGTCGTCCCAAGATATATTGAGCTGCTTTGCATATCCCTTCATATATTTACCAAAGAGTGTCTCATCGAAATAGTCGTGACCTGCGGGAACGGGAGTGTGAACTGTGTAAAGGCTTGATGCACGAACTATGTTCATAGCCTCTTCAAATGAGAAGCCCTCCTTTATATATTGTGTGAGACGATAGAGGTTGCAGAGTGCTGCGTGTCCCTCATTGCAGTGGTAGATGTTTTTCTTAATGCCAAGTTTCTCTAACATTATCATACCGCCGATACCGAGCAGAATCTCTTGTTTGAGACGGTTTTCCCAATCGCCACCATACAATTTATGTGTAATGGGACGATCATACTCGCTGTTCATCTCAAAATCTGTATCGAGAAGATATAGAGATATGCGACCTACATTAACACGCCATACGTTTGCATGAACAAAGTAGTCCATGAAAGGAACGCTTACAACCATAGGTGTGCCATCGGCCTCATAAACGCGGTCTATGGGAAGAGTGTTAAAGTTCTGTGCTTCATAATTGGCAATCTGCGAGCCATCCATCGAAAGTGACTGCGAGAAATATCCATATCTGTATAGGAAGCCTACGGCGCACATATCGACATTTGAATCTGACGCCTCCTTAAGGTAGTCGCCGGCAAGGATACCGAGACCTCCCGAATAAATTTTCAGTACATGTGAAAGACCATACTCCATGCAGAAATATGCCACAGAGGGACGCTCCGCATCGGGTTTTACATCCATATATGCACGGAACTGCGCATATACCTCATCGAGCTTTGCAAGAACATTTTTGTCCTGAGCAAGTTCATCGAGCTTCTCTACGCCAAGTTTCTCAAGCAAAAGAACAGGGTTCTCTACACACTCCTCATAGAGTTTCTCATCAAGCATGCGGAACAGGTCCTTTGCTTCTTGATTCCACTCCCACCAAAGGTTGTGTGCCAGCTCCTCGAGTCTCAAAAGAGGAGTAGGGATGTACGACTTTACATTAATTGCTTTCCAATTAGGTTGATTTGAATTACTTATTGCAATCATATTTTTAATATATGGTTATTATTCTTCTATTTTATAATTTCTGCAAATGTCGTTATTTTCGTTCAGCAGCAGCCCTAAGAGCATGGTCATAAGCACGTAAGTAATTCTTTATAAAGTGTTTCCATAGTGCTTTTTCGGCCATTTCGGCGGCATTACGTCTATATTCCGACACCTCTTCGGCAGAAAGTTTTGCAAAGGTACAAATAATTTTTGTAATAACATCGGCTGAATCAAAATAGTTGCTATCGTTTCTTTCAACAACTTCTACTCCATCAGAGAGTTTTCCACTGCGTCCGAGCACAGAATTTACCCAAAGGCCGAATCCGGCAAGGTTTGTTGTTATTGTGGGAATATGGAAAGCTGCACTTTCAAGAGGAGTATATCCCCATGGCTCATAGTACGATGGATATATACTTAAGTCGTTACCTATCAGCACGTCATAATAATCCATATTAAAAATACCATCGTTTCCTTTCAGATAGCAAGGGACATATATAACTTTCACACGCCCTTTGCCGTCGTAATTGGCAAGCCCGATGTTACGTATCGAAACAGCGATGGCATCATTCTCGAAATTACACAGATTGTGTGTCAGATACGGGTCGCGCATAGGAGTGCTCCACTTATTATCTTTTGTTGAAAGACGCTTTTGCAGGTCGCCACGAGGTGAATCCGACCATGCAGGCACATCAATGAAAGCCACTACATCTCGTTCAAGTTCATTGCATCCATTCAAACGTGCCATAGTCTCAAGGAACATATCTATTCCCTTGTTACGCATCTCCATGCGCCCCCCTATTCCTATTATTATAGCATCATCTGAGATTTCCGAACCTGTAAGTGCACGCGCTACTCTCAAACGTGCGGCACGCGCTTGTGCACGACGTGCATCAAATTCATTCTTCTCGGGTACAAAATCTTTCTCAAACCCGTTCTCAAGAATCACATCTATCTTACGCTCTATAAGTTGCAAGCACTCTCTTGCTGTAAGCTCGCTCACCGTAGTAAAGCAATCTACATTGTGCGCCGATTGCTTCTCGATAGAATGTTTCGACTGCACATTCAATTCATCGGCCATCTGGTCGCCGTCATAACCTTCAAAAAAGTCATACAAAGGCTTTCCGTTGGATGCGATGGAACGTCCGATGCTTGTAGCATGCGTTGTAAATATTGTGCCCACAGCCGGAAGCGCCATCTTAAGATAGAGAGCAGCACTTCCACTCTGCCATTCATGTGCCTGCACCACTACATTATCTTTTTCGCTGAGATAATATTTGTAGAAGCTCTCTATGACACGACCCACGGCATATCCGAATAGCACCGACTCGTCGTAGTCGCCATAACCATGCAGCGAATCTACCTTAAACTTCTCCCAAAGTGTATAATAGAAGCTTTCTTTCTCGTCAATATAATTCTCAAAGTCGACAAGCATCACTTTGGGACGTCCGGGGATTTCCCAATATCCGCAACGTACTTTGAATTTTTCGTCAACCACACTGTTGCGCCATTTACGCCACAGACGTTTGTCCTCGGTAAAGAGAGGATTCTCTTTACCCTCCCAAAGGTCGGGACCAATGTAAATCTCATTCATCCCCTTTATTTCCGAAACAGTCTCGGCCTTGGTAGAAAGTACTGTATATATTCCGCCTACCTTGTTACATACCTCCCAGCTAATCTCAAAAAGATAGTCGGGGAGCATTAATTTGTTTTTCATTTATAGGTTAATAAGTTAATTATGCATATTTTAAATACCCTCAAACGGGGACTTCGCGGAAACACCTCCGAGAAGCCCTCGTTATTACATAAGAAGCATGGATAGCAAAGCCCTCAATGCCCTGCTCTCACATCTTTTTCATTATCTGTTTTATGCCACAGCCGAGCTTATCATAAATGTTGCAGCAAGCGCTACAATAGCATAAAGTTCGGGAAACACACCAAGAGTAAGAGTGATACCTGTTGCACTGATACCCTGACCTACCGAAACAATACCGTTGGCACAAACCTGTCCTTGACGAATTGCCGAGAACAGACCCACAAGACCCAGTGCAAGGCCCGAGCCAAACACTGCAGCAGCCTGAATGGCAGTAATCTCGGGAGTAAGCAAACCGGCAACAAGGAAATATCCTGCAAAGCCATAAAGTCCCTGTGTACCGGGAAGCGCCGTCAGCATTACATAAGTACCAAACGCCGAACTGTTTTTCTTATATGCGCCTATGGCTGCATTACCTGCAATAGTTACACCATAAGCACTTCCAATACCTGCAAGAGCAAGCATAAACGCAACGCCCACATAGGCAATCAGTAAATTCATTGAAATCATAATTGTAGTTTTTAAGTTTTTATTTTATTATTTTCTTTTTCATTTAAAAGGTTTATAGGCCGTACCGCCACCCTCATAGCCTGCATTCTTAAAAAATTCCACGAATGTCAGTCGGATAGGATGCACAAAGGCTCCAAGAGTATTCATAAATATATTAAGGCCGTGTCCGAACAAAAATATCAGAATCATCACAAGTGAACCCACAATAGGAATATCGGGACTCATTTGTGTCGCAATGCTGTTAAAGACTGTAGCCAACACTCCGCCCGAAAGACCAAGTGCAAACAATCTTATGTACGACAGCATATCGCCCAACAATCCCGTTACCATATTATATGCATCCCATAATCCCAAGCCAATATTCAAGAATATGTTTTTACCCGGGGAATTATACAATAATGCACATGCAGCACCCACAGAATACATTGCATAGAACACTGCAACAGGTATTTCCGGAACAAAATAGTTCATCACCGCCGTAAGTATGATAATAAGCCACCCTATTGTTGCAACTGCATACTTAAATCCAAGCTGAATTGTCTGATTAGCTATTTTTATGCACATAGCATAACAAATCTGGACACCACCCAAAATAAGAGACAGCATAAACAGTTTGTCATTCGGGTCGTTTAATTTTCCTGTTTCGGGATTCATAGACGCGAAAGAGACATTATCGCGCCACCAATCGAGAAACGGAATATTCCATTCATACAGGTTAAACCCAAAGAAAGTTCCTGTGAGCGAGCCGCATACTATGGTAGACAGTCCCAAAGTCAGAGCCAAACGTGCATAGCCCACCATGCTGTTGCCTTTCTTCATGAGCAGAAGCATTATTATGGAGGCAACGCTTATCACAAGACCGTAGCCCATATCTCCAAGACACAATCCGAAGAACAGCATGTAGAACGGAGCGAAGAATGGAGTAAGGTCAAGTTCATTATATTTAGGCAGCATATAGAGCTCGCAGATAGGCTCAAAGAGTTTAAAGAATCCGTTGTTGTTAAACTGCACCGGGACGTCATCGCCGGGTTCGGGCCTGCTTATCTGATAAAAAACAGGTTCGCCATCAAACACCTTTGCAACCTCCTCTTTGCTTCGCTCGGGAATCCATCCTTGCAAAAGCACCAGCTTATCACCGGAGACCTTTTCACCTCCGAGCACCACACGCGAAAATTCCATGCTGCGCTGTAATTCTGCTTGTGCAGCTCTCAGCACAGGCAGATTTTGCATGGCAAACGAAGCAATCTGCTCGTTCAACAGTCGGGTTTCCACAGTAAGCCTCTCAACCTCGGCATCAAGAGCCGAGAGCGACAAGCCCGAAATCTTCACAGGCTCGGCATCCACCTCAACGGCATCGCCGCCCGACGTAACAGTCACAAAGTAAAGACGCGAAGCCACCTGATTTATAATCACTGCATTATATTTCTCTACCCACTGTGAATCGAACCCTTTGACGCTTGTCTGAAAGAAGTTCAGCATATAACCCTCTTTTTCGAGTTTTGCAACCATAGAAGGTTCAAAATTGCCCCATACTTTCATGGCTGTCGCATCTTTTTCAACAGCCTGTTGTGTGTGCTTCAATGTCTCAAGCGTGGCATACATCTCCTCGACTCTGCTCACAATTTCCGCCGCTCCTTCACTCGAAGTTGCAATCTCTTTTATATCGGGAGCTGCCGCCTCAAGACTCTTTATAATACGGGAATATCTGTTATAATCGGCCACCAACTTTTGCATTGCAGGCGAATCGGGAGCGCCACTCTTACGTTGCTCAATATGCACGACACCTGCATCACGCAGTTTCACAAGAAAGTTCTCATATTCCTTATGATATACAAGCATCGTCAATTTATTCATCTTTGTTATCATGCCTTCACCTCCTCTCTTTGCTCAAGCAACGATTTTAATATTTTTTGCGACGATTTTGATAGATTCTCCTCATCCTCCATAAATCGTTTAATTTTTCGTATTGCATCCTGATAGCCCGGAATCTGCACTTTTTCAAAAAGGTTCACTTTCTGCGTTGTTTTCTTTCGTGCCACTTCGAGCAATCGCAATTTACGTTCAAGAAGTTCACGTCTGATAGCCGTCATTGCCATTTGTTTGAGTAGTTCAATACCATCGGCAAACCATTTGGGAGAATTGAACAGACTGTATGGAGCTACTATGAAGTCGGCATCTTCAAGCTCGGGAACCATCACTCCGGCCACCTTGCGATGCCCTATTTTAAGGTTTCCTGTGCGCACCAATGCCGGGTCAAATTCGTTCCACAGCATGAACAGAGTACGATATTGTTCAAGAAGAAGTCTGTATTTTTCGTCGTGTGTCTCCATTTCATCTTTACACCTCTTAACTTCGATGCGCAATGCACTCTCCTTACTTTTTATGATAGGGAGTGTTCTAAGACGCATCTTCAATTGTTTTTCAAGATGCTGTAACGAAGTCTTATTATATTGAAAAGAAATCATTATGTTCCAATTCTATTATTTCCAATATGTATCAACAAGTTCTTGACGGATATTTACCTCTTCGGGCTTAAAATACTTGGCAAAAAGACCCCAAGTAACATTAAGCATCTCTGTTGTATTAAGGTTGACATCTATTGCAAGCAGTTTATCGGAATAATCCTTTGCAAATGAGAGTGTACGTTTATCGTAGTCGGTAAGATCGAATCCATTCTCAAGTTTGGTTTTTGCATTGGCTGCATCGGCATACAGACGAACAGCGGCATTCATCACCTGTGGGTGGTCTTTACGTGTCTTTTTGCCCGCCACAAGTTGCTTCAAACGCGAAAGTGAACGGAATGGGTCGACAATAACCTTACCAATATCGCTGTCACGACGCAGGAACAGCTGTCCCTCGGTTATATATCCCGTATTATCAGGCACCGCATGTGTAATATCGCCACCCGAGAGTGTGGTAACGGCTATGATGGTAATTGAACCTCCTGCGGGGAATTGCACTGCTTTCTCATAAATCTTGGCAAGATCGGAGTATAGCGAGCCGGGCATCGAATCCTTTGAGGGAATCTGATCCATACGATTGGATACAATAGACAGAGCATCGGCATACATTGTCATGTCGGTGAGCAGCACAAGCACCTTTTGATTTTTCTCCACTGCAAAATATTCTGCGGCGGTAAGTGCCATGTCCGGAATGAGAAGACGCTCAACTGCAGGGTCTTCGGTAGTATTCATGAAACATATTATGCGGTCGAGAGCTCCTGCATTTGAAAATAGGTTCTTAAAGTAGAGGTAATCATCATTTGTCATACCCATACCTCCCAATATAATTTTGTCTGTCTCGGCACGCATTGCCACATTGGCCATCACCTGATTATAGGGTTGGTCGGGATCGGCAAAGAAAGGAATCTTCTGTCCTGTAACCAAGGTATTATTCATGTCAATGCCTGCAATACCCGTTGCTATAAGTTCCGAAGGTTGTTTGCGACGCACCGGATTCACCGATGGGCCTCCAATCTCAACCTCTTTGCCTTCGACCTCGGGGCCTCCGTCTATCGGATTACCGTAGGCATTGAAAAAGCGCCCTGTCAGTTGGTCGCTCACCTTTAACGTAGGGGCCTTACCTAAGAAAACCACTTCGGCGTCAGTGGGGATGCCGCCTGTACCCTCAAAAACTTGCAGAGTAACCTCGTCGCCCATAATTTTAACCACCTGTGCCAATTTACCGTTGACGGTGGCAAGTTCATCATATCCCACGCCGGTAGCCTTGAGCGAACAGGTTGCTTTGGTTATTGAATTTATCTTTGTATATATTTTCTGAAAAGCTTCAGTTGCCATAATCTTTTACTATTTCTATATTAAGAGATTGCTTCAATTTCTATTGAATTTATTATTATGAGACTCTTTTTGCAGCCAGCAATTCCTCAAGCTGTTTATAATAGGTATTATATTTGTCCGATTTATATTCGGAATAGTTCATCTGCTTACACAGGTTTATAGCTTTTTTAAAGAACACATTTACCTCTGTAAAATCCTCAAAATCAAATTCCGAGCGGCATATTCCGGTAACAAGTCCTAATATCTCTTGTTGGCGCTCCAATGGAGTTACGGCATCTACATCGTCAAATGCGTCCTGCTGCAGCACCACATAATCTATAAGCTCCGACTTCCAGAATGTCACATGATAATCCACCGGCACACCGTCGTCGCCCAAGATATTAATCTGTTCGGCAATTTCTTTACCACGCAACAGTCGTGTTTTTGCTTCGTTTACCATTTCAATCCATCCGTCGCCGATGCGCCCTGTGATAAATTCCTTAAATTCGGGATATTCAATATATTTTGAATAAGAGTCGATGGGATTCACCGCCGGATAGCGTTTTTTATCGGCACGCTCTTGTTCAAGAGCATAGAAGCAGCGTGCCACTTTTTTTGTATTCTCGGTGACAGGTTCTTTAAGGTTACCTCCGGCAGGAGACACTGTTCCGATGAATGTAATGGAGCCTGCTTTATCGTTGTTCAAAATCACATATCCGGCGCGGCTGTAGAAATTGGCTATTATCGAAGATATATCCATTGGGAAAGCATCGGGGCCGGGCAGCTCTTCCATACGGTTGGACATTTCGCGAAGAGCCTGCGCCCAACGCGACGTTGAGTCGGCCATCAACAGCACTCTCAATCCCATTGCACGATAATACTCGGCAAGTGTCATTGCTGTATATACCGATGCCTCACGTGCTGCAACGGGCATGTTTGATGTGTTTGCTATAATGATGGTACGTTCCATCAGTTTGCGCCCTGTGTGAGGGTCAATCAGTTCAGGAAATTCGGTAAAAATTTCAACCACCTCGTTGGCACGCTCTCCACACGCTGCGATAATTACAATATCCGCCTCGGCCTGCTTAGAAATTGCATGCTGAAGCACTGTTTTTCCTGTGCCGAACGGGCCGGGGATAAATCCTGTTCCTCCTTCTACAATGGGATTAAGCGTGTCTATCGTTCGCACTCCTGTCTCGAGTAATTTAAAAGGACGGGGTTTCTGTTTATAATCCTCCATAGCCACGCGCACAGGCCATTTCTGTATCATGTTCAGTGCCTTCTCTTCGCCCTCGTCATTTACAATCACGGCAATTGTATCTGTGATGCGATATTCTCCCGACGCAGCAATGCTCTTCAGCGTCCATGAACCCTTTAGACCGAAGGGTGCCATAATCTTCAACGGCTGATTATTCTCATCTACGCTGCCCAACCATGCTGCAGCTCCCACCTTATCGCCTTTTTTCATCAAAGGCTCAAATTTCCATATTCTATCCTCGTCAAGCGGATTTGTGTAGTCGCCGCGTTTAAGAAACACACCCTCCATCTTATCAAGGTCATTCTGCAATCCGTCGTAATTTTTCGACAGCATACCCGGAGCCAGCGAAACTTCAAGCATGTGGCCCGTAAATTCTGCTTCTTCACCTATCTTCAAGCGTCGTGTACTCTCAAAGACCTGCACATACACTTTTGCACCGTTTATCTTAATGACCTCGGCCATCAAGCGGTCGCCACCGGTTGTTATATAGCAAATCTCATTTTGTGCCACAGGGCCATCCACAGCCAGAAGCACCATGTTTGCAATCACGCCGGTTACTTTTCCTTTTGTTGCCATATACTAAGAAACTATTTAAATTTCTTTCTAATATTTTATTTTAAATTCAGAAGTTGTTTAATCTCTATTATTTACACTGTTCTTTTCGTGTCATCCCATTTTTTAATTGTTATTACGTCTCAAACATTTTTTACAAAAAAGCAGGGGTAAACTTTCAAAAAACATAATAAAAAATTAATACAGATATTGTTTAAACAGCTTCTTGTTATAAGTTATTTTTCTCTTTATCCTTTATGAACGAAGCTGTGCCACTCTTCAATTCATCAATCAATTCTTTGTAGCGCTGCATTCCCTTTTCGGCATCGAGCACAGCCCATCGTTCTATTATATCAAGTTTCTGCAAGAACACAAAAAGGCGTTCTACTGTAAAATAATCAAACACCGAATTATCATCGAGCCAATTCCACCTCATATCATCGAGCATACGCTCCCTCTCTTGCAATTTATCATTCTCGCTTATGCGAATAACCATCTCAAGATAGTCCAACACTCCTGTAAGGCCGAAGTCACGTGCTCCTGATGTGCGAATAGCCTCTGCCACCTCGCCATCGCCAAGCACACATGTTTCGATATTCAGCTTATACTTACGCGCAAGCACTGCAACAAGAATATTATTTACATTCAGATTAAAATCGAACCATTCTGAAATAAATTTGTTGCCACATTTCATTGCGTAGGCATAGTATCGCAAGGCAAGATTATCTTCCCACAGAATATCGGTACGTTCCTCGTTGGCATAATAATATTCGAGAAAATCGTACATATATTCGGGGACATCGCTGCGCCTTGGGTCGCCCTCTTTAGCTGCAGCCATAATCTCCAACAATTGCTCTTTAGAGTAACAGCCTTTGCGCTCCAATAGCGAATCGGCACCATCACGCAAAAGCAGCAATATATTGGCATTATCCCAAGCCATGAAAAAGAGGTCGATGCAGCGTGCATCCTCTTTCTTCAAAAAAGGATACACCTCTTCCCTGAATTTTTCTACCGTGAAAGGCGCTTTGCTTCCATCAAAAGCAAGTTCAGGCAGTCCGGCAACCAAACAATAATAGTTGCTCATCATCTGTCAGAATAAAAGTTCTACAATTTGCGGACGAAGGAACGACTTCAAGAAAGCCTCGAATTCAGCCTCTCCAAAGTTAACTTTATATGAGCCATCCGCAGGAGCTATCGAGAATGAAGTCTTAAGACCGTTTACTTGCTTTATTTCGACACCCTTGTCGAGCAGCGCCTTAGCCTTTACAGCAAAATAAGCCTTAAGTTCATCGGCCTCTGAGGTTGATATTACAAGAGGTTCGTCGGCGCTCCAACGCTCTGCAATCTTAGCCACTACATTTTTGAGTGCGTCACCGGCAAGTGCATCTTTAACAGCAGCCTTTACAATCGCATCTGTAATCAAATTTGCTGTTTCCGATTTTAATGCACCCAACGCCTGTCCGGCATATAGTTTAAGTTCCGAACGAGTATTGGCCTGCATCTCATCAGCGTTTCTTTTTGCTCGCGCCAACAACGCATCAGCCTCTTCCTGTGCACTTTTTAAAATTACGGCAGCCTCTTTCTGCGCCTCCTCTATTAGTCGCGCAGCCTCTGCCTTACCTTTCTCCACACCCTCATTGTAGATTTTCTCGGTCAGCTCTTGAATTTTGTTTTCCATATTATAACAATGTATCTTTATAATCTTTCAATAAAAAACCCGATTCACAGGTACAAGTTTTCAAGATACAAAATTACATCTTTTTATTTGATATACATGCTCATCAGCACATTAATATTTCAAAAAATAGATTTAATTTTTATAAATACATCCCATTTTAAAATTAACCTGCCCAATATGCAAAAAAAGCGGCCTCTTTTCATAAAGAAGCCGCGTATAATTACTAAAATATATATTTATAAACAAGCGAAATAAAGATAGTTTTTAAGCAGATTTGGAATCAAATTCACTCATTCACGCTGCAAAATTGATTCTAAGAAAGATGTTTGAGAAGGATTGATACTAAATAAAAGCAGTCACTGAAAAAGTAAACACTTTCAGTGACCGTTTTATTATAATTTATGAATATTATTTATCGCAGACAGGGCGCACACTAAACCCGCTGAAGCGGCCGAAGTCGTAACTCCAATCGTGGATATCGCTGGTGAAGTAGAGGTTGCAGGCGCCGCCGCTGTAACCATTGTCCAACGAAGCCGACCAGTAGACGCTGATGTGGCCGCCTGCAGCCGGCAAGAAGATGCTGTTGCCGTTGGGGCCGGTAACTTTGTAACCATTCACACCGTTTATCACTGTCCAAGTCCAACTGCATTTGTAAAGAAGCTCTTGCTGTTCTTTAATGGTGGGCATGCGCCAATCACCACCCCATTTTACGTGTGCAACGTCGTCCTCAGGCTCAAGAACAGTTTTATTATCTACAGTGCCATAGTTGCTATCGGTGCAGTATTTGGTAAAAGTATCATAGCTGCCATTGCACCATTTATAGGTCTCCCAATCGTAGTCGCTCTTCTCCTCGGTCTCACCCCAAGCGTAGTAACCGCCGTACTCCTCGGGAGAGGTGGCACCTACATTGCAGCTCGCCCATTTTACAGACAGCCCGAGGTCGATGGCTTCGGCATGAGAGCGATCGGGAACAGAGGTACTGTCAGAGGGGGTATCGGGAGTATCTACGGAGGGGGAAACAAAGGTGACGCTGTCGACCATAGCAATGGCGATGCGCTGCAAGGTGCCATCCATCTGATGGATATACATTGTGTCGCTCTGTGGAGATTGTACAGGGCGAACACTAAACCCGTAGAAGCGGAACATGTAGTTCGTGTGGTAGAATGTATATATATCGAGGTTAGAAGCACCGTTGTTTTCATAGTCGCGCAACGAAGCCGACCAATAGCTGCCGTCGGAGCCTATGTTGCCTACTTTCGTCCCGTAGCGATAGCCGGCAGCCGGTAAGAAGATGCTGTTGCCGTTGGAGGCGGTAACTTTGTAACCATTCACACCGTTTATCTCTGTCCAAGACCAACTGCATTTGTCAACAAGTTCTTGCTGTTCTCCACGAGTGGGCATGCGCCAAGCACCGCCCCATTTTACATGAGCAACATCGTCCTCAGACGCAAGAACAGTTTTATTATCGACTGTGCCATAGTTGCTATCGGTGCAGTATTTGGTAAGAGTATCATCGCTACCATTGCACCATTTATAGGTCTCCCAAGAGTATTCGCTCTTCTCCTCGGTCTCGCCCCAAGCATAATAACCGCCGTAATCCTCGGGAGAGGTGGCACCTACATTGCAACTCGCCCATTTTACAGACAGCCCGAGGTCGATGGCTTCGGCAGGAGAGTGGTCGGGAGCAACATCTGAGAGGCTTGAAAAAGTAACACTGTCAACTGCAAGAACGGCTATACGTTTCAGAGAGCCATCATTCATGTGAACATACATTGTGTCGCTCTTCTGCTGCGAAAAGGTGGAAACAGCAAGCAACAGTGCCATTATAATTGTAAGATTCCTTCTCATTTCTTCAAGAATTTTAGGGTTGTGGAATTAAAATTTATCACATATACACCGGCAGAGAGACCGTCGGTAGAGAGATAGGCAACACCTGCCTCCGAAGCGCCGGCAGTGCGAAGCAGACGCCCATCAAGAGAGTAAAGACGCACAGTTGCGCCTGCATTCAGCCCACTGACAGAGAGCAGATTTTCGGTAATGACACACTCGCCCGATGCGGTGGGGACATCAACAACGGAGGAAGCAGCGTCTGCCACAAATTCAAAGCGACGAACCTCGCTGCGAAGAAGAGCAGCTTCGGCAACAGATGAAACGATTCTCAACGAATCGCCTGCAAACGTCACACGCGGACGCTCAGCGAGCAAAAAACTCACGCTTGTGCCATCCGTCAGATGAACAATAAGGGTGTTCTTATCTTCATCCACGCAAGGCAGCGCGGAAAAAAACAAAAGAACAGATAAAATTAAATTTTTCATAATATTGATTTTTAATATTTTGATTACTGTTTTTTCAGAGATGAATAACGGTTGCAAAGCAACAGTCGCGCCGCGAAAAACAGGGCTAAAGGTAGTATTAATTGCAGACAGCACGCACACTTAGCCCGCCACCGCGATAACCCAAAGCATCCCAGCCATATTCCTTATTAGTTAGGTTTATGAAGACTGAGTAGCAGTCATTATCATCCATCAACGATGCCGACCAGTAGTTGCCAATTGAGCCAATGCTGTAACCTTTCGCACCATCGTAGTAGCCTGCTGCAGGCAAGAATATACTGTTGCCGTTGGGGCCGGTGACGGTATAACCGTATATACCATTTATGCTTGTCCAAGACCAGCGGCATTTGGCATACAATTCTCCTATTTCGTATTTAGTGGGCATACGCCAACTTCCGCCCCATTTTACATGAGCAACATCATCTGAAGGTTCAAGGATGGTTTTACCATCGTAATATTCACTATATTCCTCAGAGTCATTATACTTAATAAATTCGTAACCGATGCACCATTTATAAGTTTCACTAGAGTATTCACTCTTCTCCTCTGTCTCACCCCAAGCATAGTAACCACCATATTCCTCGGGAGAGGTGGCGCCTATGTTGCAGCTCGCCCATTTTACAGAAAGACCAAGGTCAATTGCTTCAGTGGGAGAGTGATCGGGAAGATTATCAAAAGAAATACTATCTACATTAGCAACAGCAATGCACTGCATAGAGCCATCATTAAAATGAATGTACATTGTATCGCTCTGTGGAGAATGTATAGGACGAACACTACACCCGAGGGTTGGGTTACTGCCCGATAAATCAAGCCAACTATTTATATAATAATTCATATTATAAGCATCGTTATCACCACCACCCAACGACGCCGACCAATAGCTGCCGTTTGAGCCTTTTCTGTGAACTTCCGCATCATAATAGTAACCCGCAGCCGGCAAGAAGATGCTGTTACCATTGGGGCCGGTAACTTTATAACCGGGAACGTCGTTGACAGTAGTAGAAATCCAACTGCATTTATCAGACAGTTCTTTAAATTCATCATAAGTAGGCATACGCCAATGGCCACCCCATTTTACATATGCAACGTCATCCGAAAGTTCAAGGGTGGTTCTACCATCATAGTTTTCTCCACACATATCATTATACTTAATTAAATCAACACTGCCATTGCACCATTTATAAGTCTCCCAAGAGTAGTCGCTCTTCTCCTCTGTCTCACCCCAAGCGTAGTAACCACCGTAGTCCTCGGGAGAAGAAGCACCAACGTTGCAGCTCGCCCATTTAACAGAAAGACCAAGGTCGATGGCTTCAGCGGGAGAGCGGTCGATAGGAGCATCAACGGGAGATGCAAAAGTAACACTGTCAACGTCGGCAACAGTTATACACTTCCACACACCTTTCTTCAAATAAATATACATTATATCACCACCCATTTGTGAAAATGCGGGGACGGCAAGCAACAATGCGACCAGAAACGCTGCAAATTTTCTCATTTCTTCAAGAATTTAAGGGTTGTGGAATTAAAATTTATCACATAAACACCGGCGGAGAGACCGTCGGTAGAGAGGGTGGCAATACCCTCGGCAGAGGCGCAGACGGTGCAAACAAGACGCCCATCAAGAGAGTAAAGACGCACAGTTGCGCCTGCATTCAGCCCACTGACAGAGAGCAGATTTTTGGAAATGACACACTCACCCGATGCGGTGGGGACATCAACAACGGAGGAAGCGGCGTCTGCCACAAATTCAAAGCGACGAACCTCGCTGCGAAGAAGAGCAGCTTCGGCAACAGATGAAACGATTCTCAACGAATCGCCTGCAAACGTCACACGCGGACGCTCAGCGAGCAAAAAACTGACGCTTGTGCCATCCGTCAGATGAATAACAAGGGTGTTCTTATCTTCAGCCACGCAAGGCAGCACGGAAAAAAACAAAAGAACAGATAAAATTAAATTTTTCATAATATTGATTTTTAATATTTTGATTACTGTTTTTTCAGAGATGAATAACTGTTACAAAGCAGCTGCCCTGCCGCGAAAAACAGGAAAGAAAATTTTGCAAAAGCCTTTAGCATAAGACTTTAATTTATAATAACATAGGGAGAATTGTGTGTGTGCGTGTGTGTTTATACAAAAAATACTCTTATCCAAATTTAATAAGAGACTTTTTGTTAATTTATTCAAATTATCACTACTCATACACATGTAATTACGACTTCTGACTATGATTTTTGATTATTTAATACAAATGTATACATTTTAAATAAATTATTGAATAATTGCATAAAAAATTGAAAATATTAAAAAAGATGAATTACAAGGATAAATCATCAGCGAAAACATTTACGATGTCCGCAGGCTACTTGTTAAAGAGGGGGGTTAACGGCAGGCAAAGCACACACAAAAAAAAGAGAGTCTCCATTTTTCTTTGGAAACTCTCTCTAAAAAAAGTGGCGATGACCTACTCTCCCATAGGCTTAATGCAGTACCATCGGCCCACTTGTTGAAGAGGGGGATTAACGGCAAAGCAAAGCACAAAAAAAAAAAAGAGTCTCCGTTTTCTTTGGAAACTCTCTCTAAAAAAAGTGGCGATGACCTACTCTACCATAGGCTTAATGCAGTACCATCGGCCCTATATCGAAGAGGGGGATTAACAGCAGAGCAGAGCAGAGCCGTACCGCATGAAAATATACACAAAAAAAGAGAGTCTCCGTTTTTCTTTGGAAACTCTCTCTAAAAAAAGTGGCGATGACCTACTCTCCCATAGGCTTAATGCAGTACCGGCGGCCCTATATCGAAGAGGGGGATTAACAGCACAAAAAAAAAGAGAGTCTCCAATATTTTTCTTGGAAACTCTCTCTCTAAAAAAAGTGGCGATGACCTACTCTCCCACAACTTAATGCAGTACCATCGGCGCTGTCGGGCTTAACTTCTCTGTTCGGGATGGGAAGAGGTGGATCCCCGACGCTATCAATCGCCTGAATATCGCTAATCGACATAGACGGTGTACAGATATTGAAATTATTACGACTTCGTCTCATTTTTTTATAAGAACATCTCACTTAAGAAGTATCAGAGCAGAAGCCGGATACATGGCTCATGTCTTTTGGCGCAACGCTTTTTGGGTTGCATTGCGCGCATAAAGCTTTCGGGCAATTAGTACTGCTCGGCTGAACACATCGCTGTGCTTGGACCTGCAGCCTATCAACGTCATAGTCTATGACGACCCTCAATGGAAATCTAATCTTGTGGCGGGCTTCGCACTTAGATGCTTTCAGCGCTTATCCCTTCCCGACGCGGATACCCGGCGGTGCCCCTGGCGGAACAACCGGTAAACCGGAGGTCAGTCCATCACGGTCCTCTCGTACTAGTGACAGCTCCACGCAAATTTCCTACGCCCACGATAGATAGAGACCGAACTGTCTCACGAC
>JAFSAT010000010.1 GCA_017442185.1 Bacteroidaceae bacterium
CATTGCACACAATCTAAGGAAGTATATTGCCCGAAAAACAGAAAATAGCAACCGGCAAAGACCTTTTATTGGCACTATAGAAGCGTATTTGGAATATTGTCGGGCGGCATAAGGGATTTATGCCTACAAAATGATATTTTTACGAGTTTAAAGGTAAAAAAGGGAAAATCACCGAAAAACAGAGGCCGAGCCAAAATTACTTTTGACCCGGCCTCCTTTTTTAATTTATACCGTAGAGAGCCTCATGCCCCAGCAGCCCCTCTATGCGAAGCAGACGGTTATATTTTGCAATGCGCTCGCTGCGACTCAAAGAGCCGGTCTTTATCTGTCCGGCATTTGTAGCAACGGCAATATCCGCTATTGTGGTATCCTCGGTCTCACCCGAGCGATGACTGATGATACATTTATAGCTGTTGCGTTTTGCCAATTCTATTGTATCGAGCGTTTCGCTCAGCGTTCCTATCTGATTGGGTTTAATGAGAATACTGTTTCCGCAATGCTCCTCGATGCCCTTCCTTAGAAAGTGAGTGTTAGTTACAAAAAGGTCGTCACCCACAAGAGAACAACGAGTGCCGATGGCAGCAGTAAGCATTTTCCACCCCTCCCAATCACCCTCGGCCATTCCATCTTCGATACTGTCTATCGGATAACGTCCTATAAGCTCGGTAAGATACTCAACCTGCTGATGCCTGCTGCGTCGCTCGCCTTTATGCTCAAATACCTGATAATCATAAACACCATCCTTGTAAAATTCCGATGCAGCACAGTCGAGTGCAACAGTGACATCTTGTCCGGGTATATATCCGGCATCCTCTATGGCGCAAACAACAGAATCAAGCGCATCCTCAATACCATCGAAATGCGGAGCAAAGCCACCCTCATCACCAACCGCAGTGCTGAAGCCGCGTTTGCTAATCACACGCTTAAGGCTTTGGAATATCTCGGAACCCATTCTGACAGCTTCGTGAAACGACTCAGCCCCAATAGGACGTATCATAAATTCTTGAAAAGCGATTGGAGCATCGGAGTGTCGCCCACCGTTCACTATATTCATCATAGGCACAGGAAGTATATGCGCATTAATTCCACCTATGTAACGAAACAAAGGCATGCGCATTGCATTGGCCGCGGCACGAGCCACTGCCAGCGACACGCCTAATATAGCATTGGCACCAAGTTCGTGCTTATTCTCCGTAGCATCAAGGTTTATCATTGCTGTGTCGATACCTCGTTGGTCGAACACACAACGCCCCACAAGCAGAGGAGCGATCCTCTTATTTACATTGCTGACAGCCCTCTGCACACCTTTGCCATTGTAGCGCATCTTATCTCCATCGCGCAATTCAATTGCTTCGTTCTCGCCCGTTGAAGCACCCGAGGGTACCGATGCACTCCCTTGCGTGCCATCCTCAAGGATAACATCAACTTCCACTGTGGGTGTACCGCGCGAATCGAGAATCTCCCGTCCTGATATTTTTTTTATTTTCATTATTAATATTTTAAATAAGGTAAAAGAATTATGATTGTTACCATAAACCGCCTGTCCGACAAAAATACTCAACGGCGCGCCGTATTTATTGCCGGCGACAGGCGGCCCGGTAATTGTATCAACACATAAACCGATGTTTGGTTTTATTATTTATGCCAATTGTCATTAATTTCATTTTATTATTCAGAAGCATTTTGAATTTATTGGAAAATGTTTTTATCTTCGCATCATTGATTCGTTTGTTAACATATTTATTAATAAAAGATATGGAAGAAATAAAAGATAAAATGTTGCAACGTTTTATGAATTACGTTGCATTTGACACACAATCGTGCGACGAAGCATCGTGTGTACCCACCACCGAGGGACAGTTTGTTTTTGCACGTTATCTTGAACAGCAACTCAAAGAGATGGGGCTGACAGAGGTTCTTTTGGACGATAAAGGTTACCTTTATGCTACACTTCCGGCAAACACCGACCGCGCTCTGCCCACAGTGGGATTTATTGCTCATCTGGACACAAGCCCCGACATGAGCGGAAAAGATGTAAAGCCTCGTGTAGTAGAATCGTATGCAGGTGGAGACATTGAGCTTGATGCAGATGCAGGCATAATATTGTCGGCAACAGATTTTCCGGAGGTTGAAAACTACATTGGGCACGACCTTGTAGTGACCGACGGACACACCCTGCTGGGCGCCGACGACAAGGCCGGCGTTGCCGAGATTGTAACAGCTATAGCCTATCTTCAGGTTCACCCCGAGATAAAGCATGGCAAGGTACGAATAGCATTCAATCCCGACGAGGAGATTGGGCGAGGTGCACACAACTTTAACGTGCCGCTCTTCGGTTGCGACTGGGCATATACCGTAGATGGCAGCGCCGAGGGAGAACTTGAATTCGAGAATTTCAACGCCGGAAGTGCTACATTCAATATTCAAGGACGCAATGTGCACCCCGGATATGCAAAAGGCAAGATGCTGAATGCCCTGCGTGTGGCAACAGCCATTGCCGATGCCATACCTGCACACGAGTCACCGGAATGTACCGATGGCTACGAAGGTTTTTATCATCTGATGAGCATAAACGGAGGAGTTGATTCTGCCACAGTGTCATATATAATACGTGACCACAATGCTGATATTTTTGAGAAACGAATGTCATTCATGGAGCAGGTTGCCCGACACATGAACAGCACATTCGGCGAAGGCACCGTAACGCTTGAACTTAAACGACAATATCGCAACATGCGCGAAATGGTTGAACCCAAGATGTTTATCATCGAGATTGCCAAGAAAGCAATGGAACAGGCAGGGGTGCAGCCCATTGTAAGACCCATCCGTGGCGGAACAGACGGCGCTCAATTGTCGTTCATGGGATTACCTTGCCCCAACCTCTTTGCCGGCGGGATAAATTTCCACAGTCGTTACGAATTTGTATCGGTTCAGGTGATGGAAAAAGCTGTGATGACAATAGTAAAAATCATAGAAGGCGTTGCAGCCGAAAAATAAAGGCACAACACTATTTGGGTGACAGAAATAATGCGTTAATGGGCAGCCGGAATTTATTGAATCCGCGCTGCCTATTAAAGCATAAAAGAGAGGAAAGAGACGGTGCAATCCCTTGCAAAACCTTTTATTCGCAGTCGTCTATCACAATATCCCCGAATCTGTCGGCAACGGTTATTTTGGCCGGCTTCTTATCCTCGACACCTCTTCCCAATATGCCATAAAAACCGCTTTTTTTACTATCGACTTCATCTAAATTGCCGGCCCCATCGGATATACAGTTAAAACTTTCGTCAATACTTACAGAGCCTCTTTGGGCAGTGAGCCTGCAAATTACATTTATATCGGTTGGAAGTAAAATTCTAACAGGAGTAAATTCGGCATTAATATCTATATTCTCAAGTTCATTTGACGGTGGAACAACTATTTTTATATTGGAATGTTTATTTTCGCCGCTTGCATGCAGACTGCGCGAAAGCGAACCAATATCGAGATTCGAGTGGGCCAATCTCAAAATTTCGGCATTGTTTATACAATCGACTGCAATGGAACAATGTTCCGCACTTCTGGCTAAAAGGATATCCGACTTATTGACTCTTACCGTAGAATGTCTGCAAACAAGAGAGAGATAGCCGGCCCTTTCGATTTTTAAACTGCCGAACTCCAAAAGGACAAGAGCATGCTTCACACTCCTAATAGCAATATTTCCATGCGCTACATCAACCGCGCAGCCCTCCTCATGCAGCAGTTCGCCTGCCGTAAAATCTCCAAATTTCACTTTGGCGTTGATAAAGTGCGGACTTCTTTTCACATTAACATTACCGAATTTATTAATGACAAAAAGCATACGCAATTCTTTTGGCACGAAAACCACCCAATTTGATTCTATTTTGCAATTTTCGGCCGAATTTCCGGAGCGATAGCTTACACTATATGCGCATGCAGCACCCTTTTCACTTTTGGCAACCACTGTAATACCGTCCAAAATTTCTTTTGCCCTGTCACTGTTTGCGGCTTTCACCCTTATGGTTGCCTCTACTTTTATTTTATCCTCATTCCAGACACATAATTCAATGTTTCCGAATTTGTTGGAAAGTTTAAGCACATCGTCTTTGCCTGTGTTTTTAAACGTGTGTATAATCTCTTTCTCTTCTTCAACCATAATTGTTCTTGCCGACGCTGCAAGATTAAAGGTCAACAGGCAGATGGCAAGAATCATGATTTTTCTTTTCATATTCAGTAGCTGTTTAAATTTATATAAAAAGTTTTATTATATTGGAAGCCGCTATTTCGCTGTCTATTATGTTCAAAAAATGCCTGTTTTTCTATTTTCGACCTATAAAAAACTTAACGAAATAAATTTAAGCAGCTTCTCAGTATGCGTTAAAGTTGTTTAATTTATCTTCAAAATAGGCTCTCAGTTTCTTTAAGCTGCCCAGATGCGAGGTGTATGACACTACCATATAGTGAATTTTAAGTTCTTCATCCTCGACATTTCTCAAAATTGTCTCAGCCACAGAGTCGGCCTGTTCTTTTATGATTTTCACATCGTTTATCAGCTGCTCGCGTGTTACGGGAGAGAGGTCGGCGGTTATCTGCTCGATATATTCCGACTCTTCCCACAACAGAGAGGCGTAGTAACCTTTTATACTTGCTATTTTCTTTTCGGCAGCACTCATGGTAGTGCCTTGCTGCATGAATATCACAATAGCAATTGCAGCAGCCACAGACAGCAATGTGCTCCACAGCGCAAAAACGGTGGTTCTATTTGTGGATTTGCTCTTTTCGAGCCGCATTGCGAATCGCTCTGTGTGACCGTCGGGCATAGATGGAACCATCCAATTTCGGTCTATCGTCTCTCTTATTCTATCACTCCTTTTCATATTGACGTTTATCGAACCATTCAATTATTTTCTTTTTTGCTCTTGCCATTTGCGAACGTATAGTAGAAGGTGTCAAATGCAGTATATCTGCAATCTCTTCGTAGCCCAATTCCTCTACAATGTGCAATGTTACAATTGTGCGATAACCGCTTGGCAATTCCACTATGGCTTTATGAAGAAGAGCAAGGCGTTGTTCGCGCATTGTAATCTCATCAAAATCATAGTCGTCCGCAATATCAATATTCTCGTGCAAATCCTCCGTCAAAATTTTGCCACGTTTGCGCAAAATGTCGGTGGATGCGTTTACGGTCATTCTTCTTATGTATTTGCTCATGGCCTGACATTCATCCAAAAGCAGTTTTTCGTTAATAAGTATTTTTAAAATCACCTCTTGAACAACCTCTTCGGCCTCAAAAGTATTTAGAAGCAGACGATAAGCAACTACAAATGCCTCGTGCGCGAATCGGGCGTAGAATTCCATCTGCGCTTTTCTATCGTTTCTTCTGCATTTCTCGATTATTTCGTAGTAATTCATGTCTGCGTATCGGTGTCTCTACTTTTCTAACGCAAAATAATGTAAAACGCTGCACGAATTTAACCTTTTTCCACCCTTAATTTGAAAAATTTCTAACTAACTATTTAAATTTATATCACCAATCAACATCAAACATTTTCAATCTTAACAAAATTTAACGGAGATATATTTGTTCAAACTATTTTTTTTAGTTCATTTGCATCGAAACTATTTTTTTTAGTTGCTTAATGAAATTATTTAGTTTAAAATAGAAAAAAATGAAAGGACTTACCAAACGCGAAGAAGAGATAATGAACATCTTCTGGAAAAAGGGAGCGATGTTTGTAAAAGAGATGTTGGCCTACTTTGAAGAGCCGCAACCACACTTCAACACAGTATCCACCATTGTCCGCGGACTCGAAGAGAAAGGCTTTGTCGGGCACAAGGTCTACGGCAACACTTATCAATATTTTGCTCTCATCAGCGAAGAGGAATTTGGAAAAAGAACACTGAGCGGCATTGTGGGACGTTACTTTAAAAATTCGTACTTGAGTGCGGTATCTTCACTTGTCGAAGAAGAGAAAATATCACTCGATGAACTTAAAGCTCTTATCGAGAAAGTAGAGAAGCAGTAAGCGTACACACACATATATACACACAACTACACACCTATGGAGGAACTACTTATATATCTGATAAAGTCGGCATTGACGCTCGTAATTTCGGTGTCGCTCTTTATGTTGCTGATGAGCCGCGAGACTTTTCACCGCTTCAACAGAATTTTACTGTTGACAGTATCAATATTTTCGCTGACAATGCCCCTCATCAGCATAAACATTAATTCTCCATTTAAGCGAATATCTACTCTCATCGAAACATTTGTAAAGGGAGAGGCCGACACAACTGTTGCAACGCATCTATCGCAACCCATTATAGAGGAGATTATCGCACCACCGACACATTTTGAGGCATCGTCTGAAATTATCACCTTGGCAACCACCGCAGAAATTGCGGCCTTTATATACATTGCAGTAGCATTGTTACTTACATTGCGACTTATATATATGTATGCACAGGTAGCCTGCATACTGCGCAAGGGAAAAGCTGCAGACGCTTCACACTACACCGACACCCCTCTACGCATGCGCATTCATAACCAAGGGTATGCACCATTCAGTTTCTTCGGGTGGATTTCAATTTCGGAGAGCGACATGGCCGAGGGGGGACGCCAAATTATAACGCACGAAGCTGCACATGTAAAATATCGCCATTCTTGGGACATACTCTTTGCCGACCTGCTGATTATTCTCCAATGGTTCAACCCAATTGCATGGGTAACAAAATCACTGCTAAAAGAGATTCACGAATTTGAAGCCGACGAAGCTGTAATATCCTCGGGGGTGGATGCGAAACAATATCAACTTTTAATAATAAAAAAAGCCGTTGGCTCAAGGCTCTACTCAATCGCCAACAGCTTTAATCACAGTTTAACCTCAAAACGTATCACTATGATGTGTAAGAAAAAATCAAATCAGTGGCACATTGCAAAAGCATTGTACTTTGTGCCGGTTGCGGTGATTGCCGCATGCACCTTCTCGTCACCGTCGGGCGACAAAAACAGTTCGGGACTCAAAGGTAGTGAAAAAAATGTCAACCTTGCAACAGATAATGTGCAAAATGTTGCAACAGAAGCAAACCCGACAACCGAAGAGTCTCGCTCCTCCAATGACCCTGTTTTTCAGGTGGTGGAGCAACAACCTACATTCCCCGGCGGACTGCAAGAGGCAATGAAATATCTACAAAAGAACATTAAGTACCCTGAGGAGGCAAAAAGCGAAGAGGCCGAGGGCAAGGTTTATGTCAGATTTACTGTGGAGACAGATGGCTCGATAGGCGAAGTCGGCGTAATGAAATCCTCGGGAAATGCACACTTAGATGCCGAAGCTGTTCGCGTAGTCACAGCCATGCCCAAATGGGAGCCGGGCAAACAGGGAGGCAAGGTTGTTCGTGTAAGAATGGTACTTCCCGTTGCTTTTGCTTTCAAACCAGAGAACAATTCAAACACCCTGCCCGAAGTAACCACCATCCAATATAGCATCGACGCCCCTGCGACCGACGAAGTTTATCAAGTGGTAGAGCAGATGCCCGAATTTCCCGGTGGCATGAAAGAGCTGATGGGCTATCTGAGCAGAAGCATAAAATACCCGGCAAAGGCACGTCAAGAGAACAAAATGGGAAAGTCGCACATCTCGTTTGTTGTTGAAAAGGATGGCTCAATTTCAGATGTAACAGTTGCTAAAAGTTCAGGGAATCAAGAGCTTGACGAAGAATCATTGCGTGTGGTAAAGTCGATGCCTAAATGGAATCCCGGCAAACAAAGTGGCAAAGCTGTGCGTGTAAGATTCACACTCCCAATCACCTTCCGCTTGCAATAATGTATATTTCTCTATAAACACGCAATAAGTTTAGTTTAAATCGAGGAAGCGCCTGCATAGAATCATAAATTCCTATGCAGGCGCTTTTTTGCGTATATGCAGATGCAGCGTCGCACTTTCTGCCACAGAACATCATCAAAGAATGTCGCCCTCTCTCCGACGAGAGATATTGTTACAGTTCGTCAAAATCAAATTCATCGGCATCAAAAGAGTAACCGCTGTCTATGAAACTGTCTATTTCGCGACGCTCTTTCTTTGTTGGCCGCCCCGTTCCGCGCATGCGGTCTACAAATCCGCTTATCTTGCTCATCTCCAAAATCTCATATTGCTCTCGCGGAGTGACATTTTCCATAAGTTCGGGGACAAGTTTTGCTCCCACACGATTTTCGGCGGCTTTGAGCACTTTGAAGGAGTATGTAACCGGCGATTTTTTCACATTGACAATATCTCCCACACGCACCATGTGTGCAGGCTTAACACTTCTGTCGCCAATTGAAACGTGCCCTTTTTTACACGCTTCGGCCGCAATGCTGCGCGTCTTATATATGCGCACTGCCCACAGCCACTTGTCTATTCTGGCCTGCTCGCTCATCACTTGCCAATACCTTTTTTATTATATTGATTCATTGTACGGGCAAGCCCTGCGAAGCAGAAACTTTTTATTATATCGCACACAGTCTCAATCTGTTCGTCAACGGCCTTTTGCTCATCATTATCAAATGTTCCGAGCACAAAGTCCACTTGCTGCCCTTTGCCAAAATCGTTACCTATTCCGAAACGCAAACGCGCATAGTTGTTGGTACCCAGCACTGTGGCTATGTGCTTCAATCCATTGTGACCGCCGTCGCTTCCTTGCCCCTTGAGACGCAGTGCACCGACAGGCAGCGCAAGGTCGTCAACAATAACAAGGACATTTTCAAGAGGTATCTTTTCGGCCTGCATCCAATAGCGAACGGCATTGCCACTCAGATTCATATATGTCGAGGGTTTCAGCAATATAAGTTTGCGACCACGACACGATGCTTCGGCAACAAATCCGTAGCGTCTGTCTGCAAAAACAGTATTGGATGCTTTTGCAAAAGCATCCAATACTGTAAATCCTATATTGTGGCGGGTTCCTTCGTACTCGCAGCCGATGTTACCCAATCCTACAATCAGATATTTCATTTGCCGTATTTATGTTATTTCGCTGCTGCAGCTGCTGCCTGTGAAGCACGGGTTGTCTTAACGGCGCATACAAGAGACTCCTTAACTGTTACCAGCTCAAGATTCTCGAACGAGAGGTCGCCAACCTTGATTGATTTGCCAAGGCCGAGTGCTGTCACGTCAATAACAAGTTTCTCAGGGATAAGGCTGTAAACGGCCTTCACCTTGAGAGTACGTTGGAGCTGAACCAGCTTACCACCGGCACGAACGCCCTCTGCAAGACCTTCGAGCTTCACGGGAACAGCCATCACAATGGGCTTTGTCTCTGTTACCTCATAAAAATCTACGTGAAGGATTGTGTCCTTAACGGGGTGGAACTGTATCTCTTTCATTACGGCTTTAACTGTGGTGCCGTCGATAGTAAGGTCTACTACGTGAATATCGGGAGTGTAAACGAGCTTACGAAGACTCTCTACTGTTACGCTGAAAGCCTTGCTTACGGGATTACCATTCTCGTCTTTAACCTCGCCATAGATGCAGCAAGGAACAAGTCCCTGATGACGGAGTGCTGTTGTTGACTTTTTGCCAACTTCGGTTCTTGATGAACCGCTGATGCTCAATGATTTCATGTTGTTTAAAAATTTGTGTTACTCTAAATTAAGAATTTTGTGCTTAATTCGCCATCACACGATGTCTTAAAAGCGGGCACAAAGGTACGCTTTTTGTGTCATATATGCAAATTTCGGGCATCTATTTTTAGAAGCCGTCTGAATTTCTGTCGGTTCAGAAGTCGATGTCAATCTTTATGCCTTCGTTGGCGCTGTCGCTCTGCGCTGTGGGCGTTTCGTAGCTGCGAGGCTGATATTCGCCCTGCTCCGATACAACAAAGTCTATGGCTTGCTTCAGGCTTGTTGCAAATTTCTCAAAATCCTCGCGGTAGAGAAATATCTTATGTTTTTCAAATGAAACAAGCGCATTATCTCCTTCGCCATTAACAACTTTCTTACTCTCTGTGATAGAGAGATACATTTCATCTTTTCTGTTTTTCTTTACGTCAATGTAATAGATTCTTTTTCCGGCTTTTATCGCCTGTGAAAATACAATTTCTTTCTCATTCTCATACATTCCGCTCTTCTTGTACTCTTCCATAAGATGCTGTGTCGGTTATAGTTCTGTATTTGTGTTGTTTCGTGTTTAACGGCTTCAAATTTGGCTAAAATTTTCCAAAATCCAATAAAAAAAATCAAAAAGTTGCTTATTTTGACAAAAAAAGTCTTTTTTGTAATTTTGCACACCTTAATAAAATGTAAATACCAATGGAAACATCCGAGTATATGATTAACATGTCTGATGGAGTTGCACGGCTGCCCGAGGTACGCTTGGCAGCACCTGTCAATTTCACCTTATATAAAGGAGAGCACATAGCTTTGGTAGGTGCCAACGGCAGCGGAAAAAGCCTTTTTGTGGACATGCTGTTGGGACGCCATCCCTTGCGTGAGGGATTTGTGCGGTACGACTTTTCCCCTTCTCCGTCAAATGCCGTTTACAAGAATATTCAGGTTATCGCTTTTCGCGATATATATGGCTCGTCCGAAGTTGATTACTGTTACCAACTGCGATGGAACACACACGAGCATAATGATATACCCACTGTGCGCGAACTTCTGGCAGATAACACAAACTGCGACATCCTTCCCGGGATAAACAACAAATTGGGAATAGATGGCATTGTTGACAAATCGGTGGTAATGCTCAGTAGCGGAGAATTACGCCGACTTCAGATATTCATGGCTTTACAAAAATCTCCAAGGCTGTTGGTGCTTGATAATCCGTTCATAGGGCTTGATGCCGAATCACGAACACTCCTAAGCAAAGAGCTTGCAACAATAGCCTCATCGGGGACGACACAAATGTTACTGGTGCTCTCTTGCCCGGAAGATATTCCACTCTTTGTAGACAGTGTTATTCCCGTATGCAACAAGCAATTGGGTGCAAAGATGAGGCGAGAGGATTTTATGGCTCTTCACAATAGGCAAAAAAAGGATGTATGCTTCAACAATAAAAGGGCCGAAATTCTAAATGCTTTACAGGATGAGATTCTGTCGCTACCCGACGGTGATTATGTAGAACCGGGCAACGACGTTCTTATATTTGATAATGTTTCGGTACGCTATGGCAAACGTACAATCCTGGATAATTTATCATGGAGGGTGCACAGCGGCGAGGTGTGGGCATTGAGTGGCAGAAACGGTTCGGGAAAATCCACGCTTCTTAGCTTGGTGTGTGCCGACAATCTGCAATCTTACTCGTGTAACATAAATCTGTTCGGCCGTCGGCGAGGAACGGGAGAGAGTATTTGGGATATTAAGAAGCGAATAGGCTATGTAAGCCCCGAGATGCACCGTGCATACCTGCGCAATCTGCCAACCTCGGATATTGTAGCATCGGGGCTTTTCGATACAATAGGTCTTTACATAAGGCCGTCCGAAGAACAAATTGAAAAATGTCGTTTTTGGATGAGACTTTTCGGGATAGAAGAGCTGAGCAACCGCTCGTTTATAAAACTTTCGAGTGGCGAGCAGCGTCTCGCACTTTTAGCCCGCGCTTTCGTAAAAGACCCTGCGCTGCTTATACTTGATGAGCCTTTCCATGGGCTTGACATCGACAATCGCCTCAGAGCCAAGGCCATAATAGAGGCCTTTTCGCGACGTAAAGGAAAGAGTGTGATTTTTGTATCACACTACGAAGAGGAACTTCCACAAACCTTAACACACAGAATAAAAGTAGGAGTATAAACAACAAGCCGCCGCACATATTCCCTCCTGCCACCGATTACCCCGGCTAAAACAACCACTGAAAATCACATCGAAAATATATTTATAAAAGTTTCTGTAATCAAAAAACATTCATTATCTTTGCAGCCGATTTAGTCTGCCGGGGTTTAATAAGACGCGCCCACGAAGGGAGCGCACCTCTCAGAATCACAATAAAGCGATAAAAAATAATGTACGCAATTGTTGAAATTAACGGACAGCAATTCAAAGCCGAGGCAGGCAAGAAACTGTTCGTGCACCACATCAAGGGTGCTCAAAATGATACAACCGTGGAATTTGACCGCGTGTTGCTATTGGATAAAGACGGTGCTGTTTCAGTAGGTGCTCCCACCGTAGAAGGCGCCAAGGTTGTTTGCCACATAGGCAACGTTCGTGAGCAGAAAATTGTTCGCAAGTCTAAAGATGGCCAGAATATTGTTACCACACGCACAATCGACCCCACATTGGTCAAGGGCGACAAGGTATTGGTATTCCACAAACGCCGTCGCAAAGGCTATCGTAAACTCAACGGCCATCGCCAACAGTTTACCGAACTTGTAGTTAAAGAAATTATCGGTTAATTTTAAATTCTAAGTATCATGGCACATAAAAAAGGTGTTGGTAGTTCTAAGAACGGTCGTGAGTCTGCAAGTCAGCGACTCGGAGTAAAGATTTGGGGCGGACAGGTGTGCAAAGCCGGTAATATCATCGTTCGTCAGCGTGGTACAGTTCATCATCCCGGTGACAACATCGGAATGGGCAGCGACCACACACTCTACGCATTGGTTGACGGCATAGTAACCTTTAAGCGTGGTAAGAACGATAAGAGCTATGTTTCTGTAGCTCCTTTCGAGAAGAATTAATTCTGCAAGAAGACAGATTAAAAATTAATAGGGTGTCCCGCAAATAAAAGGGGCACCCTATTTGTATATTTCGACATTTGTGCTCTTATAACATTAGGATTAAATAAAAGAAATTCCCTCCCTTGCCTTTGATTGCCACACATAGTTATATGGGTGGAGGGGGAGGTTCGTCGTTACTTTTTAATAGAAGTATTTTGATTTATCCGTAAAGGTTCCAAGCGTCAAGGGTGGTTCGCCAGTGTTGCGGCTGTTTATCTGTTTGCCGTTTACTATCGTCCCTCTTCTTCAAGCATTTTTCTTAGAATCACCCTTGCAGTGTGGATGCGATTTCTGACCATGCCGGTGGAGATATTAAGCCTCTCGGCTATCTCTTTGTAGTTGTAGCCTCTGATGCACAACAAAAGCGGTTGGTTGAGAGACTTTGCAAGGCGCCGTACGGCGCCTATGGCTTCGTGCACGTCGATTGAGGAGTAAA
>JAFSAT010000011.1 GCA_017442185.1 Bacteroidaceae bacterium
CGCGTAGGTGGTAAAACTGAATAATATTAAAAATAGGATGGTTATTTTCTTTATAAATTGTTTCATTCTATATCGATTCATATTACGGAGTGCAAAGTTACGGCAATTTTTCTGAAATCATCTCTGAATAACCTCAAAAGTATGATTTGAAATCATTATCTATAACCATTTTATGCGTGTTTGGAATAGATGTTGGACAATATTTTCAGAATATATTGTCAGGGGACAAAGACTTTACAAATAAAACCGTATAAAATATATACATTGGGTTTTCAGCGAGCTTTTTTTGCTAATTCATATTTGCAGATGTTTGTATTTCATCACTTTTTACCTCAAAAATAGGCATTTTGTCCCCCGAAGTGCCTGAGGGACAAAAAAGGGACAAAAAAATACGTCCCTCGAGTGCCTGGGGCACAAACGAGGAACAAAATTGATTTTTTGCACTGTACTTGTTTTAATTATAAAAACCGCACTATTTGATTGATAATCAATTTATTAATGAATGATTTGTGCTTAAAATTATCAATGCGTATTAAATTTGCTAATATGATGAATATCAATGCGTTAACCAATTGCTACTTGCCGATGCAAAAGTTTTCAAAAATACTTTGCAATACTTCTGCGTTTGTAACTTCGCCGACAATTTCAGATAGATGGCGGACACATGCACGCAATTCCTCGCTCACAAGGTCGCCGGGCAGGCCATTGTCTATGGCAGTTAACACACGTTTAATATCCTCAAGGGCCAATTTCAATCCTTCATAGTGACGTATATTAGTCACTACCACATCTTCAGAATCAAAATCGGGCATAGCAGCTGATGAGACAAGGAAATCATTCAACCTATCAATATTTATGCCCAACTTTGCTGAAATGGCCCAAACATTTTTATCATCCCAATTTATCTCCTTACCAAAACTTTTTATCATTGATGCACCCCATTGCATTGCTCGCGTCAGCGTCATAGGATCCACAACATCGCACTTATTAACCAACAACGCCAGACGCTTGCCGGCGCACAGAGGCAAAAGCCTCTTTGCAGCCTCCTCCATTGTTGTCATCTCCATCATTGGGTCTATGACCCATAATGCTATGGACGACTTGGATAGTTGTGCCAAAGTACGCTCTATACCCATTTGCTCTACAATATCGGATGTTCTTCGTACACCAGCAGTGTCAATAAAACGAAACGTTACCCCTCCGAGCGTCATCGAGCCTTCGATTGTATCGCGTGTTGTTCCACATATATCACTTACAATGGCCCGCTCCTCGTTTAAAAGAGCATTCAATAATGTGCTTTTGCCTGTATTTGTTTCGCCCACTATAGCCACCGGGATTCCATTTTTTACAGCATTTCCCACTGCGAATGAATCAACAAGATGAGAAATAACCTGCTCAATTTCACGCGAAAGAGATTGAAGTTCGCTGCGGTCGGCAAAGGATACATCCTCTTCGCTAAAATCCAATTCAAGTTCCATCAATGATGTCAGATGCAACAGTTTATCGCGCAACTGAGATAATCGGTTGCTGAAGCCCCCTTTCAATTGGTTCATTGCCAAACGGTGCGATGCTCGTGAATCAGATGCTATTACGTCGGCTACCGCCTCGGCACGACTAAGATCCATCTTTCCGTTAAGAAAAGCACGCATTGTAAATTCTCCGGGTTCAGCCTGACGTGCACCATTCTCTATGATGTTGATAAGAAGTTCCCGTGTTATATATGAGGAGGCGTGACAACTTATCTCCACAGTATCTTCACCTGTGTAGCTGTGCGGCGCACGCATCAATGTAAGCACCACCTCGTCGAGCAACGAACCACGCCTGTCCTTGACATCACCAAATACTGCTGTGTGACTTTTGCGTTTCGATAGTGCAGTGCCGCCGCGCGGAGTAAAAATTCTTTCTGCAATTTCCACTGCATCGTTTCCTGATATTCTTATCACACTAAGTGCACCACCCTGCGCCGTTGCCAATGCGCATATTGTATCATTTCTTGTCATTATTGTTTTAAAGTCTGTCTAATACAGTATGTATCAATTCTTTCATTTTTGTATTATAATCCACGTCGGCCTCTTTGAATATGCGATGGGCAATCACCAGACATACAGTTACAGCCTTGTGTCCCAAAAGTGCCGACAGCCCGGCCAAGGCCGAACTTTCCATTTCAAAATTGGTAATCTGCCGGCCTTCGTACATGAAAGAGACTATTTTATCATTCTGATGAGGGTCGGCAAGAGGAATTCTCAATTGTCTTCCTTGCGGCCCGAAGAATCCTCCACAGGATATTGTAATGCCTCGCGTCATGTCATCTTTTGCTATGCGTTGCACAAGTTCTTCATCGGCAGCAATAACATAAGGTGCCGGCTGACACATATTGCCGCTCCATCCCAGATGGTTAATCAGAGCACGTTCCATTGTAAGATTGCACACGCTGTTACGCCCTGCATAAAAGTTGAGCAGGCCATCAAATCCCACCGACATCTCCGAACATATATATGAACCTACCGGGGTGTGAGATTGAAGTCCGCCACACGTACCTATACGCACAATCTGCAAACTGCGCAGCTGTTCTTTCTCGTATCGGGTTGCAAAGTCGATGTTTGCCAAGGCATCGAGTTCGTTCATAACAATATCCACATTGTCGCATCCGATGCCTGTGGATAGCACTGTGATACGCTTTTCTTTATAACTGCCGGTGATGGTTCTGAATTCGCGATGATGAATGTCACACTCTTGCTTATCGAAGAAAGATGCCACAAGTGGTACACGCCCCGGGTCACCTACTAATATCACTCTGTCTGCCAACTGTTCCGGTTTTACTCCTAAATGATACACTGCTCCGTTTGGCTCGATAAGCAGTTCCGAAGGAGGGAAATAACGCTTCATAATGCTATCAATTTTACATTCGGAGCGTACACGAGACACTTGTGCCCACGCATACGCCCCTTTTTTAACACTTATATTCTCTTATATTGGAATCTTATTAGAATTTATTATAGGCGGTTTGAAATTCGGCACCGCTGCTTCGGCTCCTCGAGTATCTGTTTTTTTGTTATATTATCTTTTTTCATCCTTTTTTTTGGAAATATCTTGCAGTCGGTCGCAAAATATTAAAGAAAATATAATCATAGGAGTCTCTATATAAATTCTAAACTGCTTTTATATAACAAATTATTCCTTGGCAATGTTATCGCGCATTGCAGTATCTGCCTGAATATTTTTCATGCGATAGTAATCCATTATACCCAGATTTCCACTGCGGAATGCTTCGGCCATTGCTTTTGGTACTTCTGCTTCGGCCTGTATCACGTTGGCTCGTGCCTCTTGTGCCTTGGCCAGCATCTCTTGTTCCAATGCCACAGCCATTGCTCGACGTTCCTCGGCCTTGGCCTGAGCAATATTCTTGTCGGCGTTTGCCTGATCTATCTGAAGGGCTGCACCGATGTTCTTGCCTATGTCTATATCGGCAATATCGATGGAGAGGATTTCAAATGCTGTTCCTGCATCAAGACCTTTTCTAAGCACGAGCTTCGATATTGAATCGGGATTCTCAAGAACAGCCTTATGGCTTTCGGCCGAACCGATGGACGATACTATACCCTCGCCCACACGTGCAAGAACTGTATCCTCACCGGCTCCACCTACAAGGCGTTTGATATTTGCACGCACCGTCACACGTGCTATTGCTATCAGCTGAATACCATCTTTAGCCACCGCTGTAACGTGCGGAGTATCTATCACTTTGGGATTAACCGACATTTGTACGGCCTCAAACACATCGCGTCCTGCAAGGTCTATTGCCGTTGCCATTTGAAATGATAGTTCGATATTGGCTTTTGTTGCAGACACTAAGGCGTGCACTACCCTTTCGACATGTCCGCCGGCAAGATAGTGCGCTTCGAGTGAGTCGCGTGTTATTTCGTCGAGGCCGGCTTTGTGAGCCTCTATCATAGCCTGCACTATGGGACCGGGAGGAACATTACGTATGCGCATCATAAATAGCTGCATAAGTGAGATTCTCACACCCGAGGCTCGTGCAGACAGCCACAGGAAAAACGGAACGAAGTGAAAAAATACAGACAGTAGGATTATTGCCACCACTGCTATCACTCCAAAATAAAACATGTTGTCCATAATTATTATATTAGAAATTAATTGTTTGCTTTTTTCACATATATGATTTTATCGGTTATACGTTCAACCACTATCTGTGCCCCCTCGTCGATAAAACCACCTGAAGATTTCACTTCGGTGAGTGCACCATTGAATTCGGCCTCACCTATGAGAGCAAGACGTGTTATGGCAACACCTGTGTCTCCTACTTTCAGAACATCAAGTTCGGGATTCTCTACCTTTGAATCTATCTTTTTATTCAGAGCTACTTTGTCTATTGATTTTCCGTATACTGCCCACATAAACATAAGCACTCCTGCTGCAACAGCAATCAGCGCTGTTGTCCAGCCTGCCACATTTCCCAAAGTGATAAATGCGTAGCATATTGATGCTATTAAAGATATTACTCCAAATATGCCTGTTACACCAATTCCGGGAATAAGCGCAACTTCGATACTTAGCAGTACTATTCCGAGCAATAATAAAAGAATTATAATCAGCAGTTCCATTGTTTTAGTGTTTTTTTATACGTTCATATTCCAATATTCTTATCTGCTTCTCCATCTCGTCGATGGCGATGGCTTCTTCTTCCAGACGTCTCTCTAAGGCTAATATTCGGCCGGTAAGATTCTGTTTTTTCATATCCGCAGCCGCATCATATTCAGTGCGCAGTTCTTCGAGCATACGTGTGTCATTAATATATGCGACCTTGCGTTTTTGCCATTGTTTGAACATATTGCGTGCCTCGTTGCTTTTGAAATGCGAGAGTGTGGTGTAGTCTGTCATATCATCAAGGACAAACAAGAAGTCGCCTTTTATGTCTTCGGGGGATTGCTCATACATCAGCATCGTAAGCTGACGACGTGCGTTGCGCAATTGTGTTTCGTCGTTTTGTGTATCAGATATGGAACGTAACTGCGAAAGTGACAGCATACGTTCATATCCTTCGTCCTCGTAATTGTATGTGGTGCGCGAGGTGTTGGGAATAAATACATACACACACACTTTTCCTTCGGGCATACGACGGTCGGTTGCGAACCATCCGAGATTTGCAATCTCATTTATCACCATCATATAATCATTGGCCTTGGAGTTGAACGGCATGCCTAAATTTGTGGGAATGAGGTATTTGCCTGTCTCGCTGTCTAAGCGGGTTACAAAAATATCGTACCCTCCGATTGAGCCGTTGCCATCGCTTGCAAAATAGAATGTGGAGCCGTCGGCCGACATAAACGGGTAGGCATCGTTACCCTCAGTGTCGAATCCCGATAACCGGTTGCCCTGCCCCCACTCGTCTCCGTGCTTTGATGCGTGAAACAGTTTTTCTTTAATTTAATCATCCTCTTCGACCATGGCAGAGAAGTAGATGTCCGTTTCTCTTTCGGTCATCGAAAGAACACCTGTGCAGTTGTCATTGTCAAGGTATTCGGCTGACATATATAATCGACCGGCATCGCGTCCTATTCTGTATGCCGACAAAAATGTCTCTTTATCGACCACAATGCTGTCTACCACACAGATACGCTCCGTTGCTTTCATCATTCTGAGCAGTTGGTTGACACTTTCGGTCTCACTCTTTGCACGTTGCAACAATTTGTCGTCTTTCCCAATTTCAATATACTCGGCATAGTAATCAAGTGCTTCGGGATAACGTTCATTGTCTTTGCAGAGTGTTCCCAAATAGTAATACGCATTCAGCACCCTGCGCGATGCTGCCATCTTCAATCTATCCTCCATGTCCGGCAGAGTGTCGCCGGTCTCGTAGCAACATACGGCGTACCAATAGTTGTATTCGGCACTTTTGGGTGTTCTTTTAAGCAGATTAAGGAGCACAGGCTTTGCCTCTTCGTATTTACCCTCTGCAAAAAGTTTTTTTGCATTAGCCTTTGTATTCTGCGCCGATGCTTCGTATATAGAAAACAGACTTAAAATCAGTAATATGAGACTAAAATTCTTCATCTTATTTTATTAAAATGCAAACACATCAAACAAGAGACAGATGATAATTCTGTTTTTTAACAAAGGTCTCTTAATATGTTCATCGTTACAAATATATAAACAAAAGAGAACTTCAATACATTTTTAACTTATTTTTTTGTAATTTCGCGCACATTTTATAAGCAAAAGCAAGTTACTGCACACTAATGCACACTGATATGAGCAAAAACGAGGATATTAAAACTATCGAGAAGCGCATACGCCTGCGCTTTAACAAAGCCGGCAAGGAGTATTCCCTTTTGGAAGATGGCGATAATATTCTCGTGGGTCTTTCGGGCGGCAAAGACTCTCTGATGCTGCTTAAACTGCTTGCCGAGCGCAGCCGTATCTTCAAGCCCAAGATAAGTGTCAAGGCTGCGCACGTGAAAATGTCGAACATTCCTTACAAAGCCGATATTCAGTTTCTAAAAGAATTTTGCAAAGAGCTTGGAGTGGAATTATTGATTGCCGAGGAGTCGTTCGACGCCTCTACCGACAAGAGACGCTCGCCCTGCTTTCTGTGCTCTTGGAACAGGCGCAAAGCCCTCTTCACCTTGGCTCAGGAGAACAGTTGTAACAAAATAGCACTCGGGCACAACATGGACGATTTCATAGAAACCATGCTCATGAATATCACATTTCAGGGGGCTTTCAGTGCTATGGCTCCGAAAATGCAGATGCGCAAATTTCCTGTTACAATAATACGCCCGTTGTGTCTGGCAGACGAAAAAGAGATTGCCTGCTACGCCAAACTATCCGGTTATCCGCCGCAAAGGAAAAACTGCCCATACGAGAATGATTCGCATCGTCACAGCATGAAGCAACTGTTGCAACACCTCGAAAAGCTGAATCCCGAGGCACGATATAATCTTTGGGGAGCAATGAGCAATATTCAGAGCGAGCTGCTACCACCGCGAATCGAAAAAAACACAAAATCATCAGCAAACAATAACTAAAGAACAGAATATGACAAAAGCAATTCTCACACTCACACTTCTAATCATCTCAAACACCTTTATGACACTTGCATGGTACGGCAATCTAAAGCTACAAGAGATGAAGCTTATCTCATCGAACACCCCAATATATCTGATTGTGCTCATCAGCTGGTGCATCGCACTTTTGGAATACTCGTTCCTGATACCGGCCAATCGCATAGGCTCCGAGATTAACGGCGGCCCATTCTCGCTGGTTCAATTGAAAGTAATTCAAGAGGTAGTTTCCTGCATTGTGTTTGGAATAATAGTGTCAGTATTTTTCAAGGGCGAAGCACTGCATTGGAATCATATTGTAGCTTTTATTCTGCTGGCACTCGCCGTTTATTTTGTATTTCTCAAATAAGATTCCCCGACAGACAAGGAGATAAACAAAGCACTCGGGAGCGACCCTCACAGGCAGCTCCCGAGTTTTCATTTCAAACCATTATTTAACTTCAAATCAACATTATGTCTTACTATAATACTGTTAAAATACGTTCAGAATGAACAGTTTTGAAACAGTAGCTTTTTTTTTACTTGAAATATCTATTGTAGAGACCTTCAAAGCCTTTGCCATGACGTGCCTCATCCTTAGCCATTTCATGCACTGTATCGTGTATAGCGTCAAGGTTCAGCTCTTTTGCACGCTTTGCAATTCTGTACTTGTCGGCACATGCACCCGACTCCGCGTTCATGCGTTTGTCAAGATTTGTCTTTGTATCCCATACTACATCACCTAAAAGTTCGGCAAACTTTGCTGCATGCTCGGCCTCTTCCCACGCATAGCGTTTGAAAGCCTCGGCAACCTCGGGGTAGCCCTCTCTGTCGGCCTGACGGCTCATTGCAAGATACATACCTACCTCGGTGCACTCTCCTATAAAATGAGCGTTCAAATCCTTTATCATCTCATCGTCGCAACCTTTTGCAACACCTATAACATGCTCCTGAATAAATTCCAACTTACCTTCTGTCACTTCATTGAACTTCTCGGCAGGAACCTTGCACATAGGACATCTTTCGGGAGCTGAATCACCATCATGAACATAACCGCATACTGAGCAAATAAATCTTTTCATAGTCGTAAATTTTAAATGTTATCCAATTAATTAAGCCTTTTATTTTTAATTTTAAATTAAATATTTTTCTTTATCATTGTTGAGAACACTTGCTGCACACACCTTTAAGGTAGAGCTGCGCATCGGTTACGGCGAGGTTCTCCACTCCACACAGCCACGTATGATAATCGCCTTTCACTGAGAGGTCGTGTATCGAACCGCACAAACTGCATCTGAAATGCGCATGCACCGAGGTATCACCATCGAAGCGCTGAAAATTATCATCTATGTGCAACATCATCACAAGACCCGCATCCACATACAACTTCAGAGTGTTGTAAACCGTGGTAAGAGACAAAGAGCCAAGCTCATCGCGCAACGCCTCATAAACAGCCTCTGCAGTGGGATGCTCGCAACTGTTTTTAACATATTCATAAATCGCAAGCCTTTGCACCGACGGCCGTATGCCGGCATTCTGCAACTGCATCTTTAATTCGGGGCGTGTCAACATTCTCATATACTGTGGTTTTATTTCGTTATTTATTCACATTCATTTTTGTAACCACTGCAAATATATAACTATTCAAAATACCTTGCAAATTTTTTCGACATTTTTTTTAAAAATTTTGCAAGATTCCGATTAAAATCCCATAAATCCACATAACAAATAGAGAAAATCATTGCATACCTTAAATAAAATATATAACTTTACGGCGTTTTATATAAAAAAATCGAAACTAAAAAAACCAATATAATAATGAAAAAGCACTTACTAACCAAAACCAAGCTCTATGCAGCACTGTTTGCATTAAGTATCGCCGGTTGCATCACAGTCGGTTGCACCGAGGACATCGACCAGAGCAACAGGTACACATTCACCGGAGAGACCATAACCGACTACTTGGAAAATCGCCCGGAGCAGTTCAGAAACTTCTGCAAAATACTCGACCTTGCCTCAATAGGCAAAAATTCATCGGGCAGTATATTAAAGACACTTACCACCTACGGTTCCTACACCTGTTTCGCTCCCACAAACGAAGCAGTCGAGAGATATCTGTTTGAAATGGACTCACTCTATTGGGCGACTCTGGCAGCATACGAAAGAGGCGAGATAGAATTCAGCGACGTAGAAGACAACGGCATATACTCGCCCAACCTTGAGGATTTGAGCAAAGAAGCAGCCACCCAGATAGCAATGAACCACATTATAGAGGCTGCATACTTTACCACAGACATCAAGTCGGACGGCGCATTCCCCAAGAACAACATAAACAACCGCTTTACCTCCGTATCGTTCGCCAACGACGAAGAGGGCAATGCAATAATACTCATCAATAACAATGCAAAGATTATAGAGAGCGACATCGAACTTGAAAACGGAATAATACACACCGTAAACAGAGTGGTTGCCCCCTCCAATCGTCTCCTATGCGACCACTTTGCACAATACGACAGTGTGGGCGTATTCAGCATACACGCCGAGGCCATCAAGAGAACTGGCATAGACACACTGCTGCGCATATACGAGCTTGACCCCGAATATGACAAATTCAAGACAGCCCCCACAGCAATGTCAACCACCGGCATGAGAGGAACACTCGCTCCCTATCCCGAGACATACCTGCAAAAGTACACACTGCTTGCCGTTCCCGACATCATATATAAAGAGAAACATGGAATAGACAACATCGACGAACTTATAGCAGAAGCCAAAAGACTATACAGCCACTGTCCCGAGACAGCTACCGTAGCAGACGACGACTACACCAATCCCAACCACCCCCTCTACAAATTCATCTCATACCACATAATTGACCGTCAGCTTCTATACAGCGGAAACGGCCCCGGCGGATTCGTAATGTCAGGCTACGTAGCAACAGAGGCAGCAGAAGGATATAAATCAGACGAAAACCTTCCCGAACGATACGACCGTTACGACTATTTCGAGACACTGTACCCCTACTCGATAATAAAAGTGACACGTCCAAAGTCGGGCACCCCCCTTGCAGGCGAACTTATTATCAACTACGCACAAGATGACGGTACACGCATCAAAAACAGCGCTATGCGCCCCTACATAAACGCGCGCATCCTCCCAATCTCCGAAGTTCCGGCTCTCATAGGAATAGACAACTTCACCGACAACGCACTAAACGGAAGCATCCACGTGATAGACCGCATGCTCATATACAACGAGGACGAAATGGGCGGTAACATACTGAACGAGCGCATGCGTTGGGATTCATCATCACTATTCCCCGAGCTTACCAACAACGGAGTAAGATGGCACGAGCGCGGCGCAGGCTTCAAAGAGATATATATCCCCGACGGATTCTGCAAACGCCTAAAGATAAACAACGAAACAACATACCCATTCTACCTGCCGCCCCACCCCGTTTTGGCAACAGGTTGGTCTAACTACCAAGGCGACGAGATACTCGTAGACGGACAGTACGACTTCTCATACCGCATCCCCCACGTTCCCGAGGGAACATACGAACTGCGCTTCGGATTCGGATTCAGCGATGCACGCGGAGTGTGCCAATTCTACCTTGACGACAAAATCACAGGCATCCCCGTCGAAATGCGCCAAATAAACGGTAAGACAGCAATCGGCAACATCTCAGAATACACCGACAAAGCACTCGGAGACGAAGAGACCATCGACGAGTTTGACAAGTCGCTCCGTAACCGCGGCTGGATGAAAGGCCCCGGCAGCGTATGGACAAACGGCGAAAATTCAGTATCACTGCGCGACGTGCCATACGCCTACCGCCGAATAATCACCATGACAACTCTAACTAAGGGCGACCATTGGCTACGATTCAAAGACGTAACAAAAGACGGTACAAGCAACTACAAACAATTCTCACAAGACTACTTGGAAATTGTGCCCAAGACCGTAATATCAGACCCCACCAAGCCCGAAGATAAGCTCTAAAATCATGAGATAAACAAAAAAACACATAAACACTTCCTCCGACGAGGAAGTGTTTATTATAATATCGAAACAAAAAAGACAACCCAACAACCATATATAAATATGAACAACGGTTTTATAAGAGTAGCAGCAGCAATACCACCCGTAAGAGTGGCCGACTGCACCTACAACACACACAACATGCTCCCACTGATAGAGCAAGCAACCCAAGAAGGAGCCGAAATAATACTTTTCCCACTGCTAAACATCACATCATGCAGCTGCGGCGACCTCTTCAACCAACAACTGCTAACCAAAGAGGCCCAAAAGGCACTCACACACATAATCAAGGCAACAGCAAACACCGAAACAATCGTGATTGCAGGAATGCCGATAGAACACAACAGCAACACAAGCGCATGCTCCATAGTAATGCACAAAGGCACCATAAAAGGAGCAGTACCGCAAAAAAACAACAACACACGCGGCGTCATAAACATCTGCGAACAACAAGTACCCATCGACAGCCACCTGCTATTCAACATCGGAGACTGCGCATTCGCAATAACAACCGACGAAAGCTACACCGACCCCACCCCTCTGAGCACACAGGCAGCCCTTGCCGGCGCCGAGCTTATATTCTGCCCCACCGCCAATCACGAACTTGCCGGCCTGCACAATAAACTGATAGAATCATACACCACACACAGCAGACGCCTCAAAGCCGCAATCATATACTCAAGCTGCGGATACGGCGAGTCCACAGGCGACCTTGTGCATGGTGGCGACGCATTCATCACAGAAAACGGACACATGCTAAGCATCAGCAAACGTTTCGCCACAGAACCACGATTAGAGATATGCGACGTAGACGTAGAACGCCTGCGCTACAAACGACGCACAAACAAAGCCTTCCAATCGGCACTTGCAAACACCCTCCCTGCAACATTCACCAACATACACATAAAAAGAGAAGCCGAAAAACAGAAGACACTCAAACGCCACATAAACCCAACCCCGTTCATACCCCACCCCGACAACTACAACAGCCGATGCGAAGAGATACTCTCCATACAAACATCAGGGCTTATGAAACGCATCGAGCACACCCACTCAAAAACCGCAATAATAGGAATCTCAGGCGGACTTGACAGCACCCTGGCACTACTCGTCACAGTGCGCACATTCGACACACTCAAACGCAGCCGCAAAGATATTATAGGTATCACAATGCCCGGCTTCGGCACCACCGGACGCACATACAGCAACGCCCTCACACTCATGCGTCGCTTAGGCATCACCATGCAAGAAATCTCAATAAAAGAGGCCTGCATACAACACTTCAACGACATCGGACACAACATAAACAACCACGACGTCACCTACGAGAACAGCCAGGCACGAGAGCGCACACAGATACTCATGGACATGTCCAACCGCATGAACGGCCTTGTAGTAGGCACCGGCGACCTTTCGGAGCTTGCACTTGGCTGGGCAACATATAACGGCGACCACATGAGCATGTATAGCGTCAACGCCTCTGTTCCAAAGACACTCGTCCAACACCTTGTTCGCCACATAGCACTCACAAGCACCGACGAAGAGATACGCACCACCCTCATAGACATTGCCGACACCCCCATTTCACCCGAACTGCTGCCCGCAAACAACAACGACACCATAAAACAAAAAACCGAAGACCTTGTAGGCCCCTACGAGCTGCACGACTTCTTTCTTTACAATTTCCTCAGCAACGGATACACACCTTCAAAAATTTACCTTGTTGCACAACAAGCCTTTGCAAACAGATACGACAAAGAGACAATAAAAAAGTGGCTCACAACATTTTTCCGCCGCTTCTTCACACAACAATTCAAACGCTCATGTATGCCCGACGGCCCCAAAGTGGGCAGTTGCAGCCTGAGCCCACGCGGCGATTGGAGCATGCCCTCCGATGCTAACAGCACCCTGTGGCTCTCCGAGTGCGAGAAATTATAGCACTCATCTGCCAATTTGACGCCGACACGCGACAAATTGGCAGAAAAAACAGAAATGGTTCAAAATTTGTTGAATAATCATAGACGAACAACATATAAATTATACGACTATGAATTTCAACAAATTTACAATCAAGGCACAAGAGGCAGTCAGCGATGCAGTCAGCCGCGTACAGGCACTCGGACAACAAGCCATAGAGCCGGTACATCTGTTGGGAAGCATACTCAAAGTAGGCGACCAAATAACATCGTTCCTTATACAAAAAACAGGAGCGAACATCCAACACATACAGCAGCAAACAGCACTCCAGGAGCGCACACTGCCCAAAGTATCGGGTGGCGAGCCATATTTGAGCAGAGAGAGCAACGAAGTTCTCAACAAAGCCGCCGACATAGCCCGCGAACTTGGCGACGAATACATTTCAATAGAGCCGATACTCCTATCCCTGCTCAAAGTAAACAGCACGGCAGCCACCATTCTGCGCAACGCCGGCATCGACGAGCAGACATTGCGCAGCGCCATTGCAGAGCTTCGCAACGGCGAAAAAGTAAAATCACAATCAGCCGAAGAGAGCTACCAATCACTCTCTAAATATGCCATAAACCTAAACGAAGCGGCACAAAGCGGCAAGCTCGACCCTGTGATAGGACGCGACGAAGAGATAAGACGCATACTGCAAATACTCAGCCGACGCACCAAGAACAACCCCATACTCATAGGAGAACCGGGAACAGGAAAAACAGCCATCGTGGAAGGACTCGCCCACCGCATAGTGCGCGGCGACGTCCCCGACAATCTGCGCGACAAACAAATCTACTCCTTGGACATGGGCGCACTCATTGCAGGAGCCAAATACAAAGGAGAATTTGAAGAGCGCCTGAAAGCAGTGATAAACGAAGTGCTTAAATCCGACGGAAGAATAATACTCTTCATCGACGAGATACACACCCTCGTAGGCGCCGGCAAAAGCGAGGGAGCCATGGATGCAGCCAACATTCTGAAACCCGCACTTGCACGCGGCGAACTTCGCTCGATAGGAGCCACCACACTCGACGAGTATCAAAAATACTTTGAAAAGGACAAAGCCCTGGAGCGCCGCTTTCAAAGCGTAATGGTAAACGAGCCGGATAAGATGAGCACTATATCCATACTGCGCGGTCTCAAAGAGCGCTACGAGAATCACCACAAAGTACGCATACAGGACGACGCCCTGATAGCAGCCGTTACCCTTAGCGACCGCTACATCACCGAGCGCTTCCTCCCCGACAAGGCGATAGACCTCATCGACGAGGCAGCAGCCAAACTACGCATGGAGCGCGACTCACTCCCCGAGGAGCTCGACGAAATATCGCGCCACATAAAGCAATTGGAGATAGAACGCGAAGCCATCAAGCGAGAGAAAGACGAAGCCAAGCTCCAACAACTGAGCCGCGAAATATCCACCCTCAAAGAGCAAGAGCAGGCACACCGCGCACAGTGGCAACACGAAAAAGAGCTTGTCGACCGCATACAAAATGCCAAACAAGAGATAGAAAGCCTCAAATTCGAAGCCGACAAAGCCGAACGCGAGGGCGACTACGGACGTGTGGCCGAAATACGTTACGGTCGCATCAAAGCACTCAACGACACAATCGCAAACACACAGCATGAGCTTCACACGGCACAAGGAGCCTCGGCCATGATAAAAGAAGAGGTTACAGCCGAAGATATTGCCGACGTTGTATCACGATGGACAGGCATCCCTGTGAGCAAAATGTTACAAAGCGAGCGCGAGAAATTATTAAACCTCGAAGAAGAGCTGCACAAGCGTGTCATCGGACAAGACGAAGCAATAACAGCCGTCAGCGATGCTGTGCGCCGCAGCCGCGCAGGCCTGCAAGACCCCAAACGCCCCATAGGCTCATTCATTTTCTTAGGCACCACAGGCGTAGGAAAAACCGAACTTGCAAAGGCACTTGCAGCCTACTTGTTCAACGACGAGACACTGATGACACGCATCGACATGAGCGAGTATCAAGAGAAATTCTCCGTATCGCGCCTCATCGGTGCCCCTCCGGGCTACGTTGGTTACGACGAGGGCGGCCAACTTACCGAGGCAGTACGTCGCAAGCCTTACAGTGTAGTACTTTTCGACGAAATAGAAAAAGCACACCCCGATGTATTCAACATACTGCTTCAAGTTCTCGACGACGGACGGCTCACCGACAACAAGGGACGCACCGTAAACTTCAAAAACACCATAATCATAATGACAAGCAACCTTGGCAGCACCTACATACAAGAGCAGTTTGCCAAGATAAACGGCAACAACCGCGACATTATAATAGAAGAGACCAAGGAGCAAATCCTCGAAATGCTCAAGAAAAGCATACGCCCCGAATTTCTCAACCGCATAGACGAAACAATAATGTTCACCCCTCTCGACGAGAGCGAAATAGAACAGATTGTACGCCTTCAAACAGAGAGTGTGAGCCGCCTGCTCAAAGAGAACGGCATTGAGCTTAGAGTGACGGAAAGCGCCATAAAATTCATAGCACAGGCTGGGTTCGACCCCGAATTTGGTGCACGCCCCATAAAACGAGCCATACAACGCTACTTGCTCAACGACCTTTCCAAACAGATACTGAGCGGCAGCGTACAGAAAGACACTGCAATAACCGCCGATGCCGAGGGTGTATCTCTTATCTTCAGAAACAGCCCCATCGAATAAAGCGGCAACATTACCAAAAAAAAGCGGCTGCGTCAAATTTTAGATTTTGACGCAGCCGCTTTATAATCGGCAATTCAGATATTCTATTTTTTAAGTTTCATTCCCAACATCATACCTTTGTAGTTCTCGAGTAGCGAAGATACAACGCTCAGCGTCGACGAGATGTTGCCCGACGAAGCAGCCGCTCCCAAGGCCGACTCTCCCGACAACGAAGAGGCTTTTGATGTTGCAGCCTGCACAAGTGACAACAGTTTATCGGCATTAAAAACAATATTCATCGACGTTATGTTATACGCCACATGAGTGTTAAAGCTGAGATAGTCGAAGAACGCGAATTTTATTGTTTTTTCTTTGGCATCGAGGGTGTATTTACCACCAAGTTCGCGCCCGGCCACGCTGAACACACAACTGTCGCTGTTCACAAAAGTAAAAGAGCACACCCCCTCATTTACGCCCACCTTGGCCAGATAGCCGTCGAGCTTCTCCTCTATTTTTGCAGCAGCCACCGAGCCGCCTATGTTTGCGAGTGCAGCATCGCTTTCAAGAACACAAGCAGTGCCTGTATAGCTCCACTTTCCTTGCAACGCCTTTTCGGTAAGCGTCATAGAATTGCCAAGCAGGCTGCCCAACACATTTGTAACCACATCGGTTGTTGCCGACACCTCTTCTTTTGAAGAACCGCCACCGAATAATTTTCCAAACAGACCCGATAAGCCCGACTGCGCCGATGCGCTTGGCGCAAAGGCCATGATTGCAATTGTAGCAATGATAATTATCTTTTTCATAGTTATGTAAAAAACGGGGAACCTCCACCACCTTGGGCACCGATTCCCACGTTAAATTATTGAGTTAATATTTTAAACTGTTTAAGAAACTGTTTTAATTTATATCGCTAAGTCTTTTAGTGCAAAAACAGACATTTTTAATATAAAAAACAAAACAGCTGTTCACAATATAATAAAACTTCTTTAGCAATTTAAACAGCTTCTGAATTTTTGTTTAGCCTTTGCTCTATCTTTTCGTTTATTTCATAAAAGAGCATTTGAAAAGCCGAGACACAGCATATTACTCTGCCGATGTCTCTTCAGAGGGAGCCGCACTCTCCTCGGCATCCACAAAATCTGTCACACCGTTAGCCACAAGAATATTATACCAGCTATACATCTTTTTAATGTGGGTCAGATACACACGCTCACGGTCATAATCGGGCATTACAGTCTCAAAATAGGCTACAAGCTCCTCGGGAGTAGAGAGTTTAAGGTCAAACGGAAGCACAGCCTGCTCCTTTTCATATATTGCCGAGAACACCTTGCGCAGAGGCACCTCCTCGGTGTCTGTGTAAATGGCAATATCATCGAGCATCACCACTTTGTCGCTGTTATATACGGGCATGCGTTTATGTGTGGCATCAACAGCCTCAACAACAAACATATTACGCCCACTCGATAGCAGGCGGTAAAGACCGGGCTTACCGGAAATAGTCAGTACTCTTTCAAACATATAATCTGTATCTTTTATTTAATCTTTATGATGGATTATTTACGTTGCGAAGATATAATTTACTTCTCGAACTACAAAATTTTGATAAATAAGAAGCTGTTTAAATTTCTATTTTTTCTCATATCTAAAACCGCCATTTCGCTATTTACGATATAAGAAGCTGTTTATATCTTGCTCAACCGCTAAGCTCACTCTATTGTGGCGGATAATTCTTGCAGCGTTTCCACTATCTGAGGAATCAGCGGCGAGTCGGCATCGTTGCGCACCGCATAGTCGCACAGAAGCAGCAATTCGTCGAGCGGCATTTGATTGTTCATTCTGCTTACAACCTGTGAACGTGTCATTCCGTTTCGTCCTTCTACACGCGAGATACATGTCTCGGCGTCGGCCCACACAAGCAACACCTTGTCAACCGCTTCGTGCAGTTTCGACTCGAAGAGTATCGCAGTTTCCACAGCCACAATCTGCTCGGAACGCTCCTCGGCCCACGATACAAAGTCGGACTTCACACGCGGATGCACCAATGCGTTCACACGTTTTATTGCATCTTTGTCTACAAAAATGCGTGCGGCAAGCCATTTTCTGTTAAGTTTACCGTCGGGAGTATAGCACTCCTCGCCGAACATCCTTTGCAGACCTTGGCGTATCAGTGTGTCGCTCTCCATCAATGCTTTTGCCCTGCTGTCGCAGTCATACACAGGCACTCCCATCATTGTCAACAGGTGCGACACTACCGATTTTCCGCTTCCTATGCCTCCTGTCACGGCAACTCTTATTGCACTCATTGTCGTTCTATCAGATATTCCACTTCTGCGGGCACTACACGAACATCCTGCACCCATTCGGGCGCACTCAGCAATTCAACGGGCACACGCGCCTTGCTGCCGTCGGCCACATTCTGGTATTTCACTCCTACCTCAAAGTCGGAGGGCGACACCGAGTCGTATAATGCCATATTCACGTTCATCACAACCTTCACGTTTGCTGGGAATGTACGCAACGCATATCCTCCCGGGAATCCCACCCCCATCACCGGCAGCTCAAAACTTTTCTCGGCAAAGGGCGACACCGGTATTGTCACCCTCACATCCGAGGGTACACACTTGCATCCCTGCGGCAAAGTCAGGGGTAGTGTCATTATAAGTGAGTCGCGCAGCTCCTGTATATCAAAAAACTGCGTTACCAGCCCTTGCAATGTATCGGTCACCGTTTGCGGCGCATACAGATATACAGTGTCGGGCTGTATCAGCGGCTCGCCTGCCACATACAGATGCGCCGTCGAGTAGTTTCCGTTTAGGCGCACGGGCAGTTTCACGGCACTCTCTCGCGTGTAATATACAAAAGAGTCGGGCTGTATCGCTATCAATGATGTTGTCGACTGCAGTTGTCCTTCGATACGTTTTTTCAATGACGAGACTGCCAGCGACAATCTCCCGTTGCGTTTGCTGAACTCTTCATAGTCGACGCTTATAGGCAAAAACGACGAGAATGTATAATTCATAAGTGTCATGCCCCCATCGTGCACCTTAACCACAATCTCTTCTTCGCCCGACGAGGTAAATGCCGCATCGTCGGGTATACCTTTTATATGTACGGGTATAGTTATCTCAGTATCGTACTCTTTGTTAAGTGTGAGCATAAGCCACAGGCAGCACGATACCAAGAGAAAAAACAGGAAGAGAAGAAATTCACTTCCTGTAAAGAAACGCAGGTTGAACTTTCCCAAAATCGGAAATATTACAAAGCCGTTTTTTTACTTGGCCTCTTGCTGCGCAGAGCTTGCAAAGATAGCCGACTTATCGAAACGGACAACAACACCGTGGGCCACCTCTACGTTAACCACCTGACCCTCTATGCTCTTCACTTTGCCGTAAATACCGCCGCTTGTCACAACCTCCTGGCCCACTTGCAGACCGTTACGGAAATTGTCAATCTCTTTTTGACGTTTACGTTGCGGACGTATCATCATAAAGTACATGATTAGAATTATCAACAGGAACATAAAGATGGGGCTTCCGAGGAATTGCGCCGCCGCTGATTGCAGAAAAATATTCATAATTATTCTTATTTAAATGGTTTTTCTATTTTTAAAAATTGTTTTTATTCTATTCTACCCTTTTCACGCAGTTTTTTAACAATAGTGTCTAGTATACCGTTTACGAACGAGCTGCTTTTGGGTGTGCTGTAATATTTTGCAATATCCACATACTCATTCAGCGTAACGCCGGCAGGTATATCGTCGAATGTAAGAAGTTCTGCAAGTGCTGTCTGCATAATCACCACATCCATGAATGCCAGACGTGACATTTCCCAATTCTTTGAGCTGTCGCTCATCAGTTGTCGATACTCTTCGGCATTTGCGATGGTTGCTCTCAGAAGTTTGCGGGCATAGTCCATGTCGTCAAGGTCCTTATACTCGGGCAACAGGGGCTGCTCGGCACCGTTTTCTTGTTCAAAACGTTTTATTGTCTTTAGAACAAATGTATCGACAATTGGTTTATCGTCGTTCCAATAGAGACTGTGCTCTTCGAGCAGTGAATCGAGCTCTTCGTTGTCGAACACAAAGGTTTTGTATAGTTTGCGCCACACTTCGCGGTCGTCGGCATACGAATCTGTCTCGGCCGCCATATACTCTTTATATATATCGCTTGCCTCGATGCTGTCGAGCAGGCGACGCAGAAAATCGGAGTGATTCACCCAATCGAATTTACTCTTCTCGCTGAACTTGCGCAGTTGTTCGTTGGAGCGCAATTGTGCCACGAAACGATTATCCACAAACTTCAGGTTGGGATTAAGGTCACTCTCGGTGGGACGTAATTTGGTACTGTTAAATGCTATACGATCGGCTGCATAATGTGTGACAGCCGGCATTAACAACAGCAGGTGAAGGTACAGGTCATAAGCCTTCGACAAACTGAAAAATACTTCATCCTCGGTAGCTTTCATGCTCTTGCCACAGTTCTTGTAGTAGGCATACACAATTTGCACTACCTTCAAACGAATCAATACTCTATTAATCATAAAACGCTTTTTGTGATTTTCGCCTGCAAAGGTCGCACTTTATTGCGACATTGGCAAGGAATTTAGTATATCTTTTTAGGATGCTTTTTAAATTATGTTTTTTGTCTCGTACAAGAATATACAGCAATATTCCATGAATATAATGCCAAGGAGCCGAGCAATCCTTTTTTTTAAGACTTATTCACTAAATTAATTCTAAAAATATCTTACACAGACCACAGAATAGCAAAAAAACAGTTACTTTTGCAGTTTATTAAAGAAAACTTTTATACCATAATAAGTTTTCAATAAAAAAAAACAATCCACCGCATGAAAGAGAAAATCATACTCCTTATATTTATATTATTGGCTACATCGGCGCCCGAAGCAACTGCGCAAGAGCCTGCCACACGCATACGCATATACGGACACATCACCGACAAAAGCAACGGCGAAGCTCTGCCCTATGTATCGGTGCGCATAAACAAAACCACCTACGGAAGCAGCTCCGACAACTACGGCAACTTCTCGTTCTTTGTTCCCCGTCTGCGCGACACGCTCATAATATCGTGCATAGGATATAAGGAGGAGCGTATTCCGCTCAACGGCCGCACCCGCTTCCCTCTTAACATCAAAATGAGTGTCGAGAACTACCACCTCTCCGAAGTAACCATCCGGCCCAAGAAAGAGAAATACTCGCGCAAGAACAATCCGGCCGTTACATTGGCACGCACCATCATCGACCGACGCGACGACAATTCCCCCGAAAACAAACCCTTTTACAGCCGCGACCGACACGAAAAACTCAACGTTGCCCTAAACAACTTCAACCCGGCTCAACAGCAGCACTTTGGCAAGCAGTTCTCATTCCTCGAACAATATATCGACACATCGCTTGTATCGGGAAAGCCCATCCTGCATATCTCGGCACGCGAGCTTATCGGAACCGACTACTACCGCAAAGAGCCCGAGCGTCAACGCCAACACGTGAAAGCCCGCAAGCGCAACGGCATCGACGATGTATTCTCGGCCGAATCGCTCGAAGCACTTTACGAAGAGACCTTCAAGGATGTAGACATCTTTCGCGATAACATATCTCTCTTCAGCAATAAGTTCATGAGTCCGCTCTCAAAGCTCGGCCCCACATTCTACCGCTACTACATAATGGACACGCTCGATATTGACGGCGAGCGCTGCATCGACCTTGCCTTCACTCCGTTCAATTCAGAGAGCTTCGGATTTACGGGACACATATATGTAACCGCCGACTCCACATTCTTCATCAAGCTCGTGCAAATGAACGTGCCGCACGACATCAACATGAACTTCGTGGAGTATATGAACATAAAGCAGGAATTCAGCCGACTGAGCGACGGCACACGCATCCTGAACAATCAGAGCCTTGTAACCGAGTTTAAGGTAATAGACGCAGCCAACGGCTTCTATGCCAGCCGTCAGGTGGCCTACGATAACTACCGCTTTTCGCCCGACAGCATGGCGCTCGCCATACTCGACTTTCCGGGAACCGTATACGAAGATGATAATTCCACCCGTCGCGACGATGCTTTTTGGGCAGACAACCGCCTTACCGAAGTAACCGAAAAAGAGCAGTCGGTTGGACGCATGATGCAGCAGTTGCGTGCAAACCCCGTATACTATTGGGTGGAAAAGGGAGTGGCCTTTCTGTTCACCGGATGGATTCCCATTCGCGAGCATGAGCCTCCCATCTTCTATGGCCCTGTAAACACCACCGCCAGCTACAACAAGCTCGAGGGGCTGCGTCTGCGCACCGGAGCCATGACATCAGCCTATCTCAATCCCCACCTTTTCGGAACATTCTTTGTTGCATACGGAACAAAGGATAACGAATGGAAATATATGGGCGAAATAGAGTATTCCTTTAAAAAGAAGCGCGAGCATCCCAATGAATTCCCAATACACTCCATCAAGGCCCGATACGAGAATGATATATACCAATACGGACAGACATACCTCTACACCAACAAGGACAACATGTTCCTCAGCATCAAACGACAGGATGATAACAAGATTGGTTACATGAAAAATGCGGAGCTCACATATACCCGCGAATTTTACAACCATTTCTCTTATGCCCTGACACTGCGCAACCGCAAGGACATAGCAACCCACCTGATACCTTTCGAGCGAACAAGCACCCTCGACGGAACAACCACAAGCTCCTTTGTAAAAGACCTCACACAATCCGAGGTTGAGATATACTTGCGCTATGCTCCAAACGAAAAGTTCACACAAACAAAGTGGAACAGATACTCAGTGCTCCCCGAGCATCCTGTGTTCACACTCAAGCATCGTATGGGGTTCAAAAACATCCTTGGGGGCGACTTCAACTATCACCACACCGAGGCGAGCTTCCGCAAACGCTTTTGGTTCTCGGCCTTTGGCTACACCGATTGCACCCTCAAGGCAGGCAAAGTGTGGAACAAGGTTCCTTTCCCACTGCTTATCACTCCAAACGCAAACCTCTCATACACCATTCAGGATGAGTCATTTTGGCTGATGAATGCAATGGAATTTTTTAATGACGAATATGCTTCGTGGGATTTGACATATTATATGAACGGCCTTATCTTCAATCGTCTGCCACTCATTCGCAAGCTCAATTGGCGAGAGGTCATATCGTGTCGGGGGCTTTTCGGCCATTTGAGCGACAAGAACCGCCCCGACCCTTTGAACACCGGTTCGCTATTCAAGTTTCCCTACGAGAATGACAGCTACCACTACCTGAATTCCGAGCCTTATGTCGAGGTTGCAGTGGGAGTAGAGAATATCTTCAGAGTGCTTCGCATCGACTATGTGCGAAGGCTCACCTACCGCAACCTGCCGGGCATAGACAAAGATGGCGTTAGAATTAAATTGCACGTGCAATTTTAGAGACTGCTTTTTTGAAAAATCATCACCAACCGGCCAGCTGCCAACCTGTGGCGGAGTACCACTCAGTGGTGCTGAAATCTCTGTTATAGATGGAAAAATCCCGATTGCTGCACGGTAAATACATCGACATTCCCGAGTATACATCATGCTCCACAGTGTATTCTGTGTTATGAGGAAGAGAATACCACGTCTCCGATGCACACTTATATGGAACCGCCCTATCAAATGCCACTTTCCAAGCCTGATACTCGTCGTGCGGCAGACGGCTCTTCATCACAGCATTTATATCAAGATAATCGGGATAGTAAGGCTCGCCGAAAAGGAAATACCCACCCGGAAGATAAGAGAACACCTCATGTCTGTTGTCAACCTCATTCTCGCGAGTGAAATATCGCTTTACGACACTCTCGGTTGCGTCGGCAAGCTGCTGCATGGCGCTGCACCGCACCACCGACAGCAATGTCCCATCCACTTCATCGTTGTAGCCACTTTGATAGGCACGCATCACCGCTTCGGCATCAATGGGATTTGCAAACAGTTTGTCCATGATAAGATGGTAAGGAGCGCCGTCGCCGGGAATCTCGGCAGGTGATGCAAGAATCCACTCTGCGCTGTTTCGCAATGCGTATGCTGTCTCTACCCCCTGCATAAAGCAGGCGTCAAACAGCAGCAACCGCACTTTTATGGGAAGCGCCTCAAGAACATCTGCCACATCTTCAACTTCGAGCACATGCGCTGTCACATTGCTATAATTGTTACCACCGTTGTCAACCCCTATGCTCCGGTGCATCGGCCGCATTGCCGCATTGCCTCTTATCCAGCCGCTTCCATGTGACCACATAACCACATTCATATTCTCGGCCGGATATGTCTCTGTAACATATTCAAACACCATGCGCATATTCTCTTTTTTGCTCGACGAGAAGTCCTCGGCAAAGGTATATATCGTATCGCACACAGCCTTTCCGCCTTTTGTTCCAATGCGGCATATCCTGGGAAGAGCCTTGTCGTCTATAAAAACCAACAGGGCGCAGTCGCCGGGTATTCTGTCGGCTGCGCTGCGCATTTCAACAAGGTCGGCTGTCGAAAAGTCGGCAAGGCTGTTTTCTGCGGCCATATATACGAATGTGAGCGTGCGCAGCGGGCCGCCTTCGGGAGCATCATCGGGCAGGTCTGTCGAGTCACTGCACGACACTGTCACCGCCAGCAGGCAGCTGAGCAGCAGAGCACATAGAGCATACGGTCGGCAAAGCATCATGGCAATTTATTAAGACCGACAGCTACGGGCGTGTAAACTTAAAGTTGTCGCCAAGATAGCGCACCGTAAGTCCTTTTCTTTTTTCGAGACGACGCTTTACCTGCGCTTCACGCTTCATGAGCTTGTTCTTTTTCTTGGAGAAATATATTATGGATGTTCGCCCCGGCATATTTCGTTCAAGGGCCATAAAATCCTCTAATTCGTGTGCATAGTGCTGCCTGTTCGGAAGAAATTTTGTTCCTTTTTCGAGGGTCACCCCGTCAATAAACTGCACCTCGGTGAAATAGGCCACTGAATCTGTGAATGAGATTGATACACCCATCACATACACTCCGTCGGAAACTTTTTTTGCCGACGCCGACAGAACCACTGCCGACACAAACGATATTATAAACAGTATTCTTTTCATTATCGAATCTTTAAATATAATCGACTTATTGTGCAAAGTTAAGAATTTAGGGATAAATAGAAAAGCAATAACAAAAGAACGTGTTTAAATTTCTATTAAAATTGTTTTTACGAAATTCTATTTTATGTTTTTCTATTTTGTTTTTAGAAGTTGTTTGATTGATGAGGTACTATTCCCCAAAAGAACAGAAAAAGCGGATGCGACCGACCTGAGTCTTACGCACCCGCCTCATATTAAAACATAGAAAAACTATCCTAAATAGGATTTCAGCAGTTTACTACGTTGATTCTGCTTCAAACGACGAATGGCTTTCTCTTTAATTTGGCGCACTCTCTCACGAGTAAGGCCGAACTTGTCACCTATTTCTTCGAGGGTCATCTCTTGTTGTCCTATTCCAAAGAACATTTGAATAATCTCTTTTTCCCTATCCTGAAGTGTCGACAGCGCACGGTCTATCTCGCGTGACAACGATTCGCTAACCAAGGTGTTGTCTGCCATTGGCGAGTCGTCATTCACAAGAACATCAAGCAGGCTGTTATCCTCTCCGTCTACAAAGGGTGCATCCACCGATATGTGTCTTCCCGACACTTTCAATGAATCAACCACCTTGTCAACCGGCAGGTCAAGTTGGTCGGCCAGCTCCTCGGCCGATGGACGACGCTCATTTTCTTGCTCGAATTTTGAGAAAGCCTTGCTTATCTTGTTCAATGAACCAACCTGATTCAAGGGCAAGCGCACAATTCTCGACTGCTCTGCCAGAGCCTGAAGAATAGATTGTCTTATCCACCACACAGCGTAACTGATAAACTTGAAACCACGCGTCTCGTCAAATTTTTCGGCAGCCTTAATAAGCCCCAGATTGCCTTCGTTGATAAGGTCGGGCAGACTGAGACCTTGGTTCTGATACTGTTTTGCCACCGAAACTACAAAACGCAAATTTGCTCTTGTCAATTTCTCCAACGCCTGACGGTCGCCTTTGCGGATTCTTTGTGCCAATTCAACCTCTTCTTCTACTGTGATAAGGTCTTCTCGGCCAATTTCCTGCAAGTACTTGTCGAGCGAAGCGCTTTCGCGGTTTGTGATACTTTTTGTAATTTTTAATTGCCTCATATACTTCGTACAATTTCAATTCGCAAAGATATAATATCATATTGCAAAATACAAGTATTAAGGCATAAAAGTTTGCACAAAAAATGTTAATCCACAAATTACTCTAAAAATAGCTCCGCAGATTGGTAGGATATTATCGACATCATGCTGCAAAGAAGACGACTAAAAAGTGTATTTCTGCGTTACGCTTGCCGTCAAAATCCTCATTTATATATATTTAGCAACCTCGATTTTTCAGGCTTAGCAAGCCTTGAACTTTTTCTTGTTTATTAATCTTTTAGAACTAAGAGGCTGCTAAAAAGCATTTTTTTAGCAGCCTCATTGCAAGATAAGCAGATTTTACTTTTGCGAAAGGTCTACCGAGAAGTAAGCCCTGCGACCCGTTGCCGTCACTCCCGAGATAAAGAGCACCTGCTCGCTCGACGCATTTGCTTGTTTCACAGCCTTTTGCAGGTCGTCTATGCTTTTAACGGGCATACCGTTCACTTTCATTATAACAAAGCCCTTTTTGATACCCGAATCGGCAAATAATCCCTTTTTCACCTCCACTACTTTAAGCCCGTAGCCCACATTATACTGCTTGAGCTCTTTTTCGTTGAGTACCTTAAATTCTGCACCCAGAATATCAAGGTCGACACTCTTCACCACATTTGTATTGCCCTGAACATTCTTTAGTTCAACATCCACCTTGCGCTCTTTTTTATCACGCATCAGTTTAATCTGCACCTTATCGCCGGGCAGATGCTTTGCAAGCTCCTCTTGCATCTCGGGCATTGTCTTTACACTCTTTCCGTCTATTCCCACAATAACATCGCCCTGTTCTATTCCTGCAGCTTTGGCGGCTCCATCCTCTACAAGTTCGCTCACATAAACACCCTCGACAGTGCCAAGGTCTTTCTCTTCGTTCAGCTCCGATGTCACCGTACCACCCATTATGCCCAACACTGCACGCTGAACAGTGCCAAATTCCTTAAGGTCGTTAACAACCTTAGTCATGATGGAAGCAGGGATGGCAAATCCATATCCCGCATACGACCCTGTGGGCGACGAGAGCACCGCATTAATGCCCACAAGCTCGCCCTTTGCATTCACAAGAGCACCTCCGCTGTTTCCCTGATTGATGGCAGCATCCGTCTGAATGAAAGACTCTATACCATTATTATATACACCCAACGAGCGAGCCTTGGCACTCACAATGCCGGCAGTTACCGTAGAGGTCAGGTTAAAGGGGTTGCCCACTGCAAGCACCCACTCGCCCACCTTGAGGTTGTCGCTGTTGCCCACAGGCAGATAGTCAAGGTCGTCGTCACTCTCAACCTTTATCAGTGCAAGGTCGGTATTTTCGTCGGTACCCACCAAGCGTGCAGGCAGCGTGCGATTATCGTTCAATGTCACCATAATCTCATCGGCGTCGGCAATCACATGATTGTTGGTTACGATATATCCATCCTCTGACAGGATTACACCCGAGCCGAATCCCACGCGAGGCTGCGTTCTTATAGTCTGTTCACGCCCTGTTCCATCGCCAAAGAAAAAGTCGTAAATATCGGGAGCACGGCGCACCGTCCTTGTCTTGCTGTTCTGTGTGGATTTTATATGCACCACTGCATGCACCGACTTTTCTGCCGCATCCGTAAGGTCGACACGCTGCAAGCCGTCGCCACCGTCAAACGACGCCAACGACACAAATCCACTCTTTGCACCACCCTCTTCGGACATAGGAGCAACAGACGCCTGCTCAGTCGCCCTACTCGCCACAGCATCGGCAACAAACGCACTCGACAAAACCACTGCCGCATAAAAAAGTAAATTTTTGACACTCTTTTTCATAACCTTATCATCTAAATTTATTAATTTAATCCTCAAAATTAACAAAGCGCAGCATAGTTATTTAATAGACAGAAACACCGTACAATGTAAATAATTTGCTCGCTTACACTGCAAATATATAAACAAAGAGGGTAATCATGCACAAAGAGGGCTGTTTTTTGCTTCAATTTAACAGTAGAGAGCCACGTTTAACAATAGTTTCACCTAGGCACATCATTATTTTACATTTGTTAAAACCATAATCCAAGAAAGAGAAACCTTTTGCCATTAGATGTAAAATCACTATCTTCGCAGCACAAAACATAGCAGTCGGACAGTCTGTCGCCGTTGCCCATCGAGGCAAAGGAGGAAAGTCCGGGCAGCACAGAGCATTCCGCTTCCTAACAGAAAGCTGTCTGCGAAGGCAGGGTAACGCAGAAGAAAATAACCGCCCTCGTAAGGGGGTAAGGGTGAGAAGGTGGGGTAAGAGCCCACCGGCCGTGCAGCGATGTACGGGCCGTGCGTCCCGGAAGCTGCAAGTTCATGTAAACCGACGTCTGAGGGCTGCTCGTCCGAGTCGGAGGGTAGAACGCTTTAGCCGTGTGGCGACACACCGCATAGATGAATGACAGACACCCCTCACGGGGCACAGAACCCGGCTTACAGGCCGACTGCTTTTACAAAATCAGTTCGGGAGCATGCTCCCGAACTGATTTTGTGTTATTGCAGCAAGATTCTCAGTTCTCGCCACAAGAACATTTCACTATTATGCAAACATCGCAAGCGGCATACTGCAATTTATATTGAATCTACATTTCACCTTTAAACAGCACTTTCAACACCATGTTGATGAATTTTGTTTTAGGTACAATACTCGTAACTGTTCCGAATATGAAAGATTTAATTTACTTTTGCAAAATACTGAACATCGTCTAAAATATTAAAGAATTGATATATGGTTAAAACATCTATTATACGAGTCGAAGGTATAGAGATTGCTGTTACGACAGTAAATAACAATGATTATATCTCTATAACCGATATGATTAAGGCAAAAGATGGAGATTTCTTTATAAGTGATTGGCTAAGAAACAGAAACACCTTACAATATCTTGGTGCTTGGGAAAGTATGTACAATCCCAATTTTAATTATGGCGAATTCGCCATAATTAAAGACAAGTCCGGTCTTAACAACTTCAAAATCAGCGTCAAAGAGTGGGTCGCAAAAACCAATGCTATTGGACTTACAGCAAAAGCGGGACGATATGGTGGTACATACGCGCACAAAGATATTGCTTTTCATTTCTGTATGTGGATTAGTCCTGAATTTCAATTATATGTTGTTAAAGAGTATCAGCGACAAAAAGAAAATAGACAACACTACGTATGTTAATGCACCCCATTTATCACCATTTGACCAAAATTTAACCAAAGCTCTAAACTGTAACCCTAAAGATAAAGAGCCGCTGGAATAACAGCTCTTTCAGCTTATTTACAGACCCATTATAATCTTTGATATTGTTATACGCTTTATCTCTTTTAAAGTTTATAGCATAGCGTTATAATAACGCTTCTTATGACTACTACCGCAAACATATTAGCTTTGCCAATGATAGTTATAAATATCTTTTCCCAAACAAAAAGATAATTCCTCAACCATAAGCCTACGATAGCCAAACAGACAAAAAGAGCCTCGGGAAATTCCCGAGGCTCTTTCATTCATATAAACATTTTGGATATCAGAATGTCTCTGAACCCTCAACAAATGTATTGTTATTGTATGTGCAGCTTGTGCTTGTTCCGTATGTAGTGCTGAACCCTGTGTTGTTCTGAACATCAAAAGTCAGATTGTCATAAGCAAAACTTGTTGCCGCCATCACAATGGCGGCAAAGCTATATCCTGTGGGATTAACGCCTGTGTTGCCTTTAAATGTCACACTGCCGGCATCTGTGCCGCCGGTTGAGGGATTGATACCCCACATCCAAACTGCGCAAAGAGCGTTTCGGACCAAATGGGCCTAATTTATTTAATGTTTAACCAGTCCCTAATTTTTATGGGACACTAATGAAACAATTTATATAATAAAACAGGAGGATGACTCAAATAATCTGACATGAACCCCGAAAGTTAGACAAAAAACTTTCGGGGTTTTGTTATGAAGCATAGTTTTCAAATTAAACTAGAAGCAGTTAAGTGTTACTTATCAGGTTATTCCGAAAAACAGGTTACTGAAATATATGGTATAAACAG
>JAFSAT010000012.1 GCA_017442185.1 Bacteroidaceae bacterium
AAGTTGAGCAATTACTTTTTGTGATGTTCCTCTTTGTAGTTCCAGGTAGATTACGTACCTTTGCTCACGGATTAAGTGATTATACATAAGCAATACAAAATTAGTTAATCCTTGGGAGACTGCGGTCTCCCTTTTTTATTTTTTTGTATTGCTGATTGACTTTTGTACTGTCGCCTGTCGGGCGAACCTTGCTCACTCCTTTTCGCTACGCTCAAAGTCGTGAGCAAGGAAGAAGATTTGTTGCACTTCTATCTTGACAGTATACGTGTTCGGGTTAATCCGAGTACAAGACATTTGGAAATACTTGCTCAATGTCATCAGAATCACCACCTCGAAATGAACACGAGCAAAAACGAACCTACTATTGGCAATCTGCGTATATGATACGTAGAGCGCCCTATTAGTAGGTGGGCTTGTGGTGAGCCTTGATGACGTATAGCGGTAGCTCTACGTTTTTTTATTGCTATCTCCAAACAATACAGGCAATATTGCAATAACTATTAAATCATTAAGGTATGAAAAAAATGTTTTCTTTGATGTTATTAGTCATTACATCAGTTTTTTGTTTTACATCTTGCTCTAATGAAGAAGATGTTTACATTCCACAAGAAGTTGAATTTACATTAGATTACACATTTATTGAAAGTGGTTCTATGACAAGGGCAACAGGAGCAGATGTTTATAATGAATTTTACGAGAAATATATCAAAACAAAACAACTGACCCCTGCAACATATTCGTTGACTTTCACAAACCAAGAAACAGGTGCAACAGCAACAATAAATGGAAGGTGGGATAAAAAAGACGGCATAAGACTACCAGAAGGAACTTATAATGTTACAGGAACATCAACACCAATAGAAAGGGAGTATAAAGAATGGTCTGACAGTGTTTACATCGTATTTAATGAAACTGTTTCTATTAAAAAAGATGATACCCAACTAACTTTATCCGCAATATATGATTCTTTCTTATTAATGTTAGATACAGAAAACACAACAAATGTATCTTGTAAATGCGATGGCCTATCATCATCAAAAGAAAAACTATCACATAATGACAAACAGTTCTGGGTGTTTATGCAAAACACTTATAGAAATAACCAAAAAAATTATTGGTATTATTTAGTGGTTACAAGGAAAGACGGGGAGGCAAGCAATATCAAACTACTTGATATTCCATTTGAAAAAGGCAAATATTACTATTTCAATGATATGACAAACTCGTTTGATATTCCCAAAATGGAATCGGGTAACTAACACTTTCGACACCAGTTCTTGACACCAGTTTGCTTATTTTAGAGCAAATAACGATGTTAAAGTATTGATAATAAAGTTAAAATATTTAGCAATAATTTAACAGTTCTAGTCGAGGGGGAATGATTTATGCCTCAAAAAAGGCAAAAATTATCGACAAGGCGAGTAGCAAAAGGTCGCACGAAGCGTGGATATAATTCACGCCGTGCGGGTTGCGAACAACGAGCCTTGTCAATAAAAAACCTAATAATAAAAAACTTACAAACTGCCTTAACCAATAAAACGGTTAGGGCAGTTTCTTTTACATACACCCTCCAGACCATTCCGGAGGGATTTTTAACATTATAGTTAACGAATGTAAATTGACGCCACTTTTTGACACCAGTTGCAATTGCCACAGAACAGAAGAAAGAAGAATACAAAGAGGTTATTTCACTCTTAAAGCGTGGTTACTCTGTACGAAACACAGCAAAGTTATCTAATGTTAGCATTAGTACAGTGCAGAGAGTAAAGAGAGAGTCGGTATTTAATTTGAATTTTGTTTATTTGTTATTGCTCCCGGCTTCGCCGGGAGCAATAACTTTGTTTTATTAGTATCACTTGATTTTAATTATACGAATATGTATTTTTGCGCTATTAAAAATAAGATAGATGGGCGAATTAAAATACAAATACGCTTTTGATGAAATAGGAAATATTGTTTCAATAGAAGACTTTACAAAAGAATCAAGCAAACTGCATACATTCAAGTGCATTGTATGTGGTGGCGAGTTACGCCCAAGAGCCATCGGTAGTAAACATAGAAGAGCACATTTTTATCACAAGGAAGTTGTTTCGTGTAATGGAGAAACTTACTTACATAAACTTGGAAAATTGTATATAAAACAACATTTTGACAATTCTGATAAATTTTGTATTTCTTACGAAGTTTCTAAAACTTGTAAAGAACATAATTGCAATCTCAGAAACTATAATTGCCATAAAGAACACGAAATTAATCAAGTTGATTTAAAAGAGTTCTACGATACTTGCACGATAGAAGCATCAATTAAAGGATTTGTTGCAGATTTGCTACTTACAAATTCCAAAAATCCCAATATTCCACCTACTCTAATTGAGATATGTGTCACTCATCCTTGTGAAGATGAAAAAAAGGAATCTGAATTAAAAATTATAGAAATATCCATAAAAACAGAGAAAGATATTGAAAACCTATTTTCAGATGGATTTTTATCTGAAAACCTAAATAAAAGGATTGGAAATAAGATTGAATTCATTTCTTTTAAACGCAACATAGAAGAAAAATTAGTTTCTTCTATATCAAGATTTATATATTACCCCGCATTATCTCCTACCCCTTTTAAGAATAATATACAATGCAGTATAGCCAATAGCAAAATATTTAAAGAATCCATTGTTGAACTAAACGTTGTTAACAATAAACATTATTTAGAGGATGATTACTTCATTGTCTACAATTGGTTAGCTAATCGTATTAAACTTAAAAGGTGTAATATGTGTAAATTTTATTATGCAACAATGTATGATGAATATGCCTTTTGTAGATTGAGTACCAAATATGGCAAGCCAAAGTTCCCAGAAATGGAATATGCTGAAAAATGCAATAGCTATAGAAAATCAGATTATTTGCTTTCATATTCTGAAAATGGAGATTGCAAAATATCAAATCTGACAAATGTACAAACCAACACAAAAGAAGAATATCGTGTTATAATAGCAGGAAGTAGTAGATTCGATGATTATACATTATTTGAGAATAAATGCAATCATTTTCTTTCTGAGAAAATCAAAACACATAATATAATAATTCTTTCAGGAACATCATATAGAATATCTAGTATTATTAACTGGTACTCATACGAGCACAATCTAATCACAATTCCATTTGATGCAGAATGGGGGAAGTATGGTCAATGCGCTGGAAATATATCTAATGAAAAGATGATAAATTGTGCAGATGCAGTTATTGCATTTTGGGATGGAAAAAGTAAATTTACTAAAAATCTAATAGATATGGCAAAAGCAAAAGGGCTACCAACAGTTGTTGTAAAAATCTAATACAACAATTAAAATTCACTAATATATATGACATCAATTGCAAAATAATCTCAACGAAATTTGCATTATTACATTCGCCCAAACTATATTTGTGATATAATAAGTTAAAAAACACAAACTACATATATGAAAAAGGAACGTTTACTATTTTTCGCAATTGTTTTTATGCTTATTTCTTGCAATGGATCACCGCTTAATCCAACAAACGAAGAACGAGCAGAGAATTTGATTTCTGATTGCATCAAAGATTATCTTACTTATCCCGAAAGTTATGAAACGATCTCTACCCGCATTGATAGTAGCCGTATCAATGTATCAAAATTAGAAGAAATCATAAAACTTTCAGAAGAATGCACAGATTTATATGATAAGATCAAAACCACAGAATCAAGAATGGAATTTGCACAATCAAGAATGGAGTTTAATTCAAAATATTCAAAACGCAATTATAATAGTGCAAAAGCAGAAAAAGAAGAATATGAGTTGGAGATTAATGATTTGAAACCCAAACTTGAAAAAAAAGTGTTGACATTAAGAAACACAACAAATGATCTATATTACAAAGATTTTAACGGTTGGGCAGTTACCCATCGTTTCCGTTGCAAAGATGACGATGGAAGACAAATGCCACCTCAAGAAATGCGATTCTTTTGCGATGTAAATTTTGAAAGATGTCAAGGTTGGACAATAGAACAAATAGAATTCTTTTTCAAGATTATTGAATGTATTAATGAATATAAAATAGATAAAGCATTATTGAAGAACCTACAAGAAATTCAATTTAGATATAAATTAAAAACCACATTCGCATTTTGACACCAGTACTTGACACCTGTTGCCGTTTCAAAAGGCAAAATTTTATGTTAAAGTGTTGATAATAAAGTTAAAATATTCAGCAATAAATTAACACATCTAGTCGAGTGGGAATAAAAAACTGCGTTATTTAAGACCACCGAGCAACCTTTTTCAGCAACAATTATATTAATTACAGTTGCAGACCACACCACATATTTTGTTCCGGCCAAAGAGAGCAAAAGATATGCAGCTCGGGGATAAAATAAAGTTATATCAACAGCTTCAACGGTAAACCCGTTGAAGTTGTTTTTTCACACCCCTAAGCATCAGATATATCAAAAAACACAAAGACACTGTTTTAATTTCAGCTATAACCCTACCACCGTCAAAGAATATACAGGAGATTATAATATAATCATAAAAAAATCCATCCTGCAATTTTCAATATTTTGATTTTGCAAGAAAAGAAATTATATATACTTTTGCTCCGTATTTAACAAACAAATACAAGACATTTGAAAAAACTTGCTCAATGTCATCAGAATCACCACCTCGAAATGAACACGAGCAAAATGAACCTACTAACAGCAATCTGCGTATATCATACGTAGAGCGCCCTATTAGTAGGTGGGCTTGTGGTGAGCCTTGATGACGTATAGCGGTAGCTCTACGTTTTTTTTATTTTATTGCTATCGCCATAATGACAACGGCAATATTGCAATAACCATAAAAAAATAATCATGAAAAAGATTCTATTCGTAATTTGTTTCTGCATGGCAGCAAGTCTCTCATTTGCACAAAAAAAAGTAATCATCAAGGCCGGTACAATCGTTCCTTTGCAAGCTGTTGAAAAAGTAAAAGCAGCAGACGTCAACGAGGGCGAATTGGTGGACTTCAGAGTAATCACCGATATAATCGCAGACGGTTGCATTGCCGTTCCTAAGGGAACATTGGTAAAAGGAATTGTAAATGAGGCAAAAAAGAGTTCTATTGCAGGAACAAAAGGACGCCTGACAATAAACATAAGGAATGCAATACTCCCCTCAGGAGATTATCTCTTTTTCTCGAACACAACAGCCAAAATATATGGAAAAAACAGAACACCTTTGGCAGTTGTGACAAGTCTGTTTCTATGGCCATGCATATTTATTCCGGGGACAAGAGCTGAAATGCCCGAGGGATACGAAATACACGCCATCGTAGCAGCAAACACCGAAGTAAGCATATAATATTTTAGATGAGCTATGGCAACAAAAAACAGACTGTGCAAAATCCCGGGATTTTGCACAGTCTGTTTTAAGCATACACTTTATCCCATTAATCACCCCTTGCCCTTATTTATGATATATATACCGATAGTTGCCAATATAGCGGCAAGCATATATTTCCAATGAAAAGGCTCGTCAAGGCATAGCGACGATGTCAAAGCACCCACTATGGGAATAAGCGAATTATAAATTGCGATTTTACCAACAGGATTGCAAGTGAGCAGTTTATTATAGAGAGTAAATCCCAAGGCAGATATTGCAATAAGAAGCAATAAAATGATTATTCCGTTCAACGTAACATGAGGCAACATACCATTCATGGCAACGGCTGGAAGAATAAGCATCAATCCGCCAAAGGCAAGGCTGTAACCCGTTCCTACAAAAACATCTACATACCGTCCAAGAGAGCGCGTCATTATCCCCGCAAAAGCCGAACAGAAAGCATTCAGTATAATCATTCCATCGCCCAAATAATCAAATCCGCCACGCGTGGCATCTCCCACTCCATTCAAAGCAAGAATACCCATGAAACCTATTACACACCCTATAACTTTTCGCATCGTAAGCCTGTCACTTTTATAAAACAGACAGGCCAACAACACCAACAGAAACACACCCAACGAATTGAGTATGGCAGCCCGCGCTCCCTCGCTGTGCGACAGCCCTATGTAAAAGAATGTGTAATGCAGAGTGGTGTTAAGCAAGGCAAACAGAAGTATATACCACGTACCATGCTTCTTTGCAACAGCAAAGTCCCTTTTTGTAACAGCCGCAATAAGCAACACTATAACACCGGCAAACATGAATCTTACACCTGCAAACAGAATTTTACAGGCAGTCATCTCCTTGGATATCCCAAATTCCTCAAATCCTAATTTAATAAGGGGATAGGCCCATCCCCATGCAACAGCAGCCGTAAGTGCAAACAGAGCAACCCACAAAGGGCGCTTGAAGATTCCCTCTTTTGTATCAATCATTCTTGCTATTGTATTTCATGAAAATTGCGCATAAAGTTACTATAAAATTCGTGAAGAGATATTAAGAAGCTGTTTAAATTTCATTGAAAAGGTTCTATATATTTGCGTGTGAAGAGTAAACCGACAAGGGCAACATTCCGAAATAAAGACCAAACAGTTTCTGAAAATATACAAATAAACCTACTGCAACTTTTCGTTTTTCCCATTTATTTATTTAATTTTGCATATTGCAATAATTGTATTCACACAATACCCTCATAAAATCTTTTAAAAGAAGATAATGACACAAAAAAAAGAACAAAATATCGGGTGGATTGATGTACTGCGCATTACGGCGTGCTTTACAGTGGTATTTGCCCACTGTTGCGACGCTTTTGTGGCTCAATTCGATGCAAACAGAGCAATGTTTCTCACAGGCGTTTTTTGCGGCAGTTTCACACGCCCGAGCGTTCCCATTTTTGTGATGATGACAGCAGCCCTGCTGCTTCCTCTTAAAAAAGATACCACTCTCACCGGATTCTATAAAAAACGCATCGGCCGACTTGTTGCACCATTGATATTTTGGTCACTTGCACTGCCACTGATGACATTCTTATACTTAACCGCCATAAACCCCGAAACACAAAATCTTCAGATGTCGGTGGATGGTTACACAGTAGAGACACTCGTAAAGCGAATGGGGACATTCATCTTCAATTTCAATTTCGACACCACCCCACTGTGGTATCTCTATATGCTCATCGGGCTGTATCTCATAATGCCCATACTGAACAGTTGGCTTGTGCAAGCATCGCGCAAAGATATAAAAACCGTACTATATATATGGGGAGTGACCCTGCTACTTCCCTACATTAAAATGTTTGCCCCCATGCTGGGGTATGAAGGCAACTACGGGCACATGGGACTGCTTGGAGAATGTGATTGGAACATCTACGGCACATTCTACTATCTATCGGGCTTCATAGGATATGTAATACTCACATACTACCTAACGAAATACCCTCTGCAATGGAGCAATAAAAAAACAGCAACAGTGTTTATCCCCATGTTCATTGTGGGATATGCCGTTACATCGGTGGGATATGTACTTACGAATAATATATATCCCGGCAATTACGCCTATCTCGAAGTTCTATGGTACTTTACCGGAATAAATGTCTTTATGATGACACTGCCTGTTTTTGTCACCATACAAAGACTAAATGCGGCACCACGTCCGTGGCTCTCCAAAACCGCATCACTCACTTTCGGCATATATCTGTGCCACTTTCCATTTACTTTTGTAAGCTATGACCTTTACAATATACCCGCACTCCCCTATATGCTGCGTATTGCGTTGGCGGCAGTAACAACATTCGGCATAAGCCTTGCAATAGTGTGGATAATGTCAAAATTCAAGATTACCGCAAAATTCATTAAATAACCTTAAAAATCAATTAAACACAAACTTATGAAAAAATTTGCTCTTGGAATTCTATTCCTTTGTTGCGGATTGCTATCGTGCACCGACAACACCCCTACGGCAGACTACCGCGTAGTTCCACTGCCACAAGAGATTACGGCAGCCGATGGCGCAGGTTACACAATCACAGCATCGACACCAATCGTATACAGCGACGCATCCTTGAAACGCGAAGCACAGTTCCTTGCCGAATATATCAAGGAAAAAACAGGGCTTGAACTTAACACCACAGCCGATGCAGCAAAGGGAATAACACTTGCCATTGGCAACGTATGCGACAACAAAGAGGGCTACAAACTGACGGTGAATGCCGACGGTGTTAATATCACAGGTAACACCGCAGCAGGAGTATTCTACGGAGTACAGACCCTGCGCAAATCTTTGCCGGTTGCAAACAACAGCGAAATATCACTCCCCGCAGTGGAAATTAACGACTACCCCCGTTTCAGCTACCGCGGAGCACACTTCGACGTATCGCGCCACTTCTTCACCCTCGACTCGGTTAAACGCTTCGTGGATATGTTGGCACTTCACAACATAAACCGCTTCCACTGGCACCTGACCGACGACCAAGGTTGGCGCATAGAGATAAAAAAATATCCCAAGCTCTCTACGATTGCAGCCCACCGCAGCGAAACAGTGATAGGACGCAACAGCGGAAAATACGACGGCATCGAATACGGCCCCTATCTTTATACACAGGATGAGTGCCGCGAAATTGTAAAATACGCAGCCGAGCGCCACATTACCGTAATACCCGAAATAGACCTTCCCGGACACATGCAGGCTGCACTTGCAGCATACCCCGAGTATGGTTGCACAGGCGGCCCCTACGAAGTTTGGAAAATGTGGGGAGTATCAGACAATGTACTATGTGCAGGTAACGATGCCACACTCAGCTTCATCGAGGATATTCTTGCCGAAGTTATAGAGATATTCCCCTCGGAATACATTCACGTTGGTGGCGACGAGTGTCCCAAAACCCAGTGGGAGATATGCCCCAAATGCCAAGCACGCATCAAAAAGCTCGGTCTTAAGGACGATGACAAGCATAGTGCCGAAATGTATCTCCAGAGCTTTGTAATCAACCATGCAGAGAAATTCCTCAACAGCAAAGGCCGTCAGATAATCGGTTGGGACGAGATACTCGAAGGAGGATTGGCCCCCAATGCAACCGTACACTCATGGCGCGGCGTATCGGGCGGAATAGAGGCTGCAAAGAAAGGACACGACTGCATAATGTCGCCCACCGACTATATGTACTTCGACTACTACCAGACAAAATATCAAGAGGAGGAACCCCTTGCAATCGGAGGATTCGTACCCGTAGAGAAGGTATACAGTTTCGAGCCGATCCCCTCGGAGCTAACCGCCGAACAAGCCAAACACATTATCGGTGTGCAAGCCAACCTGTGGACAGAGTATGTACCCACATACAAACATGTAGAGTATATGGAACTTCCCCGTATGGCAGCACTTTGCGAAGTGCAGTGGACAATGCCCGAGAAAAAGAACTACGAAGACTTCAAGCAGCGTCTGTTGCCTATGGTCGACCTCTACGACATCAAGCAATATAACTATGCAAAGCATATTTTTGAGATTACACCCACATTCTCTACCGACACCGTAAAAAATGCGATAATCGTTAAACTGAGCATCGTAGACAATTCGCCCATCTACTACACAACCGATGGAAGCGAGCCAACCACATCCTCTACACTCTACAAAGACCCTATCGTAATAACCGAGAATTGCACACTAAAGACAAAGGGTATCAGCAAGCGTGGCGAGACACGTCTTTTCACCGAGACAATCATCTTCAACAAAGCAACGGCACGCCCCATCACTCTGCTTCAACCAACAAACAAGCACTACAATTTCGACGGCCCTCTCACTCTTGTCGACGGTCTTAAAGGCAGCCCCAACTATCGTACAGGCCGTTGGTTAGGTTTTGCCGACAACGATTTTGAAGTACTTGTCGATATGCAAAAAAGCCAAGAGATAAGCACCGTAGCCATAAGCACAAGCGTAAACAAAGGCGATTGGGTGTTCGGCGCACGCGGACTTAGCGTATCCGTATCAGAGGATGGCAAAGAGTATACCGAAGTATACAACGAGAGCCTTCCCGAGATGAAGGAAAGCGATCCCGACCAAATTTACAACCACAAAATGGACTTTATGCCCGTAACAGCACGCTATGTAAAGGTAAAAGCACTTGTCGAGCACAAAATGCCCAAATGGCACGGCGCAGCAGGCAAAGGCTCGTTCCTGTTTGTTGACGAGGTTGAGATTAACTAATAATCAATAACCTGCATATAAATATACACTCCTCGGCTCTTTAACGAGAGCCGAGGAGTGATTGCATTATAACGCTTAATAAAGCAGACACATCAGCCCATTCTTCAGAAGAATTTCGCAGGCAAATACAGGTGTTTCCATCCATGCTTTTATGATATTACAGGGTGTTCGGTTCTTACTATCACCTCTTATAGTTCCGCCGGTATTCGCTACAAGAGAACAAGTAAATGAAGATTCACTCAAATATAGTGTGAACCATTCTATGCCGGTTTGTTTTGCGGCAGGCCGCTTGTCTGCAGCCTTAAGTAGCGGCAAGCCGATGAATGATAACACGCTATTTTAAAAAACAGGTGAATGAATTTCAGCAAAACAATTTTAGCTTAAGCAGGGTAACAGACAATAAAAATCAAACCTCCCAAATGTCGTTCTGACATTTGGGAGGTTTGATTTTTATTTAAATAGCGATACTTGTATTACTTGGCAAGTTTCTTCATTTCCTTTTCGATAGCTTTCTTTGCAGAAGCCTTTGCCTTTGCAAGCTTTTTCTCGGCCTTTGCTACAGCCTTTGCATCACCGGCTGCTTTTGCATCCTTAACTGCATCGTAAAGAGCCCAAAGGTTCTTGTCGGCAGCAGCCTTCTTTTGTGCTGCGCTGTATGCCTCGGCATAAGCCTCTGTTGCAGCCTCAGCCTCGGGAGCAGCATAAGCATGCTTGTAGCCTTTCTGAACATTCCAATAACCACGTGTAAAGTCGGGGAATGTCACAGCTGCACAGTTGTTGTCCATTGACAATGTTCCAAGCTCTGCCAAGCAGCACCACTCTGCCATGTCGTAAACGTCCATATCGAGGGGAAGACCATTCTGCAAGCAGTATACAAGACGAGAGTCCATTACGAAGTCCATACCACCGTGACCAAGGTCGCGACCCTTCTCAACATATTTCTTGAGGATTGGGTGGTAGTATTTTGCCATGAGAGCATCTTTCTGCTCGTTACTCATAAAGCCGTGAGCGTTCAGATTGTCAACCTTGGGCGCTCCTGTACCTTTAAGAGCCTCGCCTGAAAGGGCAAGTTTAGGCTCGGGATATTTTGTTGCATAACCTTTTGTACCTGTCAGCTTGAACAAACGGTTGTAGGGCTGAGGTGTCATTACGTTGTGCTGTATTTCAACAACCTTACCCTTTGCTGTACGCATGAGAGTTGTTGTGTGGTCGCCATTGCGGAATTCCTTGCACTCTTTGCCTGTCTTCTCCTTTACAAGTTCCTTGCCAAAGAAAGGCTCTGTGTCCATAGCCACGAGTGTTGTAAAGCGGTCGCCACGGTGAATGTCGAGGCACTGTGCAACGGGGCCAAGGCCGTGAGTAGCGTAGAGGTCGCCACGGTTCTCTTTGTTATACTTCAGACGCCAATGAAGGTTATCCTTGTCGTTGTCTGCGGGGTCTTTCCAATATGCATCCCAGAACCACTCAAGGCTGTGGATGTATGCACCCTCGGCACGGATAATCTCACCAAAGATTCCATCCTGAGCCATTGCAAGAGCATTCATTTCATACTCGTCGTAGCAGCAGTTCTCAAGGATGAAGCAGTGGAGACGTGTCTTCTCTGAAATGTTGATAAGGCTCCAGCATTGCTCCAGATTCATTGCAGAGGGAACCTCTATCGCTGCATGCTTGCCGTTTTCCATGGCAAACTTTGCGATGGGATAGTGATGATTCCAGTCGGCAGCGATGTAAACAAGGTCGATGTCGGGACGTTTGCAAAGCTCCTCGTAACCTTTCTCGCCCGAGTAGATATCGGCGGGTATAAGACCCTGCTCGCGCAAGAATTGATTACACTCCTCGGCACGATTGTACTCATAGTCGCATAGTGCTACAATCTCAACACCGGGGATACGGCTGAAACGGGTAACAGCACCGTCACCACGCATACCAAGACCTACGAAAGCTACACGCACAGTCTTGATGGGAGCAACCGCAAGGTTCAAAACATGCTCCTGACCGGCCTCACGTTGGGGTGTCTCAACAACGATAGTACCTTTATCCCAATGCCACTTTGTTGAGGGCGACAAGGATTGGGCGTTCATTGTCTGAGCACTCATAAGCATTGCCACTCCGGCAGCAAATGCAAATAACTTGTTCATTTTCATAGTTTTATTAAAGTTTGTAAATGGTTAGTTTATATTTAATGCAAATTTACATATAATTTATTATTTTAGAAACAAAAGGGTGTTAATTTTTCAACAAGTTACACTATTGTTAAAATTTTTTAATAAGAACATCACTTGTAAACAAAGTTTACAAAACTGTCTTTCTTTGGGGACGCAGCATGATTGACAAAAGCAGCACGATGCCCACACACATGGGATAGTAGAGATGTGGAATTATTGCAAGTGGCGAAACAGCTGCAAGCCCCGAGGCCATAAGCAGTTGAGCACCATAGGGAAGCACTCCTTGAATAAAGCACGAGGCCGTATCTAACAGGCTGGCTGCTCTGCGCGGAGCAATGCCATATTTCTGCGACATTTCGCGCGATATAGTACCCACCGTAAGTATGGCAATGGTGTTATTGGCTGTGCAAATGTTTGCAAGCATGGTAAGAAGCACTATTGCAAACTCGGCTAAGCGACGAGAACGTATACGCAGAGTAACTATGCGTATCAGGAAATCTATTCCACCGTTCGCACGTACAATCTCCAAAAGCCCTCCTGCAAGCATGGTTATTATTATCAATTCGCACATAGATTGAATACCCTCTCCGGCAGCCGAGAAGAAGCCGATGACATCAAATTCGCCAAAGGAAAGTCCTATTATAAATGCCGTAACAATGCCAAGTATAAGCACAAGCAACACATTCATTCCAAATAGTGCGGCTGCAATCACTATTATATAAGGGATAACTTTCACCCAATCGGACGGAGAGACACTGCCCCCGACCGCTTCGGTGAGCGATGCACCGCTAAAGGCATACATGAGCAGTGTAAATAGTGCTGCCGGCAGCACTAACATAATATTTGTGCGAAATTTTGAACGCATCGAGCATCCCTGTGTCTGTGTGGCAGCAATGGTTGTATCGGATATAAACGACAGATTATCACCGAAGAATGCACCTCCAACCACAATGGCCACTAACCAGGCGACATCGCATCCGAGCTGCGAAGCAATAGCCGTAACCACCGGCGTCAGAGCCACAATAGTGCCTACCGACGTTCCAATGGACATTGATATGAAACATGTGGCAAGGAATATTCCGGCCGGGAGATAGTTTCCGGGAACAAAGCATAGTGTAAAATTAACAGTGGCATCCACCGCTCCCATTGCTTTTGCAACTGCGGCAAATGCTCCGGCAAGCACAAAAATCCACACCATCAGCATGATGCGTGTGTTTGCAGCCCCTTGTGAAAAACGGTCGATACGTTCGGCAAGTGTCTCGCCACGTGTTATTGCCACTGCATACACTGCGGCTACAACAAATGCCACGGCAATAGGTATACGATAAAAATCACCTGCGACAATGGAGCCTGCAAGATATATTGTCAGCAACACAGCTATGGGCGAAAGTGCCAACAGCCCTCGACGCATACTTTTTCCAATCATTATTATTGTTTATTTATAAAGTAAGAATATACAAGGTTTCTTTGAAATTTCGGGTATTTTGCCGCGCCACTCTCTGACGGTGAGTGTGCGCACATACTCATCGTCGCATGTAAGGTTGGCGGCAATACACAATTTTGTCTGCTGACGGCAATTTTTCAGAATATCCTCTATCATCTTCCCATTGCGATAAGGTGTCTCTATGAACAGCTGTGTCTCATTGTCGTTGTATATGCGTTGCTCCAACTGTCGCAATTTGCGTGCCCTCTCATCGGGTTTAATGGGAAGGTAGCCGTGGAATGTAAAGCTCTGTCCGTTGAATCCCGATGCCATAACCGACAATATAATGCTTGACGGCCCTACCAAAGGAACCACTTTAAAGCCTTTACGCTGAGCAATGGCAACGACGTCGGCCCCGGGGTCGGCCACAGCCGGACAGCCGGCCTCTGAGATTACCCCCATAGGCTTACCCTCGTACAAAGGAGCAAGAAATCCCGAAATATCCTGTGGCGAGGTGTGCTTGTTCAATTCAAAAAATTGCGACCCGTCAATATCAAACTGCGAATCTACCTGACGCAAAAAGCGTCGCGCCGTGCGCACATTCTCGACAATAAAATGGCGTATACCTGCTATAACTTCAAAATTGCGACGTGGCAGCACACTCTCAAGCGGTGTTTCACCAAGAGTCACAGGCAGAAGATATAATGCTGTTTCCATAGTAAATGTTATCTTATTCGGTTGAATTTATACACCTTATCTAAAAACACGAAAAGCGACGATTGCCTTTCACATAATATTCCCAAAGTATGGAACGGATGCTCATTTGTGGAATATTCTCACATACTGCGCAACGAAGATTCTCGATACGGTCGGGAAGAAAGTAGTGCCGCATTTTGCGATACTCGCGTCGTGCCTTAACAACCGCCTTAAAATCTTTTATATCGCCCGACAATAGAAATTTAACGGCAGCGACATAATCGAGAAATGCACGCACCATCATCACACGACGCAGACGCTGTGCCGGCAAATTCTTATATAGCATAAGAAGATTATTGCGAAAATTCAGAAAAGTTTTACGCGGATTGCTGCGACTGAGCGTCGCTCCACCCACGTGAAAGACAGCACTCTGCGGGATGCACACAATGCGATGACCGCGAGCACGCAGACGCCAACAGAAGTCTATCTCCTCCATGTGTGCAAAGAAACGTCCGTCAAGGCCGCCAACCTCCCAATAGCAATTGCTGCGCACAAGAAGTGCGGCACCCGTTGCCCAAAAGATTTCACATGGAGTGTCGTATTGTCCTTTATCCTCTTCTACCGTATCAAAGATACGTCCGCGACAATAGGGATAACCGTAACAATCCATAAATCCACCCGACGCTCCCGCATATTCAAAATGCGTCTTACGTTTATAATCGAGCAATTTGGGTTGACATGCAGCGATAGAGGGGTCGGCCTCCATGATGGAAAGTAAAGGGTCGAGCCATCCTTCAGTTACTTCTACATCGGAATTAAGCAGAAGATAATATTTTGCGTCAACATGTTTGAGCGCTCGATTGTACCCCTCGGCAAAGCCCCAATTTTTTTGCAATGTGATGATGCGCACTTCGGGATGACATCGTTGAATGGTTGCCACAGAATTATCATCAGAAGCATTGTCGGCCACCACAATCTCGGCATCTCCGGAGCAGTTGAGGAGCGTAGGAATGAAGCGCTTGAGCATCTCTTCGCCATTATAGTTGAGTATCACTATTGCCAATTTTTTCATGCCGATTTGGGGATTTATCGAATTTCCAAAAATTCGTCTACCGACAATGCCGATTTGTCTGAGTTAAAGTCGCCAAGACGCACTCTCACAAGACGATTGACAAGCTCTTTGTCATATGGAGCCTCCACACGAATGTAATTTTCTGTAAAACCGCCCATGGGCATTCCCGGTCGAGGTTTTTCAAACAGCACCACAGCCTCTGAACCACGATTACGTCCATAGAAAGCTATTCGTTTCTCTTCGGAAAGTTCAATCAGAAGCTTGCTGCGTCGGTGCTTTTCGGCCGGGGAGACGGCGCCATCGATTTTCAAGGCTTGTGTTCCCGGGCGTTCAGAATAACTAAATACGTGCAATTGCGAAATATCCAGACTGCGTATAAATTCGTAGGCCTTTTGAAAAAGCTCTTCGGTCTCTCCGCGTGTTCCTACAATAACATCCACCCCTATGAAAGCATTGGGAAGCAAACGGCGCACGGTGGCTGCTTTTTGTGCAAAAAAGGCTGTATCGTAACGGCGGTGCATAAGCCTGAGCACCTCGTCGCTGCCGGCTTGCAGCGGTATATGCAAATGTGGCATGAAACTACGCGACCGGGCAATATATTCTATAATCTCATCGGTGATGAGGTTAGGCTCTATTGATGATATTCGATAGCGGCTGATGCCCTCTACCCCGTCGAGAGCCTTCACGAGTGAGATAAAACTTTCGCCTGTGCTTTTTCCAAAATCGCCTATATTGACACCTGTCAGCACTATCTCTTTTCCGCCCTCGGCAGCTGCGTCACGAGCCTGCTGCACAAGGTCGCTTATGTAGGGGTTTCTGCTGCGTCCGCGTGCAAAAGGTATAGTGCAGTAGGTACAGAAATAGTCGCATCCGTCTTGTACTTTCAAAAAGTAGCGTGTACGGTCGCCACGCGAGCACGATGGCACAAAGTTACGCACATCCTTTGAAGGCATTGCATACCACTCACCCTCGGTATTTTTACACAGATTACCCAAATGTTCGAGCACGTCTCCTTTGCGGTCGATGCCCAGCACTACATCTACGCCTGTTTCCTGTGCTATTTTTTGCGGAGACAGCTGTGCATAGCATCCTGTAACCACTATATATGCTCCGGGATGCTTACGCACAAGTTTGTGTATCGCTTGACGGCATTTTTTCTCGGCCTCTTGTGTTACTGCGCAACTGTTGATTATACAGATGTCGGCACTCTCTCCGCGACGCGCAGTGCGTATGCCGGCCTCTTGCAATTTGCGTTCTATGGTGGCAGTCTCCGAGAAGTTCAATTTGCACCCGAGCGTATAATATACAGCTTTTTTATCTATAAATATGCTTTTATCAATCATTTCAAACTTTTATCTTACATGCACCTTGCTTCCGTTGACAATATAGAAGCCGCCATCGAGCGGAATAAAGATTCTGTCCTCTACCACTCCGCAAAACATTTTACGCCCGGAGAGGTCGTACAGTTGTACTTCTGTGGCGGACGGCACGGTAATTGTCACTCCTCCGTCTGTGGCTTTTGCATCTACATCAGCCGACTCGACAGAGGTTATGCCCACTGTACCGTCGGTATTCTTCATGCCTCGTTTCTGGTACACACGCACCCAATCGAATCGTGTCTCATAAGTGTGTGAGACATCGGCATTTGCAGCCCAAGAGCCATTGCCCACACTCTGGTTTAGTATAAGGTGGAAATGTTTGTCAAAAGGCCATTGTCCCTGTTGAAGCGATTCTGAATCGGTAGATTTTTCGTAACGTCCAACCTCTTTGCCGTTTACGTACCACACCAATTTACTCTCGTCCCATTCAAGAGCGTAAGTATTATAACACGTGAGGTCTGCGGCAACATCGAAGCTCGATTTTGGATTATTTTTATTGCCAAGGTCGTATGTCCAATTGCTGTGTACAGTGTGCCATGAACGGTGCTGTCCGTCTATGGTCTCGAATATATCTATCTCGCCACAGTCGGGCCAGCCTGCACTTTGATTCTCGGGCATCATCCAAAATGCCGGGAAATTTCCTACCCATGGATTAGTGAGTATGCGTGCCTCTACATATCCGTATGTAAAGCCGAAACGTTTATTCGATTTGATTCCACCGGTTATCATGGGTACATTGTCGGTAGATGTGTCGGGGTTGGGGATTGCGCGTGCCACAAGGTCGCCTCCTTGCAGATATATAACCTCTTCACTATCCGACAGCCAACGATTCCAGGTTGAGCTGTAACGCTGACAGCGCATCCACTTTGAGTTTGCAGGCTGTGTGCCGTCGGGCGCATTAAATTCGTCGCTGAAAACAAGTGTATATTCTGAATTTTCCGATGGTTCAAAAGCCACGCTTATTTGAACATCGCCATTGACACTGTCGGCTGGGATGGTGAAATTGCGTGTCGAAGGTGAATATTCGCTCCACTGACGATTACCGTTTGCATCGTAGCAAGGGCCGTCGAGGTTATGTCCGTGTCGGACGATTATCTCGCCCACTTTATATGATTTTTCTATGGGAGTACCTGCCACGGCCAATGATGCGTATGGTGACACTTCGTTGGGAAGCGCAGCATTGTTCCTGCCGTATATATTTCCGTTCACACTGTTCAGCGTAAGTTTATGTTTGGCGTTGTGTATGTTGATAAGATAATCCACTATCACTCCTCCCTCATCGGTTATCGCGTCCGAGCCGGCAGGGTCTATATTATTTTTGTCTGCTTTCAAACGGGCGCGGTATATGCCTGCGGGCAGCTCCGACGATATAACAAACGTTGGCAGCACATTTCCGGCGGTTGCTGCATCGACATTTTCGCCAAGGCTGTTTTTTCCGTTGTAGAATGTATATGATACCAATTCACTCGACAGCGTGGGACGTCCGTCGGCATTTAATGAAGCAGCAAATATTCCATCGTTGTTAAAATCTATATACAGATAGTGGTTCATGCCATCTTGTGCGGCGGTGACTGTTGTTGCCATTGAAGCACCCGGTTGCACTCCCACCTCGGCAGGGAGCATATTTGTGTATACGGTAGTTGCTGTGTCGGGTATTCTCAATGTCTTTGTGCGTCCGGGTGACACGGCTGTTTTTATGCTGCTTATGCGATATGCCGAGTTGCTATGTTCGGTTGCAGCATCGAAAGAGAGGGGATAGCCCTTGACACCACTGCCCTCCATTTTAACAAATATGGCCTCTAATTGAACATCGCCATCTATGTACTCTGCCGGAATCTCCACTTTATTACCCGAGAAAAGAAAACCCGGCAATATTTGTTCGGTATACTGCGGCACACCGTGTATAAGGCTGTCGCCATCCAGATTGTGCCCGTGACGTATGCGAAGTGCGTCACATATATACCCCTCGGCAGGTGTTACATTCACAATAAGCGGCTCGCCGAATGTATGCTTATATGCAGTAAGTATTGTACCGTCGGATGTAGTGATTGTTCCATTCTCGGCAGTGGCATTTATAGTGCTGTAATCGCCATGAATATTCAGGCGCACATCGCATATTGCACCGCCGTTTTTGAGAATCCCATTGCCATCCTCGGGACGTCCGGCTGGGTTGACTGATGCCCAATCAACCTTAAAACGCATGCGGTAGTAACCGTTGGAGAGTCCTTCGGGGATTTTAAAAGATGGCGGATTAAGGACATCGGCATTTGTCACACGCTCGCCCTTGCTGTTGTATCCGTCACTCTCTCCCGGCACAGTCTCGGCATAAGAGAATGCCATTATATCGCTACCCTCGGGGATTGCAGACTTATCGCCCAATTCCGCCTCAAATGCTCCGTCGCGACCATGATCGAGATAGACAAAGCCATGCATCCATGTGCCGGTGTATCCGAACACCGGTGCAACGGTTTCACCGGCACGAGCCGAAAAGGCCGGCATCTCGATGCGTGTATACACCTTGCGCGGTGCATCTATGTATATTGTTTGGTTGCCATCTTTTGAGCCATTGAGCGACACAGCATCAAGATGACGGTCGTTGCGTGTATAATTCTGTTTCTCGTCAATTACTATCGGATAATCCACTGTTTGCGCATTAAACGGTGCGTGAACCGAAAGCAAGGATAGCAAACATATACACGGAATGATTTTTGATGTTTTTTTCATATAATTATATTTATAAACAGTTTATCACAATTTTGCTTGCGAAGATAACTATTTTTATCGTTGTAACTATACTTTTAATGAAATTTTGTATTTAACTTCGCAGGTTCAACAAGGGGTCACACTATATGAAATTTAATTTAGTATCAGAATATGTACCTATGGGCGACCAACCCGAGGCAATAGCACAGCTTGTGGAGGGCATCAGAAGCGGTATTCCCGCACAGACGCTCTTGGGCGTGACAGGCTCGGGAAAAACATTCACAATGGCCAATGTTATAAAGGAGATAAACCGCCCTACGCTTATATTGAGTCACAATAAAACGCTTGCCGCACAGCTATACAATGAGTTTAAGGGCTTTTTTCCTCATAATGCCGTAGAGTATTATGTCTCATACTACGACTACTATCAACCCGAGGCCTATATTCCATCCACCGATACATATATAGAGAAAGACCTTGCCATAAACGACGAGATAGACAAATTGCGTCTTTCGGCAACCTCGGCACTGCTATCGGGACGAAAGGATGTGATAGTGGTATCTTCCGTATCGTGCATATACGGAATGGGCAATCCGTCTGATTTTTACAAAAATGTGATAGAGATAAAAATGGGAATGAAGCTCGACCGCAATGTATTCCTCAGACAGTTGGTGAGCAGCCTGTATGTGCGCAACGACATTGAACTCGGACGCGGCAACTTTCGCGTAAAGGGAGACACTGTCGAGGTGAGCCTTGCTTACAGCGACCATGTGCTGCGTGTCACATTTTGGGACGACGACATTGACGGAATAGAAGAGATAGACCCCGATAGCGGCGTGCGAATAACCGACTTTGAGGAGTACAAAATATATCCGGCCAACCTCTTCATGACCACCAAGGAGAGCACCATGCGTGCAATTGCCGAAATAGAGAAAGACCTTGCCGAGCGCGTCGACTATTTTAAAGAAATAGGTAAACCCTTCGAGGCCAAGCGCCTACACGAGCGTGTGACATACGACACTGAGATGTTGAGAGAATTGGGACACTGTTCGGGCATAGAGAATTACTCGCGATATTTCGACGGTCGCGAACCGGGCACACGCCCCTACTGTCTGCTCGACTTTTTTCCAAAGGATTTTTTGCTAATCATAGATGAGAGCCACGTGAGTGTGCCGCAAATACACGCCATGTACGGTGGCGACCGTGCTCGCAAGAGCAACCTTGTGGAGTATGGCTTCCGCCTGCCCGCCGCCTTAGACAATCGCCCCTTGAAGTTTGAAGAATTTGAAGAACTCACCGACCAAGTGATATATGTAAGCGCAACTCCCGACGAATATGAACTTGCACAGAGCGAAGGTATAATCGTGGAGCAGGTGATACGTCCTACCGGATTATTAGACCCGATAATCGAGGTGCGCAGCAGCAAGAATCAAGTGGACGACCTGATGGAAGAGATACAGCAACGCTGCGAGCGAGACGAGCGCGTGCTTGTTACAACACTCACCAAACGCATGGCAGAGGAACTTACCGAATACCTTAAAAAAAACGGAGTACGCTGCAACTACATACACAGCGATGTTGACACACTCGACCGCATACAGATAATGACCGACCTGCGCGAGGGTCTCTACGATGTACTTATAGGAGTGAATCTTTTGCGCGAGGGGCTCGACCTTCCCGAAGTCTCTTTGGTAGCCATACTCGATGCCGACAAAGAGGGTTTTCTTCGCAGCCATCGCTCACTGACACAGACAGCCGGACGCGCCGCACGCAACGTAAACGGCCTTGTGATATTCTATGCCGACAAAATAACATCAAGCATGCAGCACACAATAGACGAGACCAATCGTCGCCGCGATAAACAATTAACCTATAACAAGGAACACGGAATAACACCGAAACAGATAAAAAAACAGATCAGCAATGCTCTTGCCGGAGAGAGAAAAGAGAACGTGACGAAAAACGCATACAGCGAAGATAACATTCAATACCCCATAGCATGCGACCCCATCACCGAGTATATGAGCCACGCACAACTGGAAAAGAGTATTACTCGCACACGACGCCTCATGGAAGAAGCCGCAGCCAAAATGAACTTTGTGGAGGCAGCACAATACCGCGACGAGATGTTTAAACTTCAAGAACTGCTCAAAAGAAAAGAGCAATAATTTAAAAGCTCCCCGACAAAAAAAACTGTAACACACAAGCAAGATAAAACCGGCTTTATTATTATGCAACAAACGCCGAATTATATCCTGTATTTAAATAAAAAAAACAGCAATGACCGACACAAATTTCTAAAAATCCAAGCAGACGCCCACATTGACGTTGAATAAGATATAAACAGCCCCAAAAATAATCATCCGAGAGTATCACTCTTAAAAAACAGTATAGGCCAATTATCTCACCCCAAATTTCTCCATGAAACAAATTATCACTATTTTTGCATAAAATGTCAATTAAAGCACCGCTTAATCGAACACAAAAACAGAAGACTTTTAAGAACCATAGAAATACATGGCAACCAAATTAGAACGATTCAGAAACACATTGAGCCAATTGTTCATGCTCGACCATGCCGAGCTGGATTTTGGCATCTACCGCATAATGAATTGTAAACGCGAAGAGATTAATAAGTTTCTGAACTCCATACTGCCTCGGCAAGTGAAAGAGGTATTAACAAGCAACGTATCGGCCGATACCGTAAAAAAGCAGAATCAACTGAACGAAATAATCAAACAAGTACAATCGCTTGGATACGACCCCGAGACAAACAGCAAAGTTTTAGAATTACGTAAAGAAGTTGCACAAACCGGCAACATCGACGAGATGGAGAACACAGTATACTCCCATCTGTCAACATTCTTCGGTCGCTACTACGATAATGGCGACTTTATCTCGCTGCGCCGCTACAAAAAAGATGTATATGCAATTCCATACGAAGGAGAAGAGGTTAAACTCCATTGGGCAAATGCCGACCAGTATTATATAAAAACCGGAGAGTATTTTCAAACATACTCATTTAAATTAGGGAACAACAAACGTGTAGAATTTACACTTAAAGAGGCCGACACCGAGCAGAACAATAATCTTGCTCAAAATAATATGGAGCGACGTTTTGCATTATACAACGAGGAGCCCATCAACGTTGAGTGCGACACGCTTCACATCAATTTCACATACCAATTATACCCCAAAACCACTAAACAAAAAAGCCTCATAGAGAGTGCATTCAACACAGTCAAAGAGATTATACCCGGAGAATATAACGAAGTGTTTGCTCTTCGTCCGACAGAAAAAGACCGCTCACGTACACTGCTGCAAAAGCATTTGAACGACTATGTGGCACGAAACACATTCGACTATTTCATACACAAAGACCTGCAAGGTTTTCTAACACGCGAATTAGACTTCTACATAAAAAACGAAATACTGTTCATCGACGACATTAACGCCCGCACAACAACCGAATTTGTATCGCAACTATCTGTAATAAAAGCTATAAAAGCCGTAGGTTTAACAATAATAAAATTCTTATCCCAAATAGAAGAATTTCAGAAACACCTATGGTTGAAAAAGAAATTTGTTGTAGCAGCCGACTATTGCATCACACTCGACCGTATATCGGAAAAACTATACCCCGAAATATGCACCAACGAAGCACAACGCAAAGAGTGGGTAAAACTATTCGCAATCAACGAAATTAAGACAAAAGGGGACAAACAATCAGCATACTCCGAACCACTGACCGTTGAATTTCTGAAACAGAATCAGAACCTTGTGCTCGACACTGCATTTTTCTCAGAGGACTTCAAAAAAAGGCTTATCTCGTCGATAGACAATTTAGATGAACAATGCGACGGATTATTAATAAACTCAGAGAATTTCCAAGCACTGCAACTGCTTAAGAACACCAAAAAAGAGAGCATCAAATGCCTCTATTTCGACCCACCATATAACACCTCAGAGGCCTCACTGCTATATAAAAACAGCTACAAACACTCATCGTGGCTCTCAATGATAGCAAACAGATTCGCCGAAGCATACACAATGCTCGAAGAGGGCGGAGTGCTTATGGTAACCATAGACGACGAAGAACTATACAATCTTAAGCTATCCCTCGACACTATAATAGGAAAAGAGAACTACATTGGAACAATAGTAATCCAGAGTAATCCTCGCGGACGCAGCATCAACAGTTTCTACGCAACATGCCACGAATATTGCCTGTGCTATGCAAAATATCCCGAGAGCGTTGAAATTATCAACAACACACTGACCGAAGAACAAACAGCAGCATTCAGTGTAAACGAGGAGGGTGAAGAAGCATACAGATACCTCCCCTTCCGACGCAGCGGAGGATGGTCGGAACCACAAGACAGACCCAATTCCGAATTTCCCCTATTCTTTGAAGATGGCAAACTCATTGCCGTAGGCGGAGAGAGAAAAACTCTGCCCCCCGATGAATACACCACAGACGAAATTATAGTATCAGACCCCACAAGCAATGACATCATAGCAATTTCTGTCGAAGATTTTAATAGAGAGCATCCTGACGCATTAAGAATCATGCCAATCGACACAAACGGAAAAAGAAGAGTGTGGAGATGGTCAGACAGAAAAAAGATACTCTCAGCAGGCAAAAACGGAGACTTTGCCCTAAAAAACAACGGCTCATTCTATGTTCAATTGAAAGACAGGATAAAATCGGGCCGAAAACCTAAAACCATGTGGATGGAATCGAAATACGACTCCTCGTCACACGGGACAAACCTGCTGAAATCAATGTTTAACAAACGCTCATTATTCGGTTTCCCAAAATCAGTATATTCTACACAAGATACAATACACACAATAGTGGGAGAAGACACAAATTCCACAATAATTGATATTTTTGCAGGCTCGGGCACCACAGGCCACGCAGTGATAAACCTAAACCGCAACGACGAAGAAAACGGCAAACGCAAATATGTGCTTGTGGAAATGGGCACATACTTTGACACAGTTACAAAACCACGTATTCAAAAAGTAATCTATTCCGAAGATTGGAGCAACGGCAAACCCATAAGTCGCAAAGGCATCAGCCACTGCTTCAAATATATGCGTTTAGAACAATACGAAGATACACTGAACAACCTGACACTCTCACAAAACACAATAAAGAACTCCGGAGAATTTTACGACGGATTCCTGTTGAACTACATGCTTGACATCGAAGCACGCGGTTCACTTTTCAACATGCAATGGTTCGTCAATCCGTTTAATATGAAGATGAACATTACACGAAATAACGAAACCATCGAAGAGAGAATCGACCTTATTGAAACATTCAACTACCTTATAGGGCTAAAGGTGAACAACATATCCTACCCCACCCAAGACATTTGCACAGTGACGGGCAGAACACACTCCGGAAAAAATATACTTATAATCTGGAGAGACTGCAACAAAGTAGACAACAAACAGTTGAACGACTTTTTCAATCACTCGGCACACAATATCAACAGCAACAAGTTCGACACCATATATGTCAACGGAGATAACAATTTGGAGAACCTGCGCACCGAGAATGCCTCGTGGAAAGTGATGCTGATAGAGCAAGAATTTAACAAACAAATGTTTAACACATAAGAAACAGTTTAAAATCTCATCGTTTGTTCTTTATATGACACAAAAATAAAGAGACAACTGTTTTTTAATATAAAATTACGGTTCTCGGAGCAAAAAAAGCGAAAATTTGGCTTTGGATAACATCAAGGCTCAAATCATCAAGCACTATCAACGCATTTCGGACATAGAAGCATTTGTAACTGTCGAAATGGTACGCAATGCCTATCAGGGCATAGGAACAGAGTATGAAACCCTGCTCCAAGCATTCGACAAGGAGAACGAAGCCTTTGCCAAGCGAGTTGGTAAGGATCGTTCTCTGAGTACATATAAAAAATACCTTACCGTAAGGAAATATCTTGCAGAATTTATCAAGGTACACTACAAGCGTACAGATATTGCTATGAATAAACTAACCGAGGATTTCATTCGTGATTATTGCTCGTATCTGAGAAATGAGGTTGGATTGGCTCAATCATCAGTGTGGATATACTCCATACCATTGAAGCACATTGTAACCACTGCTCACTATAATGGCAAGATTGCACACAACCCATTTGCCCAATACAAAGTTGACCCCGACCATAAGGAAAGAGGTTTTCTAACCGAAGATGAATTGCAAGGTCAAGCGACAAGTCGTTTCGGGCAGAATCTGCCTCCTGCGGAGAGTATTCAGCCCGAAAACCTTTCACCTTTCAAGCCCTGTACTCAACAATGCAGACGGCAACGGAAACAATCG
>JAFSAT010000013.1 GCA_017442185.1 Bacteroidaceae bacterium
GAATTACATCAGACCCTTGGAGCCCCCAACAGCAGTTTGCATTTATCAAAGGTGGCGACAAGCTCTATCTTTACAGCATTGGTGCACAAAAGTTCGTTGAGTGGAAAAACGATGGTGCACATCTCACAGACATGCCCACATACTATGTAACCGTAACCCCCAACACACTCGGCAATCCCGACGCACCTTACAACATCGCATTCGACGGCGAGAAGCTCATCGGCCTCTATCCCGTTGACGGTTACGAGTACAGCGGTTACCTTTACTGCTCGGGCAGCCATCCCGAAAATCCAATCTACGCTTGGCAGATTTATGAGGTGGGCGACCTTGAGAACGGCGAAGAGCTGTCAGCAGCACTTACCCAGCCAAACGCCCTCGAAGACCCCGAGATGCAGGCTGCCATAGAAGAGCTTCGCGCACTCACTGAAACAATCGGAACTTTCATCACCGACGAGGCCGGCTACATCAGTGGCGGAATCGGAGCACTGCAAACTACAAATGCCGACGCTCCCAACTACATTTGGTGCAACGAACCCGAATTCAGTGAAGGCCCCATTTCAGACCTTATCGACGGCGATGTAAACACATTTTTTCATTCTTGTTGGAATGGAAGAAGCGAATCCGTTCATTGGCTGCAAGTTAATCTTGAAGCACCAATTTCAAAATTCGAGTTCAGTTACGTTACACGCTACGGCGCTCAAAATGATTTTCCTACGGCAATAGAGGTACAAGGAAGTAACGACGGTGCCACATTCTCCACAATAGAAACATTCGGCGACAACCTGCCTCAACAAAACAATACAGCATGGCAATCCGGTGCCATTGTTGCACAAGAAGCATATAAATATCTGCGTTTTGTGGTAACCGCTCCGCGTGTATACTTCCACATGGCAGAATTTACACTTGACGGAGTAGTAGAAATAGCCGACGAATATCGCCCACACTTAAGTTATATCAAACAACTTGACAGTTTCAATAAAGAAGCAAAAGCCATCTGCAATAACGACAGTTTAGAAAGCGATATAAATTCCATTATTGCTCTCTCTGAAAAACTAAACACATTCTACTCTATAAAAGAAGAGGTATTCAATGGGAATGTAACCCAATATGGCACAATCGGCAATTTAGTTTGGACATTAAAAGAGAACAATCTTACAATAAACGGTGCAGGTGCCATGCCTAACGGAGGTGATGCAAGCTACTATCCTTGGTACAGCCATCGCGGTGCCATCGGCCGAGTTACAATCGGAGACAAAGTGACACATATCGGCAACTATGCTTTCAACCATTATAACACACTCATCGACCTAACCTTAGGCGGCAATTTGAAAAGCATCGGCAACTACGCATTCTACGACTGCGACATAATGAAGATTACCACCAAAGCAACAACCCCACCCACTGTCGGCAACTATGCTTTGAATTACAACGACGTTCGTTTTGTATACGTACCCGAGACTTGCAGTGAGGCATATAAAGCCGCAAATGTTTGGAAAGATTATTTTATAGTAGATGGCGATGGTGTAACTGTAAATGTAGCACTTACCGAGGCCGGCACTTTGGGCGACAAAATTTTGGAACAGGTGGAGAACTTCTCTGATGTCAACCACCTCACAATAAGCGGCCCCATAAACAGCACCGATATAAGCAATATCAAAAATCGCCTGACCAATCTTATAAGCATCGACATGAGCGAAGTTTCTGCAACACAGTTAGAAGCAAACATGTTTGAGGGTAAGGGTAAACTGCAAAAAGCCGTGCTACCCAAAAAACTTACCTCAATACCCAATTATTTATTCCGCAACTGTTATCTGCTCGAAGAGATAGAGATACCTGCATCCGTAACAGTCATTGGTACAGCTGCTTTCAATTATTGCAAAAGCTTGCGCAAAATTGAGATTCCTGAGGGCGTCACAGGAATGAATGGTGATGCCTTTAGTCATTGTGAAAATCTATACAGCCTAAAACTACCCTCGACTTTGACAACCGTAGCCACTTATGCTTTTTACTATAATACAAAACTAAAAAAAGTAGAAATCCCCGAAGGTGTGAAGTATATAAACCAATGCGCATTCTATAATTGTGCAATAGACACTCTGAAGTGCCCGTCTACACTATACAGCATTGGTAACGACGCATTTAACAACAACGACGCATTGGTTCATATTGATTTTAACGAAGGCCTTCACCAAATATACGAGGACGCATTCTACGACTGCGATGCACTCACCGAGATAACATTGCCAAGCACTCTTGTACTTGCATATCAATCACCATTCACCTATTGCAGCAAACTCAATAAAGTCACATGCCTATCTGTGGAGCCGCCCTACATGAGCGACAATTTCAAATCAGAAAGCATGGCCGGTTGCGAACTGTACGTCCCCGCCATCTCATTGAACATCTATAAACAGACTGAATATTGGGACGATTTTCCAACAATTAAACCAATAGACTATCTGCCACAGGATATAACAGTGCTTGGCAATCACAGACTTACTTTGCCCGAGGAGATTCCCACCGACTATAAACCAAGTGTAAGCCTTATACACGACCGGAAAGGAACATCATATTGGCACTATGGCAGCCTTACAGTGGGCGGTAGCGGCACATTATCGGTATCGACATTCAACACATTATATGATTATAATTGCGACTATGATTCGCCCGACCGCACACAGAATCACTGCTCATTAATAAACAATGCCACTATGCGTGCCGACAGCGTAACGATAAAAATAGGTGTACCCTGCGACCGCTGGATATTCTTCTCTTTGCCGTTCGATGCAAAAGTATCAGATATCATGACTATAAGTGAGGGTACAACCAATTTTGTTATACGCCGCTACGACGGTGAGAAACGCGCAGCCGGCGAAACAGATGCAACATGGGTAAGAGTAACTGCCGACGAGACGCTGAATGCAGGAGAGGGCTACATTCTGCAATGCAGCAGATATGTAGGTACAAATTGGCAGAATCAAAGCTCACTGCTCTTCAAAGCCATTAATAACACCAACAAGAACAAGATATTCGCAAACAGCAATGCAACCGTTACTCTGAATGAATATCAAAGCGAATTTATACACAATCGCAGTTGGAACCTCATAGGTAACCCCTACCCAAGCTACTACGACACAAGATTTACCGATCTGTTGGCTCCTATAACCGTATGGAACTTTAACAACAACACATACACTGCGTACAGCCCGGTAGACGATTCATACATTCTGCGCCCCGGAGAAGCATTCTTTGTACAGTGCCCCGTAGACAGCAAAAACATAATCTTCAACAAAGAGGGACGACAGACCGACAGAACAGCACGCACAATCAACGCTGCTGCACTTGCCAAAGGAACCTACACATCATCCGTACGCAGCATAATAAACCTTACAATAAGCGATGGCACAAACAGCGACAAAACACGTATTGTGCTCAACGACAATGCTGCAATGCAATACGAAATGGATAAGGATGCAAGCAAATTCATGAGCAGTGACCCTGGAGTACCACAGATATTCTCGACAAACGAGGAAATTGAGTATGCCATTAACGAGCGCCCCTTGGATGCAGGCATTGTGGAACTTGGCACAAGAATAAATATAGATGGAGATTACACAATTGCACTTGCAAACATACCCGAGGACTACAGCATATATCTGCTCGACAAAAAGACAGGCGAGAAAGCATTGCTGAACGAGGGAAGCTATCCATTCACAGCCGAGGCTGGCGAACAGCCTGCACGCTTCTCATTGGTTATCAATCGTGAAGGCACAACCGGAATATACAATATTGACACGAACGACAGCGACGAGGCTGACATCTATAATCTTAACGGAGTAAAAGTAAAAGAACCTTTGCAAAGAGGAATATACATCCGTAATAACAAAAAGATTATTGTAAAATAGTTAATACCAAGCAAATATGAACAGAATAATAAGCATTCTGATTGCTTGTTTGCTGCATGCCACATTGTCGGTTGCCTCTGCGTATAATCTGCGCGTGGAGGTAACCCCCGGTGGAGCAGGCACGCTCAACACAAGCAGCGGAACATACGAACAAGGAGCAAGCATATATCTCAGAACCTACAACAACACAGGCTATCAGTTTAAAGGTTGGTTCGACGGTGAAACGTTGCTATCCTCCTCAACAAGTTTCTATTACACAATGCCGGCACGCGACGCTCTTGTGCAGGCAAGATATGAATACGACCCGACAGTTCCCGGCAACCCCGCAATGCCCGATACAACAAAGTATTACACATTCTCGGCCTCGGTATCTCCCGTCGGAGCCGGAACATTGAATATCTACTCGGGAAAATACGCAGCCTATGCAAACATCAGCATGCAGGCATACGTAAACAGCGGCTACCACTTTGCAGGATGGAGAGACGAAAATGGCGACACATTATCGAAATCGACATCCTACAAATACAAAATGCCGCAAAAAGATGCACATCTGACGGCGCTCTACTACTACGACCCCGATGTTCCTGCAAACCCCAACCCAATGGGTATCAGCCGCAGAGTAACGGTGGAGTGCAAGCCTGTCGGTGGCGGCACATTCAACATCTCAAACACAAAAGCAGAGGCCGGCAGCAGCATGCGACTATACTCCTACACAAATACAGGATATAAGTTCCTGCATTGGGAGAACGAAGAGGGTGAAACTATTGCCACCGGACAAAATTTCTATTATACCGTTCCCGACAAAGACTCTAAAATATACGGAGTATTCGAGTATGACCCGGCAGTTCCCGGCAACCCCAATAAAAACTATTGGAACAAAGATTTTGGCGAGGTAATTGTCGACGACTTCAATGCAGGCTCGCTATCATCGGCCATATCAACAGCCATAAGCGGAAGCAGCAGCAGCGATGTTGCAATGATAACCGTTGCCGGACGCATGAACAGCAACGACTTTGGCATTGCCAACAACTACTCCGGTTGCACCCTGCTCGACCTGAGTCGTGTAACAGGAATTACAGAAGTTCCCTCTTACGCATTCGATTATACCGGTTTAGAGTCGGTATATCTGCCCTCGACGATAGAGAAGATTGGTTACCGCGCATTCTACGATTGTACCCGCCTATCTTCACTCACAATCTACTCGATGACTCCGCCGGCATTGGAAAATTATGTATTCGACGGTGTACCCGAGGGGCTTATCATTTATGTTCCTGCTGCTGTGATTGCTCAGTATCAAGAAGCCGACGGATGGAAAGACTTTACTTTTCTGCCTATCCAGGAGGATATTCGCAGCCTTACAGTGAATTTGCCGGCAGAGACTACTGCATCCGACTACAAACAAATGTGGTTGGAGCTTACAAATGTAAAAAGCGGTCAACGTCTGCACTATATACTGACAGACCGCACTGTATACACATTCCCCAACCTCATTCGCAACACCACGTGGAACGTACAACTGCGCAACGAAGCCGGTGACATTTTCGGTAAAATAGAGAATGTAGAAGTTAAGGACGAGGATGTTACAGTTACATTTGCATCACTGCAAAAGCCACAAACTGTATCACTGAAAGTGCTCACTCCCGATGGTAGCGATATTACCTCGCAGGTGCAGATAACTTGGACGGATGCCAACGGTAAATACCTGTCGCAACAAACCTCAATCAGCGGACTTATTGAGGGTAAACAGCTAAACTACAAAATAGCACTTCCACAAAATGCAGCAATGCAGTATAATGCACCCACTGCAACCGAATATGTGGTTAAGAGTGCCGATAACAATGTTGTTTACACTCTTACAAACATTCCACAACTGACAATAGAGGGCAAAGTTACCGATACAGCAAGCGGCCAACCCGTTAAAGAAGCAACCGTGAGCGCCTCACAAACCTTCGCTGGCATATACAGCAAGGTGACAAACGTGAGAACAGCCGCCGACGGCACATATAAGTTACAACTGCTTAACACTCCCACAGTTGTATCAATATCGGCAAAAGATTATATCAGTCAATCAATAGTGTGTGACACTCTCTTAGCAGGTGCCGACAAAGTTGAACTGCCCGAAACAAAGTTGAAAGGAATATCCGGCGCCATTCTGAACATAAATTTCACATACACCGAGAGTGCCGAAGAGGGTACCGAGGCAGAGACTATAAATTGGTACAACGATTATAACAATGTAGCTTACACCATTTATAACAAGACAAAAGACAGAGCTGTCAGCCAATTCAACGTACAATATCCGCAGATTGTCCTGCTCGAAGAGGTTGACGAAGGCGATCAACTGCAAGTTATCGCCACAAGCCTTAACGCTGCATTTAAAGCGGTAGAATGTAGTGCTGCCATTGCCGATCAAAAAGCCAACTTTACGTTCGATATTTTAGAGCTTGGAGAAATCTCTGCAAACTTTAAAAAGACAACAAATGCAACAGTTGCTGCAATTCTATATGATGCCGCAGGAAAGCTGATAAAGTCGTATAACTATGACAATGCAACACTCACCATCAGCAACCTTGCCGACGGAGAATATACGTTGGTATCAATGGGTGGCAGCCGTATTCTCAATACCATATACGACCTAAGCAAATTTGCAGAGGCCGGACTTACATTGGGAAGTGATTATGTGCAGCAGAGTGTCGAAGTCAAGAGCGGCGCTGTCAGCAAGATAACATTCGATGAGGTTCCTTTGCTCGACGAGAGTAAATTCTACTACACAGGCAGCGGGACATCATTTACCGTTAATAAAACAAGCATTGTATCGGGCAATTACCTTACACTGACCGGTAAGATTGACTTCAAACAAGAGTATGCAGGCAAGGTGAGCAATGTCAGCCTTGTTGTAGACCTTCCCACCGAATGTTCATTTGTGGAAAATTCGGTGATGGTGGGTAACAGCACAAGCAGCTACGTGCTTGACGGCAACCGCCTTACAATACCTATGGCACGATACACCGACCGTGTGCGTTTCTGCGTTATCCCGACGAAAGGCGGCGAATATGCACCCGGCGCGTTTGTCAACTTTGATATTAACGGCGAAAGCATCAACCAACCGATAGGTGCTGCATACTACACGGCAAAAGACTTGTCTATCTCAGTTCCGTCAACGGTGGCAAGAACTTCTGTTCCTATTAGTGGCTCAGCTATTGGCACGTCATCAGTTGAAATATACGACAACGGTGTACTGATAGGACAAACCACATCACTAGCAAATGGAACCTGGGAGACAATATGCGAACTTAATAATCCATACAATTTATCAATGCATACGATTTATGCAAAAATAAAAACTAAAACCGGAATGGAATTATTAAGCGAAGCACAGGAAGTTAGATATGATATTAATAATGTCGTACCAGAAAAAGTGACAATGCTTTATTATAACCCTGAATATGTAGGGCAATATAATATTGTTTTTGATCTCATTAATGCTACCGTCACACCTAATTCTTACTATTTCTTCCCATATAAGAGTTTTCCCAATTGGCATGGTTCAGGAACTGAGCCAAAAGAATTCACGTTCATCGTAGACTTCACAAATAATAGCCCTGAGATTGTTTCTGATGTAGTGATATATGTATATACGGACAATAACAATATAATACCCCTTACAGCTGAATATGATGAGATTTCAAATAGTTGGACAGCTGTAAGTGAATTTTCAGAGGGAAATCTTCCCATAAATGTCAGTGTAGATTATCTAAAAGCAAATTCAGTGGTTGTTGATAATAAAGAACATCTAAACAGCCAAATAGAAGAGATAAAAGGTTGGCAAAATGCTATTTATAATTATGCTAATGAGCATTTAGAATTTGAGTTAATTGAGGATAATGAAAATTCATGTACCTATAAAATAACCGGCGAAGGTATAGAGCAGGCTCAATTGTGGACTATAACACAATTAGATTATAACATAGCGAAACAAATGTTACGTGAAAAATCATTTGAGCATATATCATCTGAAAATGGAAATGGATATACTTGCAGATATCTAGAACAAAAAGATGATGCTATTATTCTATACACAATAGATACAGAACAACAACTTGCTTTTGAAATTAAATTTACCTTACCTACAAGTAATACAGTTATTAAAAAGGCTATAACTATAATACACTGGAATAGAGTAGGCCAAACATTAAAAAGTGCAGTTCGGGAACTGAGAATGCACTACACTAACCCCAAAGAATTAATAAGTGATGGTGTTGAAATTGGTGGTTCTGCGCTTGATTTCTTAGGCATTAATAAATATATTGGTGCAAAAGATTTCAATCTATGTTTTGACGTGATGGAAACTTACATTGATGGATTTATTGCCCACCAAGAACAGATTCTTAAATTGATAACACAACAATGTAAAGATGGTAGTTATCGTTTGAGCGCATCCCAAAGAGAAAAATATTTTAAAGAGCTATCCAATATGAATAATCTAATAGGCTTATTTATGAGTACATTTGAAAGTTATGTTGAATTATATCAAATGAAACTTAAATCAGCTTTGTGGGTAGATTTTTTGACTATGGGAGCAGGAAAAGTCATTGGAAATATTGCTAAAGCGGGAATTATTTTAAGGAATAGCAAAAATGCCAGATATTTTGAATATATAATTAGTGATAAATACCACAGAGAGTGGTTAGGCAGTGGTCTTGAAATAGCTTTTTCAGAAGCAGTAGAAGGATTAGACAGATTTATTAATCCCGATTTTACTAAATTTGAAGAAGTTGAATCTGACATGTATCAATGGATGAATGAAGAGCGAAGCAAATACAATAAAATGTATAGTAGCATGAAAAGTCGCATAAAGGCTGACTATAAAAAGTGTACACCTAAGCCCGAGCCAACTCCAACAAATCCACCAACACCACCAACACCTCCTACGACCCCAATCCACGACCCCTCCGGCTACGTCTACGAAGGAGTATCATCCAATCGTGTACAAGGCGCCACAGCAACAGTCTACTACAAAGAGATGGTTGAAGATATGTATGGCGACCTGCACGAAAATATCGTAAAATGGAATGCCGAAGAGTATGCACAAGAGAATCCGCTCTTTACCGACGAAAACGGAATGTACCGTTGGGATGTGCCCCAAGGATTATGGCAGGTGAAGTTCGAGAAAGAGGGTTACGAAACCACCTACAGTGAGTGGCTGCCCGTTCCCCCTCCGCAGCTCGAAGTGAACATAGCCATGAAACAGAACATACAGCCCAATGTGGAGACAGCACGCGCATTCGAGGATGCCATAGAGATTAAGTTCGACAAATACATGCAGCCCGAGCTGTTAAACACAGAAAACATTGTGGTAACAGCCGATGGAAACGTTGTTGAAGGTTCCGTAGAACTGCTCGACGAAGAGGTAAGCTACGAAGGATTGTCCGATAAATACGCATCCAAGATACGCTTCAACGCATCCGAGCCATTCCCCACCAAAGAGGTAACATTGATGGTGAAGAACCGCGTCAAGAGCTATGCAGGTGTGCGCATGCAAGACGACTACTCGCAATCGTTCACCGTAGAGCTTGAGGTGCGCAAGATAGAGTGCGACTCGGCAATCACAGTAATCTATGGCGAAGAGAACAGCATGATGGTGAAAGTACTTCCTGCAGCTGCAGCTGCCGGTAAGAGACTCAACGTTAAAGCACTCTCCTCGATGCTGTTTACAGTAGATGCAACCTCTGCAGTATTAGACGAGAATGGCTGCGCCGAGATTACAATGAACGGTGAACTGCCCGGAACATCGGCCCTGAGATTCGACATCGACGGCTACGACATTTCGGCATCAACAATCGTTAATGTGAAAATGCGCGAAGCAGTAGTTACAGCCACCCCCACAGCATCCATAGCTTCGGGCGCAGAGGTAGAAAAAGGTACCAAGCTATATCTGCATTGCGAAACCGAGGATGCCACAATATACTATACACTTGACGGCTCATGTCCCTGCGACGAGAGCGACGCTGTAAAGGTATATGATGGCAATCCCATAATCCTAACAGAGAGCGTTACCATAAAAGCTATGGCAACAGCCAAAGATATGATGGAGAGCGACGTTGCCGAATTTATGTATACAGTCAACAACCTCTATCTGAGAGGCGATGCCGACAACAGTGGCAATGTCGACCTATTGGATATTAACGCAACGCTTAATTATATTCTGGGCGAGGGAGACAATAATCTTAATCTGATGCAAATGGACTCCAACGGCGACGGCAACATCGACCTCTTGGATATAAACACCACACTTGAGATTATCCTCACCGGTGACGACAAATCGCCGATTAACAGTCGCAAAAAAAGGATTATAGTAATTCCCAATACCCCTGTATTATAACGTATTGCTTAACAGATAAAGAGAAATAAAAATGATAACAAAAAAGATTATAAGTATGATAACCCTTTGTTCCCTGACACTTGTTGTCGGGGCACAAAGTGCGGTTACACTGACAGTCGGAGACTTTGAGATTACTCCCGGCGGCAAAGCCACACTGACAATAGACTCCGATATTGCGCTTGGCGAATATTGCAGTTTCCAATTCGACCTGCTTCTGCCCGAAGGTGTTACAATGCCCTATAATATGAATCCCGACGAAGAAGAGGAACAATATGGCTACTATGACGAGGAAAACGAGGAGTGGGTACCGGCATTCGAGAGCGGTATTAAAAAGAGCAGCCACGTGATTGCTTGCAGCAGCATAGAGGGCGGTTACCGCTTCGTGTGTTACAATGCCAATTTCACAGCTTTCAAGACCGGCAGCAAAAATGTGCTGACACTGCAATTACAAGCAAGCAATGATGTTGTGAACGGTGCTTATCGCCCAACGCTCGGCGGCACTATGTATGTAGCCGGAAGATATACTCATGTGGTTCCTACCGTAGTTCCCGGCATCGCCATAATAAAAGGCAGTCCACAGGAAGCCGAATATGAATTTACGATGAGCGATGCAGGTTGGGGCACTCTGATGATACCCTTTGCCGCAAATCTTCCCTCGGGACTTAACGCATATAATTGCACAAACGTTAATGGCAATATTGTAGAGATAACCCCAAGCAACACACTGCTTGCAAACACCCCATATCTGCTGAACGGCAGCGAAGGTAAATACAAATTCATCGGAGTGCCCGAGGTTGAATCAAATGAATATACATCAGGTTGCTTAACCGGTGTTCATTCACCCACTGCCATAAACCACGGTTATGTACTTCAGCAACAAGATGGAATTACTGCATTTTACCGAGTGGAAACAGAGACACCTATAACCGTTTCAACAGGACACTGCTTTCTGAATATAAAAAGCGATGCTAAAGTTATCGCAATACATGGAACTACGAACATTGAATATATAAACGGAGGGAATGATGCAGATAATGCTGTATATGACCTGTTCGGACGCAAAATCAATGGAATAGGCAACAGAGGTATATATATTAAGAATAATAAGAAAGTATTTGTAAAATAATAAGAAGATATGGGACAAAAAAGCTATATAGAGCCTACTACTAATGAGGTAGATTATCAATGTGATAATGTTATGCAATCATTTTCAGCACCCGGAACATCGGAAAATCCGGCTGACCCCAAAATTGAACCGCTGACAAGACCGCGCAGAGGAGAATGGGGCGACTTATGGAAATTATAGACAAGAGAAACTTTTGAAAAAACTATTATAATGTACCGGCAGCGAATATTCGCTGCCGGTACATTAATTTAACGGAATAAAAAAGGGAAAGAAGCGTCACAATTCACTCCTCTCTCCAATTAACAAGATAAAGCCTGTCGCTCGCACGGGTAAAAGCCGTATAAAGCCAGCGATAGTAGTCGGGAGTGAGGCTCTCAGATGATAGAAAACCTTGGTCGACAAAGACACGGCTCCACTGCCCACCCTGCGCCTTGTGACACGTCACTGCATAGGCATATTTAACTTGCAGGGCATTGTAGAAAGGATTTCTGCGCAGTTGCTCCATACGTTTACGACGCGATTTTATCTCGGAGTAATCCTCCCATACTGCACTAAAGAGACGCTCATTCTCTTCACGCGTGAGCGATGGCGATTCGCTTGTGAGAGTATCGAGCATAACCCTTACATCAAGCTCACAATCCTCATAATCGACAAAAGAGAGTGTCACCTCGGCAAATCTGAATCCATACATCTGCTCGATGCGCCCCACACGAACCACTTCGGCAACATCGCCATTTGCAATAAAGTCCATTTTTTCGCGCAAGGCTTTATCTGTGCGTCCAAGCTCCTCGCACCAATAATAGTTATTTTTAACCACCATCAACAGGTCGCCACGCACAAGTTCCTCTTCACGCCAAAGGATGCGGCGACGTATACCCTCGTTATAGATGTTGGCTCGCTTGTTGGAGCGACAAAGCACTATTGTTTCGTCCATCCCCGCCTCGGCGTAACACCTCTCGATGGTCTCGATAAGTTCGTCGCCCATGACACGACGAATATCGGCAAACCCGGCAAATGCCACCTTGGGGAGAAGACCGCTGACCCCCTCGGCCACCAACGAGCGCAGCATCGTGGCATTCGTCAGAATACCCGAGTCCCGAGCCTGACGCATCACCTGCGTAAGTTCGACAGACGTAACATTCAAGAACATAGAGCGCAAGGTATCGGGAGAGAGGGCAGGAGAAAGAACATCGCCAACGGGAGGCAACTGAGCCGTATCGCCCAAAAGAAGCAACGAACACCCCTCGCCCGAATATACAAATTCCACAAGGTCGTCGAGCAGCGCTCCCGAACCAAAGCCCTGGGTGCCGGCATTAGATATCATAGAAGCCTCATCCACAATAAAAAGCGTTCCACGCGATTTGTTAAAGTCGAGCGTAAACGTTGCGCTGTCCAGAATAGACCTCTGACGATATATCCATTTATGAACAGTGTAGGCGCTCTTGCCAGAGTAGGCAGAAAAGACCTTTGCAGCGCGACCTGTGGGCGCAAGCAACACTGTGCGACGCTGCAACTGCTCCAATGTCTTCACCAACGCTGCAACAAGCGTGGTTTTTCCCGTTCCTGCATACCCGCACAAGATAAAAACACTGCGTTCGCGAGGCGAAAGAAGAAAATCGGCCAACATTTCCAAAGATTTTTCTTGTTGAATAGTTGGAACAAAGGGAAAATTTAATTTAATTTGCGAGGTTAAATATTTATTTATCACTTTTTCACAATAAAATTAGTATAGAAAAACGAAATTCCGTTTTTTTATCTTATTTTTGCAAAGTCTTTGCGTTCACGAATGTACGCAAATATAAAATAAGAACAAGGAATAAAATAAAAAATATCTAATTCTTATGAAGAAAGTAGCTTTTAATCTCTTGCTCTTGGTAGCAATTGTAGGTTTGGCGTTCATCTGCTATCGCAGCATCATGGACCCCATTGAGTTTGAAGAGCAGCGTGGCGCACGCGAGAAAGACATCATTGCACGCCTTATCGACATCCGTACCGCGCAAATCGAGTATCGTAACAACCACCAAGGTGCTTACACCGACAACTTCGATACACTCATCGATTACATCAAGACGGCACAAATGCCCATTGTGCTCAAGGTTGGTGAACTAAACGACGAGCAGCTTGAGCGTGGTCTTACAGAGAAAAAAGTTCTTGAAATGATAGCAAAGGCCGAGAAGACAGGCAAATGGGCAGATGTTGAGAAAGAGGGTCTGCGCGATTTCCGCCGCGACACCACTTGGATTGCCCTTGTAGATACCATCTATGGCAAAGGCTTCAACGTCGACTCACTGAAATACGTTCCCTACAGCAACGGCGCACAGTTTGAGCTTGCAACAAGTTGCGATACAACAAAATCAGGTTCGGCACAGTGGCTGTTTGAGGCACGCACACCGTTCGAGACATATCTCACAGGTATCAACGACCAGGAGATGAAGAACCTCATCAGCGCACAGAAGAAGCTCGGTCGCTACTGCGGTCTGAAAGTAGGTGACGTTGAGCAGCCTAACAACAACGCCGGAAACTGGGAATAATCACTCTATGAACGGAGTGACACCACACACCGATAAAACATTATCCATTCGTATAAGTACGGATGGATTTTGTTTTTGCTGTTACACAGAGACAGACCCCGACAGCCTGCAATACCACTTTTACGAGACAGATAACAGCAAAAGCCTTGTCGCCAATTTCGACGAAGCATGGAGAGGATGCAGATTTGCAACACAACACAAATACGGCACAATACAGACAATAGTTGCAACATCGCACTTCACAGCCATCCCATCGGAGTACAACAATAAAGAAGACAACGAAACATTCTACCGAACATGTTTCCCCCAAACACAGCCCGACGACAAGATACTTACCAACAGACTGACGGCACACGGCGTCACAATACTTTTTTCACTCGACAGCAGCCTCTACACACGCCTCACACAAATAGGCGACGTAACATTCTACACCCCATCGAGCATTCTCATAGGCTACCTATCGCGCAACACAATAGAAAAAAGCCGATATATGTTGGCCTACTATCACAAAAGCACATCGACACTGCTCTCCATCGACGAGGGAAAGATACAGCTGACAAACAGCTTCAATTCATCCGAGCCACACAATCAGGCATACTATCTGCTGAGTATCTGGAAAGAGCAGAACCTGTCACAGACAGATGACACGCTCTACCTGTGTGGAGACAGGAATGTCGAAGAGATAACCCCGCTCGTCTCACAATTTATAGCAGACATAAGACGCATAAACCCAACCGACGAGTTTCGCCCACACCTGCTCAACAAAATTAAAGAGATACCTTTCGACCTACAAGCACTGTTGCTATGCGAATAATAAGCGGAAAATACAAAGGACGCCACTTTGACGTACCACGAAACTTCAAAGCACGCCCCACCACAGACTTTGCAAAAGAGAATCTGTTCAACATTTTGCTGAACTACATCGACTTTGAAAATACAGAAGCACTCGACCTGTTCTCGGGTACGGGCAGCATAAGTCTCGAACTAATGTCGAGAGGTTGCCCACAAGTAACCTCGATAGAGATTGATGCACAACACTTTGCGCATCTAAGAAAAACCGCATCTGCACTTAACGAAAAGGCATGGCACATTGTACGCGACGACGCTTTCCGCTTTATCAAACGCGCAACGGCAAGCTACGACCTTATATTTGCCGACCCGCCTTATGCCTTGAAAGAATTGCCAAAGATTCCCGCCCTTATAATGGAGAGCAATCTTCTTAAAGAGGGAGGTTTATTCGTCTTTGAGCATGGGAAAGACAACGACTTCAGCAAACATGCACAGTTTTTCAGACACATAGCATACGGAAGCGTCAATTTCAGTTTCTTCAGAAAATAAGAAGCTGTTTAAGTTTGGTGGGGGGGCATACCATTAATCGGCACACAATTTGTTACAATACGGGAGAAACAAGCCTTGCGCCCGACTCAAGGCATCGGCGACCGATGGAACGACTAAGATACTCCTGCATCGTGTACTGCCGACAGTGTGACATATCCTCGATAAAAAGAGCTTTCATGCGCTTTGCCATGGAGACATCATACACACAGGCACACACCTCAAAATTGTAATCAAAGCTACGAAAGTCCAAATTCACAGAACCCACTGTTGAGAGTGAATCATCGGCAACAAGTGTCTTTGAATGTAAAAAACCATCACAATACAGATAGACCTTTACACCCGATTGCATAAGCTCACCAAGGTAAGAGTATGAGGCATACTCGGCAATACGGCTGTCGGCATGTTCGGGAATCATCAGGCGCACATCTACCCCCGATAGTGCCGCACTTTGCAAAGCCGACAAAACCCTGTCGTTGGGCATAAGATAGGGAGTTTGCAGATATACATAGTTGCGCACCAAAGAGAGAGCCATTGCCATACCCGCCGACAGCACTCTCCAATGCCCCACAGGATTTGAAGCCACAATCTGCAATAAGGCATCGCCCTGCACATCGGGCTGCGGAAAATATTCGTTACCACAGACCATTGTATTACTTGCAAAATACCAATCGGCAAGAAACACTGTCTGAAGTCCATAGACGCCCTCGCCTTGAATCTTTATCATAGTATCACGCCACAATCCGCCATTAAGACCCTGTATATAGCGGTCGGCAATGTTACATCCGCCCAAAAAGCCTATTTTGCCATCTATAACCACAATCTTACGGTGATTGCGATAGTTCACCTTATTGGTAAGCAGTGGGAAGCGCACTTTTAGGAAAGATTCCACATAACCGCCTGCACGACGAATCTCGTCGAAGAAACTGCGCTTAACCGACCAGCATCCGACACTGTCGTATAGCAGACGCACCTCGACTCCGCTGCGTGCCTTGGCTATAAGAGCATCACGCACTTTATTGCCCAAGGTATCATCCTCAAAGATATAAAATTGCAAATGCACATGCTGTTCGGCCGCATCAATGGCATCAAGCAGCTGCTTGACAAACAGACGAGTGTCGCTTATTACCTCAATATTGTTGTTTGCAAGAGGATAGGCATCGGCAACTGATTTGTAATAGGAGGATATACGCATATATTCGGCAGGAATATATACATCGCCGGAAATGTTGCACACCGGTTGCGCTTTCTGTTTAATCTGTGAGAGGAAGCGCCGTCTTATGTATTTGCGTTTGCGTGTATCGCGTCCGAAGAAAAAATAGAGTGCAAGACCTATATATGGCAGAAACAGCAACACAAAAATCCACGCAAAAGTAGTGACAGGATTACGATTGGCCAGCACCACTTTAACGGTAATACATATTGCAATGATTGAGTTTACCCAATATAACATTCTAAAAATGTCTCCGGCATCCATAGAGAATATAAATATATATTGCGAATATAGCTATAATAACGATAATAACGATAAAAAGAGCAAAAAACCATGGTTTTTTGCTCTTTTTATCGTTATTGCGAGAGAGGAGGGGGTACATCAATATCTTACTCTGCCACCGAATCCTCTGCCGCCACCGGGCCCTCCGTAAGCAGGACCTCTGCCCTGCCCTCGCTCCGACCTGTTGCCGCTGTTTATCTTATATATGACGTGTAACATTCCGTAACTGTATATTGAATTATTCTGTGTGTCGCTGCGCATCAATGCGTCGATGTTGCGGCTTATGTTACTCTGTTGATGCAAAATGTCGTATAGCTGGAAAGTCACAGTGAGTGCGTTGCTTGCAAGAAAACTTGCCGACAGCTGAGCATTCCACATCAGTTCGTTGGTATTGAACGAGGGGTCGTCAAAGCCGCGACGGCTCTGCATCGAAAGGTTTGTGGAGAGTGTCAGTTTGTACCAAGGAAGAGTTACATTGCCGCTCGGGCCATAAGAGAAGTTCCATGTGTCGAGATTATTCTCCGGCTGCAATTTGCTGTGAGAATGAGAATAATTCACACGTCCGTCGAGCGAAACTTCAAAAACGTCGTTGCGGAATCCGAATTTCAATGCTTCGTTGAGGTTGGTAGTCTCTACGGTGCTACGCACGCTGCTGCTGTTGCGGTTAGGGCTTATATATGATACTCTGTGAGCATATTGCACGTTTGTGTGAGTGCTGTATGTGAATTTATTATTGTTGGGCAGAGTGGAATTGTAGCCGAATCCTCCGCCTGCATTCCAATTGCCGTTTATATTATCGGGTTGCGTGATGCGGCCACCGGTCTCTTCTATATATGTTACCTTGTTACTGATGCTGTTGAGTGTGTTGCTGAAGTTCAGATTCGCAGTCTTTCCCGTCTGCGTGTCGGTGTTATAAGTGTTAAAGAATGCCATCAGACGGTTTGTGAACGATGGCTTCAACCCCGGATTTCCCTTTGTTATGTTCAAAGGGTCGGAATCGTCGGTGATATCAAGCAGATTTGTCAACGAGGGCTGACTTGTACTACCTCTATACATCACATTCAGGGTTGTGGTTTTGTTCCATTTATATCGCAGACGCAGATTGGGGGTTATATTGTAGACTGTACGCTTGAGCACAGTATCTATGTCCAGATATTTATATGTCATCTTGGTACTCTGAGGCATCCATGTGATACCGGCACTAAGATTCATCTTTTCGGTTACGTATCTCAGCATCAATTGTGCATTGTGGTTTGAGGTGCGATATACCGAAAAGCGGCTGAGGTCGTCGTCTCTGTACTGCTCATAGTCGGCAGGCAGACCCGGAAAATCGTAATTGTGACTGAGCAGCGGATTGTAGCCTTCGATGCTGTCGAGCACAAATGTTGCACGGTCGCTGTTCTGATAGCTGTGGGTAAAATTATAGCTTATTTGCAGAAACAGGTTCGTGATAATAGGCTCGGTGTAACTGAGACGCAGATTGTATCTCCAATTTTCGCCGGGCGTTGTAGAATAGCGTTTACGGTCGTAGCCTTCGTTACCCGAATTATTGCGATAATAGCGCACTTTGCTTGTCGAAAAGGACTTGCTCTCACTGTCGCCATAGTTGAAGCCTCCACGGAAGGTGATATTGCGCCCGGGCTTTCCCAAACGGCGGTTAATCTGAAGATTTGCGTTTATGCTTTTGCTGTCGTTGTTCCCCATATTCTCGTTATTATTGCTGTTTATTGCAATATCTTCGAGTGCGCCATACACCTCGCCGAAACGGTCTGTGGGATAGTCGCTTATGGTTTCAAACGGGTCGGAAAGGAATGTGGCAGATGCTCCTTGCGACCAATTGTCGGAGGTTGAATAGGAGAATGACGGGGTGAAGATTATGTTCGTAAGCGTATCGGGCTTCCATTCTATGCGAAAGTCGCCATTTATGCTGGTTGAGCGTCCGAAGGATTTATTTCTACTATTTGAGAATTGGTTGGACGTACCGGTCATGAAATACTCTGTTGAACTGAAGCTGCTGTTATCTGTGTCGCGATGGTCATAGCGCACATTTCCTCCCACTTCGACATTTGCTGTCTCGGCTGCAAAATTGAATTTTCCCTCTTTGGCTGCAGTCAGCCCACCGCGGCCGCGTCCCGAGAAGCCACGGTCGTTAACGTTGTTGGCCGAAAGTATCAATGAGTATTGACTATGGTCGGTATAATAGTTGGGGGTGAATTTTGCCGAATATCTATCCTTTGTTCCGTATGCAAGGTCGATGTTGGCAAAGAAACCCTCGTCGGCTCCTTTCTTCATTTGCAGGTCGAGCACAGCCTCTTCCTCTCCGTCGTCGATTCCGGTGATGCGTGCAAAGTCGCTCTGTTTATCGTAGAACTTCACTCTGTCGACGTTTTCTGCGGGAACATTTTTAAGGGCTGCATTCTTGTCTGTTCCAAAGAAGTCCTTTCCTTTCATAAGAATCCTGTTCACGGTTTTTCCGTTGACGGTGATAGTACCATCCTCGGCAATCTCAACACCGGGATACTTCTTTAAAAGTTCTTCGAGCATCGAGCCGGGGGCCACTCTGAAAGCCGATGAATTATAAACCATGGTATCCCCGGTCATGGTAACGGGGGGTGCTTCGGCTGTAACCAATGCCTCTTTCAGCGCCACCACATCGTCGCTCATTATTATACGACCAAGGTCGTTGATTTTATCGGGAGCGATGGTCAGGCTACTCTCATGAGTGAGAAATCCCACACAGGAAATACGCATCAGATAGTTGCCTTTTTCTACATTCAACGAGAAGCGCCCCTCGGGGTTGCTTGCCGCTCCTCCTTTATAAATTGTATCGGGGAGCAGATACAACTGCACAGCAACATTTTGTAAAGGTGTATTCTCGCTTTTGCTGTATATAAGGCCTGTTACAGTGCCATGCTTCTTGTTCTTACTCTGCGGCATTGCTGCTGCAAATGCAAACAGCAATACCACTAATAGCATTATTTTTTTCATTTTTTATATTTATAAACAATGTTACAACCAAGCATCTATTTTAAACTTTTAACTTTCACAAAACTGATAACTATTTTTGTGACACTATCTTTCGACATCGTTTTATGAAAAAAGTTTAAGAAGCTGTTTAAATTTCTTTCAACTATTATGTATAATGGAATTTTACTTGCATTTTTATGCTTTTTTTACGGTTGCACGGTTCGCAATCCCCCTTATAAAAAACAGTCTGAAAAAGAACTATAAAAAATCCGGGGAGATAAATTTAAACAGTATTTCGGAGTAGCAGAATCTGCTTATAATTATACATTCTCTTTTTTGTCGAAAAGATTCTGTTTATTAGAAAAAGCCTCAGGGATAGGAGAGCGATTCGTGAATATATATTAATATCACTTTAAACAGTTTTTCAGTTCGAGTGTCAGAGCCAACAATGCCCTGCGTTTGAGCATTGCTATTGTATCTTGTACACGTTTATGCGGCAGACTGCGCCAATCGCGACAGTCGCTTTTTACTAACGGCCAAATGCTGTCGGCAGCCTCAAGTGAACTTTTCCCCTCTATCACCAACAGCCGCAGTACCTCTTTATCGCGCTTGCTCAGACGTTCAAAGGCCATCCACACCGGGGGCATGGTGTCCTCTTCGTCGAGAGTGAATCTGTTTAATTCGGAAATAATATCGGGCTGGTCTATTGATATTGACATTCTACGCTCCTCGCGACGTTTGCTTGCCATAAAATAGTTTATTGCGCACCGCGAAAGGTAACAAGCGAGTGATGCACCATTGCGATTGGCATAAAGCCTTAGCACACGCCAATTATCGGCAGAGAGAAATTCGTAAAAGTCGCCTAACAGATGCGATGTATCTTCTTCGCCAAAAATTGAGAGTGAAATATATTTGAGAAAAGCTGCACATTTCACATTAAAGAAATAGCGGTGCGCACCCTCCTCGGGAGGCACCGTCATCAATATTCGCACCCACTCATCGTCGTCGAGCCTTGCATATTTGTCGTGATTGGCAAGCATTGTGAATTAAGAAGCTGTTTAAATTTATCTCCTTTAAATTTTATAGGTCTTTTTTTATAATGTTTTTTCTTTTTTTATGGCGTATAACCGACTATGTAACCACAAAAAAGAGGGACAGACAGGTAAAAAAGAGCATAAAAGAGAAGAACAATTCGCTCATAATATAAACATATTTGAAAGAGATTTAAACAGCCGCCAATATATTAACAGTTTATTATTTGCTGAAGATAAATGTATATTCCGAATAATTGTCTGAATCGGCAGTATAATAGATATAATTCTCTTGATCTATATTATTGTAGCCTATGTTTAATGTGCTGCGTGGCTGTGTCTTTCCATCCACTGTCTCGTAGTAGCTGTATACCTCATTTTCCAACACATAAGGGGTTACCTTGCCAAAATATGACATTGCTGCATACACCACGGGATTGTGCCCATAAATGAAAGCCATTGGATTGAAGCCGTAATCCGAAGAGTACTCATTCTTGCTGTAAGTATATTCGTAGTTTCGGTGTAACACCCTGCTGTAATCATTGTTTTGCTCATAGGCAGAAACTTTATATAGCTTCTCGCCGCTCCATTTGTATGAGTAGGTAATTTCGCCGTCGAGGTCTTTATATGTATATCCGGTGCAATAGTCGCCAGAATAGGTAAATGTCTTTGCGTAGGATATATGTCCGGGTGCTCTGTTCTCATAGGAGCGTACACCGGAGGTTACGATACTTGTAATAAGGTCGCCCGAGAAACTCACATCCTCTCTTAGCGTATCTCTGTAAGCATTCAATTTATTATGCTGCGAAAAATCGTTATAACTGCTGTAATCTGAGGTTATTACAGCTTCGATTGCTCGTTCATCGTTGAATTTTTTATAATATCTCAGCTTGCCCTCAATATTTTCATTTACCTCACCCACCGAACTTATTTCGCTTCTGCTGCATGTATATCTGCTGATGGTTCTATCTTTGTTATATTCAAAAGTCCACACTTCTTCAACCTTTTCATTATTGTTGTTGACACTTTTAAAAGAGACTTTTGAAGGATAAAACGGACGCTGCACCTGATTGTCGTAAGGATTGCCACCTCCGCCGTCACTGCCACATGATGATACACCGAGAACTACCGCCACTGTGGCAAAAAGATATATTATTTGTTTGAGATTCATAATGATAAGTTAATTTTATTATGGTTAAGAATGTAATTAATTTCTATTAAATTAAAAAGCAATTTCTGCTATTATACTCTTGATGTATAAATACAAATAACGTTTAAAATATATTTTGCGAAAATACAACAAAAATTTCAATGATGAATATTTTTAATCTTTTTTATTTTCGGGCTTACTATTGCGCAAAGTCTTATATTGAAGTATGTGCAACGATATTGCAACTGCAAGTCCTACAAAAAACAATCTGAACCACAAAACTTTAGCTACAAAAACAGCACAATAGAGCAATGTAATCCAGACCATGCTGACCGATACTACCTTAACACGCAGCGGAATAGAGCGATGCTCTCGAAAATTTTTTATATATGGGCCAAGTTGCGGATGCCCCATAAGCCAGGCATAAAGACGCGGAGAACTGCGAAAATAAAGAGCAGCCGATAGTAACAGAAAAGGCGTAGTTGGTAACATAGGAAGAAATATTCCTACTATACCTAAGACAAGAGAAACAGTACCCAAAAGCGACAATATTATCTTCATATAAGCCTTGTGCGTTATTAAAAAACGTGCAAAAATACAAAATTAATTGTTGTTGACACAGCTGTTTCACTTGACAGCAAACAAACATTTAACCAATCTTAACAGCAGATGCAATATAATGCTCATAAAAGCAGTATCATTTGCTATAACCAACAATAACATACATGAAGAAACTAATAATAAACGTAACAAGTCCGGCTACTAATTTTAAGGGCAGTGAAATATGGCATCGAGTAACACCCCCGTAATTAAGAATTAAGATTAAACGCAGCTTCAGAGAGCTGAGACTAAACAAACAGACCAATAACCGTTCAATAACTGCACAAACATAGTTAATTTGTGCAGTTATTTTTTTATTTATTTTGCAGCATCACAAAAAGAAAGTACTTTTGCCACGACATTTAACAAAATAAAGGACATGAAAAACATTATCATCACACTCATCTGCGCAGTAGCATTTTCAATGCCTGCAATCTCACAAAATTACAACGACAATGCCGATTATATAATAGGCGAATACCTCACCGACCGCGGCGGCAGCAAAAGTAAAGTACGCATCACAAAAGCGGGCGACGGCACATACACAGCCCAAATGTTTTGGGTGGAGAACCCCTACGACAAAGATGGCAAAAAGCGTAAAGATGTAAAAAACCCCGACAAAAGCCTGCGTAACACCGATATTGACAAGGTGATACTCGTAAAGGGCCTTAAGTACGACAAAAAAGAGAAAGAGTGGAACGGTGCAAAAATATACGACCCCTCCAAAGGCATACGTGTAAACGTAGAGGCCGAATTTGTCGATGAGAAAAGATTGAAACTATTCGGCAATATCTGGGGAATAGGCACTACGATATATTGGCAAAAGATTAAATAAAGTCTTCAAATCAAAGAAGAACATCTTTTTCTCTACAAACATTGAAAGTCAACCTGGCGCAGAATATGCTGGTTGACTTTCAATGTTTGTATACCATTAAGACAAAAGCGCAAATGTTTGTCAACAAATTAGAAACTGTTTAAATTTTATTTCGGGATTATTTGAGAACTGTTTCAGGGTAGGTTTCTTTGTTATATTGCAGGGAGTACCTCTTATCTTTTAAGAGATTCAGAGATATTAATTATATAGTCACCCATGCGCTCTAATTCCGATATAACATCTAAATAGTAGACACTGCTCTGATATGATGTATTTAACTGCTCGATATTGAGAATCTCCTCTTCGCGCAAAGTTGTGCGCATATTATTTATTTCAATTTCGCAATCTACCGCACGACGTAAATCAACAGAATTATCATAAGCAAGTTCCAAATTCTCAGTCATCACCTTGTAGGCATTATCCACAAGAGAAATCATCAGGTCTATTTTTTCCACGTTTTTATCCGTAAAACGTTTGCCATGAACGTTTCGACGTGACAGAATACGACTGATGGCCTCTCCCGAATCGCCAAGGCTCTCCAATTCATTTATAATCTTAAACATTGATTTTATCTGCAACAACGTGGCATCGTTAATACTCTCTTTAGGGACGGCGTTTAGGAAGGTTGCAATCTCATACTCTATTCTGTCGGCAATCTCCTCATACTTCACAAGCTTCTTACGATAAAGTTCAAATTCCTCGTCACTCTGAGCATGCACAGCTGAACGCACATAGCTCAATCCCTTGCGAGAAATCTGAGCAAAATGCAATATCTCACTCTTTGCAAGTCCCACCGAAAGTTCAGCATTACCCACAGGGCCGGCATTTATGAATTTTAATTTAAAGGCATCCTCTTCACTTCGCGACTTAGACTTTATAATTGTTGTCACTGCCTTAACAATCAGAGGAGTGCACCAAACAAGAATACAAGTGTTAATGACATTGAACATTGTATGCAACATTGATATTCCGTAAAGTGCCGCAGTAGACTCATCGGAGCCGGGTTGAATGTCGGCCGTATAGACAATTTCAGTAGGGTTAGGATAACCCATGAGGGTTATTATCCATCCTATAAACTGTAAAAACAGATGAAAGAAGAGAAGCGCCCATACAACACCGAACACATTGAAAAGTGTATGTGCCAAGGCTGCACGCCTTGCATTTGTGTTTGCCACCGCTGCTGCAATGTTTGCTGTTATTGTTGTACCTATATTCTCGCCAAGCACCATTGCTGCTGCCATTTCAAAAGGCAACCATCCCATACTCAACATTATAAGAGTAAGCGCCATAGTAGCGCTGGAGGATTGCAACACAAGAGTAAGCACCGTACCAAATACCAGAAAAATAAGCACCGAGCCGAATCCATAGCCCGTCCATTTTGTGATAAAAGATAAAACCTCGGGCATCTCTCGCAAGTCGGGCACAGAATCTTTCATCAAGGCCAATCCCAAGAACAGCAGGGCAAAACCTATTACAAATTCACTCAAATTCTTGTATTTCTCGCTCTTAGCAATGCTCAGCAAAAATCCTACGGCCATCAATGGAACCGCAAGAACCGATATATCCATTTTAAATCCAAGCCACGATACAAGCCATGCTGTTACGGTTGTACCTATATTGGCTCCCATTATTACACCCACAGCCTGTGTGAGAGTAAGTAATCCTGCATTTACAAATCCAACTACCATTACTGTGGTTGCGCTGGACGACTGTATTACACCTGTTATTCCCACCCCCGTCATCACTCTTTTAAAAGGGTTGGAGGTCATTGCAGCAAGCAAACTTCGCAGACGCTCACCTGCCGTTTTTTGCAAACCCGAGCTCATCAGGTTCATACCATAAAGAAACATGCCTAAGGCACCTATCAATGTTATAATCTGAAAAAACATAAATTTAATGCTATTATCGCAGAAGCGTTTGAGAGGTTGTTCTTTTACTCTTCTTAATATAAAAACTTACATTTTGTTTGTATAAAGAAGGAAGCATTATATAAGCTGTTTAAAATTCTTTTAAATATTATGTTTACACTATAAGCCAAATGTAATTGCCTTATTACGCTCTCTACTTTTGTTGTTTCAAGAACATAAATTTAAACAGCGTATAAATTCAAAAAAGGAAATCTGATAAAATTTACAGCAATATTAAAATAGAACCTCCTTTATTTTATACAATAATTAACAAACTGCTTCTGATTGTTATTTTGTAAAATAATGTAGAACACCGAAAAGCGTACCGCTCATTATCGACATGCAGCACGCATAACAAAAGCTAAAGGCACTAAATTATAAGTTTATTCAGTATAATGAAATATTTCTCTCTTAAAAATGTCGATACATTGCATATCGCAGTGAGAGACACTGACAAGACTGATGCAAAAGATTTATACGATAAGGATAAAATATGATTTTCTAAAGAATTTGTACGGAATATTCTGCCACGCACTTCGTTTCTGCCACCGCAATTACTATTCCAAAGACATTTGGTACATATAGGGAATGTATCATACAAACATAAACCGCCCAAATGCTCATTTGAAACTACATCAGACGACGTTATATAGCAATGCACTGCTTTATTGTCGGCAGTTATTTTACCATCTTTGTCATTGCCGAATAAAGCAAAAACAATTATTGATAACAATGCTATAATGAAACGTAGTATATTTCTCATATAATGCAAAGCGAATATACTAAATACTTATGAACAACAGATGGTTCAAGTGAAAATTTGAGAGAAAATTAATAAAAAACAGCAAAAATTAACTTAACTGCCGGTTAAATTTAACAAAGCAGGTAAAACTATTTATAACATGTTACTACACAGACTCGGCACTCTCAGGCATATTATCCTCAAAATCCTGCCACAATTTATCGTTCGGAACAGGAGCAGTCACTGAGATTTGCTGTTTTGAGACGGGATGCACAAATTCCACGCTACGTGCGTGCAACGATATACTGCCGTCGGGATTTGAACGAGAAGCACCATACTTCAGGTCTCCTTTTATCGGACAGCCAACAGCAGACAACTGGCAACGTATCTGATGATGTCGCCCTGTCATGAGTTCAACCTCTATCAGATTGTAATTCTGCGACTTTGATACGTGTCGGTAACGAAGTCGGGCATGCTTGCTGCCCGGAACCTCTTTAGGGTATAAAAAACTTTTGTTCATCTTTTCGTTACGCACTATCCATCCGTCAAGCTCGCCACAATCGTGCTCAGGAGCGTTTTTTGTTATAGCCCAATATATTTTTTTCACACTGCCATCGCGAAACATGGCGTTCAAACGTTCGAGTGCCTTACTTGTCTTTGCAAATATCACAATGCCGCTCACCGGACGGTCGAGACGGTGTGTAACCCCCACAAATACATTACCCGGCTTATTGTACTTTTCCTTTAGGTATTGTTTAACGAGGTCGCACAAAGGGGTATCGCCGGTTTTATCGCCATGCACTATTTCTCGTGCCGATTTATTGACTATTATTATATGATTGTCCTCGTAAAGTACTCGCATGGGGTTTTCTATATTTTAGTTTTCTTCTTTGTTTAGAGCCTCGGGATTTGTACCCAAAGCATTCAGTATCACTTTTTCGGTGAAGCTATTCATAAAACGGTCGTCGGTGTGACGGCTTACAATGCCGTTTATGTATGGAATTTCAATGCCTTTGAGACAGAAATGAAGAAAGCGGGCTGCAAGGTCGGGACTTTCGACGTTGAAAATTCCCATCATTTTACCCTCGGCAATTATGGAGCGGAATAGTGCAATCTCTTTTGAGTCGAGCGAACGCCGAATGTGCCCTACTATCCATGCATTATTGAAATACTCGGAACTGAGACGACTGTTGCGACGCACTACGCTTCTAATGGAGTGCAGACGCACGAAAATAAGTTTTATTATTTTTTTGTTCGGTGGCAAATCGGACATTGCAACCTTAGTGGTGGCCGAGGATATTTTCTTAACCTCCATCTCTATCGAGGCCTCCAAAAGCTCTTCTTTGCTTTTAAAGTATGTATATACGGTGCGTCTGCTGCGCTTCGCCTCGGCAGCGATATCGCTCATCGTAATATTATCTATTCCTCGCTGCGCAAAAAGCCTGCGTGCTACTTTTATTATCTGCTCCCTTGTATCTGCTGTTGACATTGTCTGACGTATCTTTTTTCTTGTTGCGAAGATAGTGTTTTTTGCACATTTGTGCAATTGCGTAAATGTGAAAAATGAATAAATTTTTCACCAACAAAGAAATTTTCTGCTTAAAAATTTGGACAGACAAAAAAAACTGCTTACCTTTGCAAAGTATTTAATACCGCATCGCGGGGTGGAGCAGTGGTAGCTCGTTGGGCTCATAACCCAAAGGCCGGAGGTTCGATCCCTTCCCCCGCTACTAAAATTGACAGCGTTAAAAAAACGCTGTCGATTTTTTATTAACACTCAAAAAGAATACAAAACTTTTATTGGTGAGCCAAGATTTCAAGGCTCAACGTAAAATTCTGAGGGATTTCATATTTACGCATATAATTTTGCCAATCTAAAAAGGAAAAAATCTTTATCTTTTACCCCTCTGAACTGTGCTCTAAATGCTTTTATTTTAGAATTGAAAGATTCAGAAGCCGCATTCGTGGATCGTTTGTCAAAGAAATTAAGTATCTTTTCATAGTGCATATATATGGTTCTCATGACCTTTGC
>JAFSAT010000014.1 GCA_017442185.1 Bacteroidaceae bacterium
GGCGCACCCCGATTTATCTATATGGGGATTGTTGTTATAGTCTGTCCTCGGGAATGTATGAGTTTACAATGCCGGTGGGTACCATTTCTATATAATCGTGCATACCTTCCATCTTATCATTTTCGTCTACCTGCTTCATGCGGAGCCAATTGTCGTTGCCGCTGAATTTTTGTGTGGTGATGATGTAGCGTATTGCACCGTTGTATGAGCGTGCTGTTTTCTTGGACGAGCCGTCGGTACTTTGGAAATATGCCGTGAAAGTCTCGGGGGCTTTCATATAGCCGTGGTTACGCATTGTCTTGTCGTTTTCCACTCCGTTGTCTTCTGTCTCATCGTCGGCTATATATCCTATACGGGGGTTTGTCGCTGCTATCTTCAAATCAACGGGGATTCCGCATATTTTGTTGTTTACATAGAATTGTGTGATTGCACGTATGGTTGTTGCTGTGTATCCTATGCGCAATTCGTATGTGCCCTCGGGTACGGGCGGCAGGCGGTATGAGAAGTCGTATATGTTGTTTGCAATAAACTCGTCACCGAAATATGTGCATCCCCAATAAAAAGGTGCAAGGTAGTGAACGGCACTTGTTGCAGAGTGGTTGATTAGGTTCTCGCAATATCCGTTGGGGATGTTTACGTTGCCGGCTCCGTCAACAGTACTTCCCGATTCCTCTTTTGAACAGTATCGAACATTGTTTGTCATAAGCTCGGGCAGCAGTGCTCCAAAGTCGAATCGCATACGTTCGTTCAATACGTTACCTACCATCTCGTCCTCGTTGTAGATTAAGAGTCCGTCAATCGGGTGTATAGTTCCGTTTAGTGAATTTTGGTCAAAGTCTTTCTGGTCGGGGATGCCGTCTCCGTCATAATCCGCCGGGTTTTGTGTAAATTCGTTTGAGGGTATGATGCGTACATCAAGGTGCTGACGCATGTTGATGTCGCCGGGGATTTGACGGTTTGATGCGTTGAGCCACACGTTGTCTCTCTTGTTCTTATCGTTGCTGCTAAGGGGCTTTATGGCCTTAATCAGTTGTTTTGTGTGTGATATGTAGTAGTCGGAACGATCCATGTTGTCCATGAATGCCCACTCGCTGTTGTAGTATGGGCTTTCGCTGTTGCCGTATGAGACATTTTGGAGTACAATCTTGGAGTAGGGAACGTCGCAGTCGAGGAAGTGGTAGCTCAACAGTCTGTTGAGGGCGTTGTTGGGGTCTTTATAATCATCGCTTGTGCAGTCCTTGTACCAATATTTTGCATATTCTTCAAGATCTTCAACACTCTCAATTCCGTGACCCAAAATGTTGTGACCTATTTTCTTGAGTGTTTCGTCTGTCGGAACGAATGCGGTGTATTTATAGTATTTGAATTTTGGATAGCGAGCCTTTTTGGTTCCTTTATAGTCGAGTGCATCTTCGAGTCCAAGGTCGTAATCAAGGTCTTTGTATTTTTGGAATTGATCAATGAGACCTGTCTTTTTTATGGCGTCGCTGAATATGCTGAAGTAGTTGTATTTTGCAATAAGCTCGCATATCATGTCGGTCGACTGGTTTACCACCTGATCAACGATATGAATAACTCCGTTCTCTGCCATCTCGTCGCCTTGTGTGATAAGTGCCTGGTTGTTTACGAGTATTTGGAAGTCTCCGGTAATGCTGTCGTTTTTAAATATTACGCCAAGGTAGCGATTGTTGAAGTTCTGTGAGGGCAATACTTCGTTGTTGATATTTACAAGTTCGTATTTTGCCGGCAGAAGGTGGGTCTTGGCAATCTCTTGTGCCATTGAGTCGGATAGCTCCTCAAGGTAGGGAGATCTTATTGCGTGTACTCCCACTTTAACGGAGTCTGCTTCTCCCAAAAGACTGTCATTCAGTTCATACTGCTCTTTCAGGTATCTCTGAACGGCTTCGTTGGTGGGGGCAAACAGGGTATATGTACCGTATGTTTCCAATGTACCCATCATTTCGGCCTGTTCATAAATCTTGATGATACTCGAGAACATCTCTGAACGATTTTCAAGATAGTCGGCAATGGTTTCGTTTGTGAATGTGTAACGATTGCTCTTGTCTATGTCCTCTTCGCAGGCTGCAAGACAAAATGCGCATGCTAAAAGCGCACCTTTAAAAACGGATTTTAACATGATTTATTTGTTTTTTATTAAGTTTCTGTTATTTAACCTACAAATGTAATGAGTATTTTTCTTATTATGCAAATAAATGTGATTTTTTTTTTGGCTCCATTGGTTAAATCTGTCGTCGATTCCGATTTTGGTGTTTGCGGATGGGTTTGCGGAATGTGTGGTTATACAATCTTTAACAATGTATAATTTGTGTAATAATGTCATTTTGGCTATCTTCGCGCTTACATTTGAAAAAGTAATAATTAGACGTGTCTTTTTTTTCATTGTTTTTATTAATGTTCACTCCCGTACCCGAGCAGTTAGACACGGTGGTGTTGCAGGGGGTTGATATTGTCGCATCCATAAAATCGGATGGCGATGATAACAGGAGTGCATATTCTTCAACCAAAATAGGGCGTGTGCAGATTGAAGAACGTCATCTGCAAACCATGAAAGAACTTTCGTCAATAGCACCTAATTTTTATCAACCCGATTATGGGTCGCGAATGACCTCCTCCATTTATGTCAGAGGTTTCGGCTCGCGTATCGACCAGCCGGTTGTGGGTCTTAATGTCGACGAAATTCCGGTGCTCAATAAAAATAACTACGATTTTGATTTTTTTGATATTCAGAGTGTTCAGATAATACGCGGTGCGCAGAGCACGCTATACGGGCGAAACACCGCAGGTGGCACAATGAACATAACAACAATGTCGCCGCTCACGTTTCAGGGCAAGCGCTTGATGTTGGGTTATGCAAATGGTAACGCATTGCGTCTTAAAGCATCGCACTACGAAGCATTGAACGAGCGTTTCGGCTGGTCGGCAAGTGTTAACTATGCACACTCCGACGGCTTCTTCAAAAATAAGGAATTGGGAGATTATTGTGACGGAAGCGACAATGTGACAGCGCGTTTGCGTATGCAATATATATCATCGGGTCATTTGAGCTTGGATAATATCCTCACAATAAGCTATGTGGATGAGGGTGGTTACGCCTATCGTGCATACGATGCTTCTGACGGCACTCTTGCTCCTGTGGCTTATAACGACCCATGCTCGTATCGTCGGCTGAATGTGAGCGACGGTTTTGTGGTTAAGCGTTTTTTTGAGGGTTTTACATTATCATCTGTTACGGGCTACAGTTTCACTAACGACCGTATGCGATTAGACAATGACTTTCTTCCCTTAGACTATTTTATATTGGGGCAGTACCAAAAGGAACATTCTCTTTCGCAGGAATTGGTGATAAAATCATCGGAGGATAAAAAAATCAAATGGCTCGCAGGGTCTTTCCTATTTTATAAAAACTTAGACCTTGATGCTCCTGTACGTTTCAAAAGGTATGGCATCGACAATTTGATACTCAAGCATGTAAATGACTATTACAAAGGCTATCGAATGGAATTTCGCGACGATGTTTTTCCCATTGAAAGTAAGTTTGAAATACCGACATTTGGTGCGGCGCTCTATGCGCAGGCAAAATATTCATTAGGTGTTTTTGAACTTTCGGCGGGAATGCGTGTCGATTATGAGCGTTCCATAATGAATTATGACAGCCGTGCAACAATGCACTACAACGTCAGGGCCGATGCTGTCGATGAGGAGCAATCCGCAGGCGCTATATCCTACAAGGAACATACAACTATATTTGAGGGGCGCGACGATATTGATGCGTTGGAGATTCTGCCGCGCTTCTCTATAACCTGCAATCATGAAAGAGGCAATCTCTATGCCACCATCAGCAAAGGATTCAAGGCCGGCGGGTTTAATACTCAAATCTTTTCCGATATACTGCAGAAGAAACTTACCGACGAGATAACAAACGCATCAAACAATGCCGATGCCTCGGCAACAGTATATAATCCCGAAACAAGTTGGAACTACGAGATAGGCACCCATTGGTCGCCACTCGATGATGAGAGCCTTAATATCTCGGCTGCAATATTTTTCATAGATTGCCGCAACCAACAGCTGACGGTGTTCCCAAAAGGAGAGTCCACCGGACGCATGATGTCGAATGCCGGCAGGTCGCACAGTTACGGCGGCGAACTTTCAGTAAGATACTCCGGCCGACGTTTGGCTGTTGATGCTTCATACGGATATACGCATGCCACGTTCAGAGAGTATATGAGTGGCGACGATGATTACTCGGGTAATTTCCTGCCGTTTGCTCCGCGCGAGACGCTATCGGCTAATATCGCCTACACCCTGCCCGTGCCGGATACTTTTGCCCGTTCACTTGTGTTGAACGTCGGTTGGAATGGTATAGGACGAATATATTGGAACGAAGAGAATTCCCTCGCACAATCTTTTTACGGTCTTTGGTCGGCCTCGCTCACATGGCAATATTGCAATTTAGGCCTCTCTTTGTGGGGTAAGAATCTGCTGAACGAGGATTATGGGACATTCTATTTTAAATCCATCGGCAACCACTTTTTTGCACAAGGAAAACCTTTGCAGGTGGGGTTGTCACTGTATCTTAATATGTAACAATAAGTAAAACTAAAAATCATGAAAAAACTTTTTTTATTGACACTCATGGCAATGCTTGCCTTGCTTCCTTCATGTTCAAGTGATGATGACAATAATGTAACCCCTCCCGAGGTAAAAGAACTGCAATGCAATGTTAACGGAATGTTGCCGTTGAGCTTCAATGCTTTTGACAGTTGGGAATTGAAATCCGATGCTTCGTGGTGTCTTTTATCGGCAGACAGCATAAACTTCTCGCAGAGCGTGAGCGGAGTTGCCGGCAGCGTTGATATAATTATAAAGGTGGCCGACAATGTTCCCGACGGTGATTGTGCCGAGCTTACACTCTCAATGGGTGGTGACAGCTTTGTGATTGTAAGAGTGTATGCTGTAAATAAGTCTGCTGTGTTCGCAGGCTCAATGGATGTGTTGGCAACAGGTTCCACAACCTCATTCTTGTGCGAGAATGTAGAGTGTAAAGTGGCTCTTAATGCCTCCGCTTCGGCACTCGACCTTTATATAAGCGGCGCAAAATTTGCTCCTCAAATGCCTACCACCATAAACATACAGCTTCAGGCACTCCCCTGTGCCGTAACAGACGGAGGAGTCTCTTTCTTTAGCAACGACAGCATCGTTCCCCTGGTACAAATGTTTCAAGATTATTTACCTATGCCGGAATTTATGTTCAGCATGATAGAAGGCTCTGTTGCCGACGGAAAATTAAACTTTAATGCCAACATGACACGCGGAATATTTAAATACGAGGGTGATATCATTACCGAGTAATTTACAAACATCTTCTTAAATATAAATACTATGGCAAGAAAGATTTTTATTGCTCTGCTTCTTGCTTTTGCAAGTTCGCTGCTTTTTGCGCAGACAAACGGCAAAATACGTGTTGCCTGTATCGGTAACAGTGTAACCTATGGCTATACGCATAAGAATCCCGCAGAAACTTCATACCCCTCGCGTCTGCAAGTGCTGCTGGGCGACAATTACGAGGTGCGTAATTTCGGACATTCAGGCTCCACGTTGCTCAATAAAGGGCACCGTCCATACACCAAGCAAAAAGTCTATTCCGATGCTTTGGCCTTTGCTCCCGATCTTGCCATAATACATTTGGGATTGAACGATACCGATCCACGTAACTGGCCAAATTATCGCGATGAATTTGTTACAGACTATCTGGCTCTTATAGATACGCTGCGTGCAATAAATCCCGATGTCAAAATATGGATTTGTCGTATGACACCTATTTTCAATCATCACCATCGTTTTAAATCGGGAACAAGAGATTGGTATTGGCAGATACAGGATGCCATAGAGCATCAGGTGTTGCCGTTGGCGGCGCCGCAATTGCAGGATGCAGCCGACAGTCGCGATAAACTACCACAGGTTCAGTTGATTGATCTTCAGGCGCCGCTTTATAATCGTCCCGACCTGCTTCACGATTTTCTACACCCCAATCCTCAGGGTGCGCAGATTATTGCGAACACTGTATATTCGGCAATAACAGGTGACCATGGAGGGTTGTCGATGCCGGCTATATATACCGATAATATGGTGATACAGCGTGATAAAGGGTTCACCGTATGTGGAAAAGCCAATGCCTGTGCAAAGGTCAAGGTGCGTCTGGGCAAACAGAAACGTACCGAATATGCCTCTGCCGATGGCTCATGGAGCTGCAAATTTAACCCTTTGAAGGCAGATGGCAAAGAGTATACACTCACTGTGGAGAGTGATGGCAAGGTGCTCGAATTTAAGAATATCGTGGTGGGCGAGGTGTGGCTTTGCTCGGGACAATCGAATATGGCATGGATGCTCAAACAAGCCAAAGATGCCGCAGTGCACATAAAAGCCGCCCCCTCAAAATCGGTACGTGTCTACGACATGAAGCCGCGTGTATACACCGACAACTACGCTTGGCCCGAGGAAGAACTTGTGAATGTCAATGAACACAATTATTACAAACCGGCTTCGTGGCAGCAGCTGACAGCCGAAAATGCAGCAGACTTCTCGGCTGTGGCTTATCACTTCGGAGCTATGCTTGCCGACTCTTTGCAGATTCCCATAGGTCTTATATGCAATGCCGTCGGGGGCACAACCACCGAGGCTTTCATAGATAGAAAGACATTGGAATTCGACCCGGTGCTTGTGGATATTCTCTATCATTGGCGCGAGAATGACATGGTGCAGGATTGGGTTCGAGGTCGCGCCTCAAAAAATGTTGAATTAAGCAAGAATCCTTTGCAGCGTCACCCATACGAACCTGCCTATCTCTTTGAAACAGCGATAGAACCGCTCACCTGCTACCCCTTAAGAGGTTTCATCTGGTACCAAGGTGAGTCCAATGCACACAATGTAGAACTTTACGACTATATGTTTCCTGTGTTGGTGGATAGCTGGCGCCGTGCTTGGAATGATAAACAACGCACAGATGGGGATTTGCCATTCTGCTATGTGCAATTGTCGAGCATAAACCGTCCGTCGTGGCCGCACTTCCGCGATATGCAACGCCTGCACTCTCTTGATATAGCCGATTGTTATATGGCAGTGTCGAGCGACAAAGGACATCCGACCGATGTGCATCCGACTGATAAACAGCCTGTCGGAGAGCGTTTGGCCCGTCAGGCTCTGCATAATGTCTATGGCTTTGAACACGTAGTACCCTGTGGCCCTGTGCCTGTGAGCGCCAAGAGCAGCAAAGGGGCAATTACCATTACATTTGAGAATGCCGATGGAATGTGTGCCGCCGACGGCTCCGAGATAAGACTTTTTGAAGTTGCATCGGAGGTGGGGGTATACTATCCTGCCGACGAGGTGAGGATTGACGGCAATAGAGTTGTGGTAAGTTCAAAGAATGTGAAAAATCCCCTTCGTGTACGTTACGCATGGCAGCCGTATACAACAGCCAATCTTGTAAATGGCGAGGGATTGCCGGCAAGCACATTCTCCTTGGAACTGAATGTCGAGACAGGAGAGTTAAACAGCTTCTAAACATAAACCTAAATAAAAAGTATTATTATGAAAACTTTTCTTATTGCCATTGTTGCAGCTATGTGTGCTGCACCTGCTTATGCTCAGGTATCAGCAAAATGGGGAACAACAGACGTACGTTACCCCGTAGAGGCAGGCGTGGAGATTAAAAGCGCATCTGTAAACAGTGCGGCAGCCTGGCGCGGAGAGCGTGTCAATTTTCAATTGTTGGTGAGCAACGGTGCAGCAGATACCGAGGCGCGATACACTTTCGGCAGTCTTAGATGTGGTAACAGTGTCATCCCTGCAACCAATGTAACAGGTGGCTTTGTGCAACCTGTGATTACCGATAAATTCACAGGCTGCGGACGTCATGCTGTGGATGCTTATGGCGAGAACCTCTCGACCGACCGTATTACAGGCGACAGCGTCACACTCTTGTCTGCTAACACCTCACGCGGCTTGTGGCTCACCGTGCAGATTCCGCAAGATGCTGCACCGGGTACATATAAAGGCAGCGTCACGGTAACAACGGCCGACAAGACCATCAAGCGCAACTACACTGTAAAGGTGCTTAATCGTACGCTCCCCACACCGTCGGAGTGGCGCTTCCATCTCGACTTTTGGCAGAATCCCTATGCGGTGGCTCGTGTGCATAATGTGGAACTATGGTCGCCCGAGCACTTCAACCTGTTGCGTCCTTATATGAAAAAGCTGGCAGCAGCAGGGCAAAAAGTGATAACAGCAACGCTCACACACAAGCCTTGGAACGGACAAACATACGACCCCTTCGGCAGCATGGTCACATGGGTGCGCAAGGCCGACGGCAGTTGGTGGTACGACTTTACAATATTTGACCGTTGGGTGGAATTCATGATGGACTGTGGTATAACAAAGGAGATAACCTGCTTCTCGATGATTCCTTGGAATCTGTCGTTCCGCTACTATGATCAGGCATCCGACAGTCACAAAGAGATGAAGTGTGCCCCCGGAGAAGCAAAATATGCAGAATTTTGGGGAGGAATGTTAAAGGCATTCTCGGCACATCTTAAAGAGAAGGGATGGTTCGATAAAACCTTTATCTCAATGGACGAGCGCAGTCTCTCACAGATGCAGGCTGCCATAAAGGTTATAAAAGAGTATGCTCCCGGAATGAAGATTTCAATGGCCGGAAACTATCACCCCGAGATTGAATCTGATATATTCGATTATTGCCTTGATATAGAGGCTTATAAGCACTACACTCCCGAGCTTTTGGCACGCCGCAGGGCCGAGGGTAAAGTTTCGACATATTACACCTGCTGCTCGGCTGAATATCCCAACCTATTTACATTTACCAACCCCGCCGATGGAGAATTTATAGCCCTTGAAGCACTTGTGCGCAATCTCGACGGTTATCTGCGCTGGGCATACAACAGTTGGACGGTGGAGCCTGAAAAAGACTCACGCTTCACTGCATGGCCGGCCGGTGATACATACGTTGTTTATCCCTTCAGCCTAAGCTCGGTACGTTGGGAACGTCTTGTGCAGGGTATTCAACAGTTCGAGAAGTATAAGATTTTGATGGATGAGGCTCAAAAGAGTGGTAACAAGAGTCGCGTTGCCCGTCTGGAAAAACTTCTTAAAGGCATCGACATTACCAAAATTGCAGAGGAGAGTGAACGCATGGTGAACGACTTCCGCAACGGACTTAATAAATTATAATAAAAAATGATTGTATAATTTTGAGTAAGAAGATGACTGAAAAGTGTGTTTCAGCGTTACGCTTGCTTTCAAAATCCTCATTTACGGTAAGTGTGCTCCGATTTTTCAGGCTTCGCAAGCCTTGAACTACATCTTTTTATTAATCTTTTACAAGTATGAGGCTGCTAAAAAATGATTTTTAGTCAGCCTCTGTTTATTTCTACTAAAAGTTATAAATTTAAGCAACTTATTGGTTCGTGCTGTTTTTTTTCAGTATTTTTGCGTCTCGCAATGAGAATCTTGAATTTGTAAAATGCTATAAATGTTCTATAATATGAAAATCTCAACAGCAATAAAGTATATAGGGGTATACGATAGGGATATAGATCTTTTCGAGGGACAATACAGAGTGCCACAAGGTATTTCGTATAATTCATATATGATTATAGACGAGAAGATTGCTATCATCGACACAGCCGATGCACGTAAGGGAACAGAGTGGTGGAAGAACCTTCTTGATGCGCTCGACGGGCGAACACCCGATTATCTTGTGTCGCTTCACATGGAACCCGACCACTCCTCGCTCATAGCAGAGGTTATGGAGCGATTCCCAATGTTGCAAGTTGTGGCAACGCCAAAGGCCTTGCAGATGATGCCTCGCTTTTTCGAGGGAGTGGATTTTGCAGAGCGCGGTATTCCTGTTAAAGAGGGTGACACCTTGTCGCTTGGCAGCCATGAACTTACTTTTGTGCATGCTCCCATGGTGCATTGGCCCGAGGTTATGGTGTGTTACGAGAGTAGCGAGAAAGTGCTATTCTCGGCCGACGCTTTTGGTTACTTTGGTGCGCCGTCGCTCGATGAGCCTTGGGACGATGAGGCTCGTCGCTACTATATAAATATTTGCGGAAAATATGGTGCTCAGGTACAGACACTGCTTAAAAAAGCATCTCAGCTTGATATTGATACAATATGCCCGTTGCACGGCCCTGCGCTCAAAGAGAATCTTTCACACTATCTCTCTCTTTATGATACTTGGAGCAGCTACCGTCCCGAGTGCGATGGAGTATTTATACCCTATGCTTCGATATACGGTGGAACGGCTGCGGCTGCACATCGCATTGCCGATTTATTGCGTGAGCGCGGGGTGCAGGTTATTATAACCGACCTTGCTCGTTGCGATATGTCGAAGGCTGTGAGCGATGCTTTTCGCATGAGTAGGATGATTGTGTGTGCCGCGTCTTATGACGCAGGGGTTTTTACTCCGATGCACGATTTTCTTTATCGTCTGAAGATTAAGGGTTTCAGAAACCGTCGTGTAGGTATTGTCGAGAATGGTTCTTGGGCTCCCACCGCCGGACGTGTGATGCGTGGTCTTCTTGAAGAGATGAAGAATATTGATATTATACCTACTACGGTTACAATAAATTCGCGTATGAAAGCCGAGAACTCGGATGCAGTTGCTGCACTCGTAGAATCTATTTGACAAAGATAGCCTCTTCTCAGGCTTTTTTCTATTAAAAAATCATCGGGGCTTCGTCAATATTAAAATCTGACGAAGCCCCGATGATTTTATCCTTTAGTAATCATTATGCTGCTTACTTTGCCAATTTCTTCACTCCATCCTGAATGTATATTCCTGTTGCAGGAACTGTTGAAATTCTTCGGCCGTTTATGTCGTAAAGCTTGCCGCCTTTTGCATTATCTGTAATCACGGGAGCTATAGCTGTCTCTGTTGTAAAATCAATGTCCACAACAGAACCTTTTTCGCATGGAATAGTAACAATGCCATGCTCGTCTACTGTTACGCCAACCTCAACGTTGTCAACCTTGATGCTTGCTTTTGACAGCTCTATTGCACCAAGAGTGCAACGTACTTTCAGCTCGGCACCGGCATTGCTTACGATGCGTGCGCTTTTGCACTGTCCCTCTGTCCAGCTGAAGTCTACTGTGAAGTTGCCGATAGCTTTCATGCCTGTTACGTTACCTTGTTTCTTCCATACGGTAGGTAATGCAGGAAGTATGTTAATATATCCGTGTGCACTTTGCAAGAGCATCTCGGCCATTCCCGAACATACTCCGAAGTTTCCGTCAATCTGGAAAGGTGCGTGGCTGTCGAACAGATTGTAGTATATTCCACCTTGGCTCTGGTCGGTTCCGTATGTGGTTGAGTGTTTGAGGGCATTCTTAATGATTATGTGAGCGTGGTCGCCATCCTGAGCGCGTGCCCACAGGTTCACTTTCCAACCCATAGACCATCCTGTTGCTGCATCACCACGATGTTTAAGGGCGTTTACGGCAGGAATGAAATATTCACTCTCCGGGGTAATCTGATCCATTGGGAAGAGGGCCATCATGTGTGACATGTGACGGTGGTTTCTCTCACCTGCGCTGTATGTGGAGTATTTCCACTCACGCAACATCACGTCGCCTTTCTTAACACCATTGAATGGGTTGCCCCATGCTCCGTTGTATACCTCTGTGTGCAATCCTTTGTCGGTGTTCTCAAGATAGTGGTTGAGCTTTTCGATATCCGATTGTGTAAGCCCTGTTTCTCCTACTCCGAGTATCTCTATTGCCTCGCTGATATTTTGGAACAGGTAGCTTATCATCTGCTGTGCATGGGCTGTTCCATCCTCGCTTTGCAGAGGTTGCTCGGCGCTATATTCGTTGGGTGCAACGTAGGTGCCATCGTTCTTTTTGCGGTCTTTTATCAGTCTGTGGAACCAGAATTCTGCTGCGCTCCACATTACAGGGAATGCTTTTTTAAGGAACTCTTTGTCTTGTGTATAGCGATAGTGTGTCCACAGGTGACTTGTGTACCATACATTGGCTACAAGGTAGTTGTTGCCCCATGTGCTCATGCTGTTGTAGAGTGACGACTCGGTGAGTACGCTCCAACCGTGACCACCGTTGTATTGTTGGCCTACTTTCTTCCAACCCTCGCTTTGTGCACCGCGGATAATGAAGTTTACAAAGGGTTTGTGAAGGTCGGATAGGTTGGTGATTTCTGTGGGCCAATAGTTCATCTGGATGTTGATGTTGGTGTGAATGTCGGAGTTCCACGGTGAGTCGGCGCCGCGGTCGTTCCATATTCCTTGCAGGTTGTTTGGAGCTGCTATGGGCTTGCGGTTTGAGCTTATTGCCAAATAGCGTCCGTAGTGGAAATATAGTTGCTCAAGGAACAGATGGTCGTTCTCTGTGCTTTTTCCTGCGGTGTTGTTGGGGTAGTAGTTGTCTACAAGTTCTTTGGTGTCTGACGCGGGTGTTTGCAATCCAAGGTCTAATGTCATGCGCTTTGTGATTGCTGTGAAGTCTTCGATGTGTGCTGTTTCAACAGCTGTGTAGCCTTTTGCTGCGGCAGCCTCTATTTCGCTCTTTATTCTGCTGTCTACCTCGGCAGGTGTTTCATTTGTGAAGTAGTTGTTAAAGACATCCATGTCTCCATTGAAGTTTGTGCCGCCTTTCAGGTAGAATGTAACTTCGTCGGCATTGCTTACTGTGATACCCTTTGCCGATGATACGATGGTGGCTCCTTCGTTGGCTGTGACATGCAGACGTGCTGCGTGGTTCACTGATGTCATTGCACCTGTGAACGATGCTGTTGCACCATCGTAGGTGACATCGTTTGCTCCAATGCCGTTGCCCGGCTCTAATTTGAACAGTAGGTTTATTTTCTCGTCGCCCTCTACGGTGTAGCGGCCTACGATTACTTGGTCGGGTGCCGAACTGAAGAATTTGCGAATTTGCTTTGTTCCGTTGGCATTTTTGAATTCTACGCCTGCAATTCCCTCTTCGATGTCAAGGTAGCGTACATAATCGGTTACACCTTCCCAAATGGCCTTGTCGAGGTTGGTGATTATGAGCGAACCGAAGTTCATGAATGTGCGGTTTCCGCTTCCTGCACCAACTGTGTTTGCCGGGCCGCTCCACAGTGTCTTTTCGTTGAACTGAAGCTCTTCGTTGTGAACACCGCCGAATACCATGCAGCCAAGCTCGCCGTTACCCAAAGGCAGTGCATACTCCATCCAAGGATAGCTTACGCCTGAAGCCTCGGCCGATGTTCTGTACCACAGGGTGTTGGGGTTTTTGGGTGAATAGGCCTCTATTCCCGCAATTTCTGATACTTCATAGAAATATTCATCGGGGAAATCGGCATAATCTACCTCTTCCAAAAAGAATTTACTTCCTGTGTCGCCTATTGCGCCCGAGCTGTTCCAAAGAGCAAGGTAGCTTCCGCGGTCGTTCCAATAGTTGCTTGATGAACCTTTGAGCTTTATGTATGATGGTTCTCCATTTCCGAAATTGAATGTTCCGTCGAACTCTGTTGTGTATGATGACCCCTCAAGCTCTACCATTTTTGCGCGAGCGCCTGCTTCGCTGCCGGCCATTCCCAGAACTTTTGAGAGTCCGGTTGAGTAGTTGTATACTTTATATACGTTATTGCTCTGTTCTACAAAGGCCCAAATACCTTGATTGTCTTGTGGGGTATTTTGGTTGGATAGTCTGAGGTTTTCTCCGCTCATGTATGTGGGATTGAGACTTACGTAGCCGCCTTTGCCGTTTTGTATTGTATAGAATTTGGTATCTTTGTCGAAGTAGCTTACATATACTGTTTTTGCGTCGATGCTCACTACTGCAAATTTTCCATCAACGGCTGTTGCTGCAAAGTCTGCTTTTTTAAGAACGGCATCTGTTGTGAATGTCTCTCCATTCTTATATTCAGTTTCGTTGTAGGTTACACCGGCTGTTGCCTCCTCTGTTCCTAAAATATATATTGTGTATTCTACGGGGTCGAGGCTCACAGGTTCTATGCAGTAGCAGTTTCCTTCATCGGTGGTTGTCCAGCTGTTTACAACTATTCCGGCTGCCATCTGACCTTGTATCTGTGAATTCATTCCGTTGCTGCCTAATATGAGCTTCCAAGGGTAGCTGCCACCTACGTTTGTAAGGGTAAGGGGGGTAGCTGCGCTTGTCTCATAGTTGCCGCTTGAATTTACATACTTTTGTGCACCTACACTGAAGAGGTAGTATTTGTCTCCGTTTTTCTCTATCTTAAACTGTTGGTTGGGGTCAAGAGGATTCTGAGTAACATTGCCCACTGCACTTCCTGTACTTGAACAAATTTGTCCGGATACTCCCTCAGCCGAGCTATACAAAAGGAATGCACGCTCGCTGCGCAAGGTATATACCTTGTCGTTGCTCAATTCCGATAAATCTGTTACACCTTGTGCCTGCATTGATAGAATCATGCACAGCATTGAGGTGAACATTAAAACTGTTTTTTTCATGATAATTTATTTTAAAGGTTAATTATATTGCTTTTAAGAAGCTGTTTAAATTTATGTCCTTGGGATTTTTAAGTTCTTTTTTAGACTGTTTTTTCATTTTTTAAGGTCGCATAGCGGGTTATGTAACCGCAAAAAGTAGCATAAAAAGCAAGTAAAATCCGCTTATACATAAACATAAAATTTGAAAGAAATTTAAACAGCGTTTAAAATTCCATGATTATTTTATCGCCTTTTTTGGAGGGGATTGTGTAGGTGTCGTTGCCGCATTTTTTTATGCTTTTCTTTTTTCCGGCAACAGTGACTGTGGCGTTGTCAAGACCGGGGTAGCGCACTTTCAGTCGGCTGCCCTTGTTGTTTATTATTTCGGCCTTTGCTGCTTTGCCGTTTTTCCAAGTTATGGAGACGGTGAAGTCTCCTACGGCTTTAAGTCCGCTGATGCTTCCGTTTTTCCATACGGCCGGCAGGGCGGGCAGCAGGTGTATGGTGCCACTTTGGCTTTGCATGAGCATCTCTGATATTCCTGCGCACACTCCGAAATTTCCGTCTATCTGGAAGGGTGCATGCGAGTCCCACAGATTATAGTATATTCCGCCGGCATATTGGTTCACTCCGTATGAGGTGGAGTGTTTAAGGGCGTTGCGTATTATGCGGTGGGCGTGGTTGCCGTCGAGGGCGCGTGCCCACAGATTTACTTTCCATCCCATCGACCAACCGGTGGCTTCGTCGCCGCGCAATTTAAGGGCATTGACTGCGGGGATGAAGTATTTGCTCTCGGGGGTTATTTGGTTCAATGGATAAAGGCACATGAGGTGCGACATGTGGCGATGTGCCTTGTCGTTGCTGACATCGTAGCTTGCGTATTTCCATTCACGAAGCAGGGTGTCGCCGGGATGTATGTCGTTTTGTGCACCCCATGCTTCCCAACTTTCGCCCTTGAATGTTTCGGTGTGCAGGCCTTGGTCGGTTTTTGCAAGGTATTCATCCAGTTGTGCAACCTGTTGTTTGCTCAGGCCGCAGGCTTTGCGTCCTAATATATCTATGGCCTCTTTTACGCTTAGGAGGTGTGTGTATACCATTTGCTGTGCATGTGCGGTGGCATCTTCTTTGGGGTGGTCGTTTTGCTCGGCCGAGTATTCATCGGGGCACACATATGTTCCATCTTTTGCTACTCGGTCGGGTATCATGCGCTCGAACCAAAATTCGGCGCAGCTCCACATTACGGGGAAGGCCTTAGCCAGAAACTCTTTGTCGAGGGTGTAGCGGTAGTGTTGCCACAGGTGTGAGCAGTACCATACGTTGGCAACAAAGTAGTTGTCGCCCCATGTGCTCATTCCGCCGAATATGTTATTTTCGGTGAAGCAGGTCCAGCCTTTTGTCTGTCCGCCACGTTTGGCGGCGCGTTTCCAATTGTCGCCATTGGCCATGGTGATGATATAGTGTAGGAACGGGTTGTGCAGTTCGCTGAGATTGGTTGGCTCTGCCGGCCAGTAGTTCATTTGTATGTTTATGTTGGAGTGTATGTCGGAGTTCCATGGGGCGTTGGCTTGGTCGTTCCAAATGCCTTGCAGGTTGTTGGGGACATTTATACCGCGTGAACTTGATATTAGCAGGTAGCGACCGTAGGCAAAATAGAGCTGTTCAAGAAACAGTGTTTCAGGCTCTATGCCTGTTACATTCTTGTTTTTGTCGTTGTAGTTGTCTATCAGTTGCTTGGTGTTTACATGGCTTGCCGCTCCATCGAAATTCAGTTTTACACGGCTCATGTAGCCTGTGAATTCTTTTGTGTGGTTGTTGCGCAGTGTGGTGTAGCCTTTTGCGGCTGCTTCATCCACTGTTTTTTGTATTTGTTTCGCAAGTGTCGACGTTCCCGATGTGAAAGTGGGCGACGATGAGTCGTAGTCGGTGCCGGCGGCGAGCAGCAGCACTATTTCGTCGGCATTTTTTACGGTGATGCCGTTGGCATCGGCTGTCATTGTTGCATTGCTGCCCGAGGGTAGCACTCTCAGGCGGGCATTGTAGCTTACGGTGGTTAGTTTTCCGCCAAATGTGGCATTGCCGTCGGTGTATTGCACTGTTGAGGCGTTTATGCCTTTACCGGGGATGAGCGCAAATTGCATGCTTAGCTTTCCACCGTCGGCTGTGTAGCGTATTGCTATCACATTATCGGGGGCAGATGCAAAGTATTCGCGTGAGTATACTGTGCCGCCGCTGTAATACTTAACGCCTGCGATTGCTTCCTCTATGTCAAGATAGCGTACATAGTCGGTTGCTGCGTTATAATCTTCGTATCCGATTGCACCGCTTATGTCGCGTGCTTTAATCCATCCGAAATTTTTATAACCGCCATAGTTGCCCATGTCGTTGGGGCTTCCTTCCCACAGGGTTTTTTCGTTGAATTGTATTTCGTCCTCGGCTACGCCGCCCAGAAGGCAGGCACCCAACCTGCCGTTACCAATCGGCAGTGAATATTCCATCCACTTGTAACCGGCGTCGGTGAGTGTGGCGGGTGTGTCATACCACAGGGTCAGGGCGTTCTTTGGCGTGAAACTGTCGGCACCCGACACCTTGAAGTCTTTTGGTGCGGTATCTGCATTGTTGTTTGCCGTTAATGATAATGTCACTGTAAATAGCACAATGAATAGTGAATGGAGCCTTTTGAACATAGTGTATTTGTTTTATATTTTTAACTATAAAGTTTGGCAAATGTATTTAAATTAAGTGATATTTACAAATTATTCTGTGCTAATATTGTGAAGCGTCATCGGCTTCTTTGTGATGCTTCTTTGCAGATGTAGAGGCTCGGCCGTTTATCTTTTTTATTTTGCTGTTATCTTGTGTGTCGAAAAAAGAGCGGTTGAACCATGATGCAAATGGTTCAACCGCTCTTTTGTTTATCTGTTGCGTTTGTGGCATTAATGTTTCATCACTTTGCTGCTTTCAATTGCTTTGCCTTTTTCGAGCAGTGAGATGTTGTAGACGCCGCGTGGCATGTTTCGCATGTCTATCTGTACGTTTTTTGTGCCGGCTGCTATGTGCTTGCGTTTATACACTTTCCCTGCTGCCGAGGTCAGCACAAGTTCGCTGTCGCTGTTGCTTGCCTGTTGCAGTTCTATGTTCACGATATTGTCGTTCATGTTTACCTTTGAGCGCGATGTGTATTCGTGTATAGCCTCGGCCGAGGTTGTGGCGGGGTTGTAACGGTAGACGGTGTATTTGGGGCTCTTATAAGTTACTAAATATGTTTTATTGTTTACGAGCATTACTTCGTCTAATACTCCTTGGATGGTAAAGAACTTCTCGCCATCGGAATAGATGTGAGTGTTCTTTACAACGGTTTTGTAATATGTTTTTATGCTACGTTGTGGAGCTCTCCAATGAAAATCATTATATATCGTGTCAATATCCTCTTCTATGGCATACTCCTTAATTGCATATTCGTATGTTTTAGGATTGTTGTCGAAAATATCGTTGCTTAAATAATCATCTGTGTAAAGATAATGAATAGGGTGATTGTAGTCTGCTATACTAAAATACGGAAAATTATAGTAAGATGAATAGGTGGTGTCTATATCAACAGTGCACCACTCGCCGTTGTATTCGGGTAGCTCTTCGTAATATCTTTCAACATGGTGTAAACGATAACGGTCTGATTCTTTTACTGCTAACCAATATAGCATTGGGTATTTTGTTCCATATGTATCATATTTGAAATAGTAAGCATCGTCAACGGGTGTAGAACTTGCCGTGTGATTTTTGAAATAGAAAAAAATGCTATCTCCTTTTTCTACGGTGGTTGTCTCTACAAGACCTATCAATCGGATACTTTCTCGGACGTCATTTATTGAATTGAATTTCTCGATATAATAATTATCGTAACAATCCCAGATATAATCAGTGTAGGCTACAGAAACTTTTGTACCTGATTGCTCGCGTTCTTGAAATATAGTTATTCCTGATAAATAGTTTGTATAGTATGCCGGTGCTTCTGTTTTCTTAATCTCTTGGAAATCGTCGTCGTAAATTGTGAAAACAGTATTTTCATCATTTCTCTCTTCAATGTAGAATTCAATGTTGTTTTTGTCTTTTGAAATAACTTTTGAGAGAAGACCTTCTCCCTCTTTTTCAAATTCAAAAACAGGCTCTTGCGCCACGGTTGTGTCCGTCATCGAAATAAGGCAGGCTGCAAATAGTAAAATCTTTTTCATGATAATAATGTGTTTGTGTTGCCTGCAAATCCCAAAAATCAGGCTGTTAATAATGTGAGTTAAAAGAAAAAGACGTGGGATTTCAACTTTGCTTATCCCAGTCTTTAGGCTCTCGCATTGCCCTATCCGAAAGATAAGCAACGCTGCCTGCCCACGTCGTGATATATTATACTAACAACTGCACCGGTCGAACTGTTTCCATAGTTCGACGGCTGAAGATATAATACACACTTTGTGGACGTTGCGTTGCCGTATCTTCTCGGATTAAACTTGCGAGATTTAAAGACTTGAAGATAACGACGGTGAACGTCCTTTCCAAAAAAACAGAATCAATCGACCACCACCGATGGTGTGTTTCGATGTACTCTGATGCAAATATAATAACAAACGAGCGAAATAAAATAAAACTTGCTTTATTATTTTGCAGCGAGTGAAGAAAATATTCGAGGTTTACCTCAAATATAATAACAAATGAGCGAAATAAAATAAATCTTGCTTTATTATTTTGCAGCGAGTGCCGACTAATATTCGAGATTTATCTCAAATAAAGCAACAAACGAGCTAAATAAAATAAAGTTTACTCTTTTTTTACATCGAATCCTGAAAAATCGAGAATAGTGGAGATTCACCTTAAATTATGATTATATGTTTTTAACACTGCAAACATATTGCTTTTATCCGGGTTCTTTTTATTTATGCTTCTCTTCTTGATTTTTTGATATAATTAACCTATCTTCGCTGCCGATAACAGCTTGTAAACGGTTTCTAAGATGGAGAGAGAACTTTTTCGCCACAGAATGAAAGTGCGTGACTATGAGTGTGATGTGCAGGGTGTTGTGAATAATGCCAATTATCAGCACTATATGGAGCATGCGCGACACGAATTTCTACTTTCGTGCGGTGTCAGTTTTTCTAAACTTCACGCCGAGGGTGTCGACTTTATGGTCTCTAAAGCCACCATCGAATATAAAAATCCCCTAAGGGGCGACGACTTCTTCGACGTGGTGATAGATATGAAGCGCGAGGGGGCAAAACTTGTCTGCCTTCAGAATATTCACCGTTGCTCCGATGATAAGTTGTGTGCAAAAGGGCGAATAGAAATTGTGTCGGTGGTGAACGGAATGTTGAGCCGAGGAGAAAAGTTCGACGAACTGTTTGCAAATTTTTTTAACAAATAAATTAAAATATCGCGCCTATGAGTTCTATTTTAACATGGATAATTCTTGCACTGTTCGCATGGGGATTCTCTCGCATGAAAAAGGTTGCAGAAGAAGCAGCAAAAGAGGAAAAAGGGCCTGCAACGCCAATGCCATCCTCATTGGGCGAGGCATTTCCGAGTATAGAGGTATATAATCCGAATTTCGTCGATGATACTCAGAGCAATAAGAAAAAAAGCACCGACAGGCCTATCGACAAACGAAGCGCAGTAAATGTGAAAGCGCCTGCACCGCAGGTCGCCCATAAGCCCTCGGTATCCACAAAAACATCAGGGCGCGAACATATCGCATTTCGCACAAAATCGGAGGCCAAACGCGCGTTCATCTATTCAGAGATATTCAATAGAAAATATTGAGATAATATAATATAAACAGCAAACACAATCAACATTTATGGCATACCGTATAATATCCGCTCAAGAAGCGGCAACATATATTCACGATGGCGATGGAGTAGGCATAAGCGGATTTACCCTCTCGGGAACACCAAAGACAGTGCTCCCCGAGGTGGCACGAATGGCCGAAGAGGCACATGCCGCAGGAAAATCTTTCAAAATAGACCTCTATTCGGGAGCATCCACAGGAGACGCAATCGACGGAGCACTCACCAAGGCGCAGGCAATACGATTCCGCGCTCCGTTCATCTCGAATCCTACGGTGCGCACTGCCATAAATAACAGCGAAATGACATACACCGACCTCCACCTCTCCATGATGGCACAAGACTTGCGATATGGATTCATGGGCAAGGTCGACGTGGCAATCCTCGAAGCAGTGGATATTACCGACGACGGAAAAGTGTATCTAACCACAGCAGGAGGCATAGGACAAACAGTGGCGAATCTGGCCGAGCGTATCATCATCGAACGCAATGTGTATCATCATACAATAGGACTGCACGATGTCTATGAACCCGAAACCCCGCCCTATCGCAAAGAGATACCAATCTATCGCGCCGACGACAGAATAGGTCGCCCCTATGTTCAGGTCGACCCGAAGAAGGTTGTGGGCATCGTCGAGGTGAATATGCCTAACGAAGTGGTGGTGTTCAAAGAACTTGACGAAGTTACACGCAAGATTGGCGAAAATGTGGTGGATTTTATCGTTTCGGATATGAAGCGCGGCATAATTCCGGCCGAGGGGCTGCCTATACAGAGCGGAATAGGCAATGTGGCAAACGCTGTGCTCAAAGGGCTCGAGAATTGCAACGAGATACCCCCACTGTACCTCTATTCCGAAGTGTTGCAGGATTCTGTGATAAAACTGATGGAGCTTGGTCGTGTGAAAGCCGGCAGCACCTGCTCACTCTCGCTCAGCCGCGAGTGTCTCGACCATGTATATGAGAACCTCGACTTTTTCCGCGATAAACTTGTGTTGCGTCCATCGGAGATATCCAATCATCCCGAGGTTATACGCCGCTTGGGCATCATTGCCATGAATACAGCCATAGAGGTTGATTTGTATGGATGCGTAAATTCGTCGCACATTTGCGGCACACGTCTTATGAACGGCATAGGCGGTTCGGGCGACTTTGCACGTAACGCATATATCTCTATTTTCACATGTCCTTCTACTCAAAAAGGGGGCATGATAAGCTCCATTGTGCCAATGGTGACACATCCCGACCACACAGAGCACGATGTTAACATTGTGGCAACCGAGTATGGCGTTGCCGACCTGCGCGGCAAGGGACCGGATGAACGTGCCCGCCTGCTTATCGAAAAGTGTGCCCACCCCGATTACAAGCAACTTCTTTGGGACTATCTGAAAATTGCCAAGAAAGGACACGTCTGTCACAATGTGGCTGCGGCATTGGGAATGCATGCAACATTTGAACGCGAGGGGGATATGCGCAAGACCGATTGGAACCGATTCTGAGAGATGAGGAAAAAACCTATTACGGAAATGGGGCGCATGGGGCGCGAAGAGTTTGCCCTATCGGAAAAACTGCCTCTAACGGTGATACTCGATAATGTTCGCAGTCTGCACAATGTAGGCTCTGTGTTTCGTACATCGGATGCTTTTCGTGTGGAGCGTCTGCTGCTGTGCGGAATTACTGCCACTCCTCCGCAGGCCGAGATACACAAAACGGCGTTGGGAGCCGAGGATGTGGTGGAGTGGGACTATTTTGCCGACACCATGCAGGCCGTAGATATGTTGCGCAAGCAGGGATATGATATTTATGCCATCGAGCAGGTTGAGGAGAGTATACCGTTGCAACACTTTACGGTAGAAGAGGGTCGACGCTATGCCGTAATCTTGGGTAACGAAGTAAAAGGGGTGCAACAACAGGTGGTGGATGCTTGTGACGGCTCTATCGAGATTCCTCAGTTCGGCACCAAACACTCGTTGAATGTGTCGGTGACGGCGGGCATGGTCATTTGGGCTTTTGCATGCAAGGCCGGATGGGTTGTTTAGAGCCTATATCTGTCCGGTGAGCACTTGTGTCACAACGCGCTCAATCAAAATGTCATCGCCTGTGGGGTCATACTCTTTCTTAAGGCTTGCGCCGAACAGCGATGCAAAGGTGTTGTAAAATGCAGCCTTGAAACTGCCCATGAACAGTTGTATCAGTTGATAGGCATTCTGGTTGCACTCTCTGTCTATAAGTTTTATCAGCAGTTTCCCCTGCCGTAGGGTCAGTTTTTTCATCTTTGGAGTGTATTGCTCTTTAAGCCCTTTTTCAAGCACCTTAAGGTGCTTCTCGCGTGTCGCATCGTCGGGCATCTTTTGCATAAGTTCGTAGGTCTCTATGATTATAGTGCGTATTTCGGCTGCCAACGGTAACACCTTTTTTACATCGCGCACAAGACGGTCGTAATTCCTGCGTTGACGTTTGCTCTTGAAATTTATCGGTGCATAGGCATAGTGCATCGGCAGTTTTATGTGCGGAATAGTTTCGCCTTTGTGAATGGTTACGCCCACGATATATGCCTTTAAGGGATGCCGGGGTATGGTATCCTGCGCACGACACTCTGTGGCAATGGCAATTAAGAGCATCGTTAGTATGTATACCGTATGTTTTTTCATGCCGGCGATAATTTTCGGCAAAAGTAGTTCAAATATCGCTTTTTGCACAACTTGTATCGTTAAAAATAGTGTGTAAACAAATAAAAAGCACTATCTTCGCACATTGTTTGCAGTGTTCGTTGTGCGCTGTGTAATGTTTAAGAAGCTGTTTAGTTTATATCGTTTGCTTCTATATAGGGCAAAAACCGACTGTTTTTTGAATATAAGACAGTCGCAAAAAAGATGAAACAGCCTCATGAATAAAGTTTTAATGGAAATATAAACAGCTTCTAATATCTATGAAAGAATTTTTCAAAGTCCTCAAAAGGTACATTCCTCCTTACAAGAAGTATTTGGTGATGTCGTTCATTTTTACATTCGTGTCGGCAGTGCTGAATGTATTTTCATTTGTAATAATAATTCCTATTCTTGAGATTCTCTTCAAGATGCGTGAGAGTGTGAAGGCTGAATTTATTCCCTGGGGACAGATGAGCATCGAGAATATGCAAGAGGTGGTGATGAACAACTGTAACTATTATCTGAACACTCTTATCGAGACGAGCGGTGCATCGACCACATTGTTGCTTTTAGGTATCTTCCTTATTGTGATGACTTTGCTCAAGACTGCTGCCTATTTTGCATCGTCGGCCGCGATAATACCGTTGCGAACCGGCGTGGTGCGCGATATTAGAACACAGCTCTACGATAAGGTGCTGTCGTTGCCTTTAGGCTTCTTTACCAACGAGAGAAAGGGCGATATAATTGCGCGTATGAGTGGCGATGTCATTGAGGTCGAAAATTCCATTGCAAGTTCTCTTGACATGCTGATAAAGAATCCGATACTCATAGTCATATATTTCGGTACAATGCTTTATGTAAGTTGGGAACTTACACTGTTCACAATTTCGGTGATTCCGGTGCTGGGCTGGATAATGGGACTTGTGGGGCGCAAGCTTAAACAAAAATCGCTGTTGGCACAAGGTAAGTTGAGCGAGACAATGTCGCAAATGGAAGAGACGCTGGGGGGATTACGCATAGTAAAGGCTTTTCTTGCCGAGCATAAAATGTCGACACGCTTCCTTAAAGTGAGCAACGAACTTCGCAATGCCACAATGCGTGTCACCATGCGTCAGGCGATGGCTCATCCTGTGAGCGAATTTTTAGGTACATGTGTGATAGTTATTGTGCTATGGTTCGGTGGAACACTTATTCTGGGTAACAATTCTCCAATCTCGGCTCCGGAATTTATATACTATATGACAATTCTTTACAGTATAATAAACCCGTTGAAAGAATTTTCCAAGGCATCGTACAGTATTCCGCGCGGTCTTGCATCGGTGGAGCGTATTGATAAAATACTGAAAACCGAGAATCCTATAACCGACAAAGAGGGGGCTGTTGCCATAAACGGAATGAACAAGGGTATAGAGTACCGAGGATTGACATTCTCATACGATGGCGAGAGAAATATTCTTACCGATATTAACCTTACCATAGAAAAAGGCAAGACGGTGGCAATTGTAGGACAATCCGGCTCGGGAAAATCCACAATGGTCGACCTTATTCCCCGATATTATGATGCAACGGGCGGGCAGATTCTTATAGATGGCAGGGATGTAAGGGATATGACAGTAAAGTCGTTGCGTACACTCATAGGAAATGTTAATCAGGAAGCAATACTCTTTAACGATACATTCTACAATAATATAACATTCGGCGTAGAGAATGCTACAATGGAGCAGGTGATAGAGGCAGCCAAAATTGCCAATGCCCACGACTTTATAATGGCCTCGGAGAATGGCTATGATACAACTGTGGGCGACCGCGGATGCCGTCTCTCGGGCGGACAGCGTCAGCGCATCAGCATTGCACGTGCAATCTTGAAAAATCCGCCGATACTTATCCTTGATGAGGCTACATCGGCACTCGATACAGAGAGTGAGCGTCTTGTGCAAGAGGCTTTGGAACGTTTGATGAAGACGCGCACAACAATTGCCATTGCGCACCGTCTGTCCACAATAAAGAATGCCGACGAGATATGTGTTCTAAAAGACGGACGCATTGTGGAGCGCGGCACGCACGAAGAACTGTTGGCCCTCGACGGGGTGTATAAACGTTTGAACGATATGCAGACTCTGTAAAACACACTTCTTGAAATTATGTCAATAAACAGTGTGGGAATATTCTGTGCGGCGTCGGAAAGTATTGCATCTGAATATGCGGCGCAAGCACAAGAGGTTGGGACATTGATAGGTCGAATGAGACTTACGATGGTTTACGGCGGGGCGGCAGCAGGTCTTATGGAACAGACAGCGCAAGCCGCACGCAATGCAGGAGCACACATTATAGGTGTGGTACCGAAAATTTTGGAACAAAGGAATCGTGTGAGTTGTTTATTGGATGAGCGTGTGGTGACGGATAATCTGAGCGACCGCAAGGATAACATTCTGTCTCGCAGCGATTTGCTTGTGGCACTTCCCGGAGGCATCGGCACTCTTGACGAGATTTTTCATGTGCTTGCCGCTGCAACAATAGGCTATCATTGCAAGCCTGTGGTGCTGTATGCAACCGATGGCTTCTGGGATGATGTAATTGCAATGATTCGACGTTTGAAGCTGAATGGTTTTGTGCGCTGCAATGTTGAAGAATTGCTTTTGGTGGCACGCAATATTTATGAACTTGAGAATATTTTAAAAGAGAGATAACAGTGCGCCCGGCGGCTTTTTACAGATATATCGGAGTGTTTGCAGGTTGCAGAATAAAGAATAGATAAACGAAAAAAACAAGAAGCCCTCAAAGAAGCTGTTATAGAAGAATATTCGTCAATTAAACATAAGCAACTTCGGAATATGAAAAGAGTAATAGGAATAGGCGAGACAATACTTGATGTTCTCTTTAAGGATGATGTGCCTGTGAAGGCTGTGCCCGGCGGCAGCACCTTTAACAGCATGATTTCTTTAGGAAGAATGGGACTGAACGCTGCTTTTATAAGTGAGGTAGGTAATGACAGGGTGGGGCGAATGATACTCGACGCTCTGCGTGACAGCGGTGTGGATGCTTCATCGGTGTGCAGTTTTGCAGATGGAAAATCACCGCTCTCGTTGGCTTTTTTGAATAGTGACAATGATGCCGAATATCTTTTCTATAAGGATTATCCAAACAATCGTCTTGATGTGGAATATCCTCAAATAAATCCCGATGATATTGTGATTTATGGCTCCTATTTTGTTCTTAACCCGGTGTTGCGCAGTAAGACCAAAGCCTTTTTGGAATATGCCCACGAGCGTGGAGCAATACTCTATTATGATATAAATTTCCGAAAAAACCATATAAGCGAGCGTGTTAAGTTGGGCGAAGCGTTGCTCGAAAATTTAGAATATGCAGATATTGTACGTGGCTCCTGCGAGGATTTTGAAAATCTGTATAATATGACTGATGCTTCGCGCATCTATCAAGAGAAAATAAAATTCTACTGTCCGAATTTTATATTTACCCGAGGCGGTGGCAGTGTCTCGCTCTTTACAAATGCCGGTACAAAAGAGTATGCAGCAGCCAAGGTAGAGGTGCGAAGCACCGTCGGAGCTGGTGATAATTTTAACGCAGGGGTGGTGTATGGCCTTGCAACAGACAATGTTTCGTTGGGCGAACTTGGTTCATTGAGCCAATCGGAGTGGGACAGAATAATTGCTTGTGCTCTTGATTTCAGTTCTCATGCCTGTACGCTGCTCGATAATTATGTGGATAAGGAGTGGGCTGCCGACTACGCTGCCAAACATTGTTGCAATTGATTCTTGCAGGCTTGACATAAAAGCATTTTGTAATACCAATCTTTTTGAAACACAGTTTCAAAAAGATTGGACTATTTTTGTAAAATGAAAAAATAAGAAGTAGCCTTCTTTTGATTTATTTGAAAAACGTAAACACAAATATAAAATGAAAAAGATTCTATACTATGTATTTGTGGCTTTTGCCGCAGCATCCGTGGCTTCATGCGGACATACACACAGTCATGACCATGAGCACGACCATGCACACAATCATGAGCACGAAAAGGAGCATACACAAGAGGTACATTCGCACTCTCATAATCACGAAGAACATTCGCATGCAGAGCCTTCTCGCAAAGAGCATTCACACTCTCATCCCGAAGGGTGCATTACCTTTGGCAAAGAACAGCAGAGTAAGATTGATTTTGAGGTGACAGAGGTTAAAGGCAGCAATTTCAACGGAGCAGTGAAGGTTGCCGCACGAGTGGTTGCCGCACCCGATAATCTTACAACTGTGGTTGCTGCTGTTGCAGGGCGGTTGCGCTATGCGGGAAACATAGTAGAGGGAAAGGAGCTGCGTCAAGGCGATGCCCTTTTTATAATAGAGGGTGGGAACGTAACGGAAAATGATGCCGCAGTTAAGTTTGCCCGTGCCGAAAGTGATTATAATCTTGCTCGTGCCGATTATGAACGTAAAGTGGCACTGCATAAAGAGAATGTTGTGTCGCAAAAGGAACTTCAAACAGCAGAGGCGGCACTGCAGAGTGCCGAAGCTCATTACAACAGCATGAAGCGCAGTTTCAGCAACGGCAAGACTGTGCTTGCGGCACCTATGAGCGGATATATATCGTCGCTGCTTGCAGACAATGGCGCCTATGTGCAGGCCGGCACTCCGCTTGCCTGTGTGCAGCGCGACGGCGAGGTTAACATCGAGGCCGAACTTCCGGTGCGCTTCGCATCGCAATTGGCCGAAATATCGGGCGTGAACATTGAACTTGCCACAGGTGCTGTTTTTTCGCTCGACGAGGTGCAAGGCACTATCGTGGGGCTGGGACGGTCGGCCAACAGTTGTAATATGATTCCTGTCACTGTGTCGGCAAAAAAGCTCGCCGGTGTTGTGCCGGGCAGCATCGTCACGCTGCATCTTGCTTCGTCGCTCCCCCAAGGTGCTGTGTGTCCGGTTATTCCGCGAAGCGCTCTTATTGAAGAGATGGGCAATTATTTTGTTTTTGTGCAGCATTGCAGCGATGCTTTTGAGAAACGCGAAGTAAAGATAGGTTCCACAGACGGAATGTATACGCAGATTTTAAAAGGCCTGAAGAGTGGCGAGCGTGTAGTGTCTAAAGGAGCTGTGTCGCTTAAATTATCACAGGCTGCGGGTGCACTCGACCCTCACGCAGGACATGTTCATTGATAAACTTCTATTGCTATGCTTAACAGAATAATAAAATTCTCGCTCGACAACAGACTGTTGGTGCTGTTAGGAGTGGTATTGGTGACAATAGGCGGAATATATTCTGCACGTAACATAGAGGTAGATGTGTTCCCCGACCTTACAATGCCTACCGTGGTTGTACTCACCGATGCCGCAGACATGGCACCCGAGGAGATTGAACGCCTTGTCACATTCCCTATCGAAACGGCTGTGAACGGAGCCACAAATGTTCGCCGAGTGCGCTCTACATCATCACAAGGCTTCTCCTTTGTGTGGGTGGAATTTGATTGGGGTATGGATATTTATAAAGCCCGGCAGGTGATAAGCGAGAAACTTGTCTCTATCACCGGCGAGCTTCCCGAGGGTATTGTTCCCATGCTTGCTCCACAGTCGAGCGTGATGGGCGAAATTCTCTTCATAGGCATGCAGTCTGACACCACCTCGATGATGGAACTGCGTACACTTGCCGAGTGGGTGGTGAAACCTGTGATTCTTGCAACCGGAGGTGTGTCGCAAGTGACCATTATAGGCGGAGACTATAAACAGTATCAAGTGCTTGCCGATGTTCACAAGATGGATATGTATGGAGTGAGCATGGATGAACTTGAGAGTGCCGTGCGTGCCATGAGCGTGAATGTAGGTGGCGGTGTTGTACGCGACTATGGTAACGAATACAATCTGCGAGGAATGGGTCGCACCAACAATATCGAAGAGCTTGGGCGCACACTTGTCAAGATGAATGGTGATGCCCCTGTGCGTGTGGCCGATGTTGCGCGTGTGGTAACTGCGGGTGCGGTACGTCAGGGCTACGCATCGTTGAGCGGAAAGCCTTCGGTCATACTATCTATATCTAAGCAGCCTAATATAAACACGCTTAATGTGACAGAAAACATAGAACGCAATCTTAGGAGCGTGGCAAAGTCGCTTCCGCCTGATGTTACGTTGGATACTGAAATTTTCCGTCAGGCAGATTATATACAATCTTCTGTTAACAATGTCGGCAGAGCGCTTGTCGAGGGTGCTGTGTGTGTGATACTTGTGCTATTCCTGTTTCTCACAAGTTTCCGCACTACGGTAATTTCAATTGTGGCTATACCTTTGTCGCTGCTGGGTACGATGATAGTGCTCTATCTGCTGGATATGGACATAAATACAATGACCTTGGGAGGAATGTGTATAGCGATAGGCTCTTTGGTGGATGATGCCATCATTGATGTAGAGAATGTGTATAAACGTTTACGACAGAATCATGAGCTGCCACCTGCCGAACGACGTTCTACTTATCGGGTGGTGTTTGAAGCCTCGTCGGAGATACGTGCTTCCATAATACATGCCACGCTTATCATAATGGTAACTTTCATGCCGCTCTTCTTTTTGAGCGGTCTTGAGGGGCGTATGCTCAAGCCACTCGGTGTTGCCTATTTGATAGCGTTGGTTATGTCACTTATAGTGGCAATGACGGTGACACCGCTGATGTGCAGCATGATGTTGTCGGGCGACAAATATCTCACACGCAATGAACGCAAAAATTGGGTCGACCGCAAACTGCTGACCCTTTATGCCCGCTCGCTCGATGGGGCGATGAGGTATTCGCAATATATCTTGGGTGCTGTTGTGCTGTTGTTGGCAGTCTCCCTTGTGCTGTTCGTTAATATGGGGCGCAGTTTCTTGCCCGAATTTAATGAGAAGGCTCTCACTATTGCCGCTGTGTCGCGTCCGGGTGTCTCTCTGGAAGAGTCGCATCGCATAGGTCTTGCGATAGAGAAAGAGCTGCTTGAAATTCCCGAGGTTACAAGCACCGCCAGACGTACAGGGCGCGGTGAACTTGATGAACATTCGCAAACAGCCAACGGCGCCGAAATTGATGTTAACTTTGTGCTTGGTGAACGTGGCAAAGAGGATTTTCTGAAAGAGGTTCGTTCGCGTCTGGCTGCAGTTCCGGGAGTGGTTACATCAGTGGGTCAGCCTTTGGAACATCGTATCGACCACATGGTGTCGGGAACACAGGCCGACCTTGCCATAAAAGTCTTCGGCCCCGACCTTAATCGTCTGTTTACAACGGGAAATCTTATAAAAGCGCTCCTTGGTGAATTTTCCAATGTGGTGGATGTTAACGTGGAGCAACAGGTTGAGACACCGCAGTTGCAAATACGTGCCGACCGCGAGAAACTTGCTTTGCATGGTATTACAATGGAGCAGTTTAATGCTTTTGTGGCAGCGGCATTTCCGGGAAAAAAGCTGGGCGAGGTGTATGAACAGGAGCGCAGTTTCGACCTTATCCTGCGTCTTGACACTGCATACACCGAGAGTATCGACGGGGTGCGTCGCGCCCTAATAGATACGGAGCTGGGCAAGGTACCTCTTGAAGAGGTTGCAAGCATCGTCTCGGCAGGAGGCCCCGGAAGCATCAGCCGCGAGAATGTTCAGCGCAAGGTGGTGGTGTCGGCAAATATTACAGGTGGCGATGTGGCCGGTACAGTTGAACGTATAGCCGAGTATCTCGACAAAGAATTGAAATTGGACGAGGGTTACCGCCTTGAGTATGGCGGACAGTTCGAGAGTGCAGCAAGTGCATCGCGAACATTGTGGCTCACGTCGTTGGTGGCGATAGGTGTGGTGTTTGTATTGCTGTATGGCGAATTTAAAAGCTCCTTACTATCTCTTGTGGTGTTGTTGAATCTGCCGTTGGCACTCATAGGAGGTGTGATTGCCACGTATATATCTTCAGGGGTGGTCAGCATACCTGCCATTATAGGTCTTATAACGCTCTTTGGCATTGCCACACGTAACGGTATACTTTTAGTGTCGCGTTACAGGCATTTGCGTGCCGAGGGGGTGTCTCTCGATGAGGCTGTTCGTGCAGGGTCGTGCGACCGTCTCACTCCCATTCTTATGACAGCATTTACGTCGGCACTTGCGCTTGTCCCCATGATTATAGGCGGAGGCGAGTCGGGCAACGAGATTCAAAGTCCTATGGCTGTGGTTGTGTTGGGAGGATTGCTCACCTCGACACTGTTGAATGTGTATGTGATTCCGATAGTCTATCGTCGATTGCAAATGAGCCGATTCGGTGATAGAGACAATAAATAAACAGCTTAAAAGTAGTTATGAATGATTTACCAAAAGATCCGATGATGCTTGTCGGTGTAATAAACATGAAATTGCGCGATGAATATGATTCGCTCGATGAATTGTGTGCTTCAATGGGAATAGAACGTACACTTCTTGAACAGAAGTTGGCATCGGTGGGTTTTGAGTATAGCGAACAGAATAATAAATTCTGGTGACAAGAAAAAGAGATGGGGCTGACGTTATCTTGTGTCGGCTCCCCACATCATCTTGTCGCGCAGATTCTTTATGAAAGAGCTTCCTGCACTGCGTATTATATGCAGTCGGTAGGGGGCTTTTTTTATTGTGATTATTGTGTTTTCTGCACAGCTCTCGTTGCGTCCGTCAATGGCAATCAGAAAGTTGCGGCTGCGGCTGTTTACTTTTATGCGCACTTCTGTGTCGTCGTTCACCACAATGGGACGCACATTTAAACTGTGTGATGCTATCGGAGTGAGTACAAATACGTTTGCATCGGGTGCTATAATCGGACCGCCTACACTCAACGAATATCCTGTGGAACCCGATGGCGCCGCTACTATAAGACCGTCTGCTTGATAAACAATTGTATCTGTATTGTTGAGTGTTGTCTCCAGAGTCATCATCGACGAACTGTCGTGCTTCATTACTGCAATCTCATTCAAGGCATACGGGTAGCTCTTCAAACAGCAGTGGGAGTCGGTCTCAGCCTGTATCATGCCACGCTGTTCTATTATGTAATTGTTGTTGTGCAGTTGCTCGATTGTCTTTTCAATCTCGTCGTGTGAGATAGCTGTCAGGAATCCTAAACGACCTCCGTTTATGCCGAGGATGGGGATTCCTTTGTCTCCTACGCGGCTTGCTGTGCGTAACAGAGTACCGTCGCCTCCGTAGCTTATTACAATGTCTGCTGTAAAATTGTTTCCATCTATTACAGCGGCATCATTTGTTATGCCCGGATATTCGCGGTTGAGAAACTCAAGGAAAGGGCGGTCTATGGCGTAGTTGTCGCCATGTTTGCGCAGTGTCTCGAAAAGGGTTGCAATCTTTTCGCACTTCTTTGTTTGGTAGCTGTTTCCGAATATGGCAAATCTCATATCTGTTTCTTTCTGTTATCGCTTTGTGACAAAGGTACGCATTTGAAACACATTTGCACAGCTTTTGCCTTTTTTTTGGTAAAAATATTCCCATATTCTTTTATTTTGTACTAATTTTGCATCCGAATGTGTAAGAAGCTGTTTGATTTTTATTGTAAATTAAAACCGCATTACTTAAATACATCTATGAATTATGACTAAACTAAGCGTTAATATTAACAAAGTGGCAACCATACGAAATGCCCGTGGCGGTAATATGCCTGACCTCCTGCAGGTGGCAAGAGACTGTGAGGCGTTCGGAGCCGATGGTATTACGGTTCATCCTCGTCCCGATGAGCGACATATACGTCGTGCCGATGTGCCTGCGTTGCGTGCCGTTCTTAATACGGAATTTAATATAGAGGGATATCCGTCAAAGGAATTTATAGATATGGTGCTAAGGGTTAAGCCTCATCAGGTTACGTTGGTGCCTGATAAGCCCGACCAATTGACCTCCAATCATGGATGGGATACTGTGGCCGAGCAGGATTTTCTGCGCGATGTGCTCAACGATGTGCGAGCAGCCGGCATACGCAGCTCAATCTTTATTGATGCCGACATGCGTATGGCCGAGTATGCAGCCAAGGCCGGTGCCGACCGTGTGGAACTTTACACCGGGCCGTATGCCGAGCTTTATGAGAAAAACAGAGAAAAGGCGATAGCTCCTTTTGTGGAAACGGCTGCACAGGTGCGTAAATTGGGTATTGGGCTTAATGCAGGGCACGACCTTAATCTTAAAAACCTCAGATATTTCAAAGAGAATATCCCTTGGCTCGATGAGGTTTCCATCGGGCATGCCCTCATTTGCGATGCGCTATATATGGGCTTGAAAGATACTATTGAGGCTTATAAAAATTGTTTGGTAATTTTAAAATAAGATAATATGATTTTTAAAATACAGTTTGCACAGGTAGCTGCCGTTGCGCAGGATTCCATAATGAACCTTACGGAGCCTGTTGCCGAGGGTATGAATGTGTGGGAACTTGCAGTGAAGGGCGGATGGATTATGGTTGTTCTGGCACTGCTGTCGGTGCTTGGCGTTTACATCTTTTTCGAGCGTTTCTCGACATTGCGCAAAGCCGCCCAGCGTAACCCGTTGTTTATGCAGCGTATACACGATAATATAAAGGACGATGATGTAAAGTCGGCAGCCAACTATTGTCGCAACGAAAATACTCCCGTGTCGCGAGTGGTTGAAAAAGGTCTTAAAAATTTCCATCTGTCGGTTGAGGCTATACGTGAGACTGTGGACAACAGCGCCAATCTCGAGATTGCGCAGCTCGAAAAAGGATTGCCCATCCTCTCCACAATTGCTGCCATAGGGCCCATGATAGGCTTTTTGGGTACAGTGACAGGTATGGTGCAGGCATTTTGGGAGATGGCCAATGCAGGAAACAATATAGATGTTTCGCTTCTGTCGGGAGGTATTTACGAGGCTATGGTGACTACGGTCGGAGGTTTGATAGTGGGTATCGTGGCCACATTCTCATACAACTATCTTGTGACGCTTGTCGACAAGGTGCAAAACGACCTTGAAGCACAGATGATAGCTTTCATGGAAATAGTACACGAGAAAAAAGAGAATCTTTGATTACTCCCACAAATCTTTTTGCTTATGCTTAAAAGAAAAACAAGGACAATTGAGGTGTTTTCAATGTCGTCGATGACAGATATAATTTTTCTGTTATTGATATTCTTTATGATAACATCTACAATGGTAACTCCTAATGCCATAAAAGTGCTCTTGCCGCAAGGTGCCAGGCAAACATCGGCCAAACCGTTGGCACGCATCATAATAGATAAAGGGTTGAACTATTATTCGGCTTTTGGAAATGAAGATGAGATGCCGATAGCTCCCGATAATATAGCAGCCTTCTTGCTCGATTGTGCAGCCAAAGAGCCCGAAATGTATGTGGCACTGTATGCCGATGAGAGCGTCCCCTACCGCGAGATTGTAAAAGTTTTGAATATAGCCAACGAGAATAATTTTAAGATGGTGTTGGCAACGCGCCGTCCCGACAAGAAAAGGTAAATGAAAAAACCTGATAAAGAGCAGCTGCACGGAATCTTAGGTACAATGGTTGTTCACGTCATCGTACTTATAATATTGCTGTCGGTGGTGATGAAAAGGCCGCCACAGCAACAGGAATCGGGTGTGTCGGTACTTATGGGCAACGTCTTGTCGGCAGCAGGTGATGCCTTTGATTACACCGAAGTGACTGCAGTGCAACAACAATCCGAAGTGAGTACCACTGTGCCGGATTCACCCCTTAGCGCCGAAGAGCCGCTTATTACACAGACCGAAGAAGCAACAGTCTCTCTCCCCGATGCCGAAAAAGAGACCGAAGAGAGCAAAAAACCGGAGAAGACACCCGAAGAGCTTGAACAAGAGCGGCTTGCACGCGAAGCAGAGCGCAAACGTCAAGAGGCTGAGCGTATAGCTCGTGAGGCCGATGCTAAAATAGCAGGGGCATTCGGCAAAGGTACAACCATGAAAAACAGCGGCGATGCCGAGGAGGGCAGTGGCAATCAGGGTTCGGTAGAGAGCAACGAAACATCGGGCGTCTCAATAGGAATAGGCGGATACGGAACCTTCGACCTCAACGGGCGCTCGTTGGGCAAAAGCGGTCTTCCGCGTCCCGAATATAATGTGCAGGACGAAGGACGTGTGGTGGTAAACATCACCGTAAACCCCGAAGGAGAGGTAATAGCAGCAACCATAAACCGTCGCACAAACACCACAAATGCACAGATGCGCAAAGCTGCCATAGATGCAGCGCGTAAGGCTGTTTTTAACAAAGTGGGCACAGTGGATAACCAAATGGGTACTATAACCTACTACTTTAAACTGAGATAGTTTCATTTCGGCAATAATGTTTTTATTTAGAAGCATTATTGCCGAAATTTTGTTTATATATTATATTAGCAGTGATGAAAGCATATCTTTTTTTGGCTGACGGATTCGAGACAGTAGAGGCATTGGCTCCGCTGGATGTAATGCGTCGCGCAGGTATAAATGTGGTGACAGTCTCCATAATGAAAAATTTACAAGTACGTTCGGCACAAAATGTGCCGGTGCTCGCCGATGCCATGTATGGTGAGTGCTCCTTTGCCGATGCCGATGCGCTCATTTTGCCCGGCGGTAGTGAAGGGACAGAGAATCTCTCGGCGTTTGAATCTTTGCATGCCGAACTTATGCGCATGAACAGCGAGGGCAGGCTGATTGCGGCAATATGTGCGGCGCCTATGGTGCTCGGACGTATAGGACTGTTGCAAGAGCGTGTGGCAACGTGTTACCCCGGATGCGAGGGCGACCTAAGGGGCGCACAATACACTGCAAAAGCCGTGGAAGAGGATGGTAATATAATAACAGCCTGCGGCCCCGGAGCCTCGTTCGACTTTGGCTTTGCCATAGTAGAACGCCTATGCGGAGCTGATGTTGTTGCCACGTTGCGCAGTCAGATGCAATTTAACAAATAAGCATTAGCGATGAAAAGATACATGATAGTGGTGGCCGGCGGTAAAGGGCAACGCATGGGAGGGGAGCTGCCTAAGCAGTTTCAACTTTTAGGCGAGCGCCCTGTACTGATGGTTACATTGGAGCGCCTTTACACTCTCGATAACACTCTTAAGATAGTTCTGGTGTTGCCGCATGAGCATCTTGGCTTGTGGGACGAACTTTGCATTAAGCATACATTTTCGGTGCCTCTTGTTGTGACAGTGGGTGGAAATACACGTTTCCATTCTGTGCAGAACGGTCTTGCCGCAATAAAAGAAGAAGAGACAGATGTTGATGATGCGCTTGTGGGAGTACACGATGCGGTGCGCCCGTTTGTGTCACTCAGAGTGCTGGATGAGGCATATCGCGAGGCTTGGAATAATGGAGCAGCAATTCCCATGATTGAAATTCAAGACAGCCTGCGCCACATTATAGGAGGTGAGGGTGCAAGCGAGGTTGTTCCTCGCGACCGCTACCGCTTGGTGCAGACGCCGCAGGTCTTTCGTCTGTCGTTGCTGCGCAGAGCCTATGGGCAGCGCTACGTTGAGGCGTTCACCGACGATGCGTCGGTTGTAGAGGCCTTGGGCGAGCGTGTCTTTTCGGTAGAGGGTAATCGCGAGAATATAAAACTTACAACACCGTTCGATATGATGGTGGCAAAGACCATACTCGAATGCTCGACCTTGCATCCCGTAACATAAAATATCTGCCGGGGGTGGGCGAACAGCGTGCCTCTCTTCTTGAGAGGGAACTTAATATACGTTCCCTCTACGATTTGTTATATTATTTCCCTTATCGTTACGTCGACCGCAGTCGCATATTCACTGTGGCCGAGCTTACAGGCAATATGCCGCATGTTCAATTGTGCGGCGAGATACGCAGCTTCGAGGAGATGGGCGAGGGAGCATCGCATCGTCTGGTTGCACATTTTACCGATGGCACAGGGTTTGTCGACCTCGTCTGGTTCCGCGGTCTTAAATATCTGAAGAGCCGTTACAAAGTGGGCACAAAGTATGTCATTTTCGGTAAGCCGGCGGTTTTTAACGGCAGGGTGAATATAGCGCATCCCGATATTGACGATGCCGAAACGCTGCAGTTGAGCAGTATGGGGTTGCAACCCTATTATAACACCACCGAAAAGATGAAGCGCTCGGGGCTTAATTCTCAGGCAATGGCCAAGCTGCTTGCCAATCTCTTTAATATGATTGGTAACAGTGGCATAAATGAGACACTTACCGCTGAAATTTTACATAAACACAGGTTGATGCCTTTGAACGATGCGCTGCGTATAATACATCTTCCAAAGAATACAAGGGAATTGCGCGAGGCTGAGTATCGCTTGAAGTTCGACGAGCTTTTTTATATACAGTTGAGCATTCTCCATTATGCTAAAGACCGTATGCAAAAATATGTGGGTCATCGCTTTGCAAAGGTTGGTGAAATGTTCAACAGGTTTTATAACGAGAAACTGCCTTTTGAGCTTACGGGTGCGCAAAAGCGTGTCGTCAAAGAGATACGGCGCGATGTCGGCAGCAATCATCAGATGAACCGTTTGTTGCAGGGCGATGTTGGCAGCGGTAAGACACTTGTGGCACTGCTGTCGATGCTTCTTGCAGTGGATAATGGTTATCAGGCCTGTTTGATGGCTCCCACTGAAATTCTTGCCGAACAGCATGCAGCTACGTTGCGTCGTATGTTGGACGGTCTTCCTGTGCGCGTGGAGCTTCTCACAGGCAGCACCGGTAAAAAAGCCCGCGTTCCCATTCTCGAGGGGCTTGCCGATGGGAGTGTGAACATTCTTGTGGGCACGCATGCGGTTCTTGAGGATAATGTGCAGTTTTGCACGCTTGGTTTTGTTGTGATAGATGAGCAGCATCGTTTCGGAGTGGTGCAGAGGGCGAGAATGTGGGCAAAGAACAATATTCCCCCACATATTCTTGTGATGACGGCTACGCCCATCCCGCGTACATTGGCAATGACGCTATATGGCGACCTTGATGTCTCTGTGATTGACGAACTTCCACCCGGGAGGAAACCCATAAGCACACAACATGTTTTTCGCAATCGCGCCGACGAAATGTACTCTTTTATTCTTTGTCAATTGCAGCAGGGGCGTCAGGTTTATGTTGTATACCCTCTGATAAGCGAGAGTGAAAAGCTCGACCTTAAGAATCTCGAAGAGGGGTACGCTATGCTGTGTAATAAATTTTGTGATTACAGCATCGGCAAATTACATGGCAGAATGAAACCCAAGGAGAAGGACGAGGAGATGCGACGCTTCGCATCGGGCGAGACGCAGATGCTTGTCTCTACCACAGTTATCGAAGTGGGGGTAGACGTGCCTAATGCTACTGTGATGGTTATAGAGAATGCCGAGCGATTCGGCCTTTCGCAACTGCATCAGCTAAGGGGGCGTGTGGGGCGTGGTGGCAATCAGTCTTATTGTCTGCTTGTGACAGATTATAAAATGAGTGACGATACGCGTAAACGCATGGAGATAATGACGTCGAGCAACGATGGCTTTGAAATTGCCGAAGCCGACCTTAAACTGCGCGGCCCGGGAGATATGGAGGGTACTCAGCAAAGTGGCATTGCATTTGACCTTAAAATAGCTAATCTTGCTCGCGATGAGCAACTTCTGCAATATGTGCGCGATATTGCCCGAGAAATTGTAGAGGCCGACCCACAGTGCAATAATCCCGCTTATCGTGTAATTTGGGAGCGTCTGCGTGCAATCAAAAAAAATAATAATTGGAATTGGGGCGCAATATCTTGATAATTTATACTTTGTTTTACGAGCTTCTTAGAATGACACCCCGTATCTCTTACTAAGAGATATTGGTTTTTGTATATCACTGATAAACAACAGATTACAAAGCAATAAGTTTTAAAAAAATATTTGTTTAAACAATTTGCCTTTTTATATAATTATCAATGAATGTTGATTTTTTTATAATTATTTCTAAATAAACATTGTGTATTTGGATAATAGTTTGTAAATTTGCACCCCGTATCTCTTAGTAAGAGATATTGGTTTTTGTATGATGTCACAATCTTCTTTTTGATTAGTATCAGTTAACATTATAGGTATGAGAAAATTTACAATTTTTTTGATGCTTGTTGTATTCAGTATATGGCAGGCAAATGCACAGACTGTGGGTGATTGCGGAAATCTAAAGTGGAATTTCGAGGATGGTGTGCTCACTATCAGTGGCGAGGGTGAAATACCCGATTGTTCATCGGTGGTAAATCAGCCTTGGGGCTCTTTGGCTGTTAAAAGCGTTGTTGTTGAAGAGGGTGTAACTTATATAGGTAAATATGCGTTTGCATCTTTGGAGCAGTTGGAGAGTGTCACTATTGCAGCAACAGTAGAGCGTATCGCAAATTATGCGTTCCGCGACCTTTCGTCGTTGCGCGAGGTGCGATTCGCAGGTAAAGAGGCATTACCCACGATGAACGCTTCCAACGTGTTTCGCGGAACATCGCGTGGTGATATAACTGCCTATTGCGATTATAAGATGTATGAACAATACGATGCCTCATCTTTTGGGTTCGGAACTTATATCCTCACAGGTGAGCACACAGTATGGAGTGTAACTTCTTATTATGAATATAACACCTCTGATGCAACCCTTGTTGTGAACGCAGAGGGTTCATTGGATAGCCAATATCTGCAAAAAGTAATTTTTGCCGCAACAGGAGTAGATTCTAACGAGTCGGAATTATATAATGTTGAAACATTGATAATAGGTGAAGGTGTTACAGATATTAAATCCAGTGCATTTATATATTGCGAGTATCTGATGCACATTCAGTTGCCGTCGACATTGACGCAAATCGGAGAATACGTTTTTGCAGGAGCCAAAGATTTACATTCCGTAAGTTTTGCTTCGGCAGTGGCGCCCTATTTTTATCCTACTGCTTTTGTTGAGGGCCTGTCGATAGGCATAGCAGTTCCGGCAGGCAGCGAAGCATCTTACAATAATGAGAATTACGGAAAATATTTCGACCTTTCGTCTCTCTCAACCGAATGTGGTGCTCAAGGTGATAATCTCACATACTCATATTCTAATGGTACACTTACCATTGCAGGTACAGGCGACATGAAGAATTTTGAATATGGAAAAGCTCCTTGGAATGCCTACGCAGCAGACATCGTTACCGTTAATCTGCCCGAGGGGCTTACCGGCATCGGCGACTATGCCTTTTGCAATTGTAACAATCTCAGCAGTATAAATATAGCTGAAACAGAGGTCGGAGTAATCGGAACGTATGCGTTTTATCACTGCTCGGCGTTAAAGGAGATTGAACTGCCCGCTACACTTCACCAGATCAATGAAAATGCTTTTCGCAGCTCTTATATTGTGACAAATGAGGGTAGAATGATTTTAAATTCTCTGCCTGAGAATGTTCCCGATGGTGCTTACACTGTGCTTAACATTGTAGATGGCGGTGATGCAAATGCGTCGCTTCCCGAGAGTGCATACGGCCTTGAATTTGACGAAGCTAATTATAAGCGCACATTTGCCGCCGGAGGCATGGGCACAATTGTTATTCCGTTTAACTACAATGTGACACCGGTGAACGGTCTCTATTTTTATGAACTTTCGGCAATCGAGGGGTCGTATATCGTGTTCAACCAGACATATAACCCCGAGCCTAACAAGCCTTATCTGTGGCAGAACAACACAGAGCATACGTTTACCGAGCTTACATCTTATGGCAACGTAAGCATAGCAGCTCCTTCGACAGATGCACAGGCAGGAGAGTGGAGCCTTGTGGGCAGCTATCAAGAAAAGGTAATCACGGGCGATGAACTTGAGAGCAGCTATGCTCTTACGGCCGACGGAAAATTGATGAATTCTACCACAAGCCTCAGAGTAAAGCCCTATCGTGCTTATTTCAGCGGCCCTGCATACGGTAATCTCTCTGCATCTCACATACAGTCGGCAGGTCGCACCATAGGTGTGCGCCTTGTGGATGTAGATGGCGAGACTACCACCATCGAAAATGTCATCATCGAAAATGATGGCTCCCTTAACTTTGATAATGCGGTGTACGACCTGAGCGGTCGTCGCGTGGAGAATCCATCCAACGGCATTTTCATTGTTAACGGTAAAAAAAACTATATAAAGTAATATTCCCGATTAGTTTATTTTAAATCAAATATAAATATGAAAAAAACTTATTTGAAGCCGCAGATTTCTGAAGTTAAAATGGTATCGATGAGCGTTGTTGCCGCATCATTTGACACCGGCGACATAGGGCAGACCGATGATGAAATTGTGACAAACTCCCGTCGTAACAGAAACGATTGGGATAATATCTGGCAATAAAGATTCTTGTAAAGATAAATGTTGGGGAAATAGGGCGTATTGAAGAATATGCGTCCTATTTTCTTTCTTATAGCCTAAATAACTTCTAAATATGTAAACCATAAATAACAGTTATTTGTAAAATAAATCGTATCTTTGTTCTCTCAAAAAGTTGTATAGGTAATGAAAATCAGACTGCGTGAGGCAGTTGAATATTTATAGAATAATAATGCAGAAGTACTGTTTTTTGTTTCTCCTGTTTTTTTGTGTGCCTTATAGCGCTCTGTGCTATTCTTCTAACGGTAAAGAAAACAGTGATAGTATAACATTCAAAGATCGTATAGGTATTCATACAAACACGTTGGGTTGGTTGTCTATGACCCCGAATTTTGCTCTTGAATATGATTTGCTCCGGAATGACAGGCGAAAAGTATCACTCTATCTCTCCGGTAAATATAATTGGGATACCAAACAGAAATATGATTCGCGCTACGTGTATGATATTCTTGGTATGAAGGCCGAGGTGCGCTGGTACTTTCGCACAAGAAAACGCGAAAGTTGGGAAAAGCCAATGGTAAGTTCCACAAGAGGCTTTTTTAATCGTATGTTAAAGAGTCGTCGTTTGCTAACTGCAAAAAACAATCCTCGTCTTCATCGAGCCTATTACATGGCACCTTATGTAAGCTACGACAAATATAGAATAAAACCGGGAAGTACAGGATACGACGGAACGATGCTCAGTGCAGGTGTGTCGTTTGGATATACCGCACCACTGTATATTTATAATTCAGGCGCTGCGATAGATTTTGAAATAGGAGCATCCGTAGGTGCAGCAAAAGTCTCATACGATAAATTTGAATATGATAGTGACGAGAGAACCTATGTGGCAAAGAGTGGAGGGAAAGATGCCTTTTTGCCCTATCCGATACTCTCGGATTTGCGACTGTCATTAGTATATCGCTTCAAACCTATCAGAGAACAGATTACAGCGGTAAATTCCGAGGAGCTTGAATACAGTGCACGCATGTATGAACTAAGAACTTTGTACGAAGAGAATAATGCACGCTTTGTTCCAAATGATACATTGTCGGTTCTGAATAAAAAAGTACATAACAAGAATACACTCATAAATCGCCTGAACGATGCAATCATGAAGCATCCCGGCGCCGACTCTACAATGCTTCTCGAACAGTTGCGCCCTGCATACAGATATGTCAAATTACCAAGGCGAATGCTCGCAAACGGCTCTAACATAATGTTGCCGAACAAAGAAATCAAATCGGTTAGAGAATTGAACGTACCATATATCGACCACTTGATAGAGGCGCATCCCTACATTGTATCGGGTAGTGGCGTGCTGTCGGTTGAGGAACGCATGTTGCAAAACTACAATATGTTGCGCACTATGCTGTTGAATAATAACGACACAGTGTCGGGAATATCATTCTTTGAATTTATAACAGCGTCAATTCCCGATATTAACGAATTTTGTGTAGATGCACATAATAAAGTGTATCTGCTTGGCCAAAAGTCGACAGATGACGAGACATCCTTGGTCGTGCGCACATATAGAAGCGGTGAGGCCGACAAAACAGGAAAAGTGACGGTTAATCCGATGCCCTTTATGGAAAGCCGCGATACGCTATGGTTGAACAATGCTCAATCGTTTAACCGAATGTGCGTGAACGACGAAATAGAGGCTCGCAATCTTGTGAAAATAGCAAAGATAGAGGCTGCTCTCGATATTATTATAGACAAAGAGCATTTTAAAATCATAAAAGCAGACAAAGCCGCGAAAAATCACGATAGATTAAAAAAAGAAAAACAAGAACTTGTATGGTATGTCGATGTAAAGAATAAAGAGGAACTTGTATACTCTTATGTGGATGACTGATATTAAAGTGAAGTCCAAAATTTCAGATACTTATCCACTTCTTAAACCATTGAATTTCTATGAACCTGACAAAGAAAATAACAACTATAATATTATTTCTTATGCTGACCATTTGTGCCCGGGCACAAATGGTGGCTGTGAAGAGCGATCTTGTGAAAGATGCTTTGATGATTCCCGATGCCGGTGTAGAACTTGTTGTAGGTGGCAGGCACACATTGGGTCTGAGCGTTTTTGCTGCAACAAAGCCTTGGGGACATAATGCCGAGATTTTAGGGTTGTCCCCTCGTTTCCGATATTGGTTAAGCGGGCGACCTTTTTCGCGTCTCTTCTTGGGATGTGCCACACAAATAGCAAACTACAATATAGAGTGGGGTAAAGAAAAATACAACGGAAACTCCATTTCGGCTGGATTGCTCATGGGCTATGCCTTTAATCTGTCAAAAAGGTTTAATATAGAACTTGCATGGGGTACCGACATAATGTATTACAGCCATAAAGACCACTATTTAGGTGATAAATTTTATGAAGCAGGGCAGAGAGCCGAGTCCTACGGCACAATATTCACTCCCCGTTTAGAGGTGTCGTTGCTATATATCATCAGATAATAACATATCGCTGAATCTAAAGTTTTAACGAATGAACATACGTATATTATATATAACATTATTGCTTGTAATGTTGCCCTTTATGTGTGTAAAATCACAGGAGGACAGGGTAGTTACAGGAAGCGTGAGCATAGATACCGCCGACCCGGGTTTGGAGGTAGAGGTTATGAAAGACATTGTCATATATACATTCATAGAGAAAAAAGATGTCGATGAGGCGATAGAAATACTTAAGACAAAGCCCGAAGAAAAGATTAATTTTTATTTTGACATTGCCAAGCCCGACCCTCGCATAATGACAATAGGAGAATTTAAACTGACAATGCCACCCTCGGGAGGGTATCTGCTTGTGTGGTGTCCCGAGTATACAAAATGTCCGTATGCTCGGTATGAGCATAGAACTGTTTCATCAGGTATGAATATAGTCTTAAAATACGATGATGAAAAATTTGAACGTACGATAACCAAGGAAGGCGACACAGTGAGGCAAGTAAAAAACGTAACCATCACAGCCGAGAGAATAGGTGCGAAAGAAAGCGTATCGGCAAGTGCCGAAGAGGGTGGAGTGATGGAGAGTGAGATGATACTTAAAATACCATACAGGGTGAAACCTAATATGAGAGTGGCTGTTCAGCCTATGTGGTACGACAGAGTGGATATTGGCAATGAGAACAGCGACACGTTGTTTTCTTACGGAAAAATAGTATATCGCGACAGAAACGAGTATAAAACAACATTGACACGTCTGATGGACTTTGACCTTATGCGCGATACTATCTACTCCATGGCAAGTGACAGCACCACACGCTATGTAAAAGAAGTTGATGGGCATAAAATATTCTCCAACATACAATTCTCGCCAAAGAACGATACAATATTTGTGCATGTGATAGATACAATGTCGGGCTACGACCCCGACTATTCACACCCTTATCCCTTTGGCGTGATTGTGGCAGTTGGCGATTATAATACAATCATATACAAAGAGACTGATAAAGATGACGGTGAAAGGCGTAACCCTCTGAAATTTCTTGACTTTACATTTAAAGAATTCCTTCCCGACAAAAATAAGTTTAAAGAAAAGATGGAAGCCCGCAGGTATGAAGCGCCCGGCGAACTTAAACTGAATTTCCAGCAAGGAAGGGCTGTTATTGTCCCCAACGATTCATCGAGCAGGGCGCAGTTGGATAATCTGCGTGCTACGTTTGCAGGTATAAAGGCCGACAGCCGCAGTTCGTTGGTGCGTGTCACAGTCTATGGAATGGCGTCTCCCGAAGGTAATCTCTCGCACAATAAGGAGCTTGCTCGCAAGCGTGCGCAATATGCAATGGAGCAGATAAAGACATTCACAGAGCGCAGTGTGCAGATGTATGAGCCTCAGGTTGCACCATGGAGCGCAGTGGTAGAGCTTTTGATTGCCGACGGACTTACCGAAGAGGCCGACGAAATTAACGCGATAATAGCCGCACATCCCGGTGATATAATGGCACAAGGTCGACGAATTGCCGCGCTCGGATGCTACGAAACTATTAAAGAGCGCTATCTGCCCATGCTCAGAACCGTAAGATACAACTACAGGGTGAATATCGAAGCGCAGCTACCTCCCGACATAGTGTTGCAACGATACAGAGAGGGTAACTTTGACTCTTTTAAGCGAGGCGAATATTGGACGCTCTTTAACTTTATTGAAGATAAAAACGAACTTGAAGGAGTGGTTAAGCATGCGCATGATGTAACAAGAAACACATATAACTCCGATTCGGTATATTGCAAGGGGTATTGGCCTTATGCCGCCTGTCTTTTGGCATGCTGTTATATTGCAAGAGACACAGTAGACCTTGATGTGCTCTCTCCTTTCCTCGACCTTAATGTTGTAAACGACACAGTATCACGTTTGCGTTTCCAAAGAAACAGCTCCATAACTACAAACCGCATAGTTGAATATATCAATTATCCCGAGGTTGCTGCCAACCAGCTGATTATGGTGCTGAAACAGCCAAATTCGCCCTTGCGCCGGAAAATACCTGTTCTTGAAGCTATAATGAAAGGGCAAGGGCTTGAGTATGACACGCTTGCCGCCATATCCAAATGTATGCGCGGAGGGTATAAACCCGGAAGCGTCTCAAATGAAGATGAGGCTCAGAGAATACGCAATATAGTATCGTCAACTTCGGTGACAAACGATGTTATAATAAACTTGGCGATGGACGAGCCGGGTGACACCGACACAAAATATCTTGATGCGGCTGAGGTAAAATCGGCCATGCTGCCCGATAATGCCGTCTCCGATTATCTGAAGGCTGTAATAAAATTCCGGAAGAATGATAATTTAGCCGCCGACAGCCTTCTTGCCGAGAGCTTTGTAAAAGACCCAAAGATGATTGCAATTGCATACAACGACAAAGACCTTATCTCTGCCGATGGCAGCTACAAAGTGGTGGCAGGTGGATTGCGTTTTTGGAATACAATAATGTCCGGCAAGGTTGAAGGAAAAGACGACCATCCATATACTTGGTGGGCAAAAGCCTTTGCCGAACTGAATAAGGGCAGCTACGCCGATGTTGAACTTGCAAAAGAGTATATGTATCGCTGCTTCGAGCTTGATAAACGTTATTTGAGAATATTAAGTGTCTCAATCAAGAGCGATAAGGAAATAGTAAATAATGCATTATTAACTGAAAGGTTGAGAGAAATCAGAAGTGAATATGACAGAGAATAACATGACAATATATAAAAATCTGATAATAAGGGTGCTGCTTGTCTGTGGGTTTATATTCTGTATGAATGTGAATACTGCAGTCGCTGCTGCTTGGGCCGATAAAGATACCACTGCAACAAATATTTCCAAGGATGCTGCAAATGGAATTTTTGTTGCCGGCAGCTATGGTAAAAATGCCATAGATTATATAATGTCCAAGCGCTACCGTCACCCATCTGCAGTGGAACATTCAAGCAGAGGATTTTTGTCGCATCTGTTTTTAGGCGGCTCATTCTCTTTCGACTTTCTTGCGCCTCGCGGAGATTATACATATCACCCGGGAATAAGCTGGGGCATCAACGTGGGCAAAGAACTTAGTGCAACACACTCTCTTGCTCTCCAATATTTTTATGGTGGTAACAATGATAAGGACGACCGTGCAAAATTCAAGCGACAGGCCTTGCAATTGAGCCATTATTTCAATTTCACAAGATATTATCTGGGATATGACCCCTCGCGTTTGTTTGAATTGTCATCTATGTTGGGTGTGGGAGTGCAGCGAGGCGAAATTTGGGACAAAAGGTCTGATTCTCCTTATCTCTCATTAGGTATGAAAGCCTCATTCAGAATGGGCAATAATGTTCACCTTGTGGTTGAACCTCATGTTGCATTGGCAGGAGAGGGGTACAGCGGAGAGGAAGAGGGGTATTGGTATTCCGGCTATAATGCTTCGTATGGAGTAGGAACATCAATAAACTATACCTTTGAAAATGAGCTGTCTAAGGCCGGGCATGTCGAAAAAATGCCTTTCTCTCGCAACTATATGTTCCTGACAACCGGGTTGCAAAGTCTGAAGTCCGATATATCTTTTTCTCGAACATTAGGGCCTATGCTCTCTATCGGCTATGGATATTGGCTTTCTCCTCTTGTTGGGGTGCAGGTTTCCGGCGGTTACTCCTCAGGTGGCTGGACTTCGTATGCGGTAGATGCAGCGGATGCTGCTGCATACACATTGTATCCTAAGACTCAATATGTGTTCGGACGCATTGAGCCTGTTTTCAATATTTTCTCCTCTTTTGATGGTATTAACAAAAGCGGAAGAGGGGTTTCGTTGAGCTTGATGGGTGGTTATGAATTTGGTCGCCTGTGGAAATACAGACTCTCTCTTGATAATCAGACGGTTGATAGTTATAATGGTTTTACCGGTGCATTGCGTTTAAAATATCATAGCGTCGAAGGAAAGACCTTATTTATTGAGCCGCGCATAACGTTTGCTGAATATGGAGCATTGTATGGAGAAGAGTATGTAAGCACCGAAAAATCCCGTATCGACTCCCGTTGGAGCCTTGCATTAGGAATGGAGTATGGTCTTCAGCGCCCCCGCGGTTCTTCCGATAAGTCCTCAGTACCCTCGGACGAATTTACGCCCCGTTTCGCCGTCTCCCTCTCCGGCGGCCCCGTTTACATCTTCAACCGCGACATATATTCCGGCGGAGGTTACCTGGACGGCGGTCTCAGCCTCGGCTTGGAGTACCAACCCTTCCGTCTCTTCGGTGTTCGCGGTCTCTTCGACTACTCCCTTTACAGCTTCAGCAGCATAGAAAACTACCGTCTTACCGGCGTCGACGGCCTCTCCACAGTGCATAAAGGGCTTTGGCACAAGCAGTATCACACGCTCAGCGGTATATTCGATTTGAAGTTCGACTTAAGCAACGCCCTCTTCGGCTACGACGCCTCCCGTCGTTGGCACAGCTCCCTCTACATGGGTTTGGTTGTCAGCCGTCACCGCCGCATAAGCTCCGAGATAGACGAAAGCGAGGTCGTTCCCTCGGGCAGCCGTTTGAAGCTGCTTCGTGAGCCCTCGGAGGAGAACTTCCCCGGCTTCCACACCTCATTCTCCACCCGTTACAACCTCAGCCGCCGTTTGAGCCTGTTCGGCGAGGTCGACCTCCGCATGTACGGCAACGAATACATCAGCGAACAGAGTGTCGACTATCGTCCTGTCCGCACCATGGCTTTCCGCGGCGGAATCGACTACGACCTAAATTTCCCCTACATAGTAAAATCGTTCCGCAGCCCCCTTCCTTTCTCTCGCGACTACCTTTTCATCTCCACCGGTTTTCAAAGTCTGAATTCCGACATCCGCTTCTCTCGCACCCTTGGCCCTTCCGTAAATATCGGTTACGGCCATTGGTTCACCCGACGTTTCGGTGTTCAGCTTAGCGGCGGCTACTCCTCCGGCGGTTGGATATCCTACTCCGTAGCTTCAGGTAAAGAAGATGTTCCCCCCTACACCCTCTATCCCAAGTCCCAATACGGGTACGGTCGCATCGAAGGCGTCGTTAACGTATACAGCAGCCGCAGCGTCTCCGACGGTTTTAGCGGCGGCTTGTCACTGAATGTTATGGGCGGTTACGAGATTGGCAGTCTGTGGAAATACCGCACCGACATAAGCAACCAGATAAACGCCGATTATGCCGGCTTCACCGGCGGCTTGCGTTTGCGTTACCATGGCACCGAGGGCAAGAACCTCTTCTTTGAGCCACGTGTGACGTTTGCCAATTACTCCGGCGCCCGCAGTGCCTCCAGACAAGACCCCTCCCGAATCGACTCCCGTTGGAGCCTTGCATTAGGAATGGAGTATGGTCTTCAGCGTCCCCGCGGTTCTTCCGATAAGTCTTCAGTACCATCGGATGAGTTTGTTCCCCGTTTCGCCGTCTCCCTCTCCGGCGGCCCCGTTTACATCTTCAACCGCGACATATATTCCGGCGGAGGTTACCTGGACGGCGGTCTCAGCCTCGGCGTCGAGTACCAACCCTTCCGTCTCTTCGGTGTTCGCGGTCTCTTCGACTACTCCCTTTACAGCTTCAGCAGCATAGATAACTACCGTCTTACCGGCGTCGACGGCCTCTCCACAGTTCATAAAGGCCTTTGGCACAAGCAATATCACACCCTCAGCGGTATATTCGATTTGAAGTTCGACTTAAGCAACGCCCTCTTCGGCTACGACGCCTCCCGTCGTTGGCACAGCTCCCTCTACATGGGTTTGGTTGTCAGCCGTCACCGCCGGATAAGCTCCGAGATAGACGAAAGCGAGGTAGTTCCCTCGGGCAGCCGTTTGAAGCTGCTTCGTGAACCCTCCGAGGAGAACTTCCCCGGCTTTCACACCTCATTCTCCACCCGTTACAACCTCAGCCGCCGTTTGAGCCTGTTCGGCGAGGTCGACCTCCGCATGTACGGCAACGAATACATCAGCGAACTGAGTGTCGACTATCGTCCCGTTCGCACCATGGCTTTCCGCGGCGGAATATCTTTTGACTTAAAGTAATTGATAATGAACATGAAAAATAGCAAAGCGTATATAATGACTTTCTTGTTGACACTGTTGACTAATTCTGTTGTTTATGGATATGTTAATCCCGACAGTGTCAGTTTGCAAAAAGTCGATTCGGTATCTTATGTGCAGGATTCTTCGGACAGCACGTCTATCTTTATTTCTTTGGAGGATACTATATTCGTACCTAAACACTTTGTTGTCAACGAACTGTCGCCATCCAATCGTGCATTGCTTATTTCATATTATAAGAGTCTGATAAACCATGATAATTCGGGAAAAGCCTACTCCGAAGCATATATACCTTGGAAAGAGGCTTTCAATGCAAGTTATCAGCGAAGCATAGATTTATATGCCGATGGTGTTGCAGTGATTGTGGGCACGCTTAAAAATGATACTGCGCAACATCGTTACGATAGAATATCATTCTTTACCGAGCAATTAATGGAATTGTATGAACTTGCAGTCAGGGATGTTCCCTCGCTTAACAGTATGATAGACATTTCCAAGAGCAAAGACACTGTTTCTGTTGCTCAATTGCGTGCCCGTCAAATTCGTTACTATCGTGAATTATGGGCGTTGGATTCTATTTTCAATGCTTCGCATCATAATGACTATAATGAAAATAATTTAGAATATTGGAACGATGTGATATTCAAGGATAGTGTGCAGATACTGAAAATGTATCCGTGGTATCGAGATATAGCGCTCTCCGACGTCGGCAGCGTGGATCTTGTTCACATGTCACATTTTGCAAAATTGCTCTATTTTAAAATAGGTGATGATAAGAATGTAAGTTCCGAATATGCAAGAACAAATTTCTTTTCAGACAAAGAGGTTGTAGAGATAAAGTCAAAGGCTCTTTTTGACACCGCCGACCCTGATTTGATAATAGATGCAAAGAGAAAGATAACGCAGGATAAGTATTATGCCAGCCAATTGGGAGATATAGAAAAAACTTTGAAGATGGGCGAGGGAGCGTTTATCCCGGCTGATGATTATGTGCGACTGGAAAAACATTATAGAGAGCGGTGGGAGAAAGAGGGTGATAAAGTGTTAGCCGAGGTGCTTACAAGTAATTTGGCAAAGAGCGATTCTTCTGTAATGTATTGGACTGCACTAAGGCATAAATATGAGAGTGAGCCATCATACCGCCTTGCATTGGAGATTGCACAAAAATCGTGCGGCAAGCTCAAAAAATATGATGATGGAATATCCTATTTCAACAAGGCAATGGAATATCCCGAATTTCGCAATGAAACGCCTTATACACAAGCGCGAATAAATTACAATGTGTATATAGTGTACGGGGTCCGTGATAGTGATAGAACCAGGACTAAAAAAAGTACTGTGCGACAGCGCTATCCCTATGTGAAAGCGGCGATGCTTGCTTGTCCCGAGTATCCCGAACCATATTTTGGACTTGCTGAAATAATGGCTGAACATTATAGTTTGAGCAAAAAAGGGATAGATGAGGTAAAAAAGAGGGTCTACTACTGCATTGCTTATGACCAACTTGAAATTGCAAAGAGTAGGCTCAAGGCTTTGAATGAATCGGGAAGCGGAGATGTAAAATCCAATCTTACAATGAAAAAAATAACGGATAGGCAGAGTGATTATTCAAAAAACTTTCCTACAAGAGAGGACTTGTTTATGCGTCCGGATCTTAACGAAGGTCAGGAGTATACACTGCCGGATTTTTCTGGTGTAACATATACAACAAAAGTAAGAGCTTCTGATTAGTTTTTAAATTTTATCTATTAAGAAAATATTTATTAGAGATTTAAAGAGCTTCTTAATATCAACATTAAACAATTTGCAAATGGAAACTGCTTCAAAAAAAACGGAAGCAGTTTCCAATATTATAATCATAAATGTTCTGCGTCAATAGTTAAAGTTCGATATTTTTTCATATTTAACTAAAACTTAGGCTATTGATATATGTTACATTAGAGAAAAAATTCTTACCTTTGCAAAAGTATGTGTATAACATACTCAACAAAAAACTCAAGAACTAACTTTTACCTTTTAACTATTATTATGGAGAGAACTCTTATCCTTATCAAGCCTAACGCTATACAGCGTGGAATAATGGGTGATATTGTAACACGTTTTGAACGCAAAGGTTTGCGTATCGCAGGTATAAAAATGATGTATCTCACAGATGAGATTTTGGCAGAGCATTATGCGCATCTTGTTGAACGTCCTTTTTATCCTTTCTTGAAGGCTTCGATGCAGGCTGCACCTGTTGTAGCATGCTGTCTCGAAGGTGCCGAAGCTGTTGAGACTGTGCGTTTGATGGTTGGTGTTACAAATTCACGTAAGGCACTTCCCGGCACAATACGCGGAGACTTCTCGATGAGCGGCGAACAGAATGTTGTTCATGCGTCAGACTCGGTAGAGAATGCCATTATCGAGATTAAGCGCTTCTTTAAGGAAGAGGAACTCTTCGATTATGAGTCGGCAGTAACGCGCTTTGAATATGGAGGTGAGGAGACTGCCAAGTTTATGTAATTAAAGAATGATTATCAGATTGAAGACACCTTTTAAGAAATTATTGCTATCTGTGGGGCTGCTCTCGTCGGCCGTGTTTGGTGTGCAGGCACAGGATATGCTTGCTGCGCAGTCGCCACTCGACAAGCAGATGGAACTTATAGACTCAATAGCACTTAGAGATATTTTGCTGAATGAGGCAAATATGTTCCCTGCCGAGGATTTATATGACACATGGTCGAACGACAGAGTGCGCTTCGAAAGTGCTATGCCCGACTCTTTCAGAGTAGACCTGCGTGGCTTTGCAATGCCCACCACAAATACCAAGATAACCGATGTTTATGGCTATCGTCCGCGCCGCAGACGCGTACATCAAGGGCTTGATATAAAAGTGCAGATAGGTGACACAATTCGTTCGGCATTTGATGGCAAGGTGAGGATTGTTAAGAACCAAGGTCGTCGCCGAGGATATGGCAGATATGTGGTTATACGTCATAACAACGGTCTTGAAACTCTTTACGGACACCTCTCGAAGTGGCTCGTGACTGAGGGACAGGTGGTGAAAGCCGGACAGCCTATTGCCTTGGGTGGCAACACCGGACGAAGCACCGGCGCTCATCTTCATTTTGAGACACTGCTTGCCGGAAAGAATATAAACCCTGAACTGATGTTTGATTTTGAAAGTCAGGATGTCACCGGCGACTTTTATACCTACCGCAAAGGGGTATATCAGACGATAGATAAAAAGAGCGGCAAGATAGTTGAGAGTGCCGAACCTCTTTATCACAAGGTGCGCAAGGGTGAGAGCCTTTCGGTGATAGCACGCAAGTGCGGCGTCTCCGTAAACACACTTTACAGATTGAATAAAATGAATTCACGCACAGTGTTGCGTATAGGGCAAAGAATAAGATACAGATGATGGCGCAGTGAATTGTGCCGATATTATGTAATTGCAAAATAAGAGCAACCAATTTTTAAAGGTTGCTCTTATTTTTTATATATATGACTAAACTGTGTCGCCAAATTAAAACGGCTTCTTATTTTAACACCCATTTGGGATTATGAGGCTTTGTATTTGAGGGATTATAATGCAGGGCTTTAGCATCGGGAATATCCACTGTGTAGCTTTTTCCGGCGGTGTTGGGCATCTTGCTGCTGCGCATCCAAGGATTTGCTTCGCGCAGCTGCAGAAACGTCAGGTTGTGCTTCTTTGCAATATCAGCCCAACTCTCTACCGCACTGTTTATGGTGATTTTACTCTTGATGGGAAGCGGTGGGTATAGGTCGTGCTTTTTCAGCAGAAAACCGTAGCCGACGGGGTCGGAGAAGATACATTTTACAGCAAGCAGACGAAAAAGGTAGCGCGAGGTCTCGGGAACCAGCACAAGGTCGATGGCGTTCTGCTGTTTTTGTGAATTTACTCGTTTGGATATGCTGTTCATCCCCGCATTGTAGCTCGCTGCCACTGTCATCCAATTGCCAAAGTCGGTGTACGACTTCTTTAAATAGCGACAGGCTGCGCGAGTGGCCTTTTCAATGTGGTAGCGCTCATCTACATAACTGTTTACCTCTAAGCCATACTCCTTTCCGGTTTTTTCCATGAATTGCCACAGTCCGGCTGCACCTACTCCCGAACGGGCGTTTATGTCGCCGTTGCTCTCTATTATCATAAGGTATTTGAAATCGTCGGGAACACCGCACTCTCTCAGTATCGGCTCTACAATGGGAAAGAGACGGTTGGCGCGTTTAATCTGCAGCATGGTATTAATGTGTGAGTATGTGAATGCGAGAATTTCGCGGTCGAGACGCTCGCGTCTGTCTTGTTGGGTGAGGGTGTATCTCTCTCCTGCAAAAATTATCTCTTCGGGCAGGTTGGGCGAAACGGCGCAATAGGGTATCTGTGATTGTGGCACATTTCCGGTGCTCGTGGATTGTCCTGCTGTTAAAATATGTGACACTGCTGCTGTGGATGTTATAATACATAATGTCACTGCTGCTTTGCCTGCTTTTTTGATATATTTGTTCATAAATCTGTTTTTTTTATTCTTAATGGAACGCGAAGATAATATTTTTTTAATAAAACCCGTATTGTTTGTTTCTCCATTTTTGAATATAAAAAATTGGCGATATAAATTCAAACTGCTTCTAAATAATCGGCTGCTTGTTGAAGATAGTCCTTCACTCGCTGCAAAATAATAAAGCAAGCTTTATTTTATTTCGCTCGTTTGTTGTATCTTTGCAGTAAGATTTGTTCTTTTGACGGTATTTATGGAGGAATTTGAACTTATTGCCAAGACGTTCCAAGGACTTGAAGAGGTTTTGGCACAGGAATTGACTGATTTGGGTGCGAATAACGTGCAGATTGGGCGTCGCATGGTCTCTTTTACAGGCGACAAGGCACTGATGTATAAGGCTAACTTTTGCCTTAGAACCGCGGTACGCATACTAAAACCCATACTTCATTTTAAGGCTTCTGACGCCGATGAGGTGTATAATGTGATAAAGAGTATAGAGTGGGAAGAGTACTTGGGTTGCGATTCTACATTCTCGGTGGATGCAGTTGTGTATAGCGATGTTTTTCGTCACTCCAAATTTGTGGCTTATCGAGTGAAGGATGCAATTGCCGATTATTTCAACGAAAAGATGGGCCGACGTCCGTCGGTGCGTCTGAATAACCCCGATTTGATGTTTCATATACATATAGCGCACGAAGAGTGTACGCTGGCTTTTGATAGTTCGGGTGAGTCGTTGCATCGTCGCGGTTATCGTGTAGAGACAGGTGCTGCCCCGATAAATGAGGTGCTTGCTGCCGGAATGATACTATTGACAGGATGGAGAGGCGAGTGTGATTTTATCGACCCTATGTGCGGCTCGGGAACATTGCCCATTGAGGCTGCTCTTATAGCACGTAACATCGCGCCCGGAGTGTTCCGTCAGAATTTTGCCTTTGAAAAATGGAAAGATTTTGATGCAGAGCTTTTCCGCTCGATATACGAAGATGATTCTGCCGAGCGCGAATTTAATCATAAGATTTACGGATACGATGTGGACGGACGTATGGTGGCATGTGCTCGCCGTAATGCAAAGTCGGCAATGATGGGCGATGTAATCACTTTTGAATGTCGCGATATAAAAGACTTTGAGGAGCCTAAGGAACCGGCTATAATGGTGGTGAATCCTCCCTATGGCGAACGTCTCAACATGGATAATCTGTTAGAGGTATACAAAAATCTTGGCGAGCGTCTCAAACATGCTTTCCAAGGCAATGTAGCATGGATAATAAGCAGCAGTTACGATTGCTTCGACCAGATAAGTTTGAAGGCGTCCGACCGCCTGCCGCTCTATAATGGCGATTTAAACTGCGAATTTAGAAAGTATGAACTTTTCTACGGTAAATATAAGGGCTTCCGCGATGAGGGTAAATCATTGAAAAGGGATTTTGAGCCTTTGAGACGCAGTTCTCGTCTGACCGGCCTTGATGGTGAACCGCGTAACAATAATCGTCAGCAGCGAGGTGACGAGGGTGCAGATGTCGACCCATCGATGCGTCGTCGTCGTGAACTTGAGTCGTATCTGCGCACACGCACAGCGCGTAAGATGCAAGCCGAAAGGCAGGCTGGTGAGGCGACGGGAAAACCGGTGCGCGGTTGGAACGGTGGAGACAAGCCCTATGAACGTGACGACAGACCTCAGCGTCGCGACGACAGGCGCAGTGACAAACGCAGCGACAGGCCGGCCGGCAAACGAGGAGCATCGCAACATAAATCCGGCGACAAACCCTTTTTGAAAGGCGGTAAACGTCGTTCATTCGGAGGTAAGAAAAATGAAAACTAATTAAGAAACTGTTTGAATTTTACAGGAAAAGTTTTTTATATTTGAAATATATCTCGAATATAAGCCTGCACTCGCTGAAAATAATAAAGCAAGTTTTATTTATTTCGCTCGTTTGCATTATATTTGTGACTTAGTTTCGGCTTCTTTGAGTAAGTTTCGGCATCTTTTCTTTGTTATTTTTTGACAATGGCCCGCTATTCCTTGCAATATAACAAAGGGAATCTACTCTGAAAAGCTCTCAAATAATTCCGAAATAAAATTTAAACAGCATCTAAGAAAACCAAAAAGAGATAAGATATATTATGAAGATATTGCTTTTAGGCAGCGGTGGACGCGAGCATGCTCTTGCATGGAAAATAGCGCAGAGCACAAAAGTGGAGAAACTGTTTATTGCCCCCGGAAATGCAGGAACGGCAGCAGTGGGTGAAAATGTACCCCTCTCAGCATCCGATTTTGACGCAATAGCCGAATTTGTGCTTGAAAATGGTGTCTCAATGGTGGTTGTTGGCCCGGAAGATCCATTGGTGAAGGGTATATACGACTATTTCAAGAACGACGAGCGTTTGTCAAACGTGGCAGTGATTGGCCCTTCGCGAGATGCAGCACAGCTCGAAGGCAGCAAAAATTTTGCCAAGGAATTTATGCAGCGTCATAATATACCGACGGCTGCTTACCGCTCCTTCAATGCGGCACAAATAGAAGAGGCTTATGCGTTTTTGGAGAGTCTGAAGGCTCCGTATGTGTTGAAAGCCGATGGACTGTGCGCCGGCAAAGGAGTGCTTATTGTTCCCACACTCGATGAGGCAAAGATGCAGCTCAAAGATATGTTAAGCGGAATGTTCGGCAATGCCTCGGCTACTGTGGTAATTGAGGAATTTCTCGATGGAATAGAGTGCTCGGTTTTTGTGCTTACCGATGGTAAGGATTATGTTATTCTTCCCGAGGCAAAGGATTATAAACGTATCGGCGAGGGTAACACAGGGCTTAATACCGGAGGAATGGGCTCAATATCGCCGGTTCCGTTTGCCGATGCAACGTGGATGAAGAAGGTTGAGGAGCGTATAATACAGCCAACCGTAAATGGCCTTTCGGCCGACGGATTGCTCTATAAAGGATTTATTTTCTTCGGCCTGATAAACGTGGATGGAGAGCCAAAGGTTATAGAGTATAATGTACGCATGGGTGATCCCGAGACAGAATCGGTGATGCTCCGCTTGAAAGATGATATTGTGGAGCTTTTCGAGAAAGTTGACGCCGGAACGCTTGCCGGTACAAACATAACTTTCGACGAGCGCACTGCGGTGTGTGTGATGTTAGTCTCGGGCGGATATCCGGGCGATTATGGCAAGGGCTACGAAATTACAGGTACAGAGAGTGTGCAAGAGAGTATACTCTTCCACGCAGGCACTGCTGTTAAGGATGGTAAGGTTGTTACAGCCGGCGGTCGTGTGATTGCTGTATGCTCATACGGAAAAGACCGTGCCGAGGCGCTTGAAAAATCTTTCCGTTCGGCAAATACAATAGATTTTGAGAAGAAATACTTCAGAGGAGATATAGGCTTTGATTTATAGTGGCAATTCGCTGCGCAAGCGGTTCGTTTCGGGCAGGTATACTCTTGTATTTCTCTTGGGTGGCGCAACGCTCTTGTGGTTGGCCGGAGTTTTAACAGGGCTGAGTGCCGCTGTTGTCCGGCCTATTCTTCTTGCGAATTATGCTTGGATGGATAGCGTTGTGTCGCTGTTGCTGTTTGCCGGAGCCGCGCTTGTGCTTAATTCTTTTGTTATTATCGAGGGTCGCAATTCATGGCTGGGTGGTCTTGTTGTGTGGCTTGCGGGGCTGTTCTGCAATGTGCAGGAGGTGTCTGTCTCATTGAGCACTCTGTTGTTGATGCTGTTGTTGACTGTACTTTTCAATTGCTATCCTCGTGGTGGTGTGCAACGATGGCTGTATGCGGCATTTGCTCTTTTGGGATTTTGTTCGTTATTGCAACCGCAATTGCTATATTTCATTCCTCTGTTTTTTGTATATATATCCCTTGTATCGGTGCTCAATATCCGAAGCGTGGCTGCTTCGCTGTTGGGGCTTGCAACCCCCTTTTGGCTGCTGTGGGTAATGGTATATGTGTTTCCACAAAGCTGTGTTATTGCCAATCCTCTGCAATCGGGCTTGGAGCGGATGTCGCAATTTGAATTTTTGCTTCCTGTTCTATCCGATATAATACTTTTATCTGCCGAAGTGTTGGTGATGCTTCCTGCGGTTGTAGTGTTTGCAGGGAGTGCAAGCCCGGCCAAGCCGCTTATGCGCAAGGTGTTCTCTTTCTTCATGGTAATGAATTTTTATTTGTGGGTATTATCGTGGTTGAGAGGTAGCGATTTTGATATGTTGCTTGCATGGCGTCTGCCGGGAACAGCCTTGATGATGGGGTATCTTTTTACTGTTGGAAAAAATAAACTATCCAACATCTATTTTGTTTTTATTAATATAATTTGGATTATTGTTGCTCTGTTGGGAATATGGAGATGATAATGGATTTTTGCAGGGAATACGGCTACTTTGGTATGTGGCTTATCTCATTTCTTTCGGGTACGGTGTTTCCTTTCTCCAGCGATGTGCTGTTGCTTTTTTTCTTGGGTGTGGGGCTCGACCCTGTTTGGTTGCTTTTTGCTGCTACATTTGGTAATACGGTGGGAGGAATGAGCTGTTATTATGTAGGTGGTCTTGCACGTGAAGGATGGTTCACACGTCTGTTTAATGTCTCTCCCGATAAAGCACGGCGTGCCGATGTTTATATACAAAAATATGGCTATTGGGCCGCTTTTTTTTCGTTTCTTGCCGTTGTGGGTGAGGCCATTGTTATAGTGTTGGGAAATATGCGTGTATGTTGGTGGAAAGTGCTGTTGACAATGACACTTGGAAAATTATTGCGCTATGCTGTGATAATACTCACCTATGAGGGCGTAGCTACTGTGATATAGTATTTATGAATAGGTTTTTTATTTTTTTGTTTATAATATTTATAACATCGTGCTCATCGAAAGAGGAGGCGTCGAAAAATGTGCTCTCTGTGACCATGGAGCCTTATCGCTATGTGGTAGAAGCTGTGGCCGGTGACGATTGGGAGGTGCGTTCTATTGTGCCTAAGGGGGGAAACCCCGAGACATTCGACCCCACTCCGGGTGATATTATGTTACTCTCTGAGAGCAGAGCCTGTTTCTTGGTGGGAGGATTGGGCTTTGAGCGTGAGTGGAAAGATAAGGTGGCCGTATTATATCCCAAAATGACTCTTGTGGATACATCGCGGGGTATTGAGCGCGATGCAGGCGACCCACATTTGTGGACATCTCCGGATAATATGATAAAGATTGCCGATAATGTGTGCAATGCCCTATGTAAAATAGACAGCACTCGCAGCACCGGTTATCATGAACGTTTGGTGAAGCTCAAAGATAGTATATACGCTACACATGCTATTCTGAAGCGGAAATTGGAAAAAGCGAAAGGTAAAAGTTTTCTGATTTTTCATCCGTCACTCACATATTTCTCGTCTCTTTATGGATTACGTCAGATTTCCATCGAGTGTGAAGGAAAAGAGCCGTCGGTAGCACATCTTCAAACTGTGATAGATGCCGCGCGTGCACAAGGTGTCAATTGTGTATTGGTGCAGGCTGAATTTGACAGGCGCAGTGCCATTGCAATAGCCGATGAGATTGGCGCCCGTGTCGAAGAGATTAATCCGCTCAGTTACTATTGGCACGAGCAGATGCTTCATATAGCCGATGTGCTTTCAAAATAACATATATAAAGCAGCTTGTTATAAGCTATTATAGAGCACAGGACAGCCTTGAAATATACAAACAATCGAACAAAATAGTTTCTAAATATGATTGAGCTGCAAAATATAGCCTTCTCTTATGACAATAGGCCACTGCTATGCAATGTTAATATGGTGGTGCACGATTGTGATTTTGTGGGAATAATTGGTTCCAACGGCAGTGGAAAAACTACACTTGTTAGACTGATTCTGGGGCTTCTTAAACCAACGTCAGGCAAAATTATATTCTCAAAAAACGGAAAAGAGGTTGCCTCACTCTCTATGGGATATGTTCCACAATGCTCTCAGATAGACCGCTATTTCCCGATAAGCGTGCGCGAGGTTGTGAGGATGGGATTGATAGATGGTAAACACATTTGCTCATATATATTTAATCGACAAGAAGAGGCTGTAAGCAGAGCCGTTTCGCGCATGAATATTTCCGCAATTGCCGATAAGCCCATAAGTATGCTCAGCGGCGGAGAACTGCAACGCACCATGCTTGCACGTGCAATAGTTTCCCATCCCGATGTCCTTGTACTTGACGAACCATCTACCTATCTCGATGCTGCGTCGGGCGATAATTTGTATGCTCTGTTGCAAGAACTAAATAAGGAGTGCAGCATAATACTTGTAGGGCACGATGTCGAAAATATTAAAAAGAACGCAAAGCAGGTAATATCTCTTGACGGAGCAGCCAACAGCTATTATTTGTGATAATTGGACAGCTTCTTTGTTTCTTTATCTCTTTCTTTCTCTTTCTTTTAATGTTTTTTTTGAATTAATTTCATCAATATCTGTCTGTTATTGTTAATTCTTCTTATATTTGCCGTAATAGATGGTATGAACTTTAAGAAGTTGTTTGCAATTCTGTTAAATTTGTTTTTGTGAGGAAGTTTTATGTTTCTCATCCGTTTTTATATCCAAAAATAACAGTTTCTAAAAAAACTTCAAAAAGTCTATTATTATCGCATTTTATATTTTATGGAACAATGTATGAGGTGTGATAATCGGCATCTTTTACGTAAGAAAAAATAGCAGTTATGAAGAAATTTTTTACACTATTAGTAGCACTGCTTACTGCTTTTACAACAGTAGGCGCACAGTCGTCTTTCAACGGCACGTTCCCGATTGAAATATCAAACGGACTCACAGATGGCTATATCATTGGGCAATACTATTGGGATTCTCCTATGTATAGCATGAGTGAACCAATAGATGGTGTCCGCATAACATTCAAGGAGACAACCAATGGTGAGTATAATGGCTTTCCTCTTGTTGCGATAGCCGAACTTACCTTCTATGACCGAAATATGAATGTCATAGAGTATTCCATTGATGATGTGGAATGTAATTCCCTTGAAGGCAGCGAAGGCTCGTTGAATGCCATTAATGATGGAAATTGGGATACATATTACCACTCGGCATGGAAGAATGCTATAATATCTCCTGATGATTATGTCTATATAGATGTGAAATTTATGGCACCCGTATCGAATTTCGGAATAACTATGGTGAGCCGTAACACAAAGACAGCTCCTACCACGATAGTAATTACACGTACAGGAGAACATTACAGTGGCTCGGCCGGTGAGGACGACGATGATACGGGAGGCGCTGATACAGGTGGTGACACCGAAATAGAATGGGAACCGGTGGATGTCCTAAATGACAGCATCTGTTTTGTTTATCTATCCAATGGAGGTGTGGATGCTTATCAAAAATCTTTTATGGAACAAGATGCGTATATCGAAGAGGGTATACTCTCTCTCCCCCTGAAAGACGGAAGCACAGTCACTTATGCGCAAACAGACTATGACAGCTGCACATTCACAGTTCCCCAACTGCCCACAATGATAAGCTACAAGTTCAATAATAAATATAATCCAAACTTAAATACAGACATCGAGGCAGATACTGTCAAATCGGAAATGCAATTCCGGGTAAATGCCATAGGCAAGAGCCTTACCGCAAGTTTCAATCTGAGCGACGATAGAGCGGTAGCATACGTTGATACCACACTGCAAACAAGCAAAGAGAGCCGTTTGCGCTATGATGCCCCTGTGCACTATATAGTTACGTATCCGGGCTACAATATTGTGCAGAATGTAAGAGTGAAAGACGAAATTTGGGATTATGGAGAGGAAAATGTAGAAGAGATTAAAATCACAGCCTCGATGCTATACACCAACAAACCCTCTGAAGTAGGAGATGCTCTATCTAATATGCTCGATGGAGACGCAGCCACTGTGTTCCACTCTGTGTATGGCGCGAATTACGATGCTTCGGTGCTTCCCTATATAACAATAACACTCGATGAAGCGGTAGAAAATATTCGATTCTATTATATGACACGTACTTTCGGAAACTATAATCCGAAAGCCATCAACATATATGTCAGCGACAACGGAGAGCATTGGACGTTAGTTGACGATTTTACCTCAGATAAAGACGGCCTGCCGCTTGACCCTCCCGGAGCCGAATATACATCGCCGACGGTAAATCTTGGAGGAAACTACCGACATATAAAAATAGAACAAACAGCATCGGAGTATCATAACAACCACATGGTTTTTGCCGAATTTCGTCTTTATAACGTTACGCCAGGTTCAGGAGAACCGACAAAAGTCCAAGATGCCGAGTATAAGACAATACGCATCCCATTCGGACGTATTTATACCATAAACACAACGTGGCCGGCAGATGACGGAATAGTACCACGCATAGATATAAACGTAGAGGATAACAGACCTATAACAAGCAAGGACTACTACCTGCGTGCACAAATTACAATAACAGGAAACGGAATGTACGACGACTTCCGGGATTCTGTGAATGTAAAAGGACGCGGAAACTCAACTTGGGGCTATCCCAAAAAACCCTACCGTCTGAAGTTCGACGAAAAATGCAAGCCTTTCGGTCTTACAAAAGGAAAAAGTTGGGTGTTGCTTGCAAACTATCAGCGTGGCTCAATGATGGCAAATGCCATTGCCATGAAGGTAGGCCAGCTTATAGAGTCTCCTTATGCCAATCATATAATTCCTGTCGACCTATATGTGAATGGTGAATATAAGGGAAGCTATATGTTTACCGAACATGTGGGCTTCAGCAATAACAGTGTGGATATAGACGAAGACCTTGGTACAGGCTATATGCTTGAGCTTGACGATTATTACGACGAAGACTATAAGTTCAGGTCAGAGAATTACAGTCTTCCGGTTAATGTAAAAGAGCCCGACCTTACAGAGCTGCCTGATGATAAGGCTATGGAATATTTCTATAATATTCAGGGAGACTTTAACCGCTTTGAAAGTTCGGTGTATGAGAATGGCTCTTTAAGTCTCCTTGATGTAGATGCTGCGGCTCGTTTCATGCTCACTAACGACCTTGTGCTTAATCAAGAATTAGGGCATCCCAAGAGCACATTCCTGTGGCGAGAGGATATGACTTCCGCAGACTCGAAGATAACATTCGGCCCAATATGGGATTTCGATTGGGCATTTGGCTACGAGAGTACAAGCGGCTACTGTCATACAGGAGCTACTTCCAGCATTTTTCATCACAATATGTCTACAAAGGCCGGTTCTCTCTTCTTCCAAGACTTGATGAACAACGAAAAATTCAAGCGTCACTACTATAAAGTGTGGAAAGAATTTATAGAAAAAGGACATTTGCAAGAACTTGTGGACTACCTCGACGACTATTATAATTTTGCGAAAAATTCATTCATGAATAATTACATGGAATGGTACGATAATATCACGGCAGATGATATTGTGCGTATGCAAAATTGGCTCAGTCAGCGTCACGATCATATAGCACGTAATATAGAAGAATATGATATTACCGACCTTATACATACTCTTCATGGAGATGTCGATTGCAACGATGTTCTTACTGTGCACGATGTTGCAATCACCGTCAGTCATATTTTGGGTGATGTTGTCCCCGATTTAAGCGTTCAAAAGGCCGATGCCGATGGTAATGGCAAAGTGAACACCGCCGATGTCGAGAATATAGCATCGCAGGTGGCGGCGGCAGAGCCTGTACCTTCGGTATATTGGTATTATACGCCGATGGCAGCATCAATGCTTTCTGCCGATGAGTGTGTTTTATCAGTAGATGAAAGAGCCGAGCTCTCTATAAATATGAGTGATTTTGGCACTGTCGGATATAAGGCTGTGCAGATGGATTTTAAGGTTCCCATGGGTGTTGCTGTTTTGGATGCAGTGGGCGGTGAACGTGTGGCAAATCACGAATTTATTTTTAATCAGACAGGAGAGGATAGCTATCGCATCGTTATCTATTCAAAGGATAACAACCCGTTTGCTGCCGGTAATCTGCTTGCCACATTGTCGTTGAATGTAGTGGAGCTTCTTCCCGAGGAGCTTCGCAGAATAGAGATAAGCAATGTGCTTGCCATTGATGATGAGAATAACGAGGTGCGTCTTGGTGATTATTCGGCGCATTTTGATATTGTAACCGGAATATCGTCGGAGGTGGCAACAGAGAGTGTTCGTGGTGGAAATACGCTTAAAATTACCTCGCTTGTCTCCAATGATGTTAACATATATTCTGTTGACGGACGTTTAGTGCGCACTTTGCGTGTTGATGCAGGTACGATTGAGGTGCAGCTTCCGGCAGGAGTGTATGTGGTTAATGGCAAGAAGGTTATTATATATTGATAAAAATAGAGACTTCGCTAAATAAGAAAATGCAGCCCTCTTAGGCTGCATTTTCTTATTTAGCGAAGTCTGAGAATATCTCCTACCTTCAGTGTTGCATACTCCTTGAACTGTGGATTCATTTTCAGAAGGTTCTTTAGTCTTATTCCGTACTTCTGTGCTATGCTGTGCAGGCTCTCTCCTTGCTCCGTTGTATGAAAATCATTTGGCTTCAGTGCTTTTCTGTGCTTTTTTTCGAGATAGATTATATCGCCTGCTTTCAGAGGATAGTCTTTGTATAGGTCGTTGTATCTTATAAGCTTGCGGCGTGATACTCCTGTTGCCTTTGAGAGTGACTTGAATGTATCTCCGGTGTTTGCCACTATATACAGCAGATTGCTTGAGCGATATATTGTGTAATTGCCTCTTAATGCAAGGGGTGTGTTCCCTTGTGCAGTGTTAACAATCTTCTTGGATGAGTATTTGTCATATTTTTGCAGGTCGTATCGCTCGATAAGGTTTATCAGTTTGCCGGGATATGCAGGGTCTTCGGCATAACCGGCTTTTTTAAGCCCTTTGGCCCATCCTCGGTAGTCGGTCTTTTTTAATTTGAAAAGTGCTGCGTAGCGTTGTCTCCCTACAAGAAATCTTGAATGGTCTTCATACGACTCTTTCGGGTTATCGTAGACGCGAAAATAGCACTTTCTTCCATTGTCCATCGAGGAGGTTTTCTTGCCTTTCCAGCTTTTATCGGCCTTTATTCCGAAATGATTGTTGGACTTTCGGGTGAGAGTGCTGTTGCCTGCTCCCGACTCCAACAGACCTTGAGCAAGGGTGATGCTTGCCGGAATATTGTAGCGCTCCATCTGTTCCACTGCAATGGGATAGTATGCCTCTATATACTGTTCGTAGTTGTCATACTTCTTGCCTTGTATGTTGCTTGTGCTTCTTGTACTGCTGCACGACGAGACAAGAATAATTATCGACGCCAACAAAATTGTGTATATATGTTTCATGATGTATGGGGTGTATATCAATCTACAAAATAAGTGAATTAATTGTATTTATGCAACTATTTTCATATATTCGCATCATTAAAACCGTAGGGTTATGAGAGAAATAGTTGTTAGCAGCAGTATTAAGGTGTGTCTGCCCGAGGAGCTTTCTTCGGCCGACAGGCAGCTTGTGGACGAGGCAAGAAAGGCCACGCAGAGAAGTTATGCTCCCTACTCGCGTTTCAATGTGGGGGCGGCAGTGCGTCTTGCGGATGGTACAGTGGTGACAGGAAATAATCAAGAAAATGCGGCCTATCCCTCGGGGCTTTGTGCCGAACGCACCGCTCTCTTTTGGGCTAATGCGCAGTATCCGCAAGTGGCGGTTGATGCGCTTGCAATAGCAGCATGCAACGATGCCGGGGAGCTTGATGCGCCGATAACACCATGCGGTGCATGCCGTCAGGTTATACTTGAGGTGGAGCGCCGCTTCGGTAGAAAGATTCGCCTTATTCTTTATGGGACAAATAGATGTTACATTGTAGAAGAGGGCATGGAAGCACTGTTGCCACTTTGCTTTAGTGCAGATTTTCTGTAACAATATTATTAGAAAAAAGTCTGTGATAAACGAGAAGGAAATATATAATTATAGGCTGTTTAAATTTATGGTATTTGGTTTATTATAGAGTAAATCAAACAATTTCTATATGTAAAAATAAATCAAAAGGCATAAGCGCCTCTGCCGGAACAACCATAATGTAAACTTTAACAGCTTGTAAGTCTGCATGTTCATCTGCTATATAAGACAGCAGGCAAAATAGCTATATTCAGATTCTTATATGAAAAAGATAATGTTTGTGTGTCATGGGAACATTTGTCGCTCCCCGATGGCCGAATTTGTGATGAAGGAACTTGCACGCACCCATGGGCTCTCCGTAGATTTGTATGTAGAGTCTTCGGCTACAAGCAGCGAGGAGATTGGCAACAGTGTCTATCCACCTGCTGCTCAGGTGCTGCACAGGCATGGAATATCATGTAAAGGCAAGCGTGCCCGCCGTATAACAGTGGACGATTATAATGAATTTGACCTGATAGTGGTGATGGAGGAGTATAACATGCGTAATCTTATGCGTATAGTAGGCTGTGACTGCGAGGGTAAAGTGTGGAAGTTACTCGACTTTGCTGCATGTGGTGATGCTCCTGCCCGTGGATGCGGAGGGGATATTTCAGACCCTTGGTATCATGGTGATTTTGACAAGACCTATGATGAGATTTCTGTGGGTTGCGAGGGACTTTTGAAGTATCTTTTTAAGTAGATATTACGATTCTTATGATACAGTCGGGCATACAGTGTGACGAAAGAATTATAATGGGCATCGACCCGGGGACAAACATCATGGGTTACGCCTTTATAGGCGTGAATGGTAATCGTGCCCACCTGATAGCAATGGGGGTAATCGACCTGCGTAAATGCAAGGATGCCTATATGAAGTTGGGTGAGATTTTCCATCGTGTGCAAGGGCTTATAGCCTCGTTTCTGCCCGATGAACTTGCCATAGAGGCACCTTTCTTTGGAAAGAATGTTCAGAGTATGCTGAAGTTGGGACGTGCGCAGGGAGTTGCCATTGCAGCTGCCATAAGTCGCGAGGTGCCTATACACGAGTATGCTCCGCTTAAAATAAAAATGGCAATTACAGGTAACGGCTCGGCCTCTAAAGAGCAGGTTGCCGATATGTTGCGTCGTATGTTGAATATCTCAGAAAAAGATATGCCGCAGTTCGCCGACGCCACAGATGCGCTTGGAGCTGCTTTTTGTCACTTCTTACAGCGTAACGACATAAAGACGCCTAAGAAATACTCATCGTGGACCGACTTTGTCTCTAAGAATTCCGATAAAGTGGTTTGATTATTCGTAGAGCTTGTAGGTGGTACGCAGCACTCTGAATTCTGTTCTGCGGTTCAGCTGATGGCATATCTCCTGTTGCTCCTCGTTGTCGAGGGAATTTATGAAATCCTCGGTCAGCACATCGTTCTCTTTCAGAAATGTGTGTGTCTCGGTAAGTTTCTTAAGCACTGTTTTTGGCATCTCTTCGCCGTAACCTACTGCGGTAAGACGTTCTTCCTCAATGCCATGCTCGATAAGATAATTTACCACTGCCTCTGCGCGACGCTGTGACAAACGGCGGTTGTATGAGTCGCTGCCACGAAAATCGCAATGAGAACTAAGCTCTATTGTTACGTTGGGGTTGAGGTTTAGTAACTTTACAAGTTCATCGAGTGATGTTGCCGACTCTTTTGTCAGCTCGGCACGGTCAAATTCATAAAAAATGTTATCTATAAGCACAGGGCGTGTTATAGAAGGCAGTGCAAAGTCTCGTTGATATTCGCGGCGTCCCTCTACATTTTCGGTTTTCAATTCCTGCATTGCATTAAGATAGCCCTTACATGTTCCCAAAAGCACATATTCCACGCCCGGTGTCACGCGCACCGAGTATGAGCCGTCTTTCATAACTCCGAAATTGGTGTTTGTTCCGTCGTTGCCTATAAGATATATAACACCCTCGGGTAGTTCGTATCCATCCTTTTCGTATATCCATCCGTAGAGGTAGTGTGCTGTTTCGGGGAGTAGGAACGAGTATATGTGATCCCATCCTCTTGCATCTCCTCTGTTTGATGAGAAGTATCCGCGATAGAGGCCGGGAGCAAATGTTATGCCAAAATCGTCGCCGTTGGAGTTTATGGGTGCCATCATATTGGTAACTTTCCACACTGTGTCGTTCTCTTGTGTTGCACAGAATATATCAAGTCCGCCCATGCCGGGATAACCGTTTGACGAGAAGAATAGTTCTCCTTTGGGGCCGAATGAGGGGAACTGTTCGTCGCCTTCGGTGTTTATACGGTTGCCAAGATTCTCTGTTATACCTTCCATTGCACGGCTGCTGCCTATATAGAAACGCCATAGGTCGAGCCCGCCCTCGCCTCCGGCCATGTCTGATGTAAAATAGAGCCACTCTCCATCGGGCGAAACTGCCGGGTGTGCATAGGACGAGAGTGTGTCATTCGATATTATAACAGCCTCGGGTGTTGTCCATGATGCGTCGCTGCGGTTGCTTTTGTATATGCTTGCGTAGCGTGGATATTGGTCGTCTATGGGGCATCGGGTGAAATACATTGTCTTGCCGTCGGGTGTGAAGGCTGCTGCTCCATCTTCATATTCGCTGTTTATATCCGATTCTATTTTTTCGACTTTTTGCCATTTGCCTTTATCGTCGCGCTTTGCCATGAACATATCGGCGGGTTTTTGTCCTGTAATGCCGCTTATATCTTCGCCTTTGGCCTCTTTGCGAGTGGAGGTTATTATAATCATGGTGGTATCTTCGCCGATGTAGGCCGGGCAGTAGTCGCTACGCTGTCCGTTGAGCTCTTTTGCCTGCTTTACAATATATCTTGTAGGATTTTTTTTCCAATCCATTGATTGTTGTGCGGCTTTCAGCCCAATCTGTGCCATGCGGTCGTCGGGGGCGTACTTTAAATATATTTCGTAGTTTTTGGCGGCTGCTTTGTAGTCGCCGTTTTTTACTTGTGCATCGGCAAGGTAACGGAATGTTATGCTGTCGGGGTATTTATAGCGTATGGCATTTTGATAAGCACCGGCGGCACGCTGTGGGTTGTTGCTTTTGCGGTAACATTCGGCCATTTTCCACGCTATCTGTCCGCGCTTGCTGCGCTCCTTGGATGGTATCTTTGAGTAGGCTCGTTTGTACTGTTTGGCTGCATCGAAATATTCGTTTATTGCAGCAAGCTGGTCGCCCTTTTTAATGGCTTTTTCGCTGCTGCATGCTGCAATAATCAGCGTGCTCAGCAGTATTGTTATATATAAAGTTGTTCTATTCATTTTGAGTATCTTCTTTAATATAACTGAATTTGGGGCGATTTATTATAAAAAGAGAATGTTGGGGTGTGAAAAATCCTGTTCATTCTCTTTTTTTTGACTGTTTTTTATGGTTGTTTATTGCTAATATTGCTATTGTCGCCGAGTACGTCGTTTACAATGTCGGTGAGCATGGTTTTTAGTTCGTCGATGAATTTTTTTGCATCGTATTGTTGTTTTTCAATGTCGCGCAGTTTTTTCTCCCATTGTCCTGTCAGTTCGGCGCTTTTGAGAAGTTCGTTGCGTATGAGGTTTATAAGTTCTATGCCTGTGCTTGTGGCGAGTACGTTTTTCTTCTCTTTGCGTATGTAGTTGCGCTTGTATAGTGTCTCGATGATTGCGGCGCGAGTGGATGGTCGCCCTATTCCGTTTTCTTTCATGGCTTCGCGCAGCTCTTCGTTTTCTACAAATTTGCCGGCAGTCTCCATGGCGCGCAGCAGTGTGGCCTCGGTATATGGCTTGGGTGGCGTTGTCCACTTTTCGGCAAGGCCGGGAGTGTGTGTGCCGCTCTCTCCTTTAACGAATGGTGGCAGTATTTTTTCTTTATCCTCTTTCTCTTTGTCGTCGCGTGGTTCTTGTGCGAATATTACTCTCCATCCTTGCTCTGTGATTACTTTGCCTGTGGCTTTGAATTTAACTCCGGCGCTCTCGGCCTGTACGGTGGTGGTGCGGAATTTACATTCGGGATAGAATATGGCTATGAAATGTGTCGCAACAAGGTTGTATACTTTCTTTTCTATGTCGGTGAGACCTTGCGGATATACTCCGGTTGGGATTATTGCGTGGTGGTCGGTGACTTTTTTATTGTCGAAGACTTTTGTGGATTTTGGCAATGGTTTCTCCTCAAGCGGTGTTGTGAATTGTTGGTAGTCGCGCAATCCCTTGAGTATGGCCGGGCACTTTGGGTAGATGTCGTCGCTTAGGAATGTGGTGTCTACACGTGGATATGTGGTTAATTTTTTTTCGTATAGCGACTGTATCGTCTGCAATGTTATTTCGGCCGAGAGGCCGAACTTTTTGTTGCAGTCTACCTGTAACGATGTGAGGTCGTAGAGCCTGGGTGGTTGCTCGGTTCCGTTTTTTGCAGTAACGTCGATTACGGTTAATGGGTTGCCTGTTATCTTTTGGAGTGCTTCTTCGGCTTTTTCTTTGCTGTTGAATTTGCCTTCGGCTGCGTTGAATACTGTGTCGCGATATAGGGTTTTAAGTTCCCAATATTGTTGGGGTGTGAAGTCGGATATTTCAAAATGGCGCTTTACGATGAGTGCAAGGGTGGGGGTTTGTACGCGTCCTATCGAGAGTACCTGTCTGTCGCGCCCGTATTTAAGGGTGTAGAGGCGTGTGGCGTTCATGCCCAACAGCCAATCGCCTATGGCGCGGCTCAGCCCGGCTTCGTACAGTGGTTGGTATTCTGATTGGTCTTTCAGATTGGAGAATCCTTCGCGTATGGCCTCTTCGGTGAGCGACGACACCCACAGGCGTTTTACAGGGCATTTTGCTAGTGCTTTTTGCATCACCCATCGTTGTATCAGCTCTCCCTCTTGTCCTGCATCGCCGCAATTTACAATGAGCCGGGCATTTTGCATCAGTTTTTCTATTATGGCAAACTGTTTTTCAATGCCTTTGTCCTCTATCAATTTTATTCCGAAGCGGGGAGGTATCATGGGCAGGCTGCCAAGGGTCCAACGTTTCCACATGGGAGTGTAGTCGTGTGGCTCTTTGAGGGTGCATAGGTGGCCGAATGTCCACGTTACCTGATAATTGTTTCCCTCATAGTAACCTTCTTTACGTGAACGTGCGCCAAGGATATCTGCGATTTCCTTGGCGACACTTGGCTTTTCGGCTATACAAACAATCATTATTTGTTGTTTATTCTTCGTCTCTGTTCATTAGGATTTCTACAAGTTCACAAGCGGCTTTTGCCACGCTGGTGCCGGGGCCGAATATGCCCACTACGCCTGCACGGTACAGAAAATCGTAGTCTTGTGCAGGTATTACACCGCCGGCAAATACCATTATGTCGCCTCGTCCTAATTTGTCGAGCTCTTCGATGAGCTGTGGAACAAGGGTTTTGTGTCCTGCTGCTAACGATGATACGCCTACTGCGTGTACGTCGTTCTCTACTGCCTGACGTGCTACCTCGGCCGGTGTTTGGAAGAGCATGCCCATGTCAACGTCGAAACCGCAGTCGGCATATCCGGTGGCTACCACTTTTGCTCCGCGGTCGTGTCCGTCTTGTCCCATCTTGGCTATCATTACTCTGGGACGTCGTCCCTCTCTCTTCGCAAATTCTTCTGTCAGACGGCAAGCTCTTGCAAAATTCTCGTCGTCGCGGCTCTCTGTCGAATACACTCCCGATATTGTTCTTATTATTGCTCTGTAGCGTCCTGCCACCTCTTCGCAGGCATCTGAAATTTCTCCTAATGTTGCTCGCACTTTTGCTGCTTCTACGGCACATTCGAGCAGGTTGCCCTCTCCGCTGCGTGCACACTCTGTTATTTTTGCGAGGGCCGCTTTTACGGCTTCTTCGTTGCGCTGGGTGCGGTTGCGTTCCAATGCTTCCAATTGTTCTTTGCGCACTGTGGTGTTGTCTACCTCAAGAATGTCGATAGGTTCCTCTTTTTCGAGTCGGAAAGCGTTTGTTCCCACTATTATCTGACGACCGCTGTCGATGCGTGCCTGAGTGCGTGCGGCTGCCTCTTCGATGCGCATTTTGGGTATTCCTGTTTCTATGGCTTTTGCCATGCCTCCTAATTCCTCTATCTCTTGTATCAGCTTCCATGCTTTATGGGCAATCTCTTGCGTGAGGCTCTCTATGTAGTATGAACCTCCCCATGGATCTATTACGCGACAGATGTTTGTCTCTTCTTGGAGATATATCTGTGTGTTGCGTGCTATGCGTGCCGAAAAGTCGGTTGGCAGGGCTATGGCCTCGTCGAGTGCATTTGTGTGCAGTGATTGTGTGTGTCCCATTGCCGCCGACATTGCTTCTATCACTGTGCGTCCGACATTGTTGAAGGGGTCTTGCTCGGTGAGCGACCATCCCGATGTCTGGCAGTGTGTGCGCAGTGCCATTGATTTTGGGTTTTTGGGGTTGAAGCTCTTTATTATCTTTGCCCAGAGCATGCGTGCGGCACGCATTTTTGCAATTTCCATAAAGGGGTTCATGCCTATGCCCCAGAAGAACGACAGGCGTGGCGCAAAGGCGTCAATGTCGATGCCTGCATTTACACCGGCACGTACATATTCGAGTCCGTCGGCAAGAGTGTAGGCAAGTTCGATGTCGGCCGATGCTCCGGCTTCTTGCATGTGATAGCCCGATATTGATATTGAATTGAACTTGGGCATTTTTTGTGATGTATAGGCGAAAATATCGCTTATTATGCGCATGGAGAATGCCGGCGGATATATGTATGTGTTGCGCACCATGAATTCTTTAAGAATGTCATTCTGTATGGTGCCGGCCATCTCTTCGAGCTTGGCTCCTTGCTCGAGTGCTGCGTTTATGTAGAAAGCGAGCACAGGCAGCACTGCTCCGTTCATGGTCATTGACACCGACATTTTATTAAGGGGGATGCCGTCGAACAGTTGCTCCATATTCTCCATGCAGCAGATGGATACTCCGGCTTTGCCTACGTCTCCTACCACTCGACTGTTGTCGGGGTTGTAACCGCGGTGTGTGGGAAGATCAAATGCCACTGAGAGGCCTTTCTGTCCCGATGCAAGGTTGCGACGATAGAAGGCGTTGGACTCTTCGGCGGTAGAGAATCCTGCATATTGGCGTATTGTCCACGGACGGAATGTATACATCATCGAGTAGGGGCCGCGCAGATAGGGTGGAAGTCCTGCTGCATACTCTAAATGTTCCATATCTTTAAGATCTTCGGCCGTGTATATGGGTTTTACGTTTATATGTTCGGCTGTTTCCCATACATCGCTGTCGCTGTATGTGGCTGTGGCTGCGGTTTGTTGTGTTGCCGCAAATATGTCTATGTTTGTGAAATCTCTTCTCATGGCGGTGATTGTTTAGATTCCTAATTTGGTGTTGAGTGCCTTCAGTGTCTCAAGAACGTTTGATCTTACGTTTATGAAATTCTCTATTCCTGCTGCTTTAAGCTCTTCGCTGCATGCGGGTGCTCCGGCAACAATGAATATTGCTTTTCCGTTTATCTGCTCATACGCGGGGATTGCATATTCGGCATATTCATCGTCGCTCGAACATATAACCACTATGTCGGCTTTTGCCTGCATTGCGGCCTTCACTCCCTCGTCTATGCTCTTAAAGCCAAGGTTGTCTATCACTTCGTAGCCTGCTGTGGCCAGGAAATTGCATGAGAATTGTGCTCTTGCCTGTCGCATTGCCAAGTTACCTATGGTGAGCATGAAGGCTTTGGGGCGTTTGCCGCTCTTTTCTGTTGCCAGGCGCAAATTCTCAAATTCTGTGCCCAGGCGGCCCATGAAGAGGGTGCCTTCGCGGTGCTCTTCGGGTTTTCCGCAGCAGCAGAATTTTTGCAGAGGGTCGTGCCCGTCTGATGTTTCGTTGAAATTGGGATATTGGTTGGTTCCCAACAGTATCTCGCGACGTTTGGCGAGTGCCATGCGGCGATTGTCTCCGCTCTCTCCTATGCTCTTTTGTATGCTGCCTGCTTTTACTGCTGCGTGGAAGCCTCCCTCGGCTTCTGTGGCGAGGAACAGTTTCCAGGCCTCTGCTGCAATGGAGCGCGTAAGGCTTTCTATGTAGTATGAACCTCCGGCGGGGTCGGTCACTTTGTCGAGGTGGCTTTCGTGCTTCAGGATAAGTTGCTGATTCTTTGCTATGCGCTCGGCAAATTCTGTGGGTGTTTCATATACACTGTCGTAGGGTAGCACGGTGATTGAGTCTGCTCCGGCTATTGCGGCGCTCATTGCTTCTGTTTGTGTGCGCAACATGTTCACGTATGGGTCGAAAAGTGTCATGTTGAACATTGATGTTGTTGCGTGTATGTTCATGCGGCAGGCTTCGTGCTGTGCAGAGTATTGCTCTGTAATCTTGGCCCACAATGTGCGTGCTGCGCGGAATTTTGCAATCTCCATGAAGAAGTTGCTCGATATTCCCATGTTGAATTTTATCTTCGATGCGGCTGTGTCGGCATTGATGCCTGCATCGGTCATTGCCTGCATATATTCGTTTCCCCATGCAAGCGCGTAGCCTAATTCTTGTGTTATATATGCTCCGCCGTTGCATAGGTCTGTTGCGTTGACTGTTACGCAACGCACATTCGGCATTTCGCTCAGGGTGTCGATGAGCTGTTTTATATTTTCTATATAATCTTCGATGACTTTTCCGCGTACCAGCTCTTTACCTATCGGGTCGTACTCTACTGCGCCGTTTATTTTGGCAAGGTCGTAGCCTTGTGTTTTATAGTACTCTGTCAGAAGGGTTGCAAAATAGAGTGTGCGTTTTATGCATACGCGGAAGTTCAATTCTATCTTCTGTGGGTCGATGCCTCTGAGCAGTGTGGCGATAAATTCTTCGGACACCATTTTGCCCTTTATTGAGAATCCGAGCGAGGTTACTCCCTCTTCTATCATTTTAAGTGCTTTGTTGTTGGCTGCTTCTGCATCGTCGGTGCCGAGCTCTTGCCTTATGTGCCAGCAGTTGTCTGCTTTGTTTCCGCGTGTGTAGGGAAATTCTCCCGGTTGCGCTGTTGTGCATCCTTCAATATCCTCACTGCGGTAGAAAGGTTTTACATTGAAGCCCTCCGGGGTTCTCCATATCATTTTCTTGTCGTAGTCGGCACCTTTAAGGTCTTCGACTATTTTGTTTTTCCAATCTTCGGTAGAGACGGGGGAAAACTCGCCGAACAATCTCTCTCTCTGCTTGTCCATAATTAATGCTTGTTTGTTGTGTTGTTCCAAATAAATATGGTTTATGGCGCTAAGATATAAATAATTTTAAAATAAACACAAAAGATAAAACCAAGAAACTGTTTAATTTTTATTTCGGAATTTTTTAAGAGCTGTTTGAGAACTGTTTGAGAGCAGACTTTCTTTGTTATATTGCAGTGTAAAGCACATCTATTGCAGCATGCAGCCCTGTTTGTTGTTGGTATATATTTTATTATTTTGAGAAACATATTTATCGAGCATATTATGATATAAACAAGAATTGTTGAAGCGAAACTAAGTGAGTGCAATATAAAATCTACTGTGAGAATCAAAACCATGTGTCTATGGCAAGTATCAAGGTGAAGTTTCGTCCCTCGACAAATGAGAATAAGGAGGGAACAATCTATTTTCAAATAATTCAAAATCGTGTAATCCGTCAGTTAAAGACGGATTACCGACTCTTTATGCACGAGTGGAATGATGCCGGGAATGTAATAATCGTTACCGATAACGGTCGACAAAGCTATCTGCAATCAATCGAGAAACGTGTGCGTTGGGATATTAAACGACTGCAATCCATCATCAGCCAATTAGAGAATAAGCGAATAAAATACACTGCCGATGATATAATCTCTACATTCCAAAGGCAAGCCGATGAGCAATCGCTATTCAATTTTATGCAGGGTATTATTGCTCAATTGCAGCAGATGGGCAAGCAACGCACATCGGAAACCTACCGTTGCACGCTCAAAAGTTTTATGCAATTCAGGGAGGATAAGGATGTGCTGTTGGAAGATATTGACTCTGATTTAATGCTGATGTATGAGGCTTATTTACGAGGTCGAGGATTGACCAAAAACAGCACCTCGTTCTATATGCGAATACTCCGAGCGGTCTATAATCGTGCAGTTGAAAAGAATTTGACCATCAATCGAAATCCGTTCAAGTACGTTTATACGGGTATTGACAAGACAGTAAAGCGAGCAATCCCATTAAAGGCAATCAAGCAGATTAAGAGTTTAGATTTGTCGTTGCAACCATCGTTGGACTTTGCAAGGGATATGTTTCTCTTCTCATTCTACACTCGTGGAATGTCATTTATTGATATGGCGTATCTCAAGAAGAAAGACCTGTCGAATGGCATGCTATCGTATCGCAGACGCAAGACGGGGCAACAACTCTTTATTCGTTGGGAAAAGTGTATGCAGGAGATTGTAGCGAAGTACGATAATCCACTATCGGAATACTTGTTGCCAATCATAAAACCGATGAATGGCGATGAACGCACGCAGTATCAAAATGCAATGTATCTCATTAATCGTAAGCTCAAAGAGATTGGCATGATGGCGGGTGTTCAACTGCCATTGACAATGTATGTAGCAAGGCATTCATGGGCAAGTGTGGCAAAGAATAAGAATGTACCTATATCAGTAATAAGTGAGGGAATGGGGCACGATTCGGAAATGACAACGCAGATTTATTTGGCTTCGCTTGATACGGCAGTAGTGGATAAAGCTAATAGTATGATTCTAAATTCGCTATGAGATGTTTAGCAAAATCAGCAATCTCTTGATAAGAGACAAACCGAACATGGCAAATATATATAAAATATTTTAACAAAAGGTTTCTTTCTCAAAATAAATCGTAAAAATATCAAAATAATATTTAATTGATTAGCAAATATCCATTGAGTCTATAATTATATGATTGAAATACAGTGCGTAGCACTTTGCGGTTTGTCTCTTATCAAGAGACGAATAAAAAAATATATAATTATGGATATTATACAATGTTTAGTTACTCCATTAGTTGGAGGTGTCATAGGCTATATAACAAACGATATAGCCATAAGAATGTTATTTCGTCCGCATAAGGTAAAGTATCTGTTTGGTTTCAGAATACCATTTACACCGGGAATTATACCGAAAGAAAAAGGCCGAATAGCTAATGCCATTGCCGGTGCCATAAGTGAAAACCTTATGAGTATCGACGTGTTGGAGAAGAATTTGCTATCTGAAGAGATGCTGCAAAAAATAGAAAAATTGTTGAATGATTTTGTGGCAACTCAAAAGTCGAATAGCGAAAGTGTGAAAGAATTTCTGCTTCATTATTTGACCGACGAAGAACTGCAAAATATAAAGAATAATATAGAGAGGGAATTGAGTAATCAAATATCTGTTTCACTTGAAAATATAAATATAGGTGAGACCGTTTCCGAAATTGTTGTCAATCATGTGGCGTCAAAATTAAGAATCGAGGGCTTGAATTTAGACATACCCAAGGTTCTTAAATCTTTAGTGGGTAATTCTTTATGGGGAGAAATCGCATCCATTATTGAAACACCTGCAAAAAAATATCTTACGAAAAATATTAACCAGATGTTGGTAGAAAACGGCCCCGGTATTATTAATAAAACAATACACAGCGAAATAGAAATTTTCCTATCCATACCGATTAAAGACCTATTGTCTGGAAGAGAAGAACAGATAAATCAGACTTTAAATTTTATAATGAATGCATATAAAACAATAATATCTGAACATCTGCCTAAGATATTGGAAACTATTGATATATCCTCTATCATTGAATCAAAAATCAATGAGATGGATGTAAAGGAGACCGAAAGTCTTATTTTTAAAATTATGAATAAGGAACTTAAAGCAATTATATGGCTTGGTGCTTTGTTGGGACTGTTAATGGGATGTATTAATTTATTTATTTAATATTATAGGTATGGTTGGAGAGCATCAGTCAAATTTAGATTATAATAAAAAGCATTACGAAGAAATGAAGAGGGCTGTAATGGGATTACGTTGGTAATGAATTAAAATAACATAAAACAATAAATCACTATGAATACAATGACAATTCCACAAAAAATTGAAGAGATTATTAAGAAACGCGAAACTGAACGTTTGCCTAAAATAAAGCAGAAATTACAATTTATAAGTGATATACTGAAAGTTGTAAAAGGATTGGAGAATTTTCAACAAGAAATCTTGGAACAAGAAAAACTGGGAGTTAACAATATTTTATTGGAGCAGGTACCACAGGTAGCATCTACTATAAAAGATTTGGAACTGACTACGATATTGACAAGAATCGAGAATTTTAAAAAGGAATTGGAACGCTTAGAAAAACGTTTTTCTCGCAAAAGTATTCAAATTGCCTTAATCGGATATGCAAGAAAAGGAAAAAGTAAATTCTTACAATCTGTATCCAACTTAGGTGACGATGTCATTCCAACATCAAGCTCAACCGATTGTACAGGTGCTATATCTATCATTGAAAATTATGATGGTCCGTTTCAAATGGAAGTAGAGTATTATACTATTGGAGAATTCCTAGATTCAGTAAGCAATTTGTTAAGTGAAATTTTGGGTGAGAAAGTTTACGTGAATTCTTTAGAAGAACTTGCTACATATAAAAACTGTCAGGCAATAGTTTTATCAAAAGATAATAGAATTAAAACTTTTTATAATGATTATCTAAAACATATAGAAAACTATAGAGATTGCTTTTCTGAGAGTGCTCCTCGTATATTTACGGATAAGAGTCGTGTTATCGAATATGTTGCTAAATATAGATTGATGGATGACGGTGAAGTGCTCCCTAACCATTATAGCTGTTATGAGAAAGAAAAAGAAGGTAATGTAACAAAAATCCTTTTTAATAAGTTTGTTGCAGTTAAATCTGCATATATAAAAACTAAATTTGAATATGAGGATGCACGGAAAATTGTCTTGACGGATACAATTGGACTCGGAAATAAATATACAGGTGAGGCTGATGAACTTAAAATGTACGATGTTCTAATAAATGATACTGATACTGCTATTTTCAATATATTAATTCCTCGTGAAGGTATAAATGCAATACCTAAAGTTGATTCAGATGTACTAGATAGAGTTTATTCCAAGCTAAAAAGATATAGCCCGGAAAAATGGATATCTTTGAATCTTAATCATTTAGGGCGTGAACAATTTAAGACTGAAACAGAATTTAATGTGTATCAAGGCACATATAAAAGTGTATATGAGAATGTAAAGGATGAGGAATTTGGAGATGATGGCGCTAAAAAGTCATTAGCATATTGCATGTATATAGATAATGCAGACAAGGAAGATGTACGTGAAAATATGCTAAGGCCTGTTCTTGATATTATAAAAGATAATATAGATGATATTGACCGTAGTTTCATGCTTCAGTGTGATGATATGGCAAAAAGTCTTTATTATGAATACAATAGTGTTTGTGAGAAGATAAGAGCCTCCCTTGATAAAATAAAGGTTTCTAATCCCAATTTTGAAAAAACATTTAGACAAAATTATAAATCTTTACAATTAAGACATGCATTGAAATTGTATGTTGACGGTTTGTACAAGAATATTAAATTACCTTGTGGTGATATAATTAATGAAATTAAACCTCAAATAAGTGGTATACTTGGATTCGTCCCTTCGCAAGAGACTATTATAGAAAGAATGTTGAGTATGGAAGGCGAACATTTAGATAGCGTATATCACTCTTTTTGTGATGATGTCACAGCAAAAATACTTTCCTCATTTAAGGAGGTTAGTGCTTCTGCGATATCAAAAGTAAAAGAAAAAGTTCAAAATGATATAGCGCTAATTCTGTTTGATAAGGGAAAGTTGGGCTGTCTTAAACTTAAAACAATTTCGAATATGGAGCCTTCGATAGATTGGTTACATGCTTTTTGTAAAGAGAAATTGAATGAACATAAAGAATTGTCCTCTGCTGTAAAATCTGTTATAAATTTTCAAATGAATATAGAGGGATTCTTATACTCCAAGTGTATAATGGCATGCCTAACGTTGCAAAACACAGATGTCCAATTCCCTATGAACTATTCAATAAATGATGGAGCTGAATTTATTTGGCAAAAGATTAGAAGCTCAGTCCGTTCTTTGAGGACAAAACTCTATGCTGAATTTGGAATTACAGATGAAATTTCTCTATTTAACAGCGATAAGACATCAGACACCTCGATGCCGAATTTATTAGTATGGTGTATGGCAAATACGTTTATGAAAGAATTAATCAATACTAACGATGGAGATTGTTTGAAAGATTTTTATTCTGAATATGCAACAATAATTTGGGGTGAAGAATTCGAATTGCAGGAGAATCTGGCCAATGCCACAGGTAAAGTTATAAATTTAAATAATGAGTTGAATACATATTGCGAACAGTCGTATTTTACATTAATATAAATAAGGTTAGTATGGGATTAATAGAAAAACTAGGAAAATACGTTCAGAAGAAAGGAAATTCTCACTTGAGTCTTAATGCTTGCATGTTGGGTGCCCGTGGTGTCGGTAAAACATCTGTGCTGGCCGCTATTTTTAATAATTCGCGTAGTTTTGAAGGATTTGCCGGAACGTCAATAAAGTTACAGGCAAAAGAAGAAACAAAAAAAAATCTCGAGGTGCTTAAAGAGTATTTGTCGGATGCATTTACTTATAGAAGAGATATTGCAGCTATTCCTGCATCTAAAGGAGAAGAGCCTTTTTATTTTGAAATAGGTCTTATAGATAATGCTCCTTGTGTAGACTTAATCGTAACGGATTACCCAGGCGAAAAACTGATAAGTGAGCCGAATTATGTTTCCAAAAAAATTGAAGAGTCGGAGATCGTTATAATTGCGATAGATACTCCATATCTTATGGAACAAAATGCTGTTTATAATGAGGAAAAGAATCAGGTTACATTAACTACAAAGTTTATAACGGAAAACATCGATTCTTTTGAGAATAAACTAGTAATGCTTGTTCCATTAAAATGCGAAAAATATTTAGACTTGTATAGTGGGAATAAACGCAACGATAGATCTGAGGAGATGACTGAGAAAATTATCTCAATATATGATACTATGATAAAAATACTTGAAAAAAAAGATAATGTAGCTGTTGTTATTGCTCCGATACTAACAGTTGGAGGTGTTACCTTTGATAAATTTGAGCTTGTAGAGAATTTGCATGTAGCTAAATATCGCTTCTATGATGGCATAACTTCTGATGGCAGTCAAGCAAAGTATTCACCAAAGTTTTGTGCTCAGCCCATATTCTATTTGCTTAGTTTTGTTGCACATAAGTATAAACGCTATAGAAATAGCGTAGGTCTTTTTGGGGCGATGTTTAAAACATTTTCTGATTTTTTTAACAATAATGAGAAATTCCTTTTAGAAATGGTAAAGATTGATAAGTTGCGTATTAAGGAAGGTAATGGATATAAAATTCTTTGTGGAGAAGAGCTATTTTATTCTAAGAATGATTAAAAATAAGTATTTATGGGTGGAATTAAAGTTATGATGTTCGGAGCTTCACGCTCCGGGAAAACATCAATTTTGGCAAGTATGTATAGTCTTAGGACGAGTGTAACAAACTATGGATTTACACTTAGAGATAAGACACAGGAGGAAAATGAACAAGATACTCTTATTGAAAGTGTAAATGGCATGAAGAATCTTTTAGGATCAAAAGCCGGATTTACCAGAATGGGAACTCTTAGAGGAAGTCAAGGTATGTTTAATTACACATTTGAATTAGGCTATTCGAATTATTCCAAGGTTTCTCCTACTGATTTAACATTTATAGATGTTGCAGGAGAATCTTTTAAAAGTAAATCCTCTGATTATGGAAAAGTTTGTGAAATAGCAAAAGACTGTCAGATACTTATCGTTGCAGTCGATACTCCTGCGTTATTATTAGCAAAGAAAAAAAATGATTATGGTTGGGATAATGAAATAAATTGTACAGATTCATTGATTGACGCAGTGCAGAATTTGGGTATTAACTGCAAAAAGGACGATTTAGGCATAAATCCAATTAAAATGGTCATATTTGTTCCTATCAAATGTGAAAGATGGTTACATGATTCGGAAAATTCTGCTGAATATATGAAGCAAATTGTAAGTCAGATAGAATTGGTATATTCAGAATCAATCGCAGTATGTAAAAGTAAGGAATCGCGAACGAAAGTAATGATAATGCCTGTGGAAACAATTGGTGGTTTGGAATTTGATCATCATACGTCGCCGGATAAAATGAAGGTCCTTAAATATGATATAAATACAAAATTTCAGTACAACGATGTAAGGGTTGAGGATAGTGCAGTCTTTGATGCAGATAACAACGATGAATGTTATTTTACAAGGTGTGAAATGGATGAGGATAATAAAGATGTTGTAATACTTGCAAAAACAGGAATGGATTACCAATTAAAAGGAGGCGATACTTTGATAGATGTTGTAAGTCTTCCTTACTATCCTTTTTGTTATCGAAAAGATCGTCCTATTCCTTACGCATGGTTTAAATCAGTAGGAGAATATGCTCCTAAAAATTGTGAACTACTTTTCTTTGAGATAGTGCAATTTATGGTACAGCAGATTGCTGATGATTTTGGTGTAAATATTAATGAATTGCTCAATAGTAAAGTAGGAGGAGGCTTATTTGGAAAAATTATAGAATTTCTCCTAGGGAAAAGTTTTTTTGATGATACACGCCAACTTCAAGCGATGTGTCAAGCTGTATTAAAAATGAAGAATGATAATAAACTAGGAACAAACGTTAATGTAATTCACAATAATCTTGATAATGAAATGTCAGATTTATTTATTAAATAAATTAAAATACCATGAAGATCTATCTTAATAAGAATTGTTCTGGCTATCATTGGTTTGAATGTATAATTTCTGATTGTGAAGAATTTATATTAATGAACTATGCAGAGCCTGTTCATAAATCAATGCCAATTCTTAGAGGTCTTATGCTTCATTCGCAGTATGAGATATGTATGGCATGTGAGAAAGAACTTTATATTCTATCTCTAAATAACCTACCGGAGCATCGAAGAATTGATGAATTTGGAAGACCAATATCTTTGCAAATTGTTTTTTTGAGTAAAAATGTAGAAGAATTATGGAAGATTTTGTTTTATCGTTTGCAATACGACAAAATATTTTCGGATTCATTGTCAAAATGTTTTGACAGTGTAATGGCAGCAGATGGACAGTTTGTAAGGTGTAATGTTCATTTATTAGATGATTTATTAAATTCTTGTTATGCAAAAGGTTTTTCTGATATGGCATTAAAGATATTGTCTAGAAATAATGAAAAACTATTATATGTGAACAAAAGTAGTCGCTTGGTAATGAATAATATAGGTTTCTCTGAGGAAGAAGTGGAAAAGGCAGAATGCAATAGAACTGAACATATTGTGTGGCTTATAGATGCAAATATCCCGGGAAAGGAATCATCAAAACGAATTGAAACTGTTTCGCAGGATTTGCCTTCTCAGGAAGATATATCGAAAGGTTCATCATCGGATTCTAGTGAAGAAACGGAGGATGTTCATATAGGAGATGATTTAAAGCAGAATACCATTAATCTATCTAGCAATAAACATGAAAATGGGGCATTGAGTGTTAATAATGATTTGTTGAATAAACAAATAGAACATCTAAGGGGAAACTTGCAAGAATCAGAACGCCAAATAAAGATACTAAAAGCCGATTTGGTATCATCTGAATCTATGTCAGATAGAATCTCAGCTGAAATGAAGAGAGAACTTATGAAATTTAAATTCTTCTCTATTATTTTAGGAATATCGTTTATTGTATTATTAGTCTTATACATTATTAAATAAATTATGGAAAGAATACGTTTATGTAAAATGGAAGCCAACGCATATGAACATCCAGAGGATAGGGAAACGTTAAAGGTTTTAAAAGGTTTTAGCTGTTTTGAAAGTATAATTAAGTCTTTTATGGATTGGAATGGAGTAAAGGCTGATTATGTTGTTCGAAAAGCCAGTAATTTTCATGTAACAAAAGAAACATGTCCGGAATTGAATCAATTAATGGATGATGCTATATCAATTCTGAATATTGATGATGTGCCTCGTGTATATTTAGAATGGGGATATAATATAAATGGTTATACATGGGGTTACAGAGATACGACAATGATGGTTCTAAATACGGGTGTTATTGATCTTATGGATGATATGGAGCAAACGTTTGTTATAGGTCATGAATTAGGACATATAAAAAGTAAACATGTTATATATCACACTTTAGCAAAAGTACTTACATCATCTATTAGTAATATACCTATTATTGGCTCAGTCCCGGAACTTTTTGTATTGGCTTTAACACGTTGGTCAAGAATGTCTGAATTTACGGCAGATCGTGCCGGTTTATTGGCTTGCCAAGATGTCAATGCTGCATTAAGAGCTATAATAAAGATGTCAGGTGTACCTCATAAATATTTTGATAAGATAAATGTTGAATCTTTTTTAAAAGAAGCTGAATCTTTACAAAAGGATTTATCTTTTACTGATAAGGCTTTTGAAAAAGTTTTGAATGCGGTATATAACGATCATCCTTGGGTGCTAATAAGAGCATTAGAGTTAAAAAAATGGGTGGATAGTGGTGAATATGAACAGATTTTGAATGAATATAAGGCAATAAGATGCCCAGTTTGCGGACATTATACAATTAAAAGTACAACAGTTTGTCCTAAATGTGACACTTCTTTTAATCTTTAAGCGTAACGTTACAGTATTAAAAGCTCAAATCAATACTATAACGCCATATGTGTTTATATAAAGCTTATCTTGAAGTACTGTAACAGTATTGTTCAATTGCAAAGGGGTAAATGATATAAAGAATATGTAGACTAAAAATACTATGCAAAATTTAGAAACAAATTTATCACAGATTTTTCTAAATAAATCTATACAAGACGGTTTAAATAATTTTCTTGAAGTCGGAAAACGGTATGGCTTGGTTGCAGATAATTCCAAAATCTTCTATAATGAAGCATTAAATTCAGCCTTTCAACTTAAACAAATGCAGAATGTGTATCGTGAAGATTTACTTAGACTTGTAAATCTATTCCATGTTGCAGCTAATAAGGATGAGTGTATATTTAAGCTATATGCGTATTTAGGCGAGATGGTGTGTTATTGGTTTCTTGGTGAATATAATTTAGTTAAAAGTATAAAAAACACAGTAGCTAATACTCAATATTCACGCACATGGTGGGAGGAAAATAGAAGAGATATTTTATCTTTTGGTGGTGGAGCATTGGCTGGTTTAGCTGCACTTTTAACAGGTGGTTTCTCTGTGCCAATTACGGGAGGTATTGCTATTGCTGGTTATAGATCGCTACAAAGTTGTATATCTGATAGTTCTGAAATGGAGGTTTTATTTAATAAATTCAAATCGGAGATTGTCTCAATTAATTTATGTATATAATGAGAAAGATTTATTTTGCAATGTTACTGTTATTTCTCTCCTGTTCGTCAGAGCAGCAGAGTGCAGTGGAGTATATGAATGAGCTGTCGTCTCAAGTTGTTTCGTGTACCACCGAGGCCGAATTTGACAAAGTTTTTGAAAAGATTATTGCCCTGAAAGATGATGCACGTTTCAAGGAGAATGATGGTGTTAGCAATAACGACAAACTTGAGATTGTTAAAGGTCTGGCTACTTTGATAAATGAGGCTTTGGCTGTTAAGGCAATATTATATGTTATGCCGGCTTCGGTGAATCCCACCTCACAGGATATGAGGTCTCTTGTAGAGAGGTGTATAAATGATAGTGTGAACGTTTATTCATCGCCATACGGTGATGTAAGGAGTATTGTTTATAATTACTACAAAATATCGGAATAAATAACAGTGTAGATAATTGAGAATTATGGAAGGCGTGTCAAAAAGTTTTGGCACACCTTTTTTCTAAATATAACTTTTAAATGTATAGCAACATGGCAAGAATTTGTTTCCCCAATTACGAGCACAGACATTTTGGGTCTTTGCAAAAGGCTTACAGACATTTCATGTATGTGAAATATTGTGATTTTTCTTATATGATAACAGATATAGTGCAGTATAATATTTGCTATCGAAATTATTTGCGTGAGCATGGCATGGAATCGCTTATAGCGAAGTTGCTGGAGGAGGCTCCCGAATTAAGTGGCGACACAACTTCTATCAATTGTTTGCGTGAGTGGTGGAACAACAATAATGGGCATATTGCAGAGTACAACATTCAGTGTTATCATATAAAAGACGAGGTTACTATTAGTGGGTGCACTTTTAATGGTTTGAACGATGTCATAAATCATTGTGAAATGACTTGTAGAGAGGGGCTTCCCGGTATGATATATTGTACTTCTCAAGAACGCAAAAGGCAGGCGGATATTCATGTTGGTGAGATATACGAACCTTATCCCATCTTTGATAGTTCCGACTTGAAGGATAGACGAACCTTCCGCAACTTTATTTTTCGTGATTCGCCTATTTGTGAAACGGATATGCGTGATGCTTTGGCTATACAGCATGAATGTAACTTCTGCATGGTGCATGAGTATATTCCGAATGAGATGTTGCCTGTACTTTACTATCAAGGTGATGGAGACTATATGTTGTTGGCTGCGAATCAGTGTGGCTTGCCTATCATAGGGTAAGAGATTTTCCATCATTATTTCCCCACATTCGTTAGATTTTACGGAGATTAAACGTAACTTTGTAGAAAGTTATTATAAAAGAAAAATGATGAAAAGGATTTTTATTCTCTCTGTTTATATGATGTTTGCAAGTGTGGGATTTCTTTTGGCCCAAGATGCAAAGTCATATTATTCATCCATTGAGGGTGTAGGGGGTGGCGAGCAGTTGAAGATGGCGTTGCATAATCTTATTAAGAAGATGAGCACAGTGGAGTATGGCTCGGGAGTAAATGCCACGTGGGGCGCTTTCTATACAACCGACTTTATCCCGGGAGAGAAGCGTCGTGTGGCTGATATGTACTCTTCGGAGGTTAGATATTTCGGCGCCAAAGGTGAGGCTGTCGACGGAATGAATATCGAGCACTGTGTTGCAAAGAGTTGGTGGGGAGGAGCAGAGAATAATGCCTATCACGACCTGCATCACCTCAATCCCTCCGACCAAGAGGCAAATTCCAAGAAGAGCAATTATCCGCTTGCCAAACTGTCGAGCGTTACATGGACAAACGGTGTTTCAAGTGTTGGAAAGGCTGTGATAGCCGGTACGAGTCAGAATGCTTATGAGCCTGCCGATTGTTATAAGGGCGACTTTGCACGCACATATATGTATATGTTCACTTGTTATCAGAATCTTACGTGGAAATATACATGGATGTGCTACGAGAAGAGCGAATATCCCACGCTGAAGCCTTGGGCTGTGGAACTGCTTCTAAAATGGCATGCACAGGATCCGGTGAGCGAAAAAGAGATTGCACGTAACAATGCGGTTTATGCTATACAGGGCAACAGGAATCCATTTATAGATTATCCGCGTCTTGCCGATTTTGTGTGGGGCGACTCTGTCGATTTCTCTTTTCACCTTTATGGCGATGTCGAGGATGGCAGTGGTAATCAGGCCGGCAGCGGTAATGTTGCCGGTGGGGATGGCGACGGCGGCAGCGAGGGCGGAAACACCGGTGGAGAGAGTCTTTTAAGTCCCGATAAATATACCATGGTGCTTGATGCCGAGAATCTTACGCTTGGTGATACAATTATTTTTGTGTACGAGAACGTGGCTATGAGCACCGAGCAAAGGGCTAACAACAGGGGTGTGGCGGCTGTGGAAATTTCGGGGAACGAGATTGTCTCCCTCTCACCCGATGTGCAAAAGATAGTACTCGAGAGTGGCTACTCGGGTTTGGGCTTTGCTCTTAGTGTAGGCAATGGATATCTGTATGCTGCATCTAACAGTAATAATCATCTGCGTACACAAGATTTTATAGATGCAAATGCAAGTTGGAGGATTGTCATCAGCGCCGATGGGAAGGCCGAGATTGCAGCGCAGGGCGACAAGGCGCGTAACCTTTTGCAATATAATTCTTCGGCTGATATATTCTCGTGCTATAAGTCCGGTCAGAAAAGTGTGAGTATATATGCAAAGGCTCCATCTTCAGAGACCGGAGTGGCTCCGGTGAGTGGTGGCGATAGGATTGTTAGCGTATACAGTCTATCGGGCAGGTGTGTGCGTCGTGCTGTTCCTTTTGCCGAAGCTGTCAAGGGGCTTTCACGCGGGGTGTATATTGTGGGAAAAGAGAAACTTGTTGTTGAGTAGTGAGCCTTTACGACTGTGGAGCGTTGCTCTCTCTCTTTGCAATATCTGCTTGCAAAGGTTGTTCTTCTATCGGTTTTTGGGTTATCTGAATATTCTTCAGTCGTTTGACAAGTGAGTCGCATACAGCGGCAAAGGCTGCCTTGTTAGTCTCGCTGATGGGCTTTTTGGGTTGCGATTTTATGGTTAGCGGATTTATGGGTTTGCCATTTTCGTGTACACGAAAGTCGAGGTGCGGCCCTGTGGATATTCCAGTGGAGCCAACGTAGCCGATTACTTGCTTTTGTTTCACGGCGTCGCCCACTTTGAGTCCTTTCGCAAAGCGTGACAGGTGCATGTATGTGGTAACGTAGGTGCTGTTGTGGCGTATTTTCACGTAGTTGCCGCCGCCACCTGCTTGATAGGCTTTTGCTATTACCTTGCCGTTGCCGATGGCATACACCGGAGTTCCTTTGGGTGCTGCATAGTCAACGCCATGGTGTGCGCGGTAGCGTTTTAGTACAGGGTGGAAGCGGCTGTTTGAGAAGCGCGATGATATTCGGTAGTAGTCGAGCGGTGCTTTTAGGAATGCTCCCTCAAGGCTGTTGCCATCGGCATTATAGTAAAGTTCTTCTTCGTCTTGTGTAAAAGGTATTGCGTAGACAAGGCTGTCGGATGCGCAGAACGATGCTGCCACTATGCGATAGCTGTTAAGGGGTTTCTCTTCGATATACTCTTGTTCGTAAATCAGGCGAAATTCGTCGCCTTTTTGAATACCGAAAAAGTCGACCGACCATCCGAAAATATGTGACAGCATCACTGCAAGTTGCGGCGAGGCGCCATTCTCTTGCATGGCTACCCACAGCGATGAATTTACCTTGCCGGCAGCCTCTCCTTGACGCCACTCGGATGGCTTTTCATTGCGTGTAGGGTGGCAGTTGTTTGTAATATCGAAGGTTATATAGGTCTTCGGGCTTTCTTCATAAACAAAGTAGCGCATGGCGGATGTGCTGTCTTTTTCGCTTATAAAGGCATATATCTGCCCGGGGCGCATGCGGCGCACGTTGAATATGCTGTCGGGATATTGGGTGAACTTATAAATCTGCTGTGCCGTAAATCCGTGTCTCATAAGCATTTCTGCCAATGTCTGCCGTGGCTTCATTGTGTCGTATGTAATATCGTACTCTTCAATGGGCAGGCCATATTTGGTTTTTGTGCTTTTGTGGCAGATTGTTGAGTCGGGGAGTGCTTTTTCGGTGTTTTTTTCTACTGTGTTGTTTCCTGTGCAACTTATAAGTGTGCAGGTGTATATAAATATGCTTATGGCTGTCAGTATTGTGGTGATTACTTTTGTTTGTATCTCTTTCATTCGAATTTTGTTTTGTCGTTGGGTTTGCAAAGATAATGTTTTTGTTGTTCGGGATAATGGTTTGCTGTTGTTTTATATTTCTTTAGATATAATTTTACAGTTTATTAATTTATTTTGTCCTATTAACGGTAATCTTTGGCTTTGCAATCTGTTTGTCGTGAAAATATTTGTGGTTTATTATCAGATAGTACGATATTATATATTAGTACTGATTCGGGGTTTTTGCAATTATTTTTTATTTCATATTAGGGTAGCGAGGAAATTACAAAAATAAAAAAGAGGAAAATTCTCTCGAATTATCCTCTTTTGTCTCATCGTGCGCCTGATAGGACTCGAACCTACACGTCGCAAAACACCAGATCCTAAGTCTGGCGCGTCTACCAATTTCGCCACAGGCGCGCTCAGTTTTTTAATTCTGTGCAAAGGTAGTATATTTTTTTGAATTATAATCCCTTTTTTGTATTTTTTTTCTTGGACGGTATAAACGGGAAGATTTGTTTAGATTAGTAGGCGCTCTTTTTTGTTTTCATGCCCGTTATTACGGCTTGTCGTTTGCTTCTGCTACTCTTTATTCTCGTTCTCCAGCTGTTCGTAAAAGCGGTTGATGAGCATGCCGGCTGCATCTATCATTGTGTCGTGTCCTCTGTTCCAATCTTCGGAGGTTATGTGTACTATTGTATCGGGGTCTATGCCGAATTCTGTTATTTTGCCTTGACGATCCAATATAGGGCAGGCCGAGAAGCGCACGCCCCAGCCATTGGGTAGTGTGCTGTTCAGTGGTAGGCCCGAGCCGCCTCCTGTGCGGTCGCCCAAAATAAGAACGTGGGGAAGTTCGCGCATCAGCATCACAAAGTAGTTGGCCGAGCTGTATACGCCGCGGTTGGTGAGTACCACAACGGGGCGCAACCAAATGGAGCCATCGGATGGCTCAAGGTGTATCGCTTCGGGTGTCGATAGGTCGTTGTGTCCCGTGCCGGTTTTGTGTTGTATGTAGCCTGTGTGTATTTTCTCTTTTGTGAAGTGTGATGCAAGTTCCTCGGCCGACGTGAGCATCCCTCCGCCATTTTCGCGTATGTCGAGTATGAGGCCGCGACATTTTGAAATGCTCATCATCATGGCGCTTATGTTTCCGTTGCCAAAGTTGGATGCAAAGCTGCCCACATAGGCATAGGCATTTGAGTCCGGCAGTATGGTGTATTGTATTCCGCTATTCACTCTGAAGTTGGCTCCAAGATAGTTGCGCTGTATGCTGTCGCTGAAGTTTATGGGGTGATTGAGCTTCCAGTCCCAATAGAATGTTGTGCCGTATTCTGATGTCAGGTTTACGTGTCCGTCGCGCAGTTCGCGCAACATGTTTCCCATTATGTCGAACTGTTCTAATCCTGTGTTTGATTTTTCAATCAGTGGACGGTATTTGTGATAAATGTTATTCCAATCGAGGCCGAATTCTTTTTCGCTGTACGAAAAAAAGCAGTAGCGTTGGTCGATGATGTTCCACAGTGCATCAAAGTTTCCTATTGGGGAGTTTTCAAAATTGTCCTCCTCGATGCAGCTCATCGAGCATGCCGACAGCAGTGTTGCAACAATGTATTGTATAAGTCTTTTCATAGGAGTGGACTATATGCTTTCATGGAGTCTTTGCGCTTGATTTTGTATATGGTTTTTGCAAATCCAATGGCAAAGGAGTGATTGTAGATGTGTGTGCGCAGGCTGTTTACTTTTGATTGGTAGAGGTTGGCAGTGTAGGCTATGCGCAGAGTGTTGTTGCCTATCGGAATATCTGCCGATAGTGTATGTTGCCACGATGGGCTGTTAAGCGGATGGGCGAATTTTATTACTCCGTGGGTGTTCCCGAGGCCGAATATTTCGTAGTATGATTGTCCGAATTCGGGTGAGAACATAATGCCGGCAAGGGGGATGTCTATGCGGTAGCGTAGGTCTATGGTGTGTTGTCTCACGGGAAGGCGGTATATTGCAATACCTGTTGCTGCAAGCGCTGTGCGCATCTTCACAGATACCATGTTGTTGCCGTTTGCCGGTACGTACAGGGCGCCTCCTGCAAGCTGAATCTGTGCGCCTGTCCATAGTTGCAGGCGGTTGCTCACTCGGAACGGATGGTAGCCGCTCCAATATCTGCTTGCCAATAGGGTGAATTGGCTGTTGCTCTGCTGTTTGGTGTATCCTAATGTGGCGCTGAAGGTGGTGAGGTATTTCCAATTGTAGTTGCCTGTGTGGGCGTTGCGCAGATTTTCGTGGTTGAAGTAGTAACCTGCTCCTGTGTAGTTGTAACCTGATAGGTAGGTGTCGAGGTTGTTGAGCAGGCTGATACCATGGAGGGTGCATCGCTCAACTATTCGGTAGGGGTTTATTTGTTCTGTGGGGGTGGAGCGTTGGGCATTGAGTGCAGTCGTGTGGAGTGACTGCACTAATATTATTAACAATGTATACAGAGCTTTATTCTTCATCGGCGTCGAAGAGGGTTGGCTGCGTGGGGGATATTGATGCTTCGGTGGCTGTGCTCTCTGAAGGCTCTTCCTCCGGCTCCGGTGCTATTGGTTGACGTGTGGGCTCAAGCTCTATTATTTCGTCTATTTCGAATGTGGTGAGACGTTTGCCGCGTGCCTTGAAACTTTTTGTTGCAATAAATTCGTCCACCTCTATCACCATCGGCTCGCGGAAGCTGTCGCCTGCGCCGAACATCACTTGTATACGGGGATATGGTGTTTGCGAGAACCATATCAGGCTGTTTTCTTTATTGTCGCCCAAGCAGTTTTGTTTGCGTTGTGTGGCGTCGAGGGTGAACCTCTTTATATAGGGGTAGCCTTGCTGTGAGGCGTCGAAGAGGGCTGCCGACCATACTTTGGATGGGTCGTATTTCTCTATTATCAGTATGTTGTCTTCGTAGTGGTTGTTAAGGTCTATCGGACTTAGGTAGAAGTCTCCGTTTTTGAGTATCACGAGTATCTTTTCGTCGTTATGGAACTCGCCAAGGTATTCGCCGTGGTTGTCGAAGTTTATGCGTAGTATATCGCGGTCGAACCAGACGTGGCGTCCGCCGAGGGTGGAGCTTCCGTGGCGTTTCAGGCTTATACGGTGCACCTCGTTTTTGGTGAGTATATTGCCCATTGATTGTCGTCCTTTTATGGCTATGGTGCTGAAGTCTCGTTCTATTACTGTGTTGCGCAGGCGAGGGTTGGGACGCAGAAGCACTTTTATGACTTCGGCTTCGCCGTTGGGGTTTGCCGAGAAGTATATTACCTTTGAACCCTCTGTCCCTTGTGTGAGGTCGTATTCGCGGTCGCGTGTCATTCCTGTGGCGGCGAAGCGTTTCATGTAGTATATGCCTCTGGTGCCGTCGCGGTATACTGCATTGTAGATGGTGCGTTTGTCGTTTTTCTTAAACACATCTATGTGTATGATGTGTTTGCCCACAAATAGTTTTTCGCTTACTTTTACTATTTTATATTTTCCGTCTTTGTAAAATAGTATTACGTCGTCGATGTCGGAGCAGTTGGTTACAAATTCGTCTTTTTTCAGTGAGGTGCCTATGAATCCTTCGGCGCGGTTTATGTAGAGCTTTTGATTGGCTTCTACCACTTTGGCGGCCTCAATGGTGTCGAGGTTTCGTATTTCGGTGAGACGTGGGAAGCGTGAACCGTATTTTTCTTTGAGCATGGTGTACCATTTTATTGTCACTGCCACCATGTTGCTCAGTTGTTTGTCTGTTTCGGCTATCTCTTTTTTCAGGCGGGCTATAAGTTCTTCGGCTTTGTCTTTGTTGAACTTAAGTATGCGTGCCATTTTTATCTCCATCAGACGTTGCAGGTCGTCGTGCGTCACCTCGCGTATAAAGTCTTTTTTGTAGGGGGTGAGACGGGTGTCTATGTGCGTGAGGGCGCTCTCCATGTCAGGTGCCTGCTCAAATTCTTTGTCTTTGTATATGCACTCTTCAATGAAGATGCTTTCGAGCGAGGCAAAGTGCAGTTGTTCAAGAAGCTCGCCTTTGCGTATTTCAAGTTCTTTGCGCAACAGATTTTTTGTGTTGTCTACCGAGCGGCGCAGAATGTCGCTTATGGTGAGGAATACCGGTGTCTGGTTGTCAATTACGCAGCAGCAGGGGGTTATGCTGACCTCGCAGTCGGTGAATGCGTATAGTGCGTCGATGGTTTTGTCAGATGATACACCGGGGGCTAAATGCAGCAGTATCTCTACTTTGTCCGAGGTGTTGTCGTCTATTTTACGTACTTTTATCTTGCCGTTGTCTACGGCTTTCAGTATGGATTCTATGACCGTAGGGGTGGTTTTTCCAAAGGGTATTTCGGTTATAGTGAGTGTTTTTCCATCGTCGGATTTTGAGATTTTTGCACGTATGCGCACGCGCCCTGTGCGGTCGCCGTCGTGGTAGCGCGAAATGTCTATGCTGCCGCCTGTTTGAAAGTCGGGGTATAGTGTGAAGCTCTCGTTATTGAGATAGGAGATGGCTGCATCGCACACTTCGCAGAAGTTGTGTGGCAGTATTCTCGATGATAGACCTACGGCAATGCCTTCCACGCCGTGTATCAGCAGAAGGGGAAATTTTACGGGCAGTGTGATAGGCTCTTTGTTGCGCCCGTCATATGATAGTTTCCATTCGGTGGTCTTGGGGTTGAACACCACGTCGTGGGCAAAATGGGAGAGGCGTGCCTCTATGTATCGGGGGGCTGCTGCCGAATCGCCTGTGAGTATGTTGCCCCAGTTTCCTTGGCAGTCGATGAGAAGGTCTTTTTGACCCATTTGCACAAGTGCGCCGCCTATGGAGGCATCGCCGTGCGGGTGATATTGCATGGTGTGTCCAACCACGTTTGCCACTTTGTTGTAGCGCCCGTCGTCGAGCTCGCGCATTGCATGCAGAATACGGCGTTGTACGGGTTTTAAACCATCATTCAGGTGGGGAACTGCGCGTTCCAAGATAACATACGATGCGTAGTCGAGGAACCAATTTTGATACATTCCGGTCAGTTTATGTGTGGGAGAGGTGTCCTGTGGCGGCGTGTAGTTGCTGTGTTGCTCCTCGGGCATCTCCTCGTCGGTGTGCATCGTTGCGTCGGTTTCTTCGATATTATCGTCGTATATATTCTCGTCCATATTGGTGGTTGCTTGTTTTTGTTCGGTCGAAAGTGGTTGAATAATGTGCGATTGCAGTCTCCTCTCGCACGTTTCTCGCAAAGATAGTAACAAACGAGCGAAATAAAATAAAGCTTGCTTTATTATTTTGCAGCGAGTGCAGGCTTATCTTCGAGATTTATCTCAAAGATAGTAACAAACGAGCGAAATAAATAAAGCTTGCTTTATTATTTTGCAGCGAGTGCAGGCTTATCTTCGAGATCTGCCTCAAAGATACGGAAAATAAGCGAAAAGTGCAAAACTTGTCTCTCTTTTGTTTGAAAGCGGTATTCTCTGTTTAGGATTGAGTGTCGCTTTTTTGCCTTTTCTGCCGTTTTTCTGTTTTTCTTTCACTATTTTTTGTAATTATACTCTCTTAAGCGCAAGGTTTTTAGCCAAAAAATGCTTTACTTTGCAAAATATTTCGCATAAACAACATAAAACAATATAACAATGGCTCAAGAAGATGTGTTCAAAAAAGTAGTGGCCCACTGCAAGGAGTATGGCTTTGTGTTCCCCTCAAGTGATATTTACGATGGCCTTGGTGCAGTGTACGACTATGGTCAGATGGGTGTAGAGCTCAAAAATAATATAAAAAACTATTGGTGGCAGAGCATGGTGCTGTTGCACGATAATATAGTGGGAATAGATTCTGCAATATTCATGCACCCCACAATTTGGAAAGCGTCGGGGCATGTGGATGCGTTCAACGACCCTCTTATCGACAATAGAGATTCTAAGAAGCGCTATCGTGCAGATGTTCTTATTGAAGAGCAGATTGCAAAGTACGAAGAGAAAATGGAGAAAGAGGCTGCAAAAGCAGCAAAACGCTTCGGTGAGTCGTTCGACCGCGAACTGTTCATGCAGACTAACCCTAAAGTGCTTGCCGAAAAACAGAAGCGCGATGCTTTGCACGAGCGTTTTGCCGCTGCAATGAATGCCATGAATCTTGATGAACTGCGTCAGATTATTGTGGACGAGGAGATTGTTTGTCCCATATCCGGCACACGCAATTGGACAGAGGTGCGTCAGTTCAATCTGATGTTCTCTACCGAGATGGGTTCTACGGCCGATGGCGCAATGAAGGTGTATTTGCGTCCCGAAACAGCGCAAGGTATCTTTGTGAACTATCTTAATGTGCAAAAGACCGGTCGCATGCGCATCCCCTTTGGTATAGCACAGATAGGAAAGGCCTTCCGTAACGAGATAGTTGCCAGACAGTTTATATTCCGTATGCGCGAGTTCGAGCAGATGGAGATGCAGTTCTTTGTTCGTCCCGGCAGCGAGCTTGAGTGGTTCGGCAAGTGGAAAGAATTGCGTCTTGCATGGCACAAGGCTCTGGGCTTTGGCGATGCTTCGTATCGTTATCACGATCACGAAAAGCTTGCTCACTATGCAAATGCGGCAACAGACATTGAATTTAAGATGCCATTCGGATTTAAAGAGGTTGAGGGTATACACTCACGCACCAACTTCGACCTCAGTCAGCACGAGAAATTCTCGGGCAAGAATATCAAATACTTCGACCCGGAGACAAACGAAAGCTATGTACCCTATGTGATAGAGACCTCGATAGGTGTCGACCGTATGTTCCTCAGCGTGATGTGTGCTTCGTATTGCGAAGAGGTGCTTGAGAATGGCGAGTCGCGCGTGGTGCTTCGTCTGCCGGCTGCACTTGCACCGGTGAAATTGGCGGTGCTTCCTTTGGTGAAGAAAGACGGACTGCCCGAAAAGGCTCGCGAAATAATGAACCAACTAAAGTTCAGTTTCAATTGTTACTACGAAGAGAAAGACTCAATAGGCAAGCGCTACCGTCGCATGGATGCCATAGGTACACCCTATTGTGTTACCGTTGACCATCAGACACTTGAGGATGGCATGGTGACATTGCGCGAGCGTGATACAATGGAACAACGTCGTGTGGCAATTACCGACTTAGAGTCTATAATACGCGATAATGTTTCAATAACATCGCTCTTAAAGAAACTTTCATAAATGATAAAAATGGTCGATGTTAAGAAAATATTGATGTTGCTGTTGATTGTTCTCGGCGTTGTTGCATGTGACGAAACGGAAGAGTCGGGAGAATTTGACAATTGGCAGGCACGTAATACTGAATTTATAGATTCCATTGCAAAGGTGGCGCGTGAGAATGTAAGCGGGGAGTGGAAAGTGTTTCTTGCCTACGGTCTTGTCGATACAGTGCAATGGAGCAACGAATATTACGTGTATTGCAATGTTTTGCAGCAGGGCGATGGAGTAGACAGTCCCATGTTCAACGATACTGTGCTTGTGAACTATCGCGGCAGGCTGATACCTACAAAAACCTACCCCTATGGATATATCTTTGACCAATCCTATGTAGGGGAGCTCGACCCGGCTGTGGATGTCCCCGTAAGCCTTAGCTTGTCGGGCTGCGTGCGAGGATGGGTAACGGCTGTGACAGAAATGGCCAAAGGTACCACACTTACAAACGGAGATATTTGGCGTATATACATCCCCTCTGAATTGGGATATGGAGCGACAGAGCAAACTGCTATTCCTGCATATTCCACACTTGTGTTCGACATAAATCTTGTCGATTTTTACTCGGTGGGACACGCTAACCAATAAGTAACAGATAAACACATATATACAAATGGAGCAGAATAATAAAGGACAGTTGCAGATAGAACTGAAAGAGGATATAGCCGAGGGTGTATATGCTAATTTGGCTGTGATAGCACACTCCTCTTCCGAATTTGTGGTTGATTTTGTAAGAATAATGCCGGGTGTGGCAAAGGCACAGGTTAAGTCGCGCATTGTTATGACGCCCGAGCATGTGAAACGTCTGATGTTTGCTCTTCAGGATAATGTTCGTAAGTATGAGACGCAGTTTGGCGAGATAAACATGCCCGAAATTCATCAAAATTTTATGCCCAGATTCAAGATGGGTAAGGGTGAGGCGTGATGTCTCATTCTTAATGGTGATAATGATTAAACATAGAGCGTGCACTCCATGTGCACGCTCTATGTTTAATATGTAATTTTGCTAAAAAAATAAAATTTTGTGTAAAAAGTATCGAATAATATTTACATTCGTTATATTTGCAAAATAACCTGTTTAAAAAATATTATGAGAAAAATTTACCTAACCTTAACGATGCTTATCTTTTTCTTTGCAGTGCAGTTTGCGCATGCACAAGACGGAATAGCATTGAAATTTTTAAGAAGCGGCACCGACTCGCAGAGTGTTCAAGTGTCGGTGGCGGGTGTCGATGGAACGGTTGTCGATGGAGTCGGCGCAAGCATACAGTGTTCGCACGACTTTAAAGCAACTGCCGGAAATGTAACCGAGGAGATTCTTTGTCCCAATGTGAATGGAAACTCCAACCCCACGATAGAAATATCAGTGTCTTTAGGCGGACTTCCCGCGAACTTCTCGTTTAACACCATAGGTCTTGATATTCATGCACTGAATGGTGGTAACAGCTATCAGCAGAACAACGATAACAAAGTGCGCAAGTTTAATGTTGCTCTGAAGCAGGGTGCGACAAAGGATGCGCAGACTGATTTTGGCAGTCTAAGTGATATTGATGTTGCTGCCGGGATAGGAACAGCCGGCTCTGTACATCAATTATGGATGGTTGCAGGCGGTAAGGTTGCAGTTGACGATGGTGCACTCTTTCTGACACTTACAATAACCGCAGGTTCGCAAAATGATGGGTGCTTCTTCGGGCTTTCAGAGATTCAACTGACTACATCCGATAGTACTCCCGAACCCGAGCCTGAGCCTGAACCTGAGCCTGAACCTAATCCCGATGACTCGGAGGGGAAAATTTATAATATACAATGGAAAAATACAGGTACCAACTACATTACGGAGAATGAAGAGGGGCTTATGTATATAAGTGATTACGATGTCACAAAATATCAATTCTGGCAATTTATCCCAACGGGTAACGAGAATTGCTATTACATAAAAAATACTGCGACAGGGAATTACATGGGCAGTTGCAATCTCACTCCATCCTCCGCATCGCGTGTAACAACAACAACCAAGCCTGTTGAATATTATGTTGCACCTACAGCCGCAACAAGTGGCGAGATTGCCGGATGTTTCTATTTCAGTTCAACCGATTGCTCAAATTACAATGTCGAGAGCAAGGGGCCGCGTGCGCTCAACAAAGATGGTGCATCGAACTATGTGATTACATGGCAGGCAGGAACGAGCAGGGTGGGCTCATATTGGAAGTTGATAGAGACCGAAGACCTGTATGAGATTCGTCCGTTTGAACCGAGTGCCACAATCGGCTCCATAGAGGCAAGCTATAATATACTTACAGTTTCGGGTAAATGTGTGGCACTTACCGACAATGGCCCGATACTATCCGATGTTGATATAATGGAAAGAAGCCAAGAGTGGTATTTCGTAGGCTCCGGCGGGCGTGACGGATGGCAAATAGCCTCGGTAGAAAAGCCAGCAACGCTTATCGGTCTTTCCGACGGTGAATTGGCGGCAGCCGAAGGGCTGACAACCAAATGGGGGGTAAATGCAAGTAAAGAGGTTGCCGGATTCTTCTACTTTACCGATAAGGAGCAGGGAACGGTGCTGAAAATAGAGGGCGACAGTCTGTTTAAATTCAGCCGCATGCGAAGCTTGTTCTCGCGTCAATCTCAAATATACAACAATCCCTGCGGACGTGCGGGCAGCAACTATCTTAAAAATGCCACAATCACAGGGCGCGACGTATTACAGGTGCTTGCATATTCGGCAACAAGCAGGCCGGCAAATTGGCATGTGGTGTATGCTCACGGTAAGGCAATAGTGGCAACAGCTGCTTCATTCGATTTGAATCTTGAACTTGCATTTGATGCTGCTGAAGATCTTGTGGCAAGTGTATATTTCGATTGGAATGCTGATGGCGTATTTGAAACATCGCAGCAGCTTGCTGTTGATACAAGAGCATGTACGGCAAAGGTCGAGGTGCCAGCGTGGGCTTCGTCTAAGCAGGCTCGCATGCGTGTGCGTTTGAACATCAATGGACTTAACCTTGCCGAGGATGATGTTGAGGGTTATGTGTATGACTTTATGATTGCAACCACTGCGCAGCGCGATAATCGCATCGTAACGCTGTCTGTGAACGATGTTTTACGTGGCAGTGTCTCACTCTCGGCCGAAGGTGAAGAATTTGAATATGGCGTGGAACTCACTGCAACGGCAACAACAAAAGGAAACAGCAATTTTGTGTGCTGGCGTCAGGGCTCTGCTGTTGTATCAACAGATGCTTCTTATACATTTAATGTGAATGGTGATGTAAGGCTCACAGCCTACTTCTCACCGAACACCGAACAAGAGACCGGAATTTCGGCGATTGAACTTTCCGATGAGGATGCGGTTGTGGTTGAACAGCAAGGTTCATCGCTCGTGGTAACTGCCGACAGCGAAGTGTCGAGTGTCGACGTCTACACAGTGGGTGCTTCGCTTGCCGCACATGCCGACAGTGCCACAGTCTCCATTGCCCATCTCTCCGAGGGGATATATATCGTGCGTGTAACAACCACAGAAGGATACAGAAATATTAAGATTTACATAAATAACTAATATCATATACCACAAATAACAATAAAAATATGGACAACAAATTGATTCTTTTCGGTTGTGGGCTTTTGGCATCTGCTGCAGTGCAGGCACAGGAGGCTCAACGTCCCAATATTATATATATAATGTGTGACGACCTTGGTTATGCCGATGTCGGGTGTTACGGACAACAATACATAAGCACGCCCAATCTCGACCGTATGGCGGCCCAGGGTATGCGCTTCACTCAGGCCTATGCAGGCAGCCCTGTGAGTGCACCATCGCGTGCAACATTTATGACAGGTCAGCACACAGGACACACAAAAGTGCGCGGAAACAAGGAACATTGGCCAAACTCGGGTACAGTATACTATGGTGAGAATGCCGACTATAAGGTCGTAGGTCAAGAGCCCTACGATACAGCTCACATAATTCTGCCCGAAATAATGAAAGATAACGGGTATACAACAGGAATGTTCGGCAAGTGGGCAGGAGGCTACGAAGGCTCTATTTCCACCCCCGATAAACGTGGTATTGATGAGTATTATGGCTATATATGTCAATTTCAGGCACACTTATATTATCCGAATTTCATGAACAGCTACTCTCGCTCGGCAGGTGACAAAGGGGTGAAACGCGAGATTCTTGATGATAATATAAAACATGCAATGTATGGCGAGGATTACAAAAACAGAACTCAATATACCGCCGACTTGATACATCAAAGAGCAAAAGCGTGGCTCGAAAAACAGAGTGCAGATGAGCCATTCTTCGGAATTTTCACATACACGCTGCCTCATGCCGAGCTTGCGCAACCGCAAGACTCGATATTCAGGGCCTATCACGGCACATTCTGTACCGAGAAGACCTATGGCGGCGACCGTGGTTCTTGGTATAATCCCACCGACTGCGCACACGCACAGTTTGCTGCAATGGTAACACGCCTTGATGCTTATGTGGGCGAAATTCTCGACCTACTTGTTGCCAAAGGACTTGATAAGAATACATTGGTGATTTTTACCAGCGACAACGGACCGCATACCGAGGGTGGAGCCGATCCCAACTACTTCAATACCGAGAAATTGTTGCAGGGAACCAAGCGCTCTACTCACGAAGGAGGTATAAGAGTGCCCTTTATAGCATGGTGGCCCGGGCAGATTGAGGCCGGTAGTGTCAACGATCATCAGTTGGCTTTTTACGACCTTATGCCTACATTCTGCGAGGTTGCAGGTATCGAGAACTATGTCGAGCGTTACACCAATCCTCGCCTAAAGAATGATTATTTCGATGGTATCTCATTCGCTCCCACAATGTTGGGCAATGAGGGGCAGGTTAAGCACGATTTTCTGTATTGGGAATTTCACGAAACAAATATGATGGCTCTTCGCATGGGCGATTGGAAACTTGTGGTGCAGAATGGAGCATCGCGTCTTTATGATCTTGCGACCGACCTACACGAGGATAAGAATCTGGCAACTAAGTATCCCGAGATTGTCTCTGAGATGAAGTCTGTCATCAAACGCGAGCATATAAACAGCTCGATGTTCCCGATAACTTTGCCAAATTAGGATTTATTGTTTATTGATAAAAAATCCTCGGGTCGTTATTGAAGTGACCCCAAAAAGTTGGACGGATTAATAAAAAGTTTATTGGTAGAGAGTTCGGTATTGTACCGGACTCTTTCCTTTTAACCGATATTTTATTCTTTTATTGTTGTAGTACTCAATATAGTCTTCCAAAGCCTTTA
>JAFSAT010000001.1 GCA_017442185.1 Bacteroidaceae bacterium
ACTTCGCATAATCCAATTCTTTTTTTTGGTTACAAAATTAGTTATCAGCGAGTTGTACATTGTTATGCAGAATATGGCAGAGAGTAGAAATAAACTCCAACGACCTATAAACTTACCTCGTTATTGGGTAATGATTTGAAAACCGTTCGCCCTCATTACCTTTCATTTCCTTGCGCTTTTGCATCGGCGAGGCTTTCATCAAAAGTCCTCATAAGTCATTGAACACCAGTGCCACCATCATTATTTTCCCTCATTCGTTAGATTTTTCCAGAGATATTCTGTAACTTTGCCTTATACAAGAAGCTATATATTATGATAAACTACGACCTTACTAAAATAAAGGCACTGTTTTTTGATGTTGACGGTGTTTTGAGCCGCGAGACTGTTACCATGCACACAAGTGGTGAACCTTTGCGCACGGTGAACATAAAGGATGGATATGCGTTGCAACTTGCAGTGAAAGCGGGGTATCACGTTGCTATAATAACAGGTGCGCGTACCGAGGCTGTGAAAGTGCGTTACAACGGGCTTGGAATCACCGATGTTTATGTGGGTGCCTCCATAAAACGCAATTGCTTTGTGGAATTGATGAAGAAATATTCGCTCGCTCCCGAGGAGATTCTGTATATGGGCGATGATATTCCCGATTACGAAGTTATGCAGATGTGCGGTCTTGCATGTGCTCCGGCAGATGCGGCACCCGAAATTAAGCAGCTTGCAAAATATATATCGCCACGCTGCGGCGGCGAAGGCTGCGGACGCGATGTTATTGAACAGGTGATGCGTGCACAGGGAAAGTGGATGGATAAATCCAACGCATTTGGTTGGTAAATAATATTATATAAAAATGCTCGATAATATAAAAAATTATAAAGTGGTGCTTGCTTCGGCATCACCGCGTCGCCGCGAACTGATGGGCGGCCTTGATATTCCTTTCGTGGTTCAAGCATTGCCAGATGTGGATGAAACCTTTCCGAAGAATCTCTCCGGCGGCGAAATTCCGCTGTATATTTCTAAGAAAAAGGCAGATGCTTATCGCCCCATGATGAAGGAAGATGAGCTTATCATCACCGCTGATACTATTGTGTGGCTCGACGGGAAAGCCCTCGGTAAGCCCTTGGACGAAGAGGATGCACGCAGAATGTTACGCAATATGTCGGGGAAAAGACACTCTGTATTTACGGGTGTTACCATCACCACAGTAAAAGAACAATGCAGTTTTGTTGCACAATCAAATGTGAGCTTCGCTCTGCTGAACGAAGAGGAGATTGATTATTATATAAAAAAATATAAGCCCATGGATAAAGCCGGAGCATACGGTGCACAGGAGTGGATTGGATACATAGGAATGGAAAATATCGAAGGGTCTTATTTTAATGTAATGGGGTTGCCGGTGCAAAGACTCTATAATGAACTTAAAAAAATCACCCCGATGAATGCAAAATAGCAATACGAAATGAATATGTTCCCGACGAACCCGGTTGCTGTTTTCAAAAAGCAATTATTTTATCGCATTTAACGAAATAAGTATAGAAAATCTTTTGTTTTAAAAAAAGAATGAATATATTTGCGCCGTAAACAAATAAAAAAGTAAAATGAAAGTAACATTGTTGCATCATCACCGCCATCTACATTCTATTTTCTTATGAAGGGTCGGTTAGGTGTATCTGTGTTATAGATAAAGCGGAAGCCTGCCCCAAAGATAGCAGGCTTCCGTTGTTTTTTGGAAATTTAAACAGCTTCATAATTTAACATACTGCTGATTATATGCTTAGAATCGCTATACAAACAAAAGGACGCCTTAACGAACAAAGCATCGAACTGCTGCGAGAATCGGGCGTTACAATAAAAGAGGAGAAACGTAAATTTCTGATGCGTGCCCCGGACTTTCCCGTGGAAATTCTTTTTCTGCGCGACGATGATATTCCGCAAACTGTAGCTATGGGTGCAGCCGATTTAGGCATTGTGGGATATAACGAAGTGGCAGAACGCGGATTCAATGTCGACATTCTGCAAAAATTGGGATTCGGAGGATGCAGAATATCGTTGGCAATTCCCAAAAGTGTGGAATACTGCGGATTGGAATTTTTTAACGGCAAACGCATAGCAACATCGTATCCCAATGTGTTGCAAAAGTTTTTTACCGAGCATGGAATAACGGCAAACATACACACCATCACAGGCTCTGTGGAAATTGCACCGGCAGCAGGACTTGCCGATGCCATATTCGACATTGTATCATCGGGTGGAACACTCATTTCCAACGGACTTGTAGAGGTGGAGCAGGTGCTTCACTCGGAGGCGGTATTGATTGGCACTCCGGGATTGAGCAAAGAAAAATCGGCAATAGCAGAACAACTTATGTCGCGCTTCGAGTCGGTACAAAAAGGTTACGGGAAAAAGTATCTTGTGCTCAACCTGCCAACATCGGCGCTCGACGATGCGATAAAGATACTCCCCGCAATGAGAAGCCCCACCGTGATACCTTTGGCACAAGAGGGATGGTGCTCACTGCAGACTGTGGTGGATGAGAAAGAATTATGGTTGATAATAGAAAAACTTAAGGCAATAGGTGCCGAAGGAATTTTGGTGCTCGCACTTGAAAAGATAGTATTATGAATGAAATAATGAAGAGATATGTGAACCCTGCACGCAGTGAGTGGCCATCAATATGCGAGCGCTGTATATCAGATGATGAGGTGATTGAGAAGCGTGTAAGAGAAATCATAGAACGTGTCAAGAGTGAGGGCGACAGAGCCTTATACAATCTTGCAAACGAAATAGACGGAGTGAAACTTTCGGCACTTGAGGTTACCCCCGAGGAACGACGCGAAGCATTTGAAAAGGTACCTAAACAGTTGCGCGACTCCATTGCATTGGCAGTGCGCAACATCACAAATTTTCATTTGGCACAACGGTTCGACCCGGTACGTGTGGAAACGGTGCCCGGTGTTTTATGCGTGCAACGTGCAGTGCCCATAAACAAAGTGGGATTATATATCCCCGGTGGCACTGCGCCACTATTCTCAACTGTGCTGATGCTCGCTGTTCCGGCCAAGGTTGCAGGATGCAAGGAGATTGTAATGTGTACCCCTGCGGGCGCCGATGGCAAAGTGGCAGCAACGGTACTTTTTGCCTCTATGATATGCGGTGTTGAGCGCGTGTTTAAGGTGGGTGGAGCTCAGGCTGTGGCAGCTATGGCATACGGCACCGAAAGTATATGCGCGGTGGATAAGATTTTCGGCCCGGGCAACAGATATGTTACAAAAGCAAAGGAAATTGTCTCATCGAAAGTAGCAATAGATATGCCTGCCGGGCCTTCCGAGGTGTTGGTGATGGCCGACGAAGAGGCGAATCCGGCCTTTGTGGCAAGCGACCTATTGTCGCAGGCCGAGCATGGTTGCGACTCACAAGCTATATTGGTCTGTTCGACAGAGACAATTGCAGACGAAGTATGCCGCGAGGTGTGTGTACAGCTTGAGAATCTTCCACGAAAAGAACTTGCAAGAAAAGCCCTGGAGAACAGCAGGGTGGTGATACTCACCGACGCCGATGAACGTATAGCTTTCACAGATATGTATGCACCCGAACATCTCATAATATCAACAAAAGACCCATGGGGTATTTCGGCACGTGTTACATCGGCAGGAAGTGTGTTTATCGGTAACTTCTCGCCCGAGAGTGCAGGCGATTATGCCTCGGGCACAAATCACACTCTGCCCACAGCCGGATGGGCACGCTCGCACAGCGGTGTCAATTTAGATAGTTTTGTGCGAAAAATAACCTATCAGGAGGTTACCGCCGAGGGTCTGCTGCAACTTGGTGATGCAATAGTGGAAATGGCACACGCCGAGGGGCTTGACGCACATGCAAATGCAGTGCTTATGAGAATGAAAGAATTAAACAATACCTGCAAGAATTAACAATATAATGAATCCCGAGACATTATTGCGGCTTGTCCGCAAAAACATACTATCATTGGCACCATATTCCACGGCACGCGATGAGTACAAGGGTTCTATCGGAATTTTTCTGGATGCAAACGAGAATCCGTTCGACAATGGCTATAATCGTTACCCCGACCCACGTCAGAGTGAACTGAAAGAGATAATATCGCAGATTAAAGGAATACCCGTACAACAGATTTTCGTGGGAAACGGAAGCGACGAAGCCATAGACCTGTGTCTGCGAATCTTCTGTGAACCGCGAACAGACAACATTGTCACCATTACACCTACATACGGGATGTATCGCGTGGCTGCCGACATAAACAATGTGGAGGTGCGCGAAGTGCAATTAAACGACGACTTCACTCTGCCAACCGATAAAATTCTTGCATCATGTGACAAGAACACAAAACTAATATTCCTTTGTTCGCCAAACAACCCCACAGGCAACAGCTTCTCGATAGAGGATGTGCGTCGTCTGACGGAGTGCTTCAGTGGTATTGTTGTTATAGACGAAGCATATATCGACTTTTCGTCGCATCAGAGTGCAACCATGATGCTCGACGAATATGAGAATCTTATAGTTCTTCAGACACTATCCAAGGCATACGGACTTGCCGCTTTGCGAATGGGGCTGGCTTTTGCACAAAAAGATATAATAGACATTTTTTCAAACGTAAAATATCCATACAACATAAATTCGGCAGGAATGGAGCGTGCAAAAGAATTGCTCAAACGCGATGTAAAGGCTGAGATTTCGCTGCTCATATCAGAACGCGAAAGGTTATCACACAGGCTTGCCGAAATTGAGGGTATCAAACACGTATATCCATCTGATGCAAATTTTCTGCTTGTCAAGAGCGATAATGCACGTTTGCTATATGAAAGACTTATTAAAGAGAATATAATTGTGCGCGATCGCTCGCAAGTTAAAGGATGCGAGGGGTGTTTGAGGATAACAGTCGGAACACCGCAAGAGAATAATCGTCTTTTGGAAGCACTGGGACGATGTATGTAAAAATCTATTGAACATAGAAAAAAACAGAGCAAAATATGAAAAAAGCACTATTCATTGACCGCGACGGCACAATAATCTGGGAACCACCCGTAACCGAACAGGTAGACAGCCTCGAACAACTGCGATTTATGCCCGGCGCCATAGGTGCTCTTTCGCAAATTGCCAAAAGCGATTTTGAACTTGTGATTGCAAGCAATCAAGATGGATTAGGCACAGATGCCAACCCCACAGACCGATTCAACATCATACACGGCAAGATGTTAGAAACATTGGAAGGAGAGGGTGTTGTATTTGACAATCAATTGATTGACGAACATTACGAGAGTGACGGCTCGCCCAACAGAAAACCCGGAACAGGGATGTTCGGTAAATATTTGGATGGAAGTTACAATCTTGCATCGTGTATCGTCATCGGCGACCGCCTTACCGACGTGGAGCTTGCAGCTAATTTAGGAGCAAAGGCTGTTCTGTATACCGCAGACACCGAGCGCATCGCAGAACTGAAGAAAAAGCCATACGCTGATGTCTGTGTGCTTGTCACCGATGAGTGGAGTGAGATTGCAGAATATATAAGGTGCGACGAGCGTTGTGCCAATGTATCGCGCAAAACAAAAGAGACTGATATTCAGGTGACAATAGATTTGGACGGAAAAACAACCTCGGATATTTCCACCGGGCTTGCCTTTTTAGACCACATGCTTTATCAAATTGTGCATCACGCAGGTGTTTCCTTGATGATAAAAGCGGTAGGCGACCTTATGGTGGACGAGCATCACACAATGGAGGATGTCGCCATAGTTCTTGGAGAGTCCATAGTGAAAGCTCTTGGCGACAAGAGAGGAATTGAACGATACGGTTTTGTACTGCCGATGGACGAGAGTCGCGCCATGGTACTGATAGACATGGGCGGACGCATTGATTTTGAATGGGATGTTACTTTCACACGAGAATATGTGGGCGATGTACCTACCGAAATGTTTAAACACTTTTTTAAGACACTTGGGGCTGCAATGTGCTGCAATCTGCATATAGCAGCAAAGGGTGAGAATAATCATCATCTGGCAGAGGGAATATTTAAGGCTTTTGCGCGTGCCTTGCGCATGGCTGTCCGACGCGATGCGTTCAGTTACGAACTACCAAGCAGCAAAGGAGTATTATGACAGCGATTGTAGACTATGATACAGGGAATTTACGCTCGGTGTGCAATGCGTTGGGACGTATTGGAGCCGAATATATCATCACAAGCGACCCAAAGGTGATTCGTTCGGCCCGAAGAGTGTTGCTGCCCGGTGTAGGCGAGGCTTCGTCGGCAATGGAGAAGCTAAGAGTACGAGGATTGTGCGAGGTGCTGACCACACTCACACAACCGGTGCTTGGTATATGTATAGGCATGCAACTAATGTGTCGTGGCAGCGAAGAGGGAGATGCCCGTTGTTTGGGAATTTTCGATACGGATGTGCGTCGTCTCATGCCTTGCAAAGAGGAGGGAATAAAAGTTCCGCACATGGGATGGAACAGAGTGGAAGAAATATCGTCTCCGCTTTTCAAAGGGGTTGACAACGGAGCTTTTGTTTACTTTGTACACTCCTTTGCACCGGACTTGTGCAACGAGACAATTGCATCATCGCAGCATGGACGCAAATTTTCATCGGCATTACAAAAGAGGAATTTCTATGGCACACAATTTCATCCCGAAAAGAGTGGTATTGTGGGCGATATTATTTTGCATAACTTCATGGAACTATAATCATGGAACTTATACCGGCAATAGATCTTATAGAGGGAAAATGTGTACGTCTGACGCAGGGCGATTATGCACAGACCAAAATTTACAATGAGAACCCTGTCGAAATGGCAAAACGCTATGCCGATTGCGGTATCAGGCGCATGCACATTGTAGACCTTGATGGTGCAAAAGCCAAGGCTCCATGCAATCTGCATGTGCTTGAACGTATTGCATCGGCAACAAATATCGACATAGAGTGGGGTGGAGGCATCAAGGATGATAATGCACTGAAGCAGGCCCTTGAAGCAGGCGCCAAATACGTTATTTGCGGAAGTGTGGCAGTGGACAACAGAGAGATGTTTGCACATTGGCTCACAAAATACGGAAGCGGGCGCATAATATTGGGAGCAGACATACGCGATAATAAAGTGGCAACACACGGATGGCTCAAAGAGAGCAATCTCACCGTAGAAGAACTTGTGGAGTGCTTCATCACGCACGGATTATCGCAACTTATATGCACCGATATTACAAAAGACGGCATGCTGAAAGGCCCTGATTTTAAGCTATATACACAGCTTCAGGAACGATTCCCTATGGTAGATGTTACGCTCAGCGGAGGAATCTCGTCGATGAGCGATATTGAAAAAGCCGCCGAGCTGGGCATACGGGCTGTCATAATAGGTAAAGCCATTTATGAGGGAAGAATAACTTTAAAGAATTTGGAACAATGGTTGCTAAACGCATAATACCTTGTCTGGACGTAAAGGAAGGACGCACGGTAAAAGGGGTGAATTTTGTGGGACTGCGCGATGTGGGCGATGCTGTTGAATTAGGGCGTGAATATGCACGTCAAGGGGCCGACGAACTTGTTTACCTTGACATCAGCGCCACTGTTGAGGGGCGTAACACCTTTACTGCACTTGTTGAGCGCATTGCACAAAATATAAACATCCCTTTCACAGTTGGCGGAGGTATATCCACCCTCGATGATGCGGCCCGTCTTTTAGACGCAGGAGCCGATAAAATATCAATTAACAGCGCCGCTGTGCGCAACCCTGCTCTTATCGACAAAATTGCATCTAAATATGGCAGCCAATTTGTGGTATTGGCTATTGATACAAAAAACGTGGACGGGCGCATGCTGATAACAACGCATGGCGGCAGGCAGATTACTCAACGTGAACTGTTTGCATGGGCACGTGAGGGTGAAGAGCGCGGCGCAGGAGAAATTTTGCTCACATCAATGGATCACGACGGCACACGCGCAGGCTATCCATGCGAACTGTTTGCAGCCCTATCGAAGCATCTGTCAATACCAATAATTGCGTCGGGTGGAGCAGGCTCGGTGAACGATATTGCCGAGGTTCTTTCAACCGGAAAAGCCGATGCCGCACTTGCTGCAAGCATATTTCATTTTGGAGACACAACAGTTGGCAAACTAAAAAATGAACTTTACAAAAAAGGTATAGAAGTTAGAATGTAATAAAACATAATAATATGAAATTCACTGATTTTGATTTATCTAAAAACACCGATGGACTTTTACCGGTTGTTGTGCAAGACAATGCTACGTTAAAAGTTCTTATGGTTGCATATATGAACGAAGAGGCCTTTGATACAACCGTAAGAACAGGAAAAGCAACCTTTTTCAGTCGCTCACGCGGTACACTGTGGACAAAAGGTGAAACAAGTGGCAACTACATAAACGTAACTGCCATGTATCCCGATTGCGACAATGACACACTGTTGCTCATGGGAAGACCCGCAGGCCCTGCGTGCCATCGTGGAACAGTAAGCTGCTTCGACACTCCCGATAATGAAGGCTTCATACGCAAACTGCAAACTGTGATACAACAACGCCACCACGATATGCCCGAAGGCTCGTACACAACACACCTGTTTGGCAAAGGAGTAAATAAAATTGCACAAAAAGTGGGAGAAGAGGCTGTTGAAACTGTCATTGAGGCAATAGATGGCAATAAATCGCGTTATTTATACGAAGTGAGCGACCTTATATATCATCTGCTTGTATTGAACGAGCAAATGGGACTCTCATTGGAAGATATTGAAAAGGAATTAGAATCGAGACACAAATAAGAAGCTGTTTAAACTTATATCGCCAGATTTTTTATTTTCAAAAATAGCGAAATAAACAATACAGTTTCTCATAAGAAAATATTTTTTAGGAATTTAAACATCTTCTAAATTACGATAAAAATGAAAAGATTCAAAATCAGAGCAATGCTTATTGCCACACTAATGATAACTGCATACTCATGTGCCGACAGTGTCAAAAAGCAAGAAATAAATCCATTGTGGGGAATGTGGGTACAAAATTTCCCTCAGACATCCACCAAGAACGAAATAATGTTTAACGACGACTCCACCGGATTTGTGTTCAACGTTGACACACTCGTTTATGAAACGCAATGGAAAGGAGAGAACGAGATAGAAATTCAATATAAATCAAACAACAATGCCACACTAAACGGTTACACAATAAAATATAAAGCCGAAGTGGTGGAAGACACCCTTACTCTGCAAGAAGAGATAAGCGGAAAACTTACCAGGTACATTCGCATAAGACAATAATAAGTTGTTTTGATATTTGTCGAAAAAAACAGTTGTTGCAGGCGAAGCGAATTTCAGCATCTCAGCGTCTGTATAAGCGATACATTCATTGTCATCTTATGTAAACAGCCGGTTGTTTCACGCAAGATAATATAAAAAAGATTCTCTGAACCCCATTCAACATAAGTCCAAAATAAGAATAAAAACAGATTCCTAAAAAGCACAAAAAAAATGCAGCCCGGGCTGCATTTTTTTTATCTGAAAATAACAGTGTGTAGAATTTCTTTATTATCTTTGCGAGCGGTTTTTTAAGACTTATGTAACCTTTTTTGCATAAGAAAAGGGAATTGAAAATAACTAAATTCTATACACCGTGGCTGACACAAAGTACATTTTCGTTACAGGAGGCGTTGCATCTTCATTAGGTAAAGGTGTTATCTCTTCTTCAATAGGACAGCTCTTACAAGCTCGTGGGTACAAAATCACAATCCAAAAGTTCGACCCCTACATAAACGTTGATCCGGGCACTCTGAACCCTCAGGAACATGGCGAATGTTATGTTACTATTGACGGTAGGGAGACAGACCTTGACCTTGGGCATTATGAGAGATTCACAGATATAAAAACCACACGCTGGAATACATTCACGACAGGTCGCATCTACCGCGATGTGATAGAGAAAGAGCGTCGAGGCGATTATATGGGTAAAACCGTGCAAGTGGTTCCTCACATCACCGACGAGATAAAGCGCAATATGCTTCTTGTAAGCAAAAAAGAAGATCTCGACTTTGTAATCACCGAAATAGGTGGAACGGTAGGCGATATAGAGGGACTTCCTTATCTTGAGGCAATACGCCAACTAAAATGGGAATTGGGCAAACGCGCAGTGTGCGTGCATCTGACATATGTCCCCTATCTGTCGGCAGCCGGAGAACTTAAGACAAAGCCCACACAACACAGCGTAAAGCAATTGCAAAGCCTTGGTATTCAGCCCGAAGTGCTTGTTCTACGCGCAGAGCATCACCTTGACACAGCACTCATGCGCAAGGTTGCAAGTTTTTGCAACGTTCTTCCCGACTGCGTAATGCAAAGCCCCGATGTCCCCTCGATATTCGAGCTTCCAATCAAGATGCAGGAACAAGGATTGGACGCAGCTATTCTCAGACAGGTGGGCATGGAGGTAGGCCCCACTCCGGGAATGGAAGAGTGGCGCAATTTTATCACACGTCGCAATAATGCAACACGCGAGATAAACATAGGACTTGTTGGAAAGTACGACCTGAAGGATGCCTACAAAAGCCTATTCGAGAGCCTTACACAATCGGGCGTATACCACGACAGTAAAGTGAAATGTCACTTCATAAACAGCGAAAAGATAAATGACAGCAATGTGGCAGAAATGCTTGCCGGAATGGACGGATATGTCATTTGTCCCGGATTCGGACAGCGCGGTCTGGAGGGTAAAATAGCCGCTGCAAAATATTGTCGCGAAAATAATTTGATTACTTTGGGAATATGTTTGGGCCTGCATGTAATGGCAATAGAATTTGCACGCAACGTGCTTGGCTACCAAGATGCCAACTGCTCGGACATCGACCCTAACACCACACATCCTGTGGTGGATATGATGGAGGAGCTGAAAGCCCTGCATAACAATGGGAATATAATGCGTTTGGGTGGTTACGATTGCACTCTTACCGCCGGCTCAAAGGTACATGCCGCTTATGGTACCGAGAAGATTGTTGAACGTCACCGCCATCGTTATGAACTTAACAATGCATATATTGAGGATTTCAAAAAAGCAGGATTGGAGTGTACGGGATTTAACCCCGAGAATAATCTTGTCGAAGTGATTGAGATACCTTCACTCAAATGGTTCATAGGTGTAGAATTTCACCCTGAATATTCGAGCACAGTGCTACATCCCAGCCCCATCATCATGGACTTCATTAAGAATGTAGTTGCTGTAAAGAATTAAAAATATTAAAAGCAGACCTTTTACAGAAATAAACTGTATAGTGTTTTAAGGCTCGGCTGTGTGCAATGTCGCATGGCCGAGTTTTAATGTTTACTATCCTCAAAAAGTTTATATCCATTCGACACACAAGATGCAAAGTCTATCCTTTTATAGACAAATCAGATGCAATTTTTCGGAATAAATTATAACAGCAAGGAAAAATAGTTGTAAATTTGCAAATTGTAAGAAGTTGTTCAAATTTTATTGGAAAAGTTTTCTATATTTCTGAGATTATTAGAACACTCTTTTTACAATCATCAACACTGACGATACAAATTTAATAAAAACAATATGCTAACAATTAAAGTTATCAGCCAAGAGACTGAAAAAGTTATAAAAGGTCTCGAAAAAAAGCATTTTAAAAATGCAAAGGAGACAGTGGAAGAAATTCTGAAGCTCGATCAAGAGCGCCGCTCGGCACAGGCCGAGCTGGACTCGGCACTCGCACAGAGCAAACAGTGTGCAGCAAAAATAGGCCGACTTATGAAAGAGCAGGCTCTTGACGAGGTTGAAAAGGTCAAAGAAGAGGTTGCAAGTCTCAAGGAACAAACAAAAGACTTCCAAGAAAAAATGGATGCTGCAACAGCAAAAATGCAGGAAATTCTATACACTATCCCCAATATTCCTTACGACGAAGTTCCCGAGGGCCTTACAGCCGAAGATAATGTAATAGAGAAAGAGGGTGGCGACATGACATCCCTGCCCGAAAATGCTCTTCCTCATTGGGAACTTGCAAAAAAATACGATTTGATAGATTTTGACCTTGGTGTAAAAATAACAGGTGCAGGATTCCCTGTATACAAGGGTAAAGGAGCGCAACTGCAACGTGCACTTATAAACTTCTTCTTGGACGAAGCACGAAAAGCCGGATATACAGAGATAATGCCCCCCACAGTGGTAAACGCTGCATCGGGATACGGAACAGGACAGCTTCCCGACAAAGAGGGACAAATGTACCACTGCGGGTTAGACGATTTCTACCTCATCCCCACAGCAGAGGTTCCAGTGACAAACATCTATCGCGACGTAATACTCGACGAAAAGCAACTGCCTATAAAAAACTGCGCCTATACACAATGCTTCCGCAGAGAGGCCGGCTCATACGGCAAAGATGTACGCGGTCTTAACCGTCTGCACGAATTTTCAAAGGTGGAAATTGTTCGCATTGACACTCCCGAGCATAGCAAAGAGTCGCACAAAGAGATGCTCGAACACGTAGAGGGATTACTAAAAAAGCTGGAGCTTCCCTATCGAATATTGCGCCTTTGCGGTGGAGACATGAGCTTCACAGCAGCACTATGCTTCGACTTTGAGGTATACTCCGAAGCACAAAAACGTTGGCTCGAAGTAAGTTCTGTGTCAAATTTTGATAATTATCAAGCAAATCGTCTGAAATGCCGCTATCGCAACGCTGACAAAAAGACCGAACTTTGCCACACACTAAACGGCTCGGCACTTGCATTGCCGCGAATAGTTGCCGCACTGCTCGAAAATAATCAAACACCCGAGGGCATACGTATTCCCAAAGCACTTGTTCCATATTGCGGATTTGACATAATCGATTGATTAAAGCTAATCCGGCATAAATAACAACAAACCACACAAGACTGCATTATGTATAAGATAGTATCAAAAGAACAATTCTCAGAGAAAGTATTCCGTCTGCGCGTTTATGCTCCGTTGATAGCAAAGGCATACAGAGCCGGAAATTTTGTGATTGTAAGAATAGGGGAGAAGGGCGAGCGTATTCCTTTGACAATAGCACACGCCGACGCCGAGAGAGGTCTTATCACCCTTGTTGTTCAGAAAGTTGGTAAAAGTTCCTCGCGCCTGTGCGACCTTAATGCAGGCGATGAAATAACAGATGTCGTAGGTCCTTTGGGACAAGCAACACATATTGAAAAATTCGGCACCGTTGTGTGTGCAGGCGGTGGAGTAGGTGTTGCCCCCATGCTACCCATTGCAACAGCACTCAAAAAAGCCGGCAACCGCGTAATATCGGTTCTTGCCGGACGTTCAAAAGACCTTATAATACTTGAAGAAGAGGTTCGTGCCGTCTCCGACGAGGTGATAATAATGACCGACGACGGCTCCTACGGCAACAAAGGACTTGTGACAGAGGGTGTAGAGAGCGTAATACTGCGCGAAAAAGTGGACAAATGCGTTGCCATTGGCCCCGCAATAATGATGAAATTTGTTTGCCTGCTCACAAAGAAATATGAGATTCCCACAGAGGTTTCATTAAACACCATTATGGTAGATGGAACAGGCATGTGCGGTGCATGCCGCGTCACAGTAGACGGGAAGACCAAATTCGTGTGCGTAGACGGCCCCGAATTCGACGGACACAAAGTAGACTTCGACGGAATGATGCAACGCTTGGGCTCTTTCAAGCACGAAGAGCAAGAGGAGATGGAGAAATTCATACACAACCACGACAAAGAATCTTCTGAACCTGTAACCGACGAGCTGACCGACCGCAATGCTCCCTGGCGTGCCGAACTTCGCACAAAACTGAAGGCAAAAGAGAGAACTGCGATTGAACGTTGCACAATGCCGGAACTCGAGCCGTCATACCGTGCCACACAATTGCGCAAAGAGGTAAACACAGGGCTTACAATGGAAATGGCAATACAAGAGGCACAACGCTGTCTCGATTGTCCCAATCCGACATGTATGGAAGGCTGTCCCGTCAGCATAAAAATCCCCTCGTTCATAAAAAACATAGAGCGTGGAGAATTTGGTGCAGCAGCAAAAGTTCTAAAGATGACAAGCTCACTGCCCGCCGTATGCGGCCGCGTGTGTCCGCAAGAGAAACAGTGTGAAAGCAAGTGCATACACCTGAAGATGGGACACAAAGCTGTTGCAATAGGAGCATTAGAGCGTTTCGCTGCCGACTATGCTCGCGAGCACGGTCTTGATGAAGTTCCTGAAGTAGCTCCATCAAACGGAATAAAAGTTGCTGTGGTAGGTTCCGGCCCGGCAGGCTTGTCATTTGCCGGTGACATGGCAAAAGCAGGTTACTCTGTGACAGTTTTTGAAGCACTGCACGAGATTGGCGGAGTGCTGAAATATGGTATTCCCGAATTCCGTCTGCCAAACGCAATAGTAGAGACCGAGATTGAGAATCTTCGCAAAATGGGAGTAGAATTCATAAAAGATTGTGTGATAGGAAAAACACTCTCCATAAAACAGCTCGAAGAAGATGGTTACATAGGAATTTTTGTGGCATCGGGCGCAGGACTGCCAAACTTCATGAATATACCCGGAGAAAATTCCATAAACATACTTTCGTCAAACGAATACCTCACACGTGTAAACCTCATGGACGCATCCAACCCCGAAACTGACACCCCTATGCACATAGGCAAACGTGTGGCAGTAATAGGCGGCGGCAACACCGCAATGGACTCGGTGCGCACAGCATTACGTCTGGGAGCAGAAAAAGCCATGATAATATATCGCCGCAGCGAGGCAGAAATGCCGGCTCGCCTTGAGGAGGTTAAACATGCCAAGGAAGAGGGAGTGGAATTCCTTACGTTGCATAATCCAATAGAATATATCGCTGACGAAAAAGGATGCGTAAAACAAATCGTATTGCAGAAAATGGAACTTGGCGAGCCTGATTCATCGGGACGACGTTCACCGGTTCCCATCGAAGGTGCAATAGAAAAAATAGACATAGACATGGCAGTGGTGAGCGTCGGCGTATCCCCGAATCCGCTTGTTCCAACGTCTGTCGAGGGGCTTGAACTTGGCCGTAAGAATACCATCGCCGTAAACGAAAAGATGCAATCATCTATTCCTACAATATTTGCAGGTGGAGACATTGTGCGTGGAGGTGCAACGGTAATCCTTGCAATGGGCGACGGACGCAACGCAGCAGCGTCAATGCACGAAATGTTAAGCAAATAAAAGCATCTGAAAATATAATGACATATTAAGAGTCTGTATAAATTTTATTTAATCACAAGGAGATAAATTTAAACAGCTTCCAACAGTTCCGCCGCAATTCATAAAAAACATGAATTGCGGCGGAACTGTATACGATTATTCAACAAAATTAACAGTCCGCAAAATACTATTTGCCGATTTTGACTGTTTGTCATTTACATACCTTTTTGTATCTTCGCACATATATTAATTAACCAACACCCCCAAGGTAAAATGACTCCACAAGAACGTATAACAGAGCTTCGCGAAATGCTCCATAAACATAATCACAACTATTATGTACTAAACGCCCCACAAATAAGCGATAAGGAATTTGACAATTTGATGCGCGAACTGCAAGAATTAGAAGCTGAGCATCCCGATATGTATGACAGCAATTCTCCGACACAGCGCGTGGGTAGCGATCTCTCCAAAGGTTTCAAACAGGTGGCACACAAATATCCGATGCTATCGCTTGGCAACACATACTCAAAAGAGGAAGTAGCAGAATTTTACAATCGCGTGGCACGAGCCTTAAACGAAGATTTTGAGATGTGCTGCGAACTGAAATTCGACGGCTCGTCAATATCTCTTACCTATGTAGATGGAAAGTTAGTTCAAGCCGTCACTCGCGGAGACGGAGAAAAAGGCGACGATGTTACAGCCAACGTAAGAACCATTCGCACCATACCTTTGGAACTTACAGGCAAAGGCTATCCGCATGAATTTGAGATACGTGGCGAAGTTCTTATGCCGTGGAATGTATTTGAACAACTGAATAAAGAGCGTGAAAGAGAAGGAGAGACACTTTTTGCCAACCCACGCAATGCAGCATCGGGCACACTTAAACTGATGGATTCGACAGTGGTGGCGAAACGCCGTCTGGACGCATATCTTTACTACATGCTGGGCGAAGAACTACCGGCCAAAGGACATTACGAAAATCTGATGGCAGCAGGGGAGTGGGGGTTTAAAATATCAGAAACAACTTGCAAATGCAGCACATTGCAACAGGTTTACGAATTTATAGACCGAATGGACACAGTGCGAAAGACCCTGCCATTTGCAACAGACGGCATAGTGATAAAAGTAAATTCATTGCGTCAGCAAAAGAATCTCGGCTACACGGCAAAGTCGCCACGATGGGCAATAGCATATAAATTTCAAGCAGAACGAGCATTGACGCGCCTTAACGATGTTACGTATCAAGTGGGGCGAACAGGAGTGGTGACACCCGTTGCCAACCTCGACCCTGTTCAGCTGTCAGGAACAATGGTGCGCAGAGCATCACTGCACAATGCAGACATTATAGAAAAATATGACCTGCATATAGGCGACATGGTTTATGTGGAAAAAGGCGGCGAGATAATACCCAAGATAACAGGAGTAGACCTTGACGCACGCATACTGATAGGTAACAAAGTGAAGTTTATATCAGAATGTCCCGAATGTGGAACCCCACTTACACGTGTCGATGGAGAAGCCGCGCACTTCTGCCCGAACAGCGCCAACTGTGCACCCCAGCTCAAAGGACGTATAGAGCATTTTGTGGCACGCGAAGCAATGAACATTGAATCCCTCGGACCCGAAACGATAGAGATGATGTTCGGGCTTGGAATGATAAGGGATGTTGCCGACTTATACACAATAGAGCCTTCCGACCTTATGTTCCTTCCACGCATGGGAGCAAAATCAGCCGAAAATCTCATTACAGGCATAAAAGCCTCACTCAATGTACCATTTGAACGAGTGCTGTTTGCATTGGGAATACGCTTTGTGGGTGTAACGGTGGCCAAGCGTCTGGCTTACGCATTTCACAATATAGATGCACTTATGTCTGCATCATTTGAAGAATTGACAGCAGTGGAAGAGATTGGCGAGCGCATAGCACAAAGCCTACTCGACTACTTCTCAAATGAAGCCAACAAAATGCTTGTGGAACGTCTGAAAGTCATAGGGCTGAAATTTGAGCTTGATGCAGAAAAACTGCACGACCGAACAGACAAACTGAAAGGTAAAAGCATCGTAATAAGCGGAGTCTTTAACAAACACTCACGCGACGAATATAAAGCCATGATAGAGAAAAACGGAGGGAAGAATGTAGGAAGTGTAAGCAAAGCCACCTCTTTTATTCTTGCAGGCGAAAATATGGGTCCGGCAAAGTTGGAAAAGGCGCAAAAACTAAACATTCCACTTATTAGTGAAAATGATTTTCTTGCAATGCTCGATGAGTAACCTATTATCACAAAAAACAAATTAAAAACTTAACGATATAAATTCAAACAGCTTCTAAGTATAAAAAAACGCTAAATAAAAATAATTATAGACAAATTATTACAAGAGTAGAGTAAATATCTGTGAAAAAAGATGTTTATTGGCAAAATTTGATGTAAATTTGTCATCTTGAATGAATACAAAAAAATCTATGACACATAAAAGACTTACAGGTATGGGTGTAGCATTGGTTACGCCATTTACAGAAACAGATGAAGTGGATTATGAAGCACTTGACAGACTTGTGCAGACACAACTTGATGGTAACACCGACTTCTTATGCGTATTAGGAACAACGGCAGAAACACCGACATTGACTTTGGACGAGAAACGTAAAATACGCAAGCGCGTCATAGAAAAAGTGGCAGGTCGTCTGCCGATACTCCTTGGCATGGGTGGAAATTGTACCCGTGCGCTTGTCGAGGAGATAAAGAACGAAGACCTCACAGGAGTGGATGCGATATTATCGGTTACACCCTACTATAACAAGCCTAATCAAGAGGGATTATACCGTCACTACAAAGCAGTGGCAGAAGCTACCACACTGCCTGTGTATCTCTACAATGTACCCGGTCGCACGGGTGTGAATCTGCTTCCCGATACAGTAATGCGCATTGCAGCCGAGTGCAAAAATGTAGTAGGCGTAAAAGAGGCGTCCGGCAACCTTGCACAAATAAAAGAGATTATAGAGCGAGCGCCGGAAGGCTTTGACGTGCTTTCGGGAGACGATGGTTTAATTTGCGAAATAATGAAACTTGGAGGTGTGGGTGCAATTACAGTGTTCGGAAACGCATATCCCACAGCCTTCACACAGATGGTACATCTTGCAGCAGAAGGTAAAGAGAGTGAAGCACTCGCACTTGACAAGACATTCACCGATGTATGCAATTTGCTGTTTGCCGATGGAAATCCGGCAGGAATAAAATCGCTCCTTTCGCACCAAGGCAAGATGGGTAACAACCTGCGTATGCCATTGGCACCTGCACGCAAAGAGGTGCACGATGCAATGCGCTCGGCCATGGAGGCACTTGATACATATTTGGCAACTTGTCAATAGAAACTGTATTATGAAGCCGAAAGTTCTGATAACATACAACGTATTTAATGAACTGTACCACGAAATACTGAAAGATTTTGAGGTAATAATGCCTGCACCGGGTGTGAAAAGTTTTAAATACAACGAAGTGGTTGAAATGATAAAAGATTGCGATGCACTTTTGTCGATGTGGAACTTTCCTGTGGACAAACAACTGCTCGATGCAGCAGAAAAACTGAAGATTGTGGCAAACTTTGCCGTAGGTTACGACAATATAGATGTAGACGAGGCTACATCGCACGGTGTAACAGTAGCCAACACCCCCGACCCGGTTACTGCTCCCACCGCAGATATTGCAATAGGGCTGATGATAGATTTGATGCGCAAAATAACCTACTTCGACAAAAGCCAACGCAATGGAACTTATGTTAAAGGGCTAATGAATAATTTAGGCACATCGCTCGAAAAAAAACAGTTGGGCATATTGGGAATGGGGCGAATAGGAAAAGCCGTTGCTAAGCGTGCCGCAGCCTTCGGGATGTCGATAAAATATCATAACCGCCACCGTCTGCCTCAGAGCGAAGAGCAATCTCTGGGTGCCGAATATGTAACGATAGACGAACTTTTTTCGACATCGGATGTAATATCAATAAACGCTCCACTAACACCCGCGACACGACATATTGTAGATGCAGCACGTCTTTCCACAATGAAACGAACGGCTTTTTTGATAAATACAGCACGGGGTCAGCTAATTGACGAAGTTGCACTCATTGAGGCATTGCGCAACGGTACTATCGCCGGCGCCGGGCTAGATGTTTATGAATTCAGAGATACAGTAAGCAAAGAGCTTCTTCAATTGGAAAATACAGTGCTTACACCGCACATTGGTACACATACAACGGAGGGCCGTAAAGAAATGGCCGAGTTTGCAGCAAGAAACATTGTCAACTTCTTCTTTGGAGGAAGAGTGGCACGTGTTAATCATATTGAGTAAAAAAAGATGGAGAGAATCAAATGTCTTTTGGACGAAAAAGTTACACGATACAACTGTAAAGACTTCATAAAAAACGATCCTATACAATTTCCTCACACCTTCTCTGAGAAAAAAGACATTGAAATAGCAGCATTATTAGCATCCATTATAGCATGGGGCAACCGAACAATGATAATACGTTCGGGAGAAAAGATGTTCTTCAATATCATGCAAGGCAAACCCTACGATTTTGTAATGCAGGGCAATTGGCTGCAAATGGACGAAACAAAAAATATTCATCGAACATTTTTTGTACGCGACTTTGTTTATATATGCCAAGGACTAAAGTATATATATGAACGTCACAACACCATGGAGGATATTTTTGCAAACGTTGACACATGGGAGGGAATAGCAAATCTTAGAAACACCATTGCCGAAGCCAACAATAATACAGCCACAAAGCATATATCCAACCCCATAGCCGGCAAGGGGAAGCCCGCATCGGCATGCAAACGTCTGCACATGATGCTCCGTTGGCTCTGTCGCAACGATGGAATTGTAGACCTTGGTATTTGGGAGAGCATCCACCCCTCGCAACTTATGATACCGCTGGATGTGCATGTTGCACGAATCAGCCGCTCGTTAGGCATTGTCTCTCGCAAACAAAACGACCGTCGTACAGTAGAAGAACTTACGGCAAAATTACGCATGATGTGCCCCGACGACCCTGTTAAATACGATTTTGCCCTTTTTGGCATAGGCATCGAGAGTATAACATCAGACATTATATAAAAAAATATTTTAATACATTTAAAAGCTCTTATAATTAAGAAATATATAATATGGCAAAGATAACCAAAGAAGACGCACTCCGCTACCACGAGGGTAAGCGTCCCGGAAAAATAGAAGTAGTTCCCACAAAGCCCTACTTCACACAAACAGACCTATCATTGGCATACTCTCCCGGAGTGGCAGAGCCATGCCTCGAAATACAAAAGAATCCACAAAATGCCTACCGATACACAGACAAAGGCAATCTTGTGGCAGTAATATCAAACGGAACCGCAGTGTTAGGATTGGGAAACATCGGTGCACTCAGCGGCAAGCCTGTGATGGAGGGAAAAGGATTACTCTTTAAGATATATGCAGGAATAGACGTGTTTGACATTGAGGTAGACGAGAGCAATCCCGACAAATTCATTGAAGCAGTAAAAGCCATTGCTCCCACTTTCGGAGGTATAAACCTCGAAGATATAAAAGCACCCGAGTGCTTTGAAATAGAACGCCGACTGAAAGAGGAACTTGATATCCCCGTAATGCACGACGACCAACACGGCACAGCCATAATATCGGCAGCCGGGCTTTTAAACGCACTTGAAGTAAACGGGAAAAATATATCAGACATCAAAGTAGTTGTAAATGGAGCAGGAGCAGCAGCAATTTCCTGCGCACGACTATATGTGGAACTCGGAGTAAAGAGCGAAAATATTATTATGCTCGACAGCAAGGGTGTTATCACATCCGATCGCGAAAGACTCACTCCCGAGAAAGTGGAATTTGCGACCCAACGTCGTGATATTCACACTCTTGCCGAAGCTATTGCCGGTGCCGACGTGTTCTTGGGTCTTTCAAAAGGCAATGTGCTCACCAAAGAGATGGTTCGTTCCATGGCGCACGACCCCATTGTGTTTGCTCTTGCCAACCCGGTGCCCGAAATAACATACGAAGAGGCCATCGAGAGCCGTCCTGACGTACTGATAAGCACCGGACGTTCCGACTATCCCAATCAGATAAACAACGTTATAGGATTTCCCTACATATTCCGTGGAGCACTTGACACTGCCGCAACAGCCATAAACGAAGAGATGAAACTTGCTGCCGTACACGCCATAGCCAACCTGGCAAAGCAGCCTGTTCCGGAAATTGTAAACGAAGTGTACCATGTGAACAATCTCACATTCGGCAGAGACTATTTTATTCCAAAGCCTGTCGACCCGCGTCTGCTCACAGAAGTATCTGCAGCCGTTGCAAAAGCTGCCATAGAAAGTGGGGTAGCACGAAAGACAATAACAGATTGGGAGCGTTACAAAGAGCACCTGATGGAATTTATGGGTCGCGAATCTAAGTTGACACAGCAGATACACGACACGGCACGTTCCAATCCACAGCGAGTGGTATTTGCCGAGGGTGCCCATCCCTCTATGATGAAAGCCGCTGTAATGGCAAAGGAAGAGGGTATATGCCATCCCATTCTTTTGGGAAACGATGAGCGTATAGCAAAACTTGCAAAAGAGCTCGACCTTAGCCTCGAAGGCATCGAAGTGGTCAACCTGCGTCACGATAAAGAAGCGCCCCGACGCGAAAGATATGCCCGCATACTAACCGACAAACGTCAACGCGAGGGCTACACATTTGAAGAGGCCAACGATAAGATGTTTGAACGCAACTACTTTGGAATGATGATGGTGGAGACGGGCGAAGCCGATGCCTTCGTGACAGGCCTATATACAAAATACTCTAACACCATAAAAGTGGCAAAAGAGGTAATAGGATTGCAGGATGGATACACCCATTTTGGTACGATGCATATTCTCAATTCTAAGAAAGGAACATATTTTGTTGCCGACACACTCATAAACCGCACGCCCGACACAAATACCCTTTACGACATTGCCCGTTTGAGCGAAAAAGCAGTACACTTTTTCAATCACGAGCCTATTATGGCCATGGTATCTTATTCTAACTTCGGCAGCGACAGCGGTGGCAGCGCCGGCAAGGTGCACGAGGCTGTGGAACGCCTGCAAAAGGAGTATCCCGGATGGCTTATAGATGGCGAGATGCAAGTTAACGTGGCTCTGAACAGCGAAGTAAGAGACAGCAAATATCCATTCTCGCGTCTCTTCGGCAAGGAGGTAAACACACTTATATTCCCATGCTTAAGCTCGGCCAACTGTTCATACAAAATGTTACAGGCTCTGAGCGCTGATACAGAAATCATAGGCCCGATACAGATGGGACTGAATAAACCCATACACTTTATTGATTTTGAAAGTTCGGTACAGGATATTCTGAACGTTACGGCAGTTGCAGTGATTGATGCAATGGTAAACAAAAAGAACAAATAAAATATAGCCACATTGCAAACTATTTCAAAAAAAAAGAGAGCATCCTGTCCGTTATTCTTATCGGCAGGATGCTCTATTTTTGAGATATAAAAAGCTATTTAAATTTCTAAAAGATATATTCTTAAGAGAAACTGTATTGTCTGTTTCGCCATTTTTGCTCTATAAAAAATTAAGCGATATAAATTTAAACAGCATCTAAAATCACATGAGAGGAATATCATCGTTCGACACTTCGTCGATACGGTTGTCCCACAGATAATATTTTGTCTCTTTTACCAAAATCCTCGACAACACAAACAGAGGCACCACATTGGGGATTATCATAAAAGCAGCCGCAGTGGTACCAATATTCCACACAAGCTCCAACGGCATTATAGAGCCAATGAATGTTGCCACCACCCAACAGATACGAAAAACATGTATAGGCTTGCGACTTTTTCCGCCATATATATATTCGATGGCTCTTTCGCCACAATAAGTCCAGCCAAGCACTGTGCTGAATGCAAATGTAAAAATTATCAGCGTCAACAGGTGAGGGCCAATGACAGGAATCTGAGCAAAGGCCAACTGCATTACAAGACCATTATCCTCGGGATTCCAATTGAAGCCTGTTGCCAACATACTGCTCACAGCCACAATACCGGTAATTGTGCACACAACCACAGTGTCCCAAAAAGTGGATGTAGACGACACAAGCGCCTGACGCACCGGATTGCGCGACTTTGCAGCAGCAGCAATTATTGGCGCCGAACCCATTCCCGACTCATTAGACAAAAGACCGCGACTGACACCATACTGCAAAGAAATCATGAATCCACCCACCATGCCACCACCAAGTGCCACAGGATTAAACGCCGATTCAACAATCAGCACAATTGACTGCCACACAAAAGCATGATTTATCACCAACAATGCACAACAACCTATTATATATATTACAGCCATAAAAGGCACAAGGCTTGCACATACGCCTGCAATACCTTTCAGCCCGAAGAAAATTACCGAACACACTGCAAGGGTAAGCACCACAGCCGTAACATATACATCAATGCCATAGGCATCGTTCAGTGTCTCGGCAATTGCATTTGTCTGTATGAAATTACCTCCGCTGAAACCCATTATGAGTGTAAAAACACAAAATATCAGAGCCAACGACTTTAGACCAAGACCCCTGCTCAGCACAAACATAGGACCGCCAACCACAACACCGTCCTTGCGACGCACTCTGTATTTAAGAGCCATCAGACTCTCGGCATATTTTGTGGCAATGCCCAAAATACCCGTAAGCAGACACCATAGCAACGCACCGGGGCCTCCAATCACCAAGGCTGTTGCAACGCCCACTATATTACCCGTGCCGATTGTACCGGCCAACGATGTTACCAACGCCGCAAACGGACTGACCTCACCGACAGACCCTTTATCGTTGCTCACCGACAAGCGTATGGCTTTAAAAATATACCGCTGCGGGAATCGCAGTCTGAATGTAAGAAACATGTGCGTACCAAGAAGCAACAAAAGCATGGGCCACCCCCAAATAGCATCATTTATACTCTGTATCCACTCATTCAGCCCTCCGAAAAAGCCCTCTATCCATATACGAAAATCATTCATAGTATTGTTTATAAAAGAACAGGCTGCAAAGGTACTCATAATTATTGAAAAAATAATATCGCTGTCTGCCACAAGCCCATTATTTAACTGCTTTATAGAAAAAAGAGGTTGCTGTTAGGGATTTTTTCCTGATTTTGTGCCACTAAAAAGCAGAAAAGATGAAATGAAAGGCAGCCATTCTCATCGGCTTTTATTTTCCGGGTATTGTGCTACGTATTGATAATCTGTTCAGTGCGCAATATTTTATACCCATCTTTGGAATTTTAATGGGTAATATGCCGGAAATGATGGCTTAAGAAAAGTTGTGCATCTCTATATTGAGATGCAAAACTTTTGTTTTATTATAATCCGAATTATATTACTCAAGATAGTAGTCTTTTTTTTCTTCCGGTGTCAGCTCACGCCCTTTAAACCGTTGACGGGTTATATCAATCAAATCTTGGAGTGATGGAAAATCCCAAATGCGAATAGTTTTATCTAAAGATCCAGAGGAAACAATACGCTTACCATCGGGGCTGAAAGCTACGGAATTAACAGAGCGGGTATGCCCTCTAAGTGGTTCACTTATCTGCTTGCCGGTAGCAACATCCCATATGCGGATGGTTTTATCATCAGACCCCGAAACTATACGCTTACCATCGGGACTGAAAGCAACAGAATTAACCAAGTCTGTATGCCCTGTAAGTTTACCTATATGCTTGCCGGTAGCAGCATCCCAAATACGAATAGTTTTATCATAAGACCCGGAAACTATACGCTTACCATCGGGACTGAAAGCAACAGAATTAACCCAGTCTGTGTGCCCTGTAAGTGGTTCACCTATCTGTTTGCCGGTAGCAGCATCCCTAATACGAATAGTTCCATCCCCTGACCCGGAAACTATACGCTTACCATCG
>JAFSAT010000015.1 GCA_017442185.1 Bacteroidaceae bacterium
ACAAAAACAGCGCCCTGCCATGGCAGGGCGCTGTTTTTGTATGTGAAGAGGTATTCTTATTATTTATCCATCAATCTGCCCGAGGAGACTACCATCGAGAGAATGGTGTCGTTGAACGTATTCTCACGCATCATCTGCTCAACAGTAAGGTGCATACGGTAGCACCACACATGGTTACGGTTGGCGGGGTTGTTTATACGTTCATCGTCGGGATTCTTGCGTCGCAGACGCTCGTCCATCGCCAACAAATCCTGCCAAGCAAAAAGAGCAAGCATGGATGGCGATTCAAAATGGCTGCGCACAATGGCCGTTGCAATCTCGCCGCTCATCTCCTCGGGTGCTTTTCCATTCATTTGCAGTATCTCATTGTAGAAACGTTGTGTGGAGGCAGGATTTTCGCGCCACCATCCTCGCAAAGTGCTCATGTCGTGTGTCGAAGGTGTTGCCACCGAAAGGTAGGGATAGTTGCAAGGATGTGCAAACTGCATTCCATAGAGCTTGGGCATACGCTGTATTTCGAGCGAGAGTATTTGCAGATTGTGCATAACCCAAGGCACACATTCGGGAATCATACCCAAATCTTCGCCGCAGGCAGTCATGTCGGTAGACAAAAGCAGAGGCATCAACTTGCGCATGCCCTCTTCGTACCAGAATTTTGTGTGACGATGATAGAAATACTCCTCATAAAGACGATTATATGCAGCGCGGTTGCTAACCGACAGCATTGTGTGTGCGGTGGTGTGTGAGGCCTCGATACGTGGAGTGAAACAGCCCTCTGTATTCTTAAAGAAGAGCACCTCACCTGATATACGCAGCATCTGTTCTTTCAGAGTGTAAGAGAGGGGGCTGTCGGCACTGTAAAGTTCATCGTGCAGTGCCTGAAGGGGCAGATATCTATCTTTGAGGGTATAGAATCCGTCGTCAGCCTCCTTAAAGAAATGTTCAGCCACATAGTCGGCCTGCTCCAAAAAGATTTCCGACAATTTCTCACGCGTCACAAAGGGGCGTGTGTGCTTATCTTCGTCGAGCACGAATCCCGCTGCTGCAAGCTCGTCGCAAGTATATGGCTTTGAGGGTGAGAAGAGACCCGAAAGACCACTCTTGGCCAATCGCGGAATCTGCCAAATACGGAAGAAGCCCAATATATGGTCGATACGATAAGCATCGAAAAAGCGTGACATATATTGCAACCGACGACGCCACCACGAATAGCCGTCGCAAGCCATCTGCTCCCAATTATATGTGGGGAATCCCCAATTCTGCCCATCGGCCGAAAAAGCATCGGGAGGTGCACCTGCCGATACACTCAGGTTGAACTGTTCGCGGTCGCACCACACATCCACCCCGTCGGGTGCCACGCCTATCGGAATATCGCCCTTCAGTGCCACACATTTTGATTTTGCATAGTTGTGTGCTTCGCTCAACTGTGAGTAAAGGATATATTGCACAAAGGTATAGAATTGTAATTCGCTCTCGGCATCAGAATATTCGTCAAGCACGCGACTCTTTGTTGTTGCATCGTAACTGCTGTAATCGCCCCACTCGCTGATGTTGCTGCGCAGACGGGACGAGAGGAAGCGGAACAGAGTATAGGGTTGCAGCCATTGCTGCTGCTCGCGAGCAAAAGCTACACACTCTTTGCTGTTGCACACCTCGTTGCCCTGCTGAACAAACAGCTCGCGCAAATAGTTTATTTTCAGCATATACACTGCGGCGTAATCTACTGTCGGCAGGGCATTAAGCGTTTCTCGTTGCTTTTGATAATATTGATTGCGTTTGCTGCTGTCGAGTTTAGGAAGCGATTATATGTCTGTATATATCGGGTTAAGGGCAAACACCGATACGCAGTTATAGGGATATGAGTCGGCCTCGCCGCCTGTCACCGTTGTATCGTTCACAGGGAGCAGCTGAAGCACATTCTGCCCTGTGCGCACAAGCCAATCGACCATTGCTTTAAGGTCGCCAAAATCGCCTATTCCCCAGCTGCGTTCTGTGCGAATGGAGAAGAGGGGTATCACTGTTCCTGCTAAGCGCAAATTTGGGGAATCAAAAGTAAGTGTATCAAAGGTATAGCCGTAGGCTGTTGCATGCTCAAAATCGGGCAGTGTGATGCTGCGATTCTCGCCCTCTTCCCAGCGCACGCCCTTCTTTGCACGCAATGCCACTTTGAAGTGAATGTTACCGCTTACTATTCCATGGGCGTCAAATGTCACACTCCACATATTATGCCCAACAGGATGCATGGCCGGCGCATTATCGGGATTCCACGCACCAAGCACATCTGCATCGCCCACAAGCACAGGAATCTCATCGCTTTCGAGCCCCAGAATATACATAGTTATCGTAACACTCCTATTGTACCAATTGATGCCTGCACCATCGGATTCGATGATTTTTTTTCCAAACATATTGAACAACGCAGTCTGTGAATAATATCCCGCCGGAGAGTCTATCCACCTGTCGAACATTATATAGCGCTCGTTGATACTGTTGAACAGCAGGGTGTGCGGTGTAGCCCCCCACTCACTGCGCACCACTCTGCCGTCTCGCACATATTCGTAGCCGTAACGAACAGCATCGGCTCTATCGCCAACCTCAAGCGAAACACTCCACTCGTCGTACAAAACCTCTCTGAGCGGAAGAATTTTTTCGCAATTATCGTCTTCACCTTCAATCAAATATCTCACCTGAATAGAGCCGCTATCCTCAATATGATAGGGCAACTTTAAATGTATCGACTTCATTTATATCAAGAAGTTGTTAATTCTTTAATACTATGTTATTGGAATATGATTAAATCCCTGTTATAATTGTTCATAATAAAGCTCCATCTTACATTTTTCGTCGGTTCGTATATATTCAAAAATCATACAGGCTTTTTCACACTGCAAGAGACCAAACGAAATAGATTCATAGAACTTCATATTCAGAAGCTGTTTAAGTTTCTTTCAAATATTATGTTTATATCATCTATAAACTGATTTTACCTGCTTTTTTATGCTCTTTTTGCCCGATTTTTCCCTTATTAAAAGGCTACATGGCCCACTATGCCCCTTAGCAAATGAAAAAACATCCTAAAAAAACATAAAAATTTCAAGGAGATAAATTTAAACAGCCTCTAAGAATGTGCGAAAATACAAAAAAATATTAAAAAGCTGTTTAAATTTGTGTCAAATATTCTGTTTGCATTATGAACGAATTTTACTTCCCTTTTTATGCTCTTTTTTGCCCGGTTTACCATAAATGCCACACGATATTAATTTAAACATATTCTTAAGCAACCTCAGTTTCCGTCGCATCTGCAAAATGAACAATTTACATCAACCACACACTTTTTTATGCAAAAATGTTGGGAAACATAAATAAATAGATTATTTTTGCAACCAATCGCCCCATAAACGGGCTTTTTTTGTTTTTTAAAATCATTTTATTTGTATTATGAGCGACAGACTTTTTATTTTCGATACAACACTGCGCGACGGCGAACAGGTTCCGGGATGTCAATTGAACACTGTGGAGAAGATTCAGGTAGCAAAGCAGCTGGAACTGTTGGGTGTAGACTGCATTGAGGCAGGCTTTCCCGTGTCCAGCCCCGGAGACTTTAATTCTGTCATAGAGATATCAAAAGCCGTAACATGGCCCACAATATGCGCCCTGACACGTGCCGTAGAGAAAGATATTGACGTTGCAGCCGAAGCACTGCGATTCGCCAAACGCAAACGCATACACACAGGAGTGGGCACGTCCGACTCACATATAAATTATAAATTCCGTTCCACACGCGATAAAATCATAGAGATTGCCGTAGCTGCGGTAAAATATGCCAAACGCTACGTCGAAGATGTCGAGTTCTACGCCGAGGATGCAGGACGCACCGACAACGAATATCTTGCCCGAGTGGTAGAGGCGGTTATAAAAGCCGGCGCCACAGTGGTAAACATCCCCGACACCACAGGCTACTGCCTGCCCACAGAATATGGCGAGAAGATAAAGTACCTGATGGAACATGTCGACGGAATAGACAAGGCTGTAATATCCACACACTGTCACAACGACCTTGGAATGGCCACAGCCAACACCCTTGCCGGAGTTATAAATGGTGCCCGACAGGTGGAGGTGACAATAAACGGTATTGGCGAGAGAGCGGGAAACACATCGCTCGAAGAGATTGTGATGATAACAAAATGCCACCCCACGCTAAAAATCGACACAAACATAAACACACAAAAGATATACCCCACAAGTCGCATGATTTCGAGCCTGATGAACATGCCCGTGCAACCCAACAAGGCAATTGTGGGACGCAACGCATTTGCACACTCATCGGGAATACACCAGGATGGTGTGCTCAAGGATGTCAGCACCTACGAGATAATGAATCCCAAGGATGTAGGTATCGACGATAATTCCATTGTGCTCACAGCACGCAGCGGACGAGCGGCACTCAAATATCGCCTCTCGGTGTTGGGTGTAACACTCGACGATGAAAAGCTGAACGAGGTATATCAGGAATTTTTACGATTGGCCGACAAGAAGAAAGAGATACACGACGACGATATTCTGGTACTTGCCGGAGCCGACCGCAGCAGCAACAAGGGCATAAAACTCGACTATCTGCAAGTAACCACAGGACTAAACATACGCTCAGTGGCAAGCATAGGACTGCGCATTGCCGGAGAGCTGTTCGAGAGTGCCGCCACAGGCAATGGCCCGGTGGATGCAGCCATAAACGCACTTAAGAACATCATACGTCGCGAAATGGTTCTACGCGAATTTACAATACAAGCCATAAGCAAAGGCAGCGACGATATGGGAAAAGTACACATGCAGGTAGAATACAACAACCACGTCTACTACGGATTCGGTGCAAACACCGACATTGTCAGTGCATCGGTAGAGGCATATCTCGACTGTATAAACAAATTCCAAGATTAGAAAAATGAACACCCTTTTCGATAAAATATGGGACGCGCATATAGTGCAGAAAGTAGACGACGGCCCCACACAATTATACATCGACCGATTGTATTGCCACGAAGTTACTTCGCCGCAAGCATTCGACGAACTGCGCAACAGAGGCATAGGTTGCATGCGCCCCGAAAAAATCTTCTGCATGCCCGACCACAATATACCCACACGCAATCAGGACAAGCCCATTGAGGAGCCTGTATCGCGCCATCAAGTGGAGACGCTTGTGAAAAATGCCGAAGATTTCAATCTGAGCCTTTTCGGGATGAATCATCCAAAGAACGGCATAATACACGTGGTTGGCCCGGAGCTTGGATTGACACTTCCGGGAATGACAATCGTGTGCGGCGACTCACACACCTCGACACACGGAGCAATGGGAGCAGTAGCCTTTGGCATCGGAACAAGCGAGGTGGGGATGGTAATGGCATCGCAATGTATTCTGCAACAAAAACCAAAGAACATGCGCATAAGCATCAACGGCACATTAGGAAAAGGTGTCACAGCAAAAGATGTGGCCCTTTACATAATGTCGCGCATGACCACAGGCGGCGCCACAGGCTATTTTGTGGAGTATGCAGGCAGCGCAGTGCGCAGCATGAGCATGGAGAGCCGTCTGACACTATGTAACCTGTCCATTGAAATGGGCGCACGCGGAGGCATGGTCGCACCCGACGAGATAACTTTTGAGTATATAAAAGGGCGCGAATATGCCCCTAAAGGCGAAGCGTGGGAGAAAGCCGTAACCTATTGGCGCACACTGCACAGCGGCGACGATGCAATTTTCGACAAAGAGTATTCGTTTGACGCAGCCGACATTGAGCCACGCATCACCTACGGCACAAATCCCGGCATGGGCATAGGCATAAGCGAAGCCGTACCCACTATGGAGAGCGTGGACGAAGCAGGACGCACCTCATTCAAAAAATCATTGGAATATATGGGATTTAAAGCAGGAGAAAAGCTGCTCGGACACCCGATAGAGTATGTATTCCTGGGGTCGTGCACCAACGGGCGAATAGAAGACTTTCGCGCTTTTGCACAAATTGTAAAAGGACGACATAAGGCCGATGGAGTGACAGCCATTATAGTACCCGGATCGTGGAGCGTCCTACGCCAAATAGAGGCCGAAGGCATCGACAAGATTCTCGAAGAGGCGGGCTTCGATTTACGTCAGCCCGGATGCTCGGCCTGCCTTGCGATGAATGAAGATAAAGTGCCCACAGGCAAATACTGCGTATCGACAAGCAACAGAAATTTTGAAGGACGCCAAGGCCCCGGTGCACGCACCATACTCGCAAGCCCCTTTGTAGCAGCTGCGGCCGCAGTCACAGGGCGTCTTACCGACCCACGAGATTTTCTATAAGCCCCTCATCAAAAAGAAAAATCATGAAAAAAGAGAAATTCAACATATTGACAGACAGCTGCATACCCATTCCTTTGGAAAATATCGACACCGACCAGATAGTGCCGGCACGATTCTTGAAAGCAACCACACGCGAGGGATTCGGAGATTATCTGTTCCGCGATTGGCGCTTCGACAAAGAGGGCAACAAAATAGAGAGTTTCGTAATGAACAACCCTGCATACAGTGGAAAAATACTTGTAGCCGGCAAAAATTTCGGATGCGGTTCAAGCCGCGAGCATGCAGCATGGGCCATTGCCGACTATGGCTTTCGCGTTGTAGTATCGAGTTTTTTTGCCGATATTCACAAGAACAACGAACTTAACAATTTTGTGCTGCCTGTGGTAGTGAGTGAAAAATTTCTGAAAAACCTCTTTGAGAGTATAGCCAACGACCCAAGGACACAAGTAACCGTAGACCTCCCCAATCAGACAATAACCAACAACGTCACAGGCGAGAGCGAGCAATTCGAGATTAACGGCTACAAAAAACACTGCTTGATGAATGGGCTTGACGATATAGATTTTCTGCTCGACAACAAAGATAAGATAGAAGCATGGGAGCAACGACAAACAGAATAGTTCTTTAAGACACAGACTGTTAATGCCACACAAAAAAACAAATCAGATAAAATCAGGCAGCTTCTTAATGATATAAATTTAAAACAGCATCTAAAATAGTATCTAAAGCATTTTTTACTAACTTTGCAGCGGACAACGGCTCAATCACAAGCTGTCCGCTGCGCAATTTTTTCAAAATCACACAAAAAATATAATAAAAATAGTATGAACTTAAATATAGCAGTGCTTCCCGGCGACGGAATAGGCCCCGAGATTATAGAACAAGCCTTAGAGGTAACAAAAGCAGTATGCAAAAAATTCGACCATACAATGAGCTTCGCCACAGGACTTGTGGGTGCATGTGCAATAGACGCCACAGGCAATCCCTATCCCGACGACACACATGCACTGTGCATGCAGAGCGATGCAGTGCTCTTTGGAGCAGTGGGCGATTTGCGATACGACAACAACCCATCGGCAAAGGTTCGCCCCGAGCAGGGACTGCTTGCCATGCGCAAAAAGTTAGGGCTATATGCCAACATACGCCCCGTAACAACATTTGCTCCACTCCTGCATAAATCGCCGCTGCGCAGCGACATTGTGCAAGGCACCGACTTTATGTGCATACGTGAGCTGACCGGCGGACTATACTTCGGACGTCCGCAGGGACGCAGCGAAGATGGCAACACCGCCTACGACACCTGCGTATATACACGCGCCGAGGTAGAGCGCATCGTTAAGCTCGCCTACGAATATGCGATGAAACGTCGCAAAAAAGTAACTGTGGTGGACAAGGCCAATGTGCTTGCCACCTCGCGCCTGTGGCGCGAAGTGGCAAAAGAGATTGCCGCGCAATACCCCGAGGTTGAGACAGAATACATGTTTGTGGATAATGCAGCCATGCGCCTCATACAATGGCCCTCGTCGTTCGACGTGATGGTGACAGAGAACATGTTCGGCGACATACTCACCGACGAAGGCTCTGTAATAACAGGCTCACTCGGACTGCTACCATCGGCATCGGTGGGCGTTCATACATCGCTCTTCGAGCCAATCCACGGTTCATGGCCGCAAGCTGCGGGACAGAACTTAGCCAATCCTCTTGCCACAATACTCTCTGCAGCCATGATGTTTGAATATGCCTTCGGGCTGATGGAAGAGGGCGCCCTGATACGCGAAGCAGTAGACGCATCACTCCAAGCAAACATAAGAACCGCCGACATACAAACCGCCGGGCTACCCCCCTACGGAACCAAAGAGGTGGGTGCATGGATAGTAAATTACATCAACAACAAATAACAGGTATGACGATAAAGTTCCTACAAATAATATTGTGTATCGCCGTGACGCTGTTTACAGCCCTCACCCGATGCGAAGCACAAAATAATGCAGGACGACAATTTACCATCGTCATAGACCCGGGACACGGCGGTAAAGACCCCGGAGCCATAGGTCGTGGAAAAACAAAAGAAAAAACCATCAATCTGAACGTTTCAAAAAGCGTCGGACAGCTGATAAAAGAGAGATACCCCGAAGTAAAAGTCATATACACACGCTCCACTGACAAATATATCTCATTGATAGATCGTGCCAACATCGCCAACAAAGCCAAGGCCGACCTCTTTGTGTCGATACACACAAATGCCGCAAAAAACAGAAAGGCACGCGGATGCGAGACATTTACATTAGGCTCGGGCAGCAGTGCCGAGGCAAAGGCGGCTGCAAAATATGAGAACGAAGTTATTTTGCAAGAAGAGAACTTTGAGCAGGTGTACGGAGGCTTCGACCCTAACTCCAACGACAGCTACATAATATTCGACATCATACGCACGCACGACATGGAGAGCAGCATCAGCCTTGCCGATAAGATACAGACACGCATGACACGACGCAGCAAACTGCACAACCGCGGTGTATCATCGGCAGGTTTTCTTGTGCTCCACCAAACGGCAATGCCCAGCGTGCTGGTGGAATTGGGATTTATCTCAAACCCCACCGAAGAGAAATTCCTCGCATCCAAAAGCGGACAAACGGCCCTCGCCAAGGGAGTCTTCGAGGGAATATCTGCCTACTACGAAAATTACAAAAAAAGCAGCATCCCCACAAACACAGCGCCCGTTACCGTCGAGTGTGACGAAGATACCGAGCAGCCAAAGGCTGATAAACAGAAGAGCAACGACGCCCCAATCTTCAAGGTGCAGATACTAACATCGTCAAAGAAACTAAAAAGCAACGACAAGCGTTTCAAAGGAGTAAAAGCCGACTGTTACAAGGAGGGTGGCACATATAAATACACATGCGGCGCATCCACCGACTATAATGCCATGGTACGTAAGCGCAAGGAACTTTCAAAAAAGTTCAAAGAGGCTTTTATAGTAGCATTTAAAAACGGCAGACGCATTGACATAAACAAGGCAAAAGCCGAATTTGAGAAAAAAAATAAGTAACAAACAGATATATATAAGATGGGAAAAAAGAAAATCTTCACACGCGAGTTCCTCATTGGAGCAATAGGCATAGCTGCACTGCTGCTCATCTACTTTCTCATAAACTTCTTCAAGGGAATAGACCTCTTCAAGATGGGCGAGAGATACTACGTGCGGTTCGACAATGTAAGTCAATTGGTAAGTTCAAGCCCGGTATACCTCAACGGCTTTAAGGCCGGAAATGTGCGCAGCATAAACTACGACTACCACAATGTGAACAACATTATAGTGGAGATGGAGATTGACAAGCGTCTGCAAATACCTCGCGGCAGCATCGCCAAGATAACCACCCACATGCTGGGCGGCGCCGACATAAGCATCGTACTATCGGACGAGGCCGATTTCTTTGTACCGGGTGACACTCTCAGGGGTATACTCGACAAAGGCATTGCTGGTGAAGCAAACGACAAAATAATGCCGGCTTTCAACCGCATAATGCCTAAGGTGGACTCCATACTCACCTCGCTGAACGTTCTACTCTCCAACCCTTCGCTATCGGCATCGGTGGAAAATGCCGAGAGCCTCACCCACGAACTAACCGTCACCACTCGCAGACTGAACGCTCTATTGGCCGAGGATATTCCGCAGATAACCGACCGCATGGTGCAGATTGAGGATAATATGATTGACGTAAGCGAAAAGCTCTCGGAGGTCGACTACAAGAGCCTGTGCGACAAATTGGAGAGCACACTGAGCAATCTGCAACAGATTACGGCAAGCATAAACAATGGCGAGGGGACAGTGGGCAAGCTGCTCAGCGACGAGGCATTATACAATCGCCTCGACAGCACCGCACAGGCAGCCACACTGCTGCTGGACGACCTTCGCAAGAATCCTAAACGCTACGTACACTTCTCGCTGTTCGGGCGCAAGCAGAAGTAGCAAAAAGCCGATAAAGTGCTTTAAGGCTTAACGAGTGTCTAAATTATTATCATAATAAGACGCACGTTTATTCTGAGACAGGGCGCACACTAAACCCGTAGTAGCGGCCATTGTTGTTCCTGTCGAGGTGGACGTCGCTGTAGAAGTAGAGGTATAAAGCGTTGTTGCTTCCGCCATCGTACAACGAAGCCGACCAGTAGCGACCACCGGAGCCTATGTAGTAGACAGCGTTACCGTAGCGGTAACCTGCAGCCGGCAAGAAGATGCTGTTGCCGTTGGGGCCGGTAACTTTGTAACCATTCACACCGTTTATCTCTGTCCAAGACCAACTGCATTTGTCAAGAAGTTCTTGCTGTTCTTTAATGGTGGGCATGCGCCAACCACCACCCCATTTTACATGAGCAACATCGTCCTCAGTCTCAAGAACAGTTTTATTATCGACTGTGCCATAAGCGCCTGCGGTGCAGTATTTGGTCAGAGTGTTACTACTGCCATTGCACCATTTATAGGTCTCCCATGAGCAGTCGCTCTTCTCCTCGGTCTCACCCCAAGAGTAATAACCGCCGTAATCCTCGGGAGAGGTGGCACCTACATTGCAGCTTGCCCATTTTACAGACAGCCCGAGGTCGATGGCTTCGGCAGGAGAATGGTCGGAAACAGAGGTACTGTCAGAGGGGGTGTCGGGAGTATCTACGGAGGGGGAAACAAAGGTGACGCTGTCAACCATAGCAACGGCGATGCGCTGCAAAGTGCCGTCAGTCAGATGAATATACATTGTGTCGCTCTTCTGCTGCGAAAAGGTGGGAACAGCAAGTAACAGTGCCATTATAATTGTAAAAAACTTTCTCATTTCTTCAAGAATTTAAGGGTTGTGGAATTAAAATTTATCACATATACACCGGTAGAGAGACCGTCGGTAGAGAGATAGGCAACACCTGCGTCCGAAGCGCAAACAGTGCGAAGCAGACGCCCATCAAGGGAGTAAAGACGTACAGTTGCGCCTGAGCTCAGACCACTGACAGAGAGCTGATTTTCGGAAATGACACACTCACCCGATGCGGTGGGGACATCAACAACGGAGGAAGCGGCGTCTGCCACAAATTCAAAGCGACGAACCTCGCTGCGAAGAAGAACAGCTTCGGCAACAGATGAAACGATTCTCAACGAATCGCCTGCAAACGTCACACGAGGACGCTCAGCGAGCAAAAAACCGACGCTTGTGCCATCCGTAAGATGAACAACAAGGGTGTTCTTATCTGCGGCCACGCAAGGCAGCACAAAAAGAGACATAAGAACAGATATAATTATTTTTTTCATAATATTAATTCTTAATATTTTGATTACTGTTTTTGATTATTGAATACAAATGTAGATATTTTAATCAAAAACCATTATCCTAATCACAATAACAACTTCTAAAAACATGTTAATTATATAAATAAAAAGTTAATCAAGATAGAATTATTTCATATTTATAATTAAAACACGCATATTCGTAAAAAAATATAAAAAACTGTTTAATACGCTGTTCATATTTATATAATTTAGATTTTTATAGAGGAAAAACAGCCTGATATAAATAAATTATTAGTAATTTTAACAACTGCCCGATTTAAGAATGAAAGAAAAACTGCTCTTCGTATGGAATTTATATGCCGACGGCTTCAAGAATATGACTTGGGGCAGACCTTTATGGATGCTGATATTCCTTAAAATAATTGTTCTGTTTCTGGTATTGCGACTATTCTTCTTCGAGCCTGTGCTGGCGGGAAAGAGCGATAATCAGAAGAGCGAGCATGTGGGAAACGAATTAATAAAAACAAACTAATAAAACCGACACACTATGATTGCAACAGCATTAGTCGATTGGTCGAGGGCGCAATTTGCCCTGACAGCAGGCTACCATTGGATTTTCGTGCCGCTCACTTTAGGGTTGGCTGTGATTATGGCATCAATGGAGACCCTTTATGTGATTAAAAAAGATGATTTTTGGAAGCGTGCCGCCAAATTCTGGATGAAGCTATTCGCCATAAACTTTGCGGTGGGCATAGCCACAGGCATCATCCTTGAATTTGAGTTTGGCACCAATTGGAGCAACTACTCATGGTTTGTGGGCGACATATTTGGCGCACCCCTCGCCATCGAAGGCATATTGGCATTTTTTATGGAAGCAACATTCTTTGCCATTATGTTCTTCGGATGGGACAAGGTGGGCAAGCGTACACACCTGTTTGCCACATGGATGACGGGAATAGGAGCCGGCATATCGGCTGTGTGGATTCTTATTGCCAACGCTTGGATGCAACATCCTGTGGGAATGGCATTTAACCCCGACACAGTGCGCCACGAGATGGTCGACTTTTGGGCATTGGTGACCAACCCCATAGCAATTGCCAAATTCCTCCACTCTGTGTCAAGCGGATGGATGACAGGCTCGATATTTGTAATAGGCATAAGTTCGTGGTATCTGCTAAAAAAGCGTAACGTGCGCTTTGCATTGGCAAGCATCCGCGTTGCAGCCATCGTGGGCATAGCGGGCACGCTTGTGCTGATGGGCAGCGGCGACAGTTCGGGAGTATTGGCAGCAAAATATCAACCGATGAAGATGGCAGCAGCCGAGGGACTTGAAGATGGCGGCAGCCGCGCCCCATTCTCAATTGTTCCGGGCGTTGAAATTCCCGGTATGCTATCGCTGCTTGCCACACACGACATTGACGGGTATGTACCCGGCATAAACAATCTGCTGAACGGATATAGCGACCACACAGGAACATCCTACCCCTCAGCCGAAGAGAAAATGGAGAAGGGGAAATTGGCACTCGAAGCATTCAAAGAGTATCGCACGTGGAGAGAAAAAGATGCCACAAAGGCAGCAGAAGCACGAGCTATACTTGATGCTAATGTCGACTATTTTGGTTACGGCTACATTCAATCTCCCGAAGAATTGGTGCCTAATGTGCCGCTTATCTATTGGTCGTTCCGCGTGATGGTTGGCCTTGGTACTTTCCTACTCGCTCTTATGATTGCAGTACTATGGGCCGAGCGGAAGGAAAAATTGGAAAGAGCAAGATGGCTTCAATACATAGCCTTATGGAGCATACCGCTGGTATACATAGCAGGACAAGCCGGCTGGATTGTGGCCGAGGTTGGCCGTCAGCCTTGGGTGATACAAGACCTGCTGCCCACAAAAGCAGCAGTATCGAGCGTGAGTGTAGGAGCCGTACAAACCACATTCTTCCTTTTTGTGGCAATATTCACACTGTTCCTTGCCATAGAGATTCGCATAATGCTGAAAGCAATCAAAAAAGGACCCGAGATGTAACTAACGGTTTAATAAGAAGCTGTTTAAATTTTATTGGAAATTTTTCTAAATTTGAGGCTTTGTTTCGGCTTCTAAATTTCTTAAAAAAAACACAAACATGATTACTTACGAATTTTTACAACACTATTGGTGGTTCCTTATATCACTGTTGGGCGGACTGTTGGTATTTCTGCTCTTTGTGCAAGGTGGCAATGCCCTTATTTTTATTGCAGGCAAGAGCGAAGAGGAGCGTAAACTTATTGTTAATTCAACTGGACGAAAATGGGAGCTGACCTTTACCACCCTTGTCACTTTCGGCGGTGCTTTCTTTGCTTCGTTTCCTCTTTTTTACAGCACAAGTTTCGGCGGAGCATATTGGGTGTGGATATTAATACTTATCACTTTTGTTTTTCAGGCTGTGAGCTACGAATTTCAGAGCAAGGCCGGGAATTTGCTTGGGAAGAACACTTTTCGTGCTTTTCTCACATTGAACGGCTGCCTGGCCCCGTTGCTCATAGGCACTGCGGTGGGAACATTCTTCACCGGCTCCGAATTTATCGTGAACAAAGACGCAATAACAGATATAAGCACCCCAACCATAAGCAGATGGGTGAATGAATGGCACGGACTCGAAGCTGTCACCAATCTTTTCAACGTGGGATTCGGATTGACGGTGATGATGCTCACGATATGCCTTGGTGCACTATATGCCATCAACAACATCGACAATCATAAATTATCCAATCAGCTTAGACGCACCCTTATGTGGAGCTTTACAGGCTTTGTTGTTCTCTTGTTGTCGGTACTGTTTGCGCTGTTCACCATGAATGGCTATGCAGTAGACGAGTCAGGCACTGTGTTGATGGAACCGAACAAATATCTGCACAATCTGATGGATATGCCTGCAGTTGCAGCATTGTTTGTCGCAGGAGCGCTCCTGCTGGTCGCAGGAGTGGTGCTTACGCTTGTCAAAAGCTCATTCACAAAAGGTATTTGGCCTGCCGGCGTTGGTACGGTGTCGGTAGTGATGAGCCTGTTTATGATAGCCGGATACAACGGAACGGCATATTACCCCTCAACGACAGATTTGCAGAGTTCACTTACAATCCAAAATAGTTCGTCGAGTGAATTTACACTGATGTGTATGTCGGTAGTGTCGCTTATAATCCCCTGTGTGGTTGCCTATATTGCCTATTTTTGGTATAAAATGGATAAAAAATCCATCACCAATGAGGAATTGAAAGAGACGGAGTCATATTGATTGCTTCGTAAATATATAGAATTATCCCTCCTCGACCGCTGTTGAAGTGACCCCAAAAAGTTGGACGGATTAATAAAAAGTTTATTGGTAGAGAGTTCGGTATTGTACCGGACTCTTTCCTTTTAACCGATATTTTATTCTTTTATTGTTGTAGTACTCAATATAGTCTTCCAAAGCCTTTA
>JAFSAT010000016.1 GCA_017442185.1 Bacteroidaceae bacterium
AATAATAAAGCAAGCTTTATTCTATTTCGCTCGTTTGTTGCTATCTTTGAGATGAATCTCGAAGATAAGAAGGCACTCGCTGCAAAATAATAAAGCAAGCTTTATTCTATTTCGCTCGTTTGTTGCTATCTTTGCCGATTAATTATCGAGAATGTTTTTTTGAATATTTTTAATATGGAACACCCGCTTCATCTTTTCAGATTTTGTCCGCGCTGCGGAAGCAACGATTTTACCGAGAATGATTTTAAATCGAAACGTTGCGGGGCTTGTGGCTTTGTGTTATATTTCAATCCTCAATCGGCAACTGTAGCTCTTATTGTGAACAAGAGGAATGAGCTTCTTGTGGCACGAAGAGCCAAGGAGCCTGCCAAGGGTACGCTGGATCTTCCCGGTGGCTTTGCAGATTGCTTTGAGACGGGCGAAGAGGGAGTGGCACGCGAAGTACTTGAGGAGACAGGACTTGTGGTGACAGCAACAAAATACCTCTTCTCGCTGCCTAACATATATGTATACTCGGGATTTGAGGAGCACACTCTCGACCTTTTTTATTTGTGCACGGTGCAGGACGACACCTTACCGGCTGCGCATGATGATGTTGAAGAATTACAGTGGATTCCGATAGATAAACTTAATGCTCGGGAATTCGGATTGCAATCCATACGTAAGGGAATTGAAATTTTTATGAAAGAATATTTAGAAACAAACAGATACTGACTATATGAAGAGAATTTTAACAATAATGCTGTTTGCCGGCACTTTATCATCGACAACTGCACAAACACGCATAAATGCCTGCGGCAATGAGTGGCTTATACAAGAGAGCCGCCGTCTGCATGCCGATAAAGAATTTCCCGGTGTTTTAAACATTCTGAGCCGCATAGAGCGCTCGGAGCTTAGTTTGCAACAACTGCAAGAGGTTGATTATGCACTGGCGACCGCCACTTTTGAAATTAACCCGCTCGAGGGGCGGGCCATGATGTTGCAATACCTGTCGGACTACCCCGAGAGCTCCAAGCGCGAGATTCTCGCGGCACTGATTGCCGAATCGTATTACTATTGCGACAACTACTCTCAGGCATGCAATTGGTTCGCCAAGAGCAATTTTGAACGTCTCTCCCCGGACGAACGCGAAAAGGCGGAATTGTACTATGCACTCTCGCTGCAAGAGTGTGGCGAGAAGGAGAAAGCCACCAATATACTGAACAGCCTGAAGCTCACCGGTAAGCGCTATGCGAGCGATGCTGTCTTCCATTTGGCGGCCATTGATTATTACGACAATCGCCTGCAATCGGCATACCAAGGGTTCAAGTCTATCGAAATGGACGATAAATACCATCTTGAGGTGCCATACTATCTTGCCGGAATATATCTGAAAAATCAAGAATATGTTCGTGCCGAAAAGGTTGCAAGGCTTTTCCTTAGCCATAATGCCGATAAGAAACAGGGCGTAGCCATGAGACAGATTCTTGGTGGAGCGCTTTTTGGCAAAAGAGAATACAACGAAGCTGTAAAACCGCTTAAAGAATACATTGAACAAAGCAACCGTCCGCAAAGAATTGCATACTACCAGTTGGCGATGAGCTATTTTGAGACAGGGCGCTTCCACGAGGCTGTACCTATGTTCGACAAATGTACTGATAACAGCAACGATATTCTTGCACAAAATTCATATCTCCATTTAGGCATCATACAACTGAAGCTAAACGACATAACAAAGGCACGCCTTGCATTTGAGCAGGCAGCTGCAATGAATCATGACAATCGTGTACGCGAAGAGGCACTCTACAACTATGCACTCTGCATACATCAAACACGATACTCTCCATTTGCCGAAAGTGTGAAGGTGTTTGAGCGTTTCTTGAATGAATATCCCGACTCTCCACACGCCGATAAAGTTGGGAGTTACCTTGTAGAGGTATATATGAACACACGCAATTACGATGTGGCACTGCAATCCATAAATAAGATAAAAAAGCCCACGACCGACATTCTTGGTGCCAAACAAAAGGTACTCTATCGCATGGGCGTACAAGCCTTCATTGACAACGACATGTCCGCTGCCATAGAATATATGAATCAATCACTGTCGTTGGCCCGATACAACAGTGACACACATTGTGACGCATTATATTGGAGAGGCGAGGCTTACTATCGCATGAACAACTACAAGGCAGCAGCAAAAGACTACCGCGCAATGCTGTCGATGCGCAACAGCGCCGATGCACTATACAGCTTAGCCTACACACAATTTCAACAAAAAGATTTCGGTTCGGCAATAGGCACATTCAACAAATATCTGCAAAATACCGGAGCCGACAAAGCCACACAACGTGCCGACGCATACAACCGTCTGGGCGACTGCTATTTCTACAACCGCAACTATGTAACAGCCGACCAATTTTACAAAAAAGCAATAGAAACAGACAAACAGCATGGCGACTACGCCCTCTATCACTCGGCCGTGGTACAAGGACTTATGAGAGACTACACCGGAAAAGCAACCACGTTGCAACACCTTATCGCACAACATCCGGGCAGCAGTTACACCGAACAAGCCCACTACGAGCTTGGCCGCTCATTTGTAGCACAAGAGAAAAACAACGAAGCAGTCGAAATATACGGAACACTCATAAAGAGATACCCCAAAAGTTCATTTGCGCGTCGAGCAGCAGCCGAAACAGCCATGATATACAATCAGCAGGGTAACTATTCAAAAGCAATAGCCGCATACAAACAGATAATACGCAATTATCCCCACAGCGAAGAGGCACAAATTGCGGCACAAGACCTCAAAAACATCTATGTAGAGCAAGGCAAGATAGAGGAGTATGCGACATTTGCAGCCTCTACTCCCGGAATGAAAGCCATGGAGAGCAGCGAACGCGACACATTGACATATACAGCCGCCGAACGCATATACAGCCGACAAAAATATGCCGAAGCACGCGACGCATTCAAAAACTATCTGAATGAATTTCCCGACGGCTCATTCACAATAGACTGCCACTATTACCTCGGACTCATATTTTACAATCAAAAAGCATCTAACGACGCATTGGCACATTTTGAACAGGTAATGGCATTCCCGGGCAATAAATATTGCGAAGATGCAATGGCTCTCTCATCCGAAATATATTACAAAGCCAACAATCATCGCAAAGCCCTCGACCTATACAAAAAGCTCATAAGCATTACCGACGACGAAGAACGACGCAAAGCATGCCGGATGAACATGATGCGATGCGCCTATGCCATAGAAGAAAGCAACGATGTGATTGAGGCAGCAACAGCACTTCTCGCATCGGACAACATCTCGCCGGAGTGGGAACGTGAAGCTCTTTACATGCGTGCCAAAGCCAACTTAAGCAACAAAGAAAATGAAAAGGCCGTCAAAGACCTTGCAAAACTTGCTCCGGACACACGCAGCAAACAGGGAGCCGAAGCAAAATATCTGCTGGCACAAATTTACTACAACCTCAAAGAATTCGACAAATGCGAAAAAGAGATACTCAACTATATAGAGGTGAGCACACCACACGCCTACTGGCTTGCTCGCAGTTTTGTGCTGCTCGCCGACCTTTATATGACACAGGAACGCAATATGGAGGCAAAGCAGTATCTTCTTTCGCTTCATAATAATTACAGCGGAAACGACGATATTGCAAGCATGATAAAAGAGCGTCTGACAAAATTAACAGACAACAATCAACAACAATAATAAAAGCAGAAACATCAACATTTGCATTAAACAATAGAATATACACAAGATATATGAAAAGATATACAGCATTATCGGTACTATTAATGATAATAAGCAACGTATACTCACAGCAAGATACGTTGAACGCCATCATACAGGTTGAGAACGACTACACACCGGTGGTGACAAAAGCCGCCAAACAAAATCATACCCCGCAAATAGAGATTACGCAACACTCAACACCGCTCGACATAATCTTCTCGCAAGAATCACAACCTTTTAAAAGATTCGTCAGTGAGCGTAATGTAAAAGATGTGCTGCCGCAGCAAGAGAAACGTAATCCGGGATATGCACGCTTTGGGTATGGGAACGACAATAATATAGACGCTGCATTGTCGTACCGACGCAACATAGGCAAAAACGACAAAATAGAATTTATCGGAACGTTAAACGGTTTCAACACAAAAATGGCTACTCCCTATGGAGATGCCAAAAGACGCTTCTACAACACATGGGCCGAAGCAACATACGCACACTCCTTCGAGAAACTGACACTTGGTGCCGACATAAACTTTGTAAACAGAGCATTCAACTACACACCTGCAATCATGATGCAGGCCGCGACCAACAAACAAACATATAACAACTTTGGAATAAAACTAAAAGCACTCTCACACAATACAGGGCCATTCTCATATAAAGCAACATTGGGATATCAAGTACACACACAAAAATATTCGGCCGGAGAGAATGACAAAGTGTCAGAAAATCATTTTTCGGCAGACGGAACACTGTGTTACGAACTTACACACGAACTGATACGAAACATAGCTGCCGACATTGCATTTGACGCTTTCACATACGGCGGCGCCGCAAAAAACAACATCGACAGATACAGCAATTACGCTTCGGTGCGCATAAACCCCTATGCAAACTACAATGATGGAAAAAGAAAAATACGAGTAGGATTTCATGCGGACATTCTAACCGCCAATGGGAGTTTCCTTGCCCTTGCCCCCGACATTGCCATTGAGAGCAAAATAAAAGAAAACATTGTAATATATGCCAACGTCGACGGAGGACGCACACTCAACACATTCGAGAGGATTGAACAACTGTCACCTTACCAATGTTATATCCCCGGCAACGAACAGTATACCGCCACATACACAATAGCAGATGTCACAGCAGGCACAAGAATCTCATTTGAACCATTTCATATAGATTTGTACGCAGGATATTCATACACAAAGGACGAAATGATGCCTTACGTCTCCGAAGAGAAAATTCTGCACACATCGTTCACTCAAAGCACCGCACGCAATCTTTATATCGGCACACGAATGGGATACGATTTTGGCGGATGGCTGAAATTTGCAACCGGAGCACGATACGACCATCAAAAATGCTCGGGCAGCAACACACTTCTACTCTACAAGCCAATGTTTACACTTGACATAGACACCGAAGCCCATCTGTACGACGGACTATACGCAAACATTGGATATAAATTCACCGGCTACACAAAAGTCAAAAATACACGTTTAAAAGAAGCTAACATTCTTAATGCAAGACTGAACTACAAATTGTATGATAAGATAGGAATATTTGCCGAAGGAAACAACTTATTGGACAGTGAACACGAAGAGTATCCCGGATATATTGCACAAGGACGAAACTTTATAGCCGGACTAAGCATTAACTTCTGATTGCAACAAAACAGACCATAGAAACAGCTCTGATATATATAGTTGAATTTTTAGGGAGCAAAAAAAACAGAATGTTTTAAACAAATTCTAAAATAATATATTATTTTAAAGTGGTAATACAGAAAACAACCCTGTAATTTTTTACAAAAATAGATTCTAAGATACAGGAAACTTTCATACATTTGCCGCAAATTAAAAAACGTATGCATAAGAATTTAGTAATAGTCGAGTCACCGGCCAAGGCAAAAACAATAGAAAAATTCCTTGGAAAAGAGTACAAAGTGATGTCGAGCTACGGACATATCTGCGACCTTAAGAAGAAAGAGTTCAGCATAGACACCGACACCTTTGAACCCGAGTATGAAATACCGGCCGAAAAAGAAAAGTTGGTGGCAACACTGCGCAGCGAAGCAAAAAAAGCAGACACTGTTTGGTTGGCATCCGATGAAGACCGCGAAGGAGAAGCCATAAGCTGGCATCTGTTTACCGTGCTCGGACTGACACCCGAGAAAACCAAGCGCATCGTATTTCACGAAATAACAAAAAGCGCAATTCTAAACGCAATAGAGAATCCACGCGACATAAACACAAATCTTGTATACGCACAACAGGCCCGCCGAGTGCTCGACCGCGTGGTAGGCTTCAAGCTATCACCGGTATTGTGGCGAAAAGTAAAACCCGCACTATCGGCAGGACGTGTACAGTCGGTAACAGTGCGTCTGATTGTAGAACGCGAACGCGAGATAAACAACTTTGTAAGCGAATCGGGTTACAAAATAACAGCACTCTTTGAACTGCCCGAAAAACAGGGCACCGTATCACAACTGCAAGCAGAACTTCCGAGACGCTTCAAGACACGCGACGAGGCCGAGAAGTTCCTACAATCGTGCATAAATTCAAAGTTCGTAATCGACGATGTCAGCACCAAGCCCTTGAAAAAGAGCCCGGCAGCACCCTTCACGACATCCACCCTGCAACAAGAAGCCGCACGCAAACTGCATTTCACCGTATCACAAACAATGATGATAGCGCAACGCCTCTACGAATCGGGTTACATCACATACATGCGTACCGACTCGGTGAACCTATCGTCGCTATGTTTAAATTCTTGCAAAAAGGTAATATCAGAGACCTACGGCGATAAATACGTAAAAATACGCAAATACACAACAAGCTCAAAAGGCGCACAAGAAGCACACGAAGCCATACGTCCCACATACATGGAGAACAGCAATATAGAAGGCAGCGTGCCCGAAAAACGTCTGTATGAGCTAATATGGAAACGAACGATAGCCTCGCAAATGGCAGATGCTCAGGTTGAAAAAACCACCGTAAACATATCCATAAGCGGACACGAGGAGACATTTGTGGCAACAGGCGAAGTCACTGTGTTCGATGGTTTTCTTCACGTATATAAAGAATCGACCGACGACGAGAATAATCTCGACACAGCCATACTTCCGGCAGTAAACAAAGGAGACACACTCGAAACAGTGGAAATTACAGCAACAGAGCGATTCACACAACATCCGCCACGTTACACCGAGGCAAGCCTTGTACGTAAGCTCGAAGAATTAGGCATAGGACGACCATCGACCTACGCCCCCACCATAAGCACAATACAGCAACGAGAATATGTAGAAAAAGGCAACAAGTCGGGAACCACACGCACCTACGACATTATCACCCTGAGCAATGGAAAGATTGTTTCAAGAGAGGGCAAAGAGACCGTAGGAAGCGAAAAGTCCAAACTGATACCCACAGACATAGGCATAGTAGTAAACGATTTTCTACAAGAGAACTTCCCCGAAATAATGGATTACAATTTCACCGCCACGGTAGAGAAAGATTTTGACAACATTGCCGAGGGTAAGATGCAGTGGGTGCTGCCCATAAAAGATTTCTACACAGAATTTCATCCGCAGATAGAAAAAATAATGCACACAAAAACCGAGCATAAAGTAGGAGAACGCATATTGGGTACCGACCCCGAGAGCGGAAAACCCGTATCGGTGAAAATCGGACGCTTCGGGCCGATAGTGCAGATAGGTTCGGCCAACGACGAAGAAAAGCCACGTTTCGCTCAAATGAAACCCGAACAGACACTTGAGACCATAACACTCGAAGAGGCACTGAAACTGTTCAGCCTGCCACGTACACTGGGAGAATTTGATGGAGAGACGGTCACAGTCGGTGCAGGCCGATTCGGACCATACATAAAGATAGGTGCAACATACGTCTCGCTTCCAAAGACCTATAACCCCCTTACCGTAAACATCGAAGAAGCAGAAGTACTCATAAAAGAAAAACGAAAAGCCGATTCCGAAAAAATAATAAAGACATTTGACGAAGAGCCGACCCTGCAAGTACTAAACGGACGATTCGGGCCATACATCTGCCACGAAAAGAAAAACTACAAACTACCCAAAAACGTCACCCCCTCGGAACTGACACTTGCAGAGTGTATGGAAATAATAAAAAAACAAGAAGAGAGCGGAAAGCCCGCAAGCAAAGGACGCAGAAACACCACAAAAAAACAAGCATGACGCGCATACTGCTGATAGGATATATGGGAGCAGGCAAAACCACATTAGGACGTGCACTTGCCCAAGCATTAGACCTCCAATTCATCGACCTCGACCAATACATCGAGGAACGCTTCCGTAAAACAATATCACAAATATTTTCAGAAAAAGGCGAAGAAGAATTTCGCCTTATAGAACAGCGCATGCTGCACGAAGTTGCAGAATTTGAAAATGTTGTAATATCGACAGGCGGCGGCACACCCTGCTTTTTCGACAACATAGACTACATGAATGCACAAGGTCTCACAGTATATCTTCAAGTACCCCTTGAACGACTTTACACACGCCTGAGCATAGCACGCAACAAACGCCCGCTGATAAAAGACAAAAACGACGAAGAATTACGCCGCTTCATTGCAGAACAGACAGCCAAGCGACATCCCTATTACAGCAAAGCCACACACACATTTGCATCCGACAAATTAGAAGACAAAAGCCAGATAGCATTGTCGGTAGAAGCATTCCGACAGCAGTTCAATCTCTAAAGAATAAAACACAATATAACAAACACAATCAAAACCCTAACAAATAACATTCCGAGACATGAGAAAATGGCGCATAGAGGACTCTGAGGAGCTATACAACATAAAAGGTTGGGGAGCATCCTATTTCAGCATAAACGAAGAGGGTAACATCGCTGTTACTCCCAAGAAAAACAGTGTATCCATCGACCTCAAACAATTGATGGACGAACTTCAGTTGCGCGACGTAGCAGCCCCTGTCCTTATACGCTTCCCGGATATTCTTGACAACAGAATAGAAAAAATCTCGGGATGCTTCAAAATAGCAGCCGAAGAATATAACTACAAAGGCGAAAATTTCATAGTCTACCCCATAAAAGTGAATCAAATGCGTCCGGTGGTAGAAGAAATCATGAGCCACGGTAAGAAATACAACATCGGTCTCGAAGCAGGTTCCAAGCCCGAGCTTCATGCAGTCATAGCCATGAATGCCGACAGCGATTCACTGATAATATGCAACGGCTACAAAGACGACAGCTACATTGAGCTTGCACTACTTGCACAAAAGATGGGACGACGCATTTTTCTCGTTGTAGAAAAACTTAACGAACTTAAGCGCATTGCAAAGATAGGCAAACGTCTGGGTGTCCGTCCCAATGTAGGTATACGCATAAAATTAGCCTCAGAGGGCAGCGGAAAATGGGAAGAGAGCGGTGGCGATGCAAGCAAGTTCGGCCTTACATCGAGCGAACTGCTCGAAGCACTCGAAATTCTCGAAAAATACGATATTCGCGATTGCCTTAAGCTCATACACTTTCACATAGGCAGCCAGATAACAAAAATACGCCACATAAAAACAGCTCTGCGCGAAGCATCACAATTCTACGTTCAACTGCGCAAATTAGGCTACGATGTAGAATTTACAGACATTGGCGGAGGATTAGGAGTAGACTACGATGGAACCCGCTCATCCACAAGCGAAAGTAGCGTAAACTACTCTATACAGGAATATGTAAATGACGCAGTATTTACGTTTGTTGATGCAGCCGACAAAAACGGCATTCCCCATCCCAACATAATAACCGAAAGCGGACGTTCCGTATCGGCACATCACGCTATATTGGTATTCGAGGTGCTTGAAACAGCCGCCATGCCCCAAATGGACGAAGAGTGGGAGGTTGCACCCGAGGATCACGACCTTGTAAAAGAGCTGTATAAAATATGGTGCGAACTAGACCAACGCACCATGCTCGAAGCTCTTCACGATGCTCAACAGATACGAGAAGAGGCTCTTGAATTGTTCAGTCACGGAATTGTAGACCTAAAAACACGAGCACAGATTGAGAGTATGTTCTGGAGTGTGACACGCGAGGTGCAGACAATGGCAAAAACAATGAAACACATTCCCGATGACTTCCGCAAACTTCCCAAACTGCTTGCAGATAAATATTTTTGCAACTTTTCGGTATTTCAGAGCCTTCCCGACAGTTGGGGCATAGACCAATTCTTCCCCATAATGCCCATTCACCGCTTAGACGAACGCCCCGACCGCAGTTGCACCATACAAGATATGACATGCGACAGCGACGGAAAGATTACCGACTTTATAAACTACAACAGCAAAGGCGATACTCTTAAAGTTCACAGAGTAAAAAGCACAGAGCCATACTATTTGGGAGCATTTTTGGTAGGAGCTTATCAAGAGATTTTGGGTGACATGCACAACCTCTTCGGCGACACCAATGCCGTACATATCAGCGTAGACGATGACGGTTATCACATAGACAAGATAATAGATGGCGAAACAATTGCCGACGTGCTCGACTATGTTCAATACGATGCACGCAAACTTGTCCGCACCCTTGAACGTTGGGTTACAAGCGCCGTCAAAGAGGGGCGCATCAGCCTTGACGAAGGAAAGGAATTTCTGTCAAACTACCGTTCGGGACTATACGGATACACTTATCTCGACTACTGATGAATAAAGAAAAAATAAATATCATAAAAGTTGGTGGAAAGATTGTAGAGGAACAGGAGACGCTCGAAAAGTTTCTCGACAATTTTGCATCCATAAAGGGATACAAAATTCTTGTGCATGGAGGAGGACGTTCGGCCACACAGATAGCCGGCAAGCTGGGTATCGAAAGTAAAATGGTAGACGGGCGACGAATAACCGATGGCAACATGCTGCGTGTAGTGACAATGGTATACGGAGGACTTGTAAATAAAAACATAGTAGCAGGCCTTCAGGCACGCAAGGTGAATGCCCTCGGCCTTACCGGAGCCGACTGCAACGTGCTACGTGCACACAAACGCCCGGTTAAAGAGATAGATTGGGGCTATGTGGGGGATGTAGAGAGTGTAGACGGAGAAATACTTTACAAGCTCATCAAAACAGGCATTGTACCCATTATGGCACCATTGACACACGATGGCGAGGGACATCTATTGAACACAAACGCCGATACCATTGCCGCAGAAACAGCCAAAGGCATTGCACGCTATTTCGATGTAACACTTACATACTGCTTCGAGCATCCGGGAGTGATGCACAACCCCGAAGACGCATCAAGCATAATTCCATTGATAAACAGCGATATTCATAAAAAATTGCTCGCAAACGGAACAATAAGTGGCGGTATGATTCCTAAGATTGAGAATGCCTTTGAAGCCCTGCACAACGGAGTCTCAAAAGTTATCATCACCAAAGAAGATGCGATAGACGGCACACAAGGCACACATATCGTCATATAAAACTTATTCAGACCACACGCAAAAAACAGTTTTTCGGATGCAAAAAAACACCATACTACATCCGCAATACGGGAAAATAGAACTGACGATAAATCCAAGGGCGCGCCGCATAATAATGCGTGCGCGCCCCGATGCACTATACATAACCATTCCACCGGTTGCAAGTATCTCAGACATCGAGAAGGCACTTGCAACACAGCATGACAAATTGCAAAAATTACAAGAGGCAACCAAACAAATAATAATAAAAGGCGGATATACACTCCATGCACCTAATTTCAATATAGAGGTACAAGAGAGCGTAAAAGAGAGACTTATATTACACAAGATAGAAAAAGGCAGATACCTGCTGCTCTATCCCGAGAGCAAGAGTGACAAATACGTCGAATATCAGCAAATGCTTCGTAAAACCATTATCAGAGCCATGCAACACTGTGCCAAAGAGCTTTTGCCCAAACGCCTGTCACAGCTGGCCACTAAACATAAATTTAAATACAACAGCGTATCTGTGCGCAACAGCCGCACACGCTGGGGCAGTTGCAGCAACCGAGGCAATATAAGTTTGAGCAGCTACCTTGTATTGCTGAGTGATAAACTGATAGACTATGTGCTATTGCACGAATTGTGTCACACTGTGGAGATGAACCATAGCCCCCGATTCTGGCAACTTCTTGATACAGTGTGCAATGGTGAGGCAAAAATTCTGCGTAAAGAACTTCGGAGCTATAAAACAGATTTTTAAAGACATAGAATATCTAAGTCTGTATATGATACACAAGCCTTATGAGGCCTATTAATATAAAATGCCAATAAGCAGAATCTCAACGTTTAAACGTTGAGATTCTGCTTATTAAATATTAATGAAATTTCCCTTACTTAATTACTCCAAGTTCTTTGCCAACTTTCACGAAAGCAGCTATTGCACGGTCGAGATGTTCAGGCTCGTGGGCTGCTGACAACTGCACACGAATACGCGCCTGTCCTTTGGGAACCACAGGATAGTAGAATCCTGTAACGAAGATACCCTCCTCGGCCATCTTAGATGCAAACACTTGAGAGAGTTTTGCATCGTAAAGCATCACAGCACAAATAGCCGACTGTGTGGGTTTAATATCAAATCCGGCTGCAAGCATCTTTTCGCGGAAATAGTTTACGTTACCCTGAAGTTTGTCGTGCAGTGCATCGCTCTCGCTCAACATCTTAAACATCTCGATAGAAGCTCCAACCACCGAGGGAGGCAATGAATTAGAGAAAAGATAGGGGCGCGAACGCTGACGCAACATATCTATAATCTCTTTGCGTCCTGTTGTAAAGCCACCCACTGCTCCACCGAAAGCCTTACCCAAAGTACCGGTGAAAATATCTATGCGTCCATAGCAATCGAACTGCTCGGCAACGCCATGACCTGTTGCACCAACAACACCTGCCGAGTGACTCTCGTCTACCATCACAAGTGCATCGTATTTTTCGGCAAGGTCACAAATCTTATCCATCGGAGCAACATTTCCGTCCATTGAGAATACTCCGTCGGTTACTATTATACGGAAGCGCTGAGCCTGAGCCTCTTGAAGGCAACGCTCTAAATCTGCCATATCTGCATTGGCATAACGGTAGCGCTGAGCCTTGCAAAGACGAACACCGTCTATGATGGAGGCATGGTTGAGTGAATCGCTGATAATTGCATCCTCGGCTGTAAAAAGAGGTTCAAACACACCACCGTTTGCATCAAAGCAGGCAGCGTATAGAATTGTATCATCTGTGTGGAAATAATCGGCAATAGCCTTTTCCAAATCCTTATGTCTGTCTTGTGTTCCACAAATGAAACGCACCGACGACATACCGAATCCACGCTCCTCCATAGCCTTTTGGGCTGCATCTATCAGACGAGGATTGTTGGCAAGGCCCAAATAGTTATTTGCGCAGAAATTAAGTGCCTTGGAGCCATCCTCAAGAGTAATCTCGGCCGACTGTTGAGAAGCAATGTTACGTTCTCTTTTGTAGAGCCCGGCTTCATCAATTGCAGCCAGCTCATTTTGCAGATGCTGTTGAAATTTTCCGTACATATTACAAAATTTTATATTAAATGGTTGTTTTATGATGTTTGTGCAAATTCAATGCAAAAGTAACTTTTTTCATAAATATGTCACACATTTATAGGAAAAATATTATACCTTTGCAGCAGATTTCAATAGCGGGGTGCCTTAATACACGGGCTGAGATCATACCCATAAACCTGATCCGGGTAATGCCGGCGTAGGGAATTTAGAGAGGAAAAGTCCCCCTTTTCTGTTTAATCTTAAAATTTTGAAATTGCAATGAAAAGAAAGACATTGCTCTGCTGCCTATCGTTGGCAGCAGCTGCTTCGGCTACGCAGTTGCCGGCAGCAGAAAAGGACAGCTTGCAATCTTATGGATTGCAGGAAGTGGAAATCTTGTCGACAAGAGCTACAAAGACAACACCCATTGCCTTTACGAACATCGACAGCAAAGAGTTCAAGAGGTACAACACCGGGGTTGACTTTCCCTATCTTGTCAGCATGACACCGAGTGCCATAACCACCAGCGACGCCGGAGCGGGAATAGGCTACACAAGCCTGCGCATACGCGGTACAGATGGAACACGTATCAATGTAACTGCCAACGGAATCCCCATAAACGATGCCGAGAGCCATACGGTTTTTTGGGTGAATCTGCCCGATTTTGCATCGTCGGTTAAGGATGTGCAGATACAGCGAGGAGTGGGTACGTCGACCAACGGTGCAGGCTCTTTCGGAGCAAGCATCAACCTGCGTACAGCCAACCTGTCTATGCAACCCTATACGGAATTTAGCACATCGTTCGGCTCTTTCGGTACCCATAAAGAGACAGTAAAAATTGGTACGGGACTGCTGGCCGGGTGCTGGTCGCTTGATGCACGCCTTTCAAACATAGAAAGTGACGGCTACATCGAACGTGCCGCATCCGACCTTGAATCGTACTATCTGCAAGGAGCATGGTACGGCAACAAAACCACGATACGCCTTATAACATTTGCCGGCGAGGAGCAAACCTACCACGCTTGGAACTACGCATCAAAAGAGGAGATGAGCATCTTCGGACGAAGATACAACAGTTGCGGATATATGTATGCAACCGACATAGATGGCAAGATATATACACAGAACGACGTTGATATATACGACTACGAGGGATTGCACAACATAAAAGTGAACGGTGGCAAATTACATTATTATAATAATCAAACAGATAATTATGTACAAAAAAACTATCAACTTCTGTTTGACCATCACTTTGACGATAATATAAGCCTGAACTTAGGATTGCATTATACAAAAGGAGACGGATATTATCAAGAGTATAAAGATAATCGCAAATTCATCGAATATAATCTTGTTCCATATACAACAGACGGCAACAGTGTATCACGTGGCGACCTTGTACGAAGAAAAGCCATGGACAATCACTTCGGTGGCGGCATATTCTCTCTTAACTATAAAGACGAAAAGGTTACTGCAACCATCGGAGGAGGTTTCAACAGATACGATGGCGACCACTTCGGTAAAGTCCTGTGGGTGAAAAATTATATAGGAGAAATTGATGCCTCGCATGAGTATTATAGAAACAACGGCAGTAAAAACGATGGCAACATTTATTTGAAAGCCGAATATAAGCCGGCAAAAAGAATCAACATATATGCAGACCTTCAATACCGACACATAGACTATAAAATAGACGGACACAACGACAAATGGAACAGTGCCACAGAAAGTCTTCAACAGTTATCGGTGAATGAGAAGTTCGACTTTTTCAACCCCAAGGCCGGCATATCATGGCAGATTAATAACAACAGCCGCATTTTCGGTTCATTCAGCATGGCACACAAAGAGCCTACACGCAACAACTACACCGATGGCAAGCTCAACATTCGTCCCAAAGCCGAATGTCTGATGGACTACGAATTAGGATACACCTTGGCAAACAGCATATTCCACGTAGGAGCCAACTTATACTACATGGACTACAAGAATCAGCTTGTGCTGACAGGCGAACTTAATGAAATAGGCGAGCCTCTTGCAGACAATATCCCCGACAGCTATCGCACAGGCATAGAGCTGGTGGCAGGTGTAAACACCCCTTGGGGATTCACCTGGGGGGCCAATGCAACATTCAGCCGCAACAGGATAAAAAATTTCAACGAGGTTCTCTATGAGAATGAAGATGCCGAGGGGGAACAGTGGGTGATAAATCATGGCGATACGCGCATAGCTTTCTCGCCCGACATTATACTTAACAACACTCTTGGCTATAAATACAAAGGGTTCGATTTATTGCTTCACACGCAGTATGTAGGTAAACAATACATGAGCAACAGCGAGCAAGAGGAACATCGTCTGGATGCTTATTTCGTCAGCAACCTGTTCCTTGGCTACACATTCAAATTACCGAACATAAAGGAAATTACCGTCGGACTCAATTTATACAATATCTTTGACGAAGAATATGAGAACAATGGATATGCCGGCAGTGGTTTCTATTTGGATGGTGGCAATAGAGTGCGCTACAACTATGCAGGGTATGCAGCACAGGCAGGTATAAATATGATGGGACATATATCTATAAGTCTGTAACATAATGGATATGATTATAGAAATAGCAGGCACTCTCATTGGTCTTGTCTATTTATGGCAAGAGTATCGGGCGAGCATCTATCTTTGGATAACAAGCATAATAATGCCTGCCATATATTTATACATCTATTATAACGCCGGGCTGTATGCCGACTTTGGCATTAATGTCTACTATCTTGTAGTGGCTATTTACGGATGGTTTGCATGGCGATATAACTTTTCACTCACGGGTAAAAAAGATAAATCATCGCCGCTGCTGATTAACTACACACCATTGCGCAAATGGATGGCACTTGCTGTGATTTTTGTCATTGCATGGATTTTGATTGCATGGATACTCATTAATTATACCGACAGCACAGTACCGTATATTGATGCTTTCACCACCTCTTTAAGCATAGTGGGCATGTATATGCTTGCCCGGAAATATATAGAGCAGTGGTGGTTGTGGCTTGTGGTAGATGTTGCAAGCTGCGGACTTTACATTTATAAAGGATTGTATTTTACGGCTGCACTGTATGCTGTTTATGCAATTATTGCTATCTTTGGCTACAGAAATTGGCGTAGTATAATGAACACCCAGGAAAAACAATAGAATGGTGCTTGAGCCTGTTGAATATTTTAAGAATGTTATATTGGCTAACGGGGAATACCCTTCGGCTCATATACCGACTGAGATATTGTCGAACGCAGCATACGTTGTGTGCTGTGATGGGGCTGCCAACGAATACATTGCACGTGGATTCACTCCCGATATTATAATCGGTGATAGTGATTCGTTGAATGAGGATAATCGTCGGCGTTTTGCATCTATCCTACATCGCATTACCGAGCAGGAGACCAACGACCAGACTAAAGCCGTACATTTTTTGCTGTCGCAAAAAATGTACGAGATTGCCATTGTGGGTGCTACCGGCAAACGCGAGGATCACACATTGGGAAACATCAGTCTGCTCATCGAATATGCAAGAGCCGGTGCGCAAATACGCACTTATACGGAATACGGTGTATTTATTCCGTGTAAAGGTAAATGCAGCCTGCACACACGTCCCGGGCAACAAATATCCATATTCAATTTTACGGCAAGTAGATTATCTTCGCAGGGGTTGCGCTACCCCATCTATGGTTTCGACAATTGGTGGCAGGGAACGCTCAACTGCTCTACATGTAACAAGGTTGAGATTGACGCCGACGGCGAGTATATAATATTCGTAAACTATTGACAAGATAATGGAACCAACGTTGCAACACTTATCAACGTTGGTTCCATTTTATCATGATAATGATTTATTCTATTCGGTTGCTATTCAAACGATTTTTCTTTAGAAAGCTCAATCGGGGATATTCTCAAAGCACACCCATTTTAAGCCCCTCTATCACAGGGAGCGAAGGCCCTATCCAATCAAGAATTATCAATTCGTTATTGCTCTCTTTGAGCCAACATCCGGGGAGATAGAGGCTCTGCTGCGGCCCTCTGTTCCAAAAGCGACCAAGCGAATGTCCGTTAATCCAAACCTCTCCTCGCCCCCAATTTTCCATAATAAGAAAGCTGTCTCCTTCGTTTGGTTTATTAAAAAGGAAGCGATAGAAACCGGGGGAATTTGTATCTTGTAGCGCGGAATATTCTCTTGATGCAGCAAATTCATACTCTGCCGGGAGTGGAATATTCTCCCACTGCGATAAGGTTTGTACAGTTCCATCACTTGCAATAAGTTCCACAGAACCTGTTATACCTTTGTAATCCTTATAATGCGGTATATTACCCACTCTGCCTAATGCATCTACAAGAATTTGCAACCTGTCATCCTTGGAAACAGATGGCAGAACAAGTGTAGAATCGCCATCTATACGGGATATTTCACCTACGAATGTATCGTTCACATAGACACGGGCATTGTCATGCAGTCCTGTAATACGCAAAAGTGTACCCTCATTCAAGAGAGGTAAATGGGCTGCATACAGCATGGCACCATATCCCATTTTACAATCTTCAAATGTCAACGGGCGCTCCGAAATGAGCGGTTCCGGTAAATTACCTTTAAGGGTGGAGACCTCGCAGGCTTTTACCTCTGGAAGTGCTGTGAGCGAAACTGCTTTTAACTGTGACGGTTTCTCGCCGAATGGTGAAGCCGACATTTGGAACGCTCTGTTATATCGCATGTATTGTTCGTTTGCCAATGAGTGTCCCGCTTCGTTAATAAGCGCTCCATTATCGTAGGAGGTTGCATAGGGACGGAAGCGACCACCCTCTATTGCCGCTCCGGCAATATGAGAAAAGGAGGTTCCGCCTATTGCGACACTTATGTTTACCGAGCCTTGTGCTTCAAACACTTCAAAAAGACGCAGGAAATTATTATTCAGATTGCGTTTCTGCGTCTCTTCACCCCACACGTGCATACATCGTCTCGATATATCATAGCATAGCGTGGGCGCATTATGTTCGAGCTTACGTATGGATGAGAAATTGCTCATTGCATGCCTACCCTCGTCCACTGCAATTGCTATTGACGCAATGCCTCTTGGCAAACGAAGAACATCACGGCTTTCGGCAGCCAATGTAAGATTTACATCATTGAATCCTGCTGCACGCACAGAATCGCACAATGCCGACAGATAACCGCTCACATTGCCTGTCAGAGCAACAGGTTCTTCTATTTGTATAAAAGTTATCGGGCCGCCACTATTAAACTGCATGTCGGCAAGCTCGGCTGCAAGTGCTCTGAAGTATCGCCCTACTTTGCTCATGAAACGGCTATCGGTGGTTCGCAACGGCATATCCTTATAATTCAGCAACCACCAGGGAAGCCCGCCCATATCAGCATGTGCATCTGTATATGGACCAACATGCAACCACACAAGCAGATTGTTCTCTTTGGCCAAACGGCAAAATTCTCGAACATCATTCTGCCCTGTAAAATCAAAGAGCCCCTCTTTTGGTTCGTGAAGCATCCACGGCACACGTACCATTATTGTGTTGACACCCAGAATTTTCAATTGCTTTAAGCGGTTGTCCCAATATTCGGCAGGCATTCTGTAATACCCTGCTTCGGCCGATGCAACTGTAAAAATATTGCTGTCGAGCATGAATATTCCGCTATCAACGGAGAAGCTGTGCAATGACCTCTTATTACTGTTGTCGCACCCCATAAAAAGAGGTGCGAACAACATCAACAATAAAAACGGAAATGTGTATTTTCCTGTTCTTTTTTTCATCTGTCAAGAAACTGTTTATATCCCGTCTCTTAGAAGTTGTTTGAATTTTATTTAGGAATTATTTTAGAACTGTTTCAGAGTGTTTATTTGTTATGTTGCAGGGAATAGCGAGCTATTTCCAAAAGATAACAAAAAACGGATGCCTAAAACAGACTCAAAGAATCCGAAACAAAGCCACTTATACAGAAAACTTTTCAAACAACTTCTTATAATCAAATAAGTTTAACAAACATCTCTATCGCCTGATATTCGGGCAGACCTATCTTATCGAAGAGCTGTGCGGTACCTTGCATACGGTCTTCGGCACGCTGCCAAAATTCGCGTGAATCTTCGCCGGGGAACGGTACTATATCTTTCTGTGAGAGATGGCGGAATATCGAGTGACGCTTGCGTATCATCTCTTCGGGACTTAGAGGCACTGCCATGTCGGCTACTGCAAGATCCCACTCCTGCCATGCACCGCGATAGAGCCATATATGGCACTCCTTGGCCCACTCCTCGTCTTTTACCTCTTCAAATGCTCGCAATACTGCCTCGATGCAGACACGGTGTGTTCCGTGCGGATCGGCAAGGTCGCCCGCCGCGTATATCTGATGAGGTTTGATGCGTCGCATAAGGTCTTTCACAATTTCGATGTCGGCATCGCTTAAGGCGCCTTTCTTTATGCCTCCCGTCTCGTAGAACGGCAAATTAAGGAAGTGTGCGTTTGTGCGGTCGTTAAGGCCTATTGAACGGCATGCTGCTCGCGCTTCGGCACGGCGTATGGCACCTTTGAAATTGAGCAATTCGCGCGGTTCGGGCAAACCGGGTATTTTTGATGCTATAATATCGCGTATCTCGTCAAAGAGGTCGCCAACATGTCCGAATCCCATTTCGCGGGCTGTATCTATATTCTGAAGAACTACGTCGTCGTTAACTGCTACGTTGCCTGAGGTCTGATAAGCCACATGAACATCGTGGCCTTGCACAATAAGACGGTTGAATGTTCCTCCCATAGAGATTACATCATCATCGGGATGCGGAGAGAAAATAAGCACTCTCTTAGGATAGGGTAACGATGGTACAGGACGTGTAGTGTCATCGGCCCCCGGTTTTCCACCTGGCCATCCTGAGATTATATGTTGTATGTCGTTGAATACTCTGATGTTTATCTGGTCGTATGTGTCCACGCGCTCCAACAGGTCGGAGAGAGAATTTTTCACATAGTCTTGGAATGTCAGTTTAAGGATTGGTTTATCCACAACTTTGCACAACCAAATAACAGCCTTGCGAATGAGTTTTGGTGTCCACTCTGCAGGTGGTGCTAACAGCCAAGGTTGCTTCACGCGGGTAAGTTCTTGCGCAGCCGGTTCGTCTATTATAACCTGCATATTGGGATGTCCCTGAAGATTTGTTGCCGGATGTGCATCGTTGGGAGAGCCTTCGATGAGGTCGAGTGCTGCCTTGGCTTTATCTTCGCCCCACATCATAAGAACTATCTTTTTTGCGCTCATTATGGTCTCAAGTCCCATTGTAATTGCCATTTTGGGCACATCATTGGGGTTTGAGAAGAATTGGTGCTGTGTCTTGCGACTGTTATATGTAAGCTGAACAAGACGGGTGGTTGATTTGCTGTAGCTTCCGGGTTCGTTGAATCCTATTTGACCAAGTTCGCCTACACCCATTATCATGAGGTCTATATTTCCATGAACCATTTTCTCATACTCTTTACAATATTCGAGTATGCGCTCTTTACCTACGGTTCCGTCGGGGAAATGTACGTTATCCGGGTCGATGTCTACGTCATTCAAGAAGTCTTCATATACTCTATGGTTGCGGCTCTGGGGATTTTGAGGTGCCATCGGATAGAACTCGTCGAGGCTGTAAACCACAACATTTTTGAAACTGACCTCACCGGCTTTATATCTTCGCACTAATTCGTTGTATAAGCCTATGGGGGTGCGTCCTGTTGAAAGACCTAATGAGAATTTTTTATCGCCTTTATGATTTTTTATGGCATTAACAACTATATCGGCTGCCATATATGCTCCCTTTTCGGCACTTTCGGCTACATAGGTAGGAACTTTTTCAAATTTGCAAATGCTTTCAAGTGATGCCAAAACCGGCAGCTCGCCAATTTTGGGAAGTACGAATTTTGTATCCATATTTTCTGATTTTAACGTTAATATCTATTGTATTGTTTATTCAAGGTTTGTTCCATTGCATTATCAATGATGCGGGTTCTCCTTTATCGAGCAACATTTTCATGTGTCTCATATAAGGATCGGTATGCCGGAAAAAGTTTTTATATCCTTCACACAGCACGTTTTTGTAGGGTTCTCCGTTGGCCGCATATCCGAAACGATGTTTGGGACATTCGCCTCGACAGAGAAAATAGTAGTTGCAGCGTTTACATTCGAGCGGCAGTGCTTCGCGTTTGTCTCGCCCGAAAGATTGTTGTTCATCGCTGCCATACATTTGTGCTATACTTTTTTCTTTTATGTTGCCAAGCTTGTACTCTGGGTATACAAAGTGGTCGCACGAGTATACATCGCCATTATGCTCCACGACAAGACCATCGCCGCATGTTTCGCAGAATGAGCATAGTCCGGGTTGCACTCCGCACCAATTGGCAAGTGTTACATCGAACAGTTGGACGAACTTGCGCCCTACATCATGCTTCACCCAACAGTCGAACACATCGCACATAAAGTCTCCATAGCCTTTTGCTGAAACCGACCATGGAGCCTCAACGGCATCTTCCTCGTCTGGTGATACGATAAGCGGTCGTTTATTCTCGACTGTGCGCATGCGTACATATTCTACTACGGGGAGGAATTGTATGAAATTGCCATGCTTGGTTAGGAAATCATACACTTCGCTGCCACGTCCTTCGCTGCGTTTGTTAACTGTTGCAAGAATATTATATTCCACTCCGCATTGTGCCATCAGTTTCACTGACTTAAGCACTCTTTCAAATGTTGGGGCGCCACCGCAATCTTTACGAAAGGCATCGTGGATATCTTGCGGGCCGTCTAATGATATTCCTACAAGGAAGTTGTTATTGCGAAAAAATTCGCACCACTCTTTGTTCACTAATATGCCGTTTGTCTGCAAAGTGTTTTCTATTGTTTTGTCGCCGGAATATTTTTGTTGCAGTTCCATTGCTTTTTGAAAGAATGGAAGCCCTGCCAAAAGTGGTTCTCCTCCGTGCCAACAGAATGTTATGTGTTGCTGCGATGCACCTTGTATATATTGTTTTATATATTCTTCGAGCAGTTCATGGCTCATGCGTGGCATTGCACCACCGTATATTTCGGATTTGTCGCGATAATAACAATAGTTACAGTCTAAATTACAGGCAGAGCCTATGGGCTTTACCATTGTTGCAAAGGTGGGCAATCGTCTCATCTTTGCAACGTCTGTAAGGCTGTAATTGTTTCTTTTATTACTCTTCATCCGATATTTAGATACTTTTTTGAAGCTGTTTAATTTCTATCATCTCTTTTATAACCGGCAAAATAGGGTTTGTTGTTTTGTATCTGTTTTTGGTATCTTCTCTTTCAGATGTTACCTGTTTTTTCTACATTGCAACCAAGTAAATCTACTCCGGTGCAGTTATAAAAGTTTTGCAATGGAATCAAACAGCTTCTAAATGTTTTTTTACTTTTCTATATACTCCTCCTCGCCATATAGCACTTGAAGTTCGTGCAGCATGCTCTTGAGGCTGTCGGCAATTTGTTGGGTGCCTTCGGTGTTGTATATATTATTCAGCTCGTTCTTGTCATTCTCAAGGTCGTACATTTCCCACACATCCATATCTCCGTAGAAGTGTATGAGTTTGTATCTTTCGGTACGTATTCCATAATGAGGACGTACTGCATGCTCATCGGGGAATTCGTAGTAGTGGTAGTATAGTGCCTTACGATTGGGTGACCATTTCTCGCCTTTCAGAAGGGGTAGCAACGAAACTCCGTGAATATCCTCGGGTACGTCAACACCTGCTAATTCAAGGAATGTGGGAGCATAATCTATATTCTGTACCAATTCGTCGACATCGCCTTTTGCTCCGCCGGGCATACGCACAAGAAGGGGTGTGCGGAAGGATTGTTCATACATAAAACGTTTGTCGAACCATCCATGCTCGCCCATGTAAAAACCTTGATCGGAGGTGTAGACTATGAGTGTGTTATCCATAAGTCCTTCGGCCTCGAGATAGTCAAGCACGCGGCCTATATTACGGTCTACCGATGTTATAACGCGCAGATAATCACGCATGTATTGGCGATATTTCCATTCGGCAAGTTGTTTACCTGTTGGTGCGTCGGCTTTGAACTTTGCAATCACTTTGTCGTAGTGTGCATCCCATGCGGCTTTCTGTGCCGAGTCCATACGGCTGTATATGGCGCGACCTGCTTGTTCAAGCCCCGGGTTGCTGTGTATTTCGTTCTCTTTGTCGGCCATTTTAAGGTCGTATACTATATCCATGTCTTTGTCGATGGACATTCGTTGGCCTTGTGCCGCAGGACGACCCTCGTAATTGTCGTAGAAGGTCTCGGGCAGAGGAAATTCTGCATCGCTGAACAGGTCGAGGTCACATGTATCGGGCATCCATGTGCGATGTGGCGCTTTATGGTGCAGAAGCAGGCAGAAAGGTTTACTGCTGTCGCGACCATTTTCCAGCCATTCGAGTGCAAGGTCGGTGGTTACATTTGTTGCATATCCCTTACGCTGTACTTTTTCGCCGTTTCTTATGAATGTAGGATTATAGTAATCGCCCTGCCCTATGAGTATATCCCAATGGTTGAAGCCTGTGGGTTCCGATGTCAAATGCCATTTTCCGATGACTGCCGTCTCGTATCCTTGTGCTTGCAAAAGCTTGGGGTATGTTTGCTGCGACCCGTCGAACGACGATTTATTATCGGTAAATCCGTTTGCAAGACTGTGTTTGCCTGTGAGCATGCAGGCACGGCTCGGGCCGCTTATAGAATTGGCCACGAAACTGTTGGTAAAACGCAGTCCGTCGGCTGCTATACGATCTATATTGGGAGTATTTATGAAGCGATTGTCATAGGCACTCAATGTTTGGTACGAATGGTCGTCACACATTATGTAGAGAATATTCATGGGTTTTATCTCTTCTTTTTTCTGTTGACAACCACCAAGGGGCATAACAGCCGTACCTGCAAGTGATAGACACAGCAAGCCTGTTACTTTGTCGTAGGAATTTCTCATAGCGTTTTTATTTATAAACATTGTCTTGCAAAAATAAGACAATATGTTAAATATCCATCGTTTTAAAGATATTTTTTACATTATTTTTTTATTATTTATAATATAAAACAGCGAACAACTCGCTTTAAGAGTTGTTCGCTGTTTTATAAGTATATATATTTTACTTCCATCCGAGGGCCGAAGCACCAAGTACTGCAGCGTCAGCACCGGGGAGCGACGACTTAAGGACTTTCACCTTGTCTTTCCACAAGAACACTACATTCTCGTTCATTCTCTTGCGAATGGGTTCAAGCAACAAATCTCCGGCATTGGCAAGTCCGCCAAAGAGTATTATTGCTTCGGGAGCAGAGAAAGCTATAAAATTGCAGAAAGCATCTCCGAGCACTGCACCTGTAAAGTCGAATATCTCTTTTGCAAATTTGTCGCCTGCCACGGCTGCATCGAACAACATTTTTGATGTCAGTTTTTCACTCTCTATTTCGCGCAACGAGCTGGCGTCGGAACGTGTTTCGAGCCATATTTTCGCTGTACGCACAATTCCGGTGGCAGATGCGTATGTTTCGAGACAGTCTGTACGTCCGCAGCCGCAAGCACGCCCTTCGAGCACCGGGGCAGTCACGTGTCCGAGCTCGCCGGCAAAACCGTCAAAGCCGTAGATAAGCTGTCCGCCGGCAACTATTCCGCTGCCTACGCCTGTTCCTAAAGTAATTACGATGAAATCTTTCATACCTTGAGCTACACCATACTTCATCTCGCCTATGGCCGCAGCATTGGCATCGTTTGTGACTTTTGTAGGCAATCCTGTTTTCTTTTCGATGAGCCATCCCAGGGGCACTATACCCTTCCAAGGCAGATTGGCTGCATTCACAATCTCACCGGTGTAGTAGTTGGCCATCGGTGCACCTATGCCTACACCCTCAATCTGTCCCTCGCATCCGTTTTCTTTGGCGAGTTTGGAGATTACAGCGGCAACTGCATCGGTATACTCTTCAATGTCGGGATGTGCCTGAGTTTTCACCGAATCATCCTTTGCGATGATGTGTCCTTTAACATCTACAAGACCTATCACGGTGTTTGTTCCGCCAAGGTCAATTCCAATTACATAGTTTGAGTTCATATCTTTTTGGTTGTTAAATAATGACTTTCTGTTTAATATATTTCTTTGTATATGTTTTTTATGCTTAACCCATGAATCTTTGTTTACCTGTTTCCGTACATATCTTCGTAGTACCGTTGATAGCTTCCACTTGTGATGTTATCTATCCATTCTTGATTCTCGAGGTACCAGCGCACGGTTTTTTCTATTCCTTCTTCAAATTGCAAGGAAGGTTCCCAACCCAATTCTCGTTGCAATTTGCTGCTGTCTATGGCGTAGCGCATGTCGTGCCCTGCTCTGTCGGTTACGTATGTAATAAGACTCAATGATGCTCCCTCGGGGTTGCCCAAAAGGCGGTCGGCGGTTTTTATCATAACTTTGATAAGGTCGATGTTTTTCCATTCGTTAAAACCGCCAATATTGTATGTATCGGAGATTTTTCCCTTATGGAATATGAGGTCTATTGCACGTGCATGGTCCTCGACATACAGCCAATCGCGCACATTTTCTCCTTTGCCGTAAACCGGAAGCGGCTTACGGTGGCGAATGTTATTTATAAAGAGCGGAATCAGTTTTTCGGGGAACTGATAGGGGCCGTAATTATTGGAGCAGTTTGTGACAATGGTGGGCAGCCCGTAGGTATCGTGAAAGGCTCTCACAAAGTGGTCGCTGCTTGCCTCTGACGCCGAATAGGGGCTGTGGGGATTGTATTTGGTTGTTTCGAGAAAGAAGTCCTCGCCATAGGCCGAATGGTGTTCACCCGACGATGCAATGGTCTTGAACGGCGGCTTTATGCCGTTGGGATGGGTCAGTTCAAGTGCTCCGTAAACCTCATCGGTGGAGATATGATAAAACAGTTTCCCATCGTACCTCTCGGGAAGGCTCTCCCAATATACTTTTGCTGCTTGAAGCATGCTCAGAGTACCCATTACATTTGTACGGGCAAAGGTGAATGGGTCTTTTATGGAGCGGTCTACGTGACTTTCTGCCGCAAGATGGATAATTACGTCGACTTTGTATCTGCGCATCAGTTCGAGCATGGCATCATAGTCGCAAATATCTGCCTTGGCGAATATATAATTCTCTTTATCCTCAATATCTTTGAGGTTGGCAAGATTACCTGCGTATGTCAGCTTATCTACATTTATAATGCGATACTCGGGGTATTTATTTACAAACAGCCGCACTACGTGACTGCCTATAAATCCTGCTCCTCCGGTTACGATTATACTGCGTCCCATAATCTCTTTTAATAGAACTTTTATGACACAACAACTTCTGTTTGCTCTGTTTCACCGCTAAGTCTCTTGTAAACTACCACCATCATGAACGATGATATAATAGTTGTGACAAACACTCCTACAACGCAGCATACAACGCCCAACAGATTCAGCAGTACGGCAATAACACCCAACAGGAATAGGCTTCCGAAGTGTCCGCTTGTAAGATTCCAAGATTTTACGAATGCCTCTTTTATACCCATCTTAGGATTTTCGACCATGGTTATGAGAACAAACATAAAACGAACCATCAAATATATACCCGGCAACACACAGCATGCTGTTGCAAGAGCAACTATTATAATGGTCAATAAATACAATATTATAAATTTCGGCATGACAGGCAGCATCTCGTTAAAACTGTTTCTGATGCTTACATTTTTGCCGTTCACTGCATCCAACTGCATACGATACTGAACAAGATAGAATGCAGCCTGAATAAGATATGAGACAAGAAGCCCCAAAGCTAATTTAGGAATAAGCGTAACAAATAATCTGACAATTCTTTCGGGATCGGTGGTTGTTGCCATTGCATTATATACAGGGTCGCTCTCGATAATAGATTGCCATGCAAATGTTACCACCACCATAAGCAGTGTGATAACCAACATTTTCACAAAATGTTTTTTGGTAAGTTCCCATGATTTTGAAAGAACGCTCTCGACGCTCAAGTCAATGAAATAGTTTTTTTCCATATTTTTTTATTTTTATTGTAGGCAAATTTAATAAAAAAAATTCACATTCCTAATCACACCCCAAAGAATTATAATCAACAATAAGAGTAATAGGATTTTTTTGCCTAAAACTTCGGTTATATTAAAGCGACGACAGAAGTTGGCAAACTTTGGTGAGATGATACACAAGCACCACACCACCACAAAAGGCAGCAGACAGAATAGCACCGGATTACATTTAAATGCTTCTGAAATTTCAAAATGCAAGATGTGACGCAGCATGCGCTGCCCTCCACAAAAGGGACACTGCAACCCCGTCAGTCTATTAAGAGGGCAAGGCAACATAAAACGCTCGCCAACCGGAGAGGCTATCAACACAGCCACTCCTGCCATCAACAAAAATAAGAGCGTCGACTCAAGCTTCTTCATTTCACCAATTTCACGACGCAAGTATCCTCTTCAGACAATACAGCAACGACTCTCTCCAATGCGGAATGTCAATCCCGAATCTGTTTTTTATTTTTGTTTTATCAAGCACCGAATAGGGCGGACGCATCACGGGAGAGGGGAATTCATTGCTGTGGCAGGGCAATATCCGACATTTTCCATGGCCCGAAAGTCGTGCTATTTCAACGGCAAAATCGTACCACGAGCAGACCCCTTCGTCACTGAAATGATATATACCTTCATTTCCGGCGTATATATCACCCTCGATAATGGAAAAGATAGTAAGTGCGAGGTCACCGGCGTATGTGGGTGTGCCCACTTGGTCGAACACTACATTCAGCGTCTCTCTCTCGGCTGTCAGACGCAACATTGTCTTAACAAAATTATTACCAAATTCGGAATAGAGCCATGCGGTGCGTATTATTAGGGCCTTGCACCCTACGCTTGCTATCGCCTCTTCTCCGGCTAATTTTGTGCGACCGTATACACCCAAGGGGTTAAGCGGCATCTCTTCGGTGCGCGGTGTGTTGCCTTCATGACCAAAGACATAATCCGTTGATATATGGAATAATGTAGCATCAATAGACTTTGCGGCCTCGGCAAGATTCTTCACTGCTGTTGCGTTTATGAGCATTGCGGAAGCCTCGTCACCCTCGGCTTTATCCACATTGGTATAGGCAGCGCAATTAACAATCACATCTGTTTTATTCTCGGAGACAAAGGCCGCAACGGCTGCGGAATCTGTTATATCGAGTTCCTCTACATCGGTAAAGATATAATTGTTTGAAGATAGTTCGCCCAAGCGGCGCATTTCGCGCCCTAACTGTCCGTTGGCGCCTGTTATAAGTATATTTTTCATTTATAAAGGTCTTCGTTATAGTCGAACAGGTAATCTGATTGTGCAAGGGATTTGTGAGATGCGTCCTTTGGAGACAGCACTATCTCGTTGCGTGGTATGCGCCAATCTATCGCCAATTGTGCATCATCCCATGCAATGCCCCCTTCACTTTCGCGACAATAGTAATTATCGCATTTATATTGAAAAAGCACTTCGGGTGTAAGAACCGAGAAGCCGTGAGCAAATCCACGTGGAATGAACAGCATGCGGTGATTGATATCGCTTAATTCAACTGCCACATATTTGCCGAATGTGGGTGAGCCTTTGCGTATGTCTACCGCAACATCAAGAACCGCTCCTTTTACCACTCGCACCAATTTCCCTTGCGAGTGCTCTCCTTTTTGAAAATGAAGGCCGCGAACTACTCCGTAAGTGGATTTTGACTCATTATCCTGAACAAACCTCAAAGGGAAGATATTTTCGTCGAAATTCTGCTGCGAAAATGCTTCAAGAAAATAGCCACGCTCATCGTTAAACACTCGTGGCTCTAAAATAACCACTCCGTCTATTTCTGTTTTTATATATTCCATCCTTATTTCTTCATCTCCTCTATTACCTTGATAAGGTATTGTCCATATTGATTCTTAATCATGGGTTCTGCCAATGCACGCATTGTTTGCTCGTCTATCCATCCGCGGCGGTAGGCTATTCCTTCGAGGCATGCTATTTTAAGCCCTTGACGTTTTTCGATTACTTCGACAAAGGTTGAGGCTTCGCTAAGTGAATCGTGGGTGCCTGTGTCGAGCCAAGCAAACCCGCGTCCGAGTGTCTGCACCTTTAATTCCCCTGCTGACAGAAAGTGTTGGTTAACTGTGGTTATTTCAAGTTCTCCGCGTGCCGATGGCTTGATATTCTTGGCTACATCCACCACCTTGTTGGGATAAAAATACAGCCCCACCACCGCATAGTTGCTTTTCGGGTTTGCAGGTTTTTCTTCGATGGAGAGACAGAATCCATCTTTGTCGAATTCGGCTACACCATAGCGCTCGGGATCTTTCACCCAATAGCCGAAGACTGTAGCCTTGCCATCTTCTTCGGCCGTCCGCACAGCTTCACGAAGCATGCCGGTGAATCCTGAGCCGTAGAATATATTATCGCCCAACACAAGACAGGCGGCATCATTGCCGATAAATTCTTTGCCGATGATGAATGCTTGTGCAAGACCATCGGGCGACGGTTGTTCGGCATATTCAAAATGCACTCCGTAGTCGCTGCCGTCGCCAAGCAGACGCTTGAAAGCCGGAAGATCCTGCGGTGTTGATATTATCAATATATCGCGTATACCTGCAAGCATGAGCACCGAAATAGGATAATAGACCATAGGTTTGTCATATATCGGCAGCAGTTGCTTGCTTACGCCTTTGGTGATGGGATATAAACGGGTACCCGAGCCGCCTGCAAGTACTATTCCTTTCATGTGTTATTTCGCTTTATTTAGATAACGTAAAATAATCTGTTTTATTCTGATGTTGTTTATAAATTCGTTGGCAAGAAGCTGTTTTGATTTCTAATGACACCGAAAGTGGTTGCAAATCAATAATGCTGTTTGCAAGCACTCTTTCTTTTTATCATATCGCAAGATGATTATATGCTTACAAGAGAACAAAAAAAGATGCAACGCACTGCATACTTTGTGCGTTGCATCTTTTTAAATATATTACATCTTTATAAGCTCAAATTCTGCACCCGAGGCAAAATCGTGTCCGAGCTGTGAACTTGTGGCTGTGAAGCGCACGAAGCGGGCTTTCACAGGTTTATCAAAGATTATTGTCTGTTTTTCGGAGCTGCGGGGGAATTCTCCTTCGGCAACCGGAGCGCCCCAATTTTTACCATCCAGACTAACTTCAATCTTGTAACCCTTTACATTTCCGTTCTCTCCACTCTGACGAGGCATATATTTAAAGCCTTTCAGTGTTACCTCTTCAACTGCGTCGAATTCCATCCAGTGAGGATAGTTGGCTACTGTAACCGAGTACATCGAGTGCCATATTGTCGAGGGGTCGCCATCGAGCATTTTTTCGGGGCCTGCACCGGGCTCGGAACTTGAGGAGGCAATCACAATCACAGGAACCGATGTAATTTTCTCGTAGGTGTATGTGGCTTTGAGGTCGGATGAGGCTTTTTCCCATACGGTAATATCTCCACCGGCATTCATATTTACCGGTTCGGTATATTTCATTACTTTTCCACGTTTGCCTATTTTGTAATATATCTCGGAACCCTCTTTATTGCAACGCATGGTTACAATGCCTCGCAGGTCGCGCGATACAAGCACCGGAGCAACGCCCGATGATTTTACGTCGGCTTTGGTATTAAAATCGTCGCCTTTCTTTATGGGACGCATTATAAAGCCCATGGAATTTTCGCCTCCTTTTACCAACTGATGGTCGAGTGCATAACCCTGACCGCAACTTGCACCGCCCAAGCCTGTGACCTTTTTGTCGATATTCAGCCATGTGCCCGACGACTGTGGCAACTGATGCGGGTGCCCGGCCTCGGTAAGCTCGATGGAATTCCAAGGAAGTGCACTTGTAGACAGCCCCTCGGTGGATACAATTATAAAGCCGTTGCCTTTGTCGTTTGTCAGTGCAGCCCAACGAACATCTTCGCGGTTGGCCATATCTTGCGGTTTGGGGAAATTTACAAATTGGTCATATACGGTGCTGCCATGCTGTTCGATGAATGCACCGTCGCAACGGTCGTTGTAGTTGTTCCAAGGGCCGCGTCCATAGTAGGTGTAGTTACCAAGCTCTGTGGGCAACTGCATCTCGAAGCCCAGGCGTGCGATGATGGCATTTGCCTCGGTACCCGTAACCACACTGTTCAATTCGAGTGAGCCGTCGGGATATATTGTCCATATTCTGTTTGATATAAAATGGAAGGCATTGGGTGCCATCTCGTCTTTGGAGTCTACTATCTGGAAGCTGCTGTTGGGCAGTCGGTTGCATACGGATTGGTGTTTCGCCTGCGAACGAACGATGTATTGCAATATAACCGAACCGTCGCTGTTTTTCTTTGTGGTAAATGACAACACGCTGTCTTGCAAATTGTGCAAACCGAGTGAGAACCAGCGAGCGCGGAACCAAGTGTCGTTATCGACAGGTGCGCGGAATGCGCTGAGTTTCATAGACTTTCCACCCTCGAACACAACCGTGCCATCATAGTCGACACTATACAAAAGTCCTTTCTCGTTGTCAAATACTATTGTGAAAGGATTGTCTCCGCCTGTGAGTATTGTATGTGCAGCGGCTTTATCGTCTTTTACATTGATTTTAACATTGCTCTTTGCTGCTTCTGATATAAATACGCTCTTGACAGCCTCTTTCAATGGCAGCTGCTCTTCCATCTGCACATATCCTTTATCGGCCCAAGGCATTTTCTTATTGAGCAGGAATTGTACTTTGATAAAGTATTCTTTATTATCCTTGAGTTCTATTCCGCCGAACGAGGGTTTGAATTCTTTGCTCTTGCGTGCTTCTACATACATATTTGGCATAAAGTAGTGCTGAAGCTCTTTACCATCCTCCCAAAGTGACACGCGCACGTCGAGGTCGCCGAGATTGTTGAAATAGCGTTTGTTGAATACTTTTATCGTACCGGCATCGGTCATCGTAACACCTACATTCTGGTACACTTTCTTCACTTCGTAATATTCGGGCTTAGGGCTGTGATCGGGGAACATTACTCCGTTCATGCAGAATGTGAAATCTGTGGGACGATCGCCAAAATCGCCGCCGTAGGCATAGTATTTGGATTTTCCTATCGAATCGTAGTGCAGGAAGGCTTGGTCGGCCCAATCCCAGATAGCACCGCCAATGTAGAAGTTGGTGCTCTCTATTGCCTCCCAATAATCGGCAAGACCGCCACCGGCATTACCCATAGAGTGGGCATATTCCGAGATGTGGAAGGGATATTTCATATAGGGATTTTTTCCTTGAACATCGCGACGTGTGTCGGCAATAGAGGGATATTGATTTGAACCCATATCCACGATACTGTTGTTTCTCTCATATTGCACGGGGCGCGAAGTATCGAATGCTTTGAGTGCATTGTAGGCTTTCACAAAGTTCTCTCCCGGGCCCGCCTCGTTACCAAGCGACCAAATGCACACCGATGGGTTGTTTATAGTGGCATGTGCCATTTCCATGACACGTGCGATGTGTGCATCCAAAAATTCGGGAACGTGTGACAGTGATTCTTTGCTGTAATAATACTCGTGACTCTCGATGTTGGCTTCGTCCTCCAAGTATATTCCATATTTGTCGCACAGATAATACCAATATGGGGCATCGGGATAGTGTGAATTTCGCACGTGGTTTATATTGCCGCGCAACATCAGCATCACCTCATTTTCCATCTGCTCGCGTGTTATGAAATGTCCGGTGTGTATATTATTTTCGTGACGGTTGACACCTTTCATCTTGATGGGTTTACCATTAAGATAGTAGTAACGTCCGGCGAGTCCGAATTCATCGTCCTCGGCTTTTGTGTCGCGTATCTCTATTTCGCGGAATCCGAAGTATGTTGATGCAGTCTCTACCACTTTGCCTTTTTTATCGAGCAGTTGCACCATTAGTGTGTATCGGTTAGGCTCTTCGGCGCTCCACTTTGCGGGATTCTCGACAGCAATCTTAAGCTCGGATGTTAATTTGTCACCGGGCAAAAGCGTTACAGGCTCTCCCACTGCAACAGCTCCTTCCACAATGGTGTTATCATCGCTGTATAGTGCATTTTTATAGAGTCTGGCCTGTACTTTATAATTCTTTATCTTTTTTGCAGACAGGTTGCGGATGTCCACTGCAATATTTGCCACTGCGTCAGTGTAGTTGTCGTCTAAATCGGTGATTACACGCATATCGCGAATCTCCACGGGGTTTGTGGATGTAAGCGATACTGTACGGAAGATTCCCGGCAGACGGAACATATCTTGTGCTTCCAAAAACGAGCCGTCGCTGTTGCGATAAACTTCCACAGCCACTGTATTTTCGCCCTCAACAAGATATTTGGTTATATTGAATGCAGCAAGGTTGCGAGAGTTCTTTGAGAAACCTACATATTTGCCGTTTATCCATAGGTAGAAGAATGAATCCACTCCGTCAAAATTAATATACACTTGACGACCGCTCCACTCTGCCGGCAGGGTAAAGGTACGCAGGTATGAACCAACCTCGTTGCGATGTTTGTAGGTAACATGGTCTTTTGATGGCTCGCGCATCACGCCGCCCTTCCAGTCGCCAACGGCCACAGTGTGCTTGAATATTACTTGTTGATTGGTATAAATGGGGGTTCCGTATTTCTGAGAGCCGTCGTCTTGCAAGCCGTATACGTTCCAATTCATAGGAACCTGCACCTTGTCCCACGACGATACATCATATCCCGGTTTGTAAAAATCTTCGGGACGTTCCCAAGGATTGCCCACCCAATGAAAGCTCCATGTGCCATCGAGTGACATATAGTATTCGCTGTTTTCGGGAAGCACCTTGCGTGCATTCTCTTCGTTAGCAAATGTAAAAAACCACGCCTTGGGTTGTTCTTTATTCAAAGATAGTTCCATGGGCGATTCCCATTCGCCTCCGGTGGGCGCTTCTACGTCACCATAGGCAAAGCCTTTCAGTTCTTGCGCAGTAACAACAGCCATAGCCATTGTTGTCATAAGTGCAAGAGATACTAATCGTTTTTTCATAAAATAGTGTTAATTAAAGTTTCAAATAATTTTTTGCTAAGTTACGATTATTTTCTGAGGTGTTAAAAAGAATCATGAATCTTTTTACGCTTTTCAAATAATCAGAATGTTTTCAAGAAGCTGTTTAATTCTATTTCGGAATTATTCGAGAGGTTTTTTATGTAGGATTCTCGCTGTTATCTTACAAGATATATCGGACTGTCAACAGGCTCAAAAGTCGAAACCCGATTCACAGATTATTTTATAAAATTTAAAAAGGTTCCTTATAAATAATAGATATATTAATAATACAATAAGAAACTGATTAAACCTCTTTCAAAACATCATGGGCAAATTTCACATGCCTTTTTACACAGTAAATCCTCTCAATGACACTCAGGTGAAAGAGCACACAAAATGCAGGCGATTGTTTATTTTTACAGCACGGGAAATTCCCACCACTACCCAAAGGTTCGCCCCTCTTAAATTCAGCACAATCACCCACTCAGCTCATGGCCTTTTTGTAAAACCGGAAGATTATGATAAAAAAATAAAAGCCGCCCACGGCAGCTTTCATTCCCGTCAAGCCTGCTTATGAGGCCACAAAAGCGGTAATCAGTTTTTGCTGGCTTCGAGAGATGCTTTGCGGAACTCTTTCATCATCTTTTCAATTTCGAGCGAAGCCTTGCGAGCGCGTGTTCCTGCAGCTTTATTACCTTTTTCTACTTGTGCATTTGCATCTGCCTCAAAAGCAGCATAAGCATCCTGAATTTTCGCGATTAGTTCTTTCATAATTTTTCAGTTATATAGGTTAACGACGCACAAAGATAATAAAAATCCTTATAAAAAAACATTCAAAGAGATTTTTTCATAAAAAACCTATGAAAAAAGATAAAAGAAACAATTTCAGAAAAATAATTTCATTATAAACAGAAACAGCCATTTAAATGCAGGAAAAAACAAACAAGGCTGCATTATTGATAAATTTTATTTACACACGACCTACTCATATAGGTTTATTGCGCAGAAGTTTACAAAAAATTACAGAAAATCTTTCATCTTAACAAAAATAAATGTTAACTTTGCAACAACCTAATATTATATAAGAGGCAGAGCACATAAGCACAGCCGGCAGTTTTGAGCAGTGCGCATGGCAAGACACAAACACTCATACGACACGTCCACGTTCTACTCAAAAACAAAGCGCTAAACAGCCATCAGAGCAAGCAAGTTTACGTAACTAATTGATTAGCAGTACAATACACCGCAATCAATGCCCCCAAGGTATACACATACACAAAGTAAATTGCAATTTTTTTATTTCAATTTAGTCCTTTAGTAAATAAACAAAAATCAAAAGATATGAAAAAAATTTTCATTGTCATCAGCATGATTCTGCTGTTGGCCTCCTGCACCTCCACCAAGGAGATTGCATATTTTCAGGACAGTGAACACGGCCGTTCGGCAAGTGTTGCACAAAAGCAAATAACCCTTCGTCCCGAAGACAAGATTACGATACTGGTAAACACCCGTAATCAAGAGCTCACCAACATGTTCAATCTACCTTACGTTTCAAGACAGTTGGGCACACAAACAAACTACGGGCAGACACAAGGCGTTTCGTGCTACACGGTTGACAATGAGGGCAACATAGATTTTCCCCAGTTGGGCAAGGTTCATATAGCCGGCATGACCCGTAATATGGTTGTCGAGACCATAAAATCCAAGCTCGTCGGTGCAAACCTGGTGAAAGACCCGATAGTTACCGTTGAATTTGCCAACCTCACTTTCTCTGTTCTTGGCGAGGTGAAGAACCCCAACCGCTATCCCATAGACCGCGACGCCATAACCATTCTCGATGCCATAAGCCGTGCCGGCGACCTCACCATCCACGGTCTTCGCACCAACATAAAGGTTCTCCGCATGAACGAAGATGGCACACAGAAGAGCTACATCGTAAATCTTTGCTCACTCGAAGAACTTCAGAATTCCCCCGTTTTCTACCTTCAACAGAACGATGTCGTATATGTAGAACCCAACGAGATGCGCGCACGCCAATCCACCGTTAACGGCAACAACGTACGCTCCTCATCTTTCTGGATATCCCTTGCATCACTTCTCACATCAGTAACCCTAATATTCGTAAAATAAGCCATGGATACAAACAACACAAACGAGAACTTCAATCGTCAGGCAGAAGAAGATTTCGATATAAAAGACCTGTTGCTCACCTGCTTTGCCAAATGGCGTTGGTTTGCACTGTCGCTGCTGCTGCTCCTGAGCATCGCTATATATAAGGTAGTGACCACCCACCCCACCTATTCGCGATACACCGACATATTGATAAAGTCGGGCGAACAGGGCAATATGGGCGACCAGATGGAGAAGTTCGCCTCCATGGGTGCATTCCGCGGCAACACCACCGTATATAATGAGATACACGCCGTTCAGTCTCCCGCCAACGTCTACGAAGTAGTTCGCCGTCTGAATCTGGATATGAACTACGAGTGCGACGGAACCTTTCACAAGAAAGTGCTATACGGCAATTCACTTCCTGTGAAAGCCACCATTTGCGACATTCCCGAGAATGCCTACGCCGCATTCAACATGGTGTTGCATCCCGACGGCAGCTACACACTCGACAACTTCGAGTATGCCTATGGCGAGGAGATGGAGATAGACCCCGACATATCCGTTAAAGGAAAGCTCGCCACAAACGGCGAATCATCCGACACTATAAAGACCCCCATAGGACGAATACACATAGTTCCCTCTGTAAGCTATCAGCCTGTGGAAGAGGACTTTAAGATATACGTAACACGCTACGGATTGCACGGAACCGCAGCAAGCTACGGCGCCATGCTCTCCTTTGCCCTAAAGGACAAGGATGCCGATGTGATAACAATCTCCATGACCGACAAATCCACACAGCGTGCCGAGGATGTGCTGAACACCGTAATCGAGGTATACAACGAGCGCTGGGTTGCCGACAAGAACAAGATAGCCACAAGCACATCGGAATTCATCAATGCCCGTTTGAGCGACATAGCCCGCGAGCTTGAGAATGTCGACAGCATAATCTCAACCTACAAGAGTCGCAATCTGCTGCCCGACGTACAGGCTGCCACCTCGATGTATATGAATAAGAACCAAAAGATAAACAGCCAGATTATAGACCTGAACAACGAACTTGCAATAACACGCTACATACAACGCTATCTCACAGACAATGCAACAAAGAATCAGGTTCTTCCCGCCATACAGATAAACAACGCCAACATATCCGCACAAATCGTGGAATACAACCGCAGCATGCTTCAGCGCAACAACCTTGTGGCAAGCAGCAGCATCGAAAACCCGTTGGTAAAAGATCTTGACGATGCACTATCCTCTATGCGCTCGGCAATCATAACATCGGTGAACAATCAGATAAACGCACTCACCACACAGATTCAGGTGCTTGAGCGCGAGGAGCGTCAAACCACCGAGCGCATTGCACAAAACCCCACACAGTCGAAATTCCTTGTATCGGAGGGACGTAACCAAACAGTAAAGGAGCAACTATACCTGTTCCTGCTGCAAAAACGCGAAGAGAACGAATTGTCAAAAGCATTCACCGCCTATAACACCCGCGTCATCACTCCCCCCACAGGAGCACTGCGCCCCGTAGGCCCCGCAAGCAAAAAGATAATACTCATAGCGCTCGTCATAGGCATCATGCTGCCCATAGGTCTTATACTGCTCATTGAATTCATGGACACAAAGATACACGGACGCAAAGAGCTTGAGACGACAAACATCCCCATCATAGGAGAAATACCCCTTGCCTATCGCAAAAAACGCCGACTGCCCTGGCGCAAACAAAGCGGCGAGAAGTTGAAAGTGGTGGTAGAGAACGGAAACCGCAACAACATAAACGAAGCCTTCAGAATACTGCGCACCAACATCGAGTTCATCACAAAAGATAGCGACAAGCGCTCGCTCATCATAACATCGTTCAACCCGGGCAGCGGTAAATCGTTCATAACGATGAACATAGGTGTCACACTCGCTTTAAAAGGCAAGAAGGTGCTGCTCATCGACGGCGACATGCGTCACGCATCACTCAGCACATACGTCAATTCTCCGAAAGTGGGACTCAGCAACTACCTTGCAGGTATCACAGGAAACATCGACGAGTGCATCGTGAACAACCACGAGTACAAGAATCTGCACATACTGCCTACGGGAACAATACCTCCAAACCCCACAGAACTGCTCGAGGATAAGCTCTTCCCGCAGTTGATAGCAGCGATGCGCGAAAAATACGACTACGTGATAATAGACTGTCCGCCCATCGACATAGTGGCCGACGCAAGCATCATCGAAAAGAATGTCGACCGCACGATATTCATCGTAAGAAGCGGACTGCTCGAAAAGAGCATGATACCCGAACTATCCAACATATACAGCAGCAACAGATTCAAGAACATGAGTCTCATACTTAACGGAATAGAGGAATTCAGCGGAAGGTATGGACACAGATACGGATATCGCTATGGATATGGCTACGGATATGGCTACGGTTACAGATACGGATATCACAATGAGGAGAAAAAATAACAGATTGGCACAATTCCAATCAAAAGAAAAAATATCAGTTTGAAAATCATCCATCAGTATCTTTTCTTTAGTCAGATATAAGTATAAAAGAACTATCTTAAATGTCTAAAGAAAAGGTACACTCCTCATTCCATCCGTTATTATAAAATATTGCGGCAAAAATCCGTTGCAAATGCCAACAAACTGCATAATTATGTCCGAATAACACAACCGCTGCACAATGGTTGTCTGTGATTGATTTGTGATTGGTTTGCTGTTGATTTGCT
>JAFSAT010000017.1 GCA_017442185.1 Bacteroidaceae bacterium
ATTATGGATGAACCTTTTCGCGACTACGGTTATTTTGAGGACAAAAAGGATAAAAAGATTCTCTGCTTAAATGTAAGCAGGACATACCTTTTGTGTGAACGTCCTTCTCTCTATGAATGTACGAGGAAATATTGGAGGTTAAATGGTAATCGCGCTCAAAATGCTGAACTTGTCTTTGCTGTTTCTCAAGGATATATAATATGACAGAGTTGGTCGATAAAACTTTGGTGGCTAAAATCTGGGGAACAATACAAAATGCTCCATTATTGGCTGCATGGAATTAGATTTAGATTTATGCTCTAATGATGAATGTTTACGATATACAAACAAGAAAATGAAACGTATAAAAATATTCATAAGCAGTGTTCAAAGTGAGTTTGCCGAAGAACGAGCTATGCTTTGTCATTATATCCGAACAGATGTTCTGTTAGGCAAATTCTTTGAGCCATTTATATTTGAAGAAGTTCCGGCCAATGAATATCCGACAAGCCATGTCTATTTGAAAGAGGTGGAACTTTGTGATATTTATTTGGGACTATATGGCAATCTTTATGGATATGAAGATGAAGAGGGCGTTTCTCCTACAGAACGTGAGTATGATTTTGCTGCAAAGCTTCATAAAAGCCGTTTAATATACATAAAGAGCATTGGAGAAGAGAATAGACATCCGAAAGAGACTGCTTTAATCAGAAAAGTAGAACGTTATATTGTACGCAAAACCTTTGTTGACATCGAGGGATTGCGAACTTCTGTATATGCTTCGTTAATCCGCTATTTGGAGGAAAAGGAATATATTCGCTGGCGACCGTTCGATGCGTCTAATGACAATGGGGCGACATTGGAAGATTTGGATGAGGATAAGATGAAGAATTTTATCCACATGGCACGTTCAAAGCGTAATTTCCCTCTACCTGTTGAAACATCGCCGGTATCATTGCTTACACATCTTGATTTAATAGACGACAAAGGAAGATTGGCAAATGCGGCAGTATTGCTGTTTGGAAAGAAACCACAAAAATACTTCATTACATCTGAAGTTAAATGTGCGCAGTTCTATGGAAATGTTGTAGAAAAGCCGATGCCTGCATATCAGATATATAGAGGCGATGTGTTTGAACTTGTTGACCAAGCCACGAGTTTTGTGATGAGCCGTATCAATAATTGGGTTGGAACACGTGCAGAAGGAGAGAAAGCGGATATACCGACACGTCCCGAATTACCTATTGATGCTGTCAAAGAAGCAATCGTAAATGCTATATGCCATAGAGATTATACAAGTAATGCCAGCGTTCAGATAATGTTGTTTCGTGACAGATTGGAAGTTTGGAATCCCGGCACATTGCCATATGGATTGACAGTACAGAAATTGCATGGTCCTCATAAATCTTTACCAGCTAATCCGCTACTTGCCGACCCAATGTATTGGAATGGTTATATTGAAAAGGTGGGTACAGGAACAGAAGATATCATAAACAAATGTCGCGAATATGGCCTTAAGACACCGGAATTTTATCAAGAAGAAGATTTTAGAGTTGTTATTTGGAGATCAGACAACGAAGGAAGCGTTCCAAAGCGCTCCAATGATGATCCAAAGGTGTTCCAAAGCGTTCCAACGGACGAAGAAAAACTATTGGAAGCAATAAAGGAAACCCCCTCAATTTCAAGAGCAGAACTTTCTAGACGATTAAAAATCAGTGAACGTCAGGTTAGAAAGATCACTGATCATTTACGAAAAAAAGGCGTATTGATTCGTGAAGGCGGAAAATCCGGGAAATGGATTATTAATAAGATATAGTTAAAAGTAGCCAAATTCTTTGCTCAATTAGGTACAACTAAAAGAGATAACCGAGAGGCTTAACATCTCCACCGGGATGGTCAGGAATCGCATCCACACTGCAAGGGTGATTCTAAGAAAATGCTAAAAAAAGAGGAGCGGTAACCTACTCCCACGCCGATTTTAATTCAAAACAAAACACAATTTAAAGCATATATATTCCTATTATTAGAAAGAAAACCCAAACAAAATAAAATCAGACAATTTTTAACACCCCACCCCTGCACATTTATTTTAAATTGTGCAAAAATATATTTGTTTTTTATTTTTATTAATTACATTTGCAACAAACTGCAAAGTTTGCAATATTAGGAAATATTGATTACCTTAGCCAGCACAAGCACATATACCTTATAATATAAAAATAAGCGCTATGAAAATTTCAAAAATCGAACATCTGGGCATAGCAGTTCCCAGCATCGAAGAGGCACTCCCCTATTACCAACAGGTACTTGGCTTCGAGTGCTACAACATAGAAACCGTAGAAGACCAAAAAGTGCGCACAGCCTTTCTGCGCGTGGGCGAAACAAAGATAGAACTTCTTGAACCTACATCGCCCGATAGCACCATCGCAAAATTTCTTGAGACACGCGGACAAGGCATACACCACATAGCCTACAAAGTGGAAGATGGCGTAGCCAACGCCCTTGCCGAATGTGACGAAAAAGGAGTGCGCACCATAGACAAAGCACCCCGAGGCGGAGCCGAAGGGTTGCATATAGCATTCCTTCACCCCAAAGCCACACAAGGAGTGCTCACCGAACTGTGCGAAGAGTAACAAGAATAACAATTGTAAACACAACAGATTATGAGTAAGCAATTTGAAAAAATCAAAGAGCTGGTGGCCATGAGAACCAAGGCACGCCTTGGCGGTGGCGAAAAAGCCATTGAAAAACAACACGAACGCGGCAAATACACAGCACGCGAGCGAATAGATATGCTGCTCGACAAGGGTAGTTTTGAAGAGTTTGACATGTTTGTGACACACCGCTGCACCAACTTCGGACAAGAGAAAAAGCAATTCCTTGGCGACGGTGTGGTATCGGGATGCGGCACAATAGACGGTCGTTTGGTATATGTCTTTGCACAAGACTTCACCGTAACAGGCGGCTCCCTCTCCGAGACAATGGCACAAAAAATATGCAAGGTGATGGACATGGCCATGAAGATGGGCGCACCCTGCATAGGAATAAACGACAGCGGCGGCGCACGCATACAAGAGGGCATAAACGCCCTTGCCGGTTACGCCGAGATATTTGAGCGCAACATATTGGCCTCGGGCGTGATACCCCAGATTTCGGGAATCTTCGGCCCATGCGCCGGTGGCGCCGTATACTCGCCCGCCCTCACCGACTTCACATTGATGACAGAGGGAACATCCTACATGTTCCTCACAGGTCCTAAAGTGGTGAAGACTGTGCTTGGCGAAGTTGTGACACAGGAGGAGCTTGGTGGTGCAAGCGTGCATGCCGGAAAATCGGGTGTAACACACTTCACTGCCGACAGCGAAGAAGAAGGCATAATGCTCATTCGCAAACTGATAAGCTACATTCCGCAAAACAACCGCGAAACCACTCCCGAGGTTCCTTGCACCGACCCGATAAACCGCGTGAGCGACCGCCTCAACCAAATAATACCGGACAACCCCAACCAAGCCTACGACATGTACGAAGTGATAGGCGAAATTGTTGACAATGGAGAGTTTCTCGAAGTACAACGCGACTATGCACAAAATATAATTGTGGGATTTGCCCGCATGAACGGAAAATCAGTGGGCATCGTAGCCAACCAACCATGCCGCTACGCAGGAGTGCTCGACTGCAACGCATCGCGCAAGGGTGCACGCTTTGTACGCTTCTGCGACGCTTTTAACATTCCGCTTGTGACACTTGTGGATGTTCCCGGATTCCTTCCCGGCACCGCACAAGAGTATAACGCAGTGATTCTGCACGGTGCAAAGCTCCTATATGCCTTTGGCGAAGCCACAGTGCCCAAAGTGACAGTGACACTTCGCAAATCCTACGGAGGCTCACACATTGTGATGGCCTGCAAGCAGTTGCGTGCCGACATCAACTACGCATGGCCCAGCGCCGAGATTGCCGTGATGGGAGCAGCCGGAGCAGCCGAAGTGCTATACGCAAAAGAGGCAAAAGAGGCCGAAGACCCCAAGGCATTCATTGCCGAAAAAGAGGCAGAATACAACAAACTGTTTGCCAACCCCTATCAGGCGGCAAAATATGGCTACATCGACGATGTTATCGAGCCACGAAACACACGCTTCCGCGTGATACGCGCACTTGCACAGCTCGAAAGCAAACGTCAGAGCCTGCCACAAAAGAAACACGGTAACATTCCTCTGTAATATTAAATAAAATTTAAAATTTATCTTAAAATAATTATTATGGAAGATAAAAAAATAAAAGACGAAGTGGTTGCCGCAATAACAATGGCCCTTAGCAGCTATCTGGGCGACAACATCCACGACGAAGAGAGCGGCATCCTCACAATCCGCTACGTGAACAAACATTGGAACAATTTGTGTAACTGATAACTACAAGAGATTATGAAAGAGTACAAATATACCATCAACGGCGAAAAGTATGAAGTTGCAGTGAACGAAGTAGCCGATACAACAGCAAAGGTAACAGTAAACGGTGCTGAATATACCGTAGAATGGGAAAAACCCGTCGAAGAAAAACCTGTGGTTAAGATTGTAAAGCCAACTACAACCGCTAAACCCGCTCCTGCAGCGGCAGCTCCAACCGCCGCAGCTGCACCGGTGAACGGCCATGCCATAAAGACACCCCTGCCCGGAGTAATCATCGACATCAAGGTGAATGTGGGCGACACAGTGACAAAGGGACAGACCGTTGTAATCCTCGAAGCCATGAAGATGGAGAATAACATTAACTCTGACAAAGATGGCAAAGTAGCATCAATAGCCGTTGCAAAGGGCGACACAGTTGCCGACGGCGCAGTGCTTGTGGTGCTGGAATAAAAAACGCATATAATTCATAAAAAGTAATCCGTGGAGCTGTTATTTTGTAAGCTCCACGGATTACTTTTTATGAATTAACAAGGAGAGTCTTAGAAGCTGTTTAAATTTTATTTCTGAATTATTTTAGAACAGTTTTATAGTAGCTGTTCTTTGCTATATTGCAGAGAATGACAGGCTTATATTCGAGATATATCTCAAATTAAAAAACATTTCCTATAAAATATAAACAACTTACTATAAGCAATCTTTCAGAGAACACCAAGATATCCCCTCCCCAACAGCGTTCACATTACAGTGACATAGAGAAAGAGACACCCCCTCCACCATCGGGCAAGGCAAATGGCGCAACAGACAAATTATGGTTCCGCGCAAAGGGTGTTGTAAACAAACATGCACTGCCAACACCTATCGCAGCACCGGCAAGCACATCCCACACATCGTGACGCTTGGCATATATACGCCCCCACCCCACATAAGCTGCAACAGTATATGCAGGAGCACCCCACTTCCATCCGTAACGACGCTGCAAAAAAGCAGCGCCGGCAAAAGCCACCCCGGCATGATTCGAGGGAAACGACATATTATCGCTACCATCGGGACGACGCTTGTCTACACAATATTTCAAGATATATGCAGTGGCAACAGAGGTTGCACCCGTCTCAACAAGCTGCAACATTCCCTTATAATCACCCTCGTAAAGAGCAACGCCTGCACCCACTGCTCCGGGCAGAAACATCAGCACATCGGTGGAAGTCTTTATTGCATCGCGCCCCTGCGCCACTACACCGCCTGCAACAGAGAGCACGAGTATTAAAAAAAGAAAAAAATTTCTCATCAAATTATTAACGATATAAATTAAGCAGCTTCTAGGTAAAGCCTTTTTCCAACTTATCCTTATTATCTTTCAGGGATGGCATGCCACGCCAAAAAGACAAAAAAAAGAAAATTAAGACAAAAAATACTCAAATAAGCCAAAAACATTGCGAATATAGAAACAAATTCCAATAAGCTGTTTTAATTTATATTAAAATTATTTTTATAAGACACAGTTTTACCTTTTTTCAATTATTTTTGCTCTATAAAACAAACAATATAAAATTTATGAAAAGAACACTACTCCTAACCTTTATTTTTGTTGTCGGAATTTGCCTTCACACAAACACATGGGCACAAAGCAACATCAATTTGACACCAGTCCCCAAACAGATGACTGTAAACGCAGGAGAATTATCACTCCCACAGAAGTTCACCATTGCAACAGGTACATTCGACGAAGCCTGCGCCAACGAGGCACGCAAATTCGCATCACACCTTGCCGATGTCACCGGTTACAGCATCGAAGTTAAAGAAAACGACGAAGATGCACTTATAAAATACATCACAAGCAGCACAGTAACAAACGACGAGGGATATACACTGCAAATAACAGCCGACGGCATTGCCATCTCGGCAATCTCGTCACGCGGTTTTTACTATGCTTTTCAAACAATCAAAAAGCTGTTGCCGCCTTGCGTGATGGCAGGAGTAAGAGACGAAGCCGTAACCACATTCAACCTCCCACTGGTAAAGATAAACGATGCACCTCGCTTCGAATATCGCGGTTTCATGCTCGACGTTGCACGCCACTATTTTGAAGTAAAAGAGATAAAGCGCATGATTGATGTAATGTCGTACTACAAAATGAACCGTTTCCATTGGCATCTGGTAGACGACCAAGGATGGCGCATAGAGATTGAAAAATACCCCAAGCTCACCACCATCGGCGCAACACGCAATAATTCGTGGAGCGTTGACCCCATATACGGCGGATATTACACAAATGAGCCATACGGCCCCTATTTTTACACAAAGGAGGAGGCACGCGAAATTGTCGAATATGCCAAAGAGCGTCACATTGAGGTAATCCCCGAGATTGAGTTTCCCGGACACGCATGCGCAGCCCTCACAGCCTATCCCGAGTTCAGTTGCTCTCCCAACGGCAGCCACAGCGTAAAAGTAGACGGAGGCATATATGCCGACGTGTTCAACGTGGCAAGCCCCGCCACCTTGCAATTTGCAAAAGATGTGATAGACGAGATTATAGATATATTCCCCTACAACCAGATACATATAGGTGGCGACGAATGTCCCACAAGCGCATGGAGCAGCAACGAAGAGTGCTTGGCTTTGATGGAGCAAGAGGGATTCGACCACATACGCGAATTACAATCACGCTTCGTGCGCCTCTTGTCCGACTATGCAGCATCTAAAGAGGGCGACAAGAAGCGCAGCGTTATAATGTGGAACGAGAGTCTTTCGGCTGCGGGCAGCAATATAGAACTTATAAAAGGCACCGGCGGAACCATGATGTGCTGGGAGCAGGGAAAAGTACAATCAACCGCTCTTCAGGCTGCAAAATTGGGAATGAAAAGCGTAATAACCCCGTGGGGCCCCTACTACATCAACCGTAAACAAAGCACACAACCCGGCGAGCCGGTGGGTGCCGGAAACGGAGCCGACGACGTGCGTGCCACATACAACTATGTACCTGTGCCTGCCGACGTACCCACAAGTCTGCAAAAATACTATTGCGGAGTGCAGGGCACATTCTGGACAGAGCATGTACAGAGCAACTACCTGCTCGAATACCTTGCACTGCCTCGCCTTATAGCAATAGCCGAGACAGGTTGGTCGCCGGCAAGCAAAAAGAATTTTGAAGACTTCTGCCGCCGTATCAGCGCCGACAGCGTACTGCTCAACTATAACAACTACGAATATGGCCGTCACTTCATGATAAAAGAGAGCGAAGGAGGAGAAGAAAAAGTGATGCCCGTAAGCTCCACCGACGAAGAGAAGCATTGGTATCGCATAATCACAGGTGCCACAGATGCCACACGCAGCGGCAGATGTATAGAACTTCTGCGCGAGGGAGCACCCATCATAGGCACAGGTAACGCAAAAGCCGACCGCCTGTGGAACGGCATTGTGGCCCAAGAGGGAGAAGAGGCCTACGACTATCAACTGTGGGCATTCATGGAAGACCCCGCGAACCCCGGACACTATGCTCTTGTGAGCAAAGCAAAACCCGAAGGCTCGGTAAACAGCACTCCTACATCGGGCAACAACACAGCCCGTTGGGACTACGACGACAACAAGCGACACTACGACTTTATATTCGGCGAAGCAATATACAGCAAAAACGGTAACTACTATCGTTACAGCATACACAGCACAAAAGCAGCCGCAGGAATGTATATGAATATGGCAGGAGCCGGACAAAACTACTCCATAAACATGTGGAGCGACCCCAACGACGGCAACGGCGGAGTATGGGAATTCCGTCCGCTCGACGAAGCGATGGAAGAACCAAAGATAGAGTACCCCACAGAGGGCAGCTTCGTGCGCATAGAGAACAGCGTGGAACAATTTGCCGAATGGCGTCTGTACGACGATGGAAAATCCACCCTTACAGCAGACACAGCAAAATATACCGCCGACGTTTGGGAAGTGACATCGGCCACAACCACAGCCGACGGACAAGAGGTTACATTGCGCAACAGAGCCACAGGACGCTACATAAGCGGAACAACATCACCGATAGCCCTTGGCAACACACCTGCCACACTGAAAAATGTATACAACGACCGCACAGGCGACTTCTCGATAATGGCAGGAAACGGCGCCATCTTCCCCATGCCCCATCGTGCCACGGCCAACGCCCACACACTCAACGTGGGCGGAATATATCCGCAAGGCTCTGCATGGAGATACCAACCCGTATACCAAATAACCTACGAATGTTACGATGACCAAGGCAACCCCATAGGCACATATTACAGTTCACAAGCACAGGGCAAGCCATTCACAGCCGCAGCACCGGCTATAAAGAACATGAGCATAAAAGGCTATGGCGACGATGCTGACAAAGAGGCTCCCTCATACGAAACACTCGACGAGCACAAGAGTATAAAAGTAATCTACGAGCGCAACGCATACAGCATAATACTGCGTTGCATCGAAGAGCGTGGCGGAATAATATCGTCCGAAGAGATTTCGTGCCCCATCAACAAGCAACACACACTTGCACTGCCCACCATCCCCTACTACACACTCACAGACAACACAGCCGATGGCAGCACAATCACCCTCACAAGAGATACAGTGATAGTTGTCACATACAGCACCGAAGGTATCTGCGGATTCAAAGCCGTAGGTAATCAGGCAGATAAAGTGGAAGCCGGACGTTCATATCTCTTCTTCAACAACAAAGACGACAATTCACGCAACGGATTCATCTATGCCAATGCAACAGGTAGCAACATAATAACAGACAACAGCGCATCATCCGGCTCACCGGCATACGTATGGCACACCGAGGCTTCGGGTAACCACATAAAGGTATACAACGAATTGGGATGCTACATTCCCACACTCACCAAAGGCTCGGCAAATAAAGCATCAGACAAAGGCGGTTCGTTCATATTCCAACCGAACAACAACGGCACATTCAATGTAAAATGCAGCAACGGCCTCTATTGGAACGCCAACAGCGACCACACCTTCACAGGATGGAGCGAGGGACACCCAATAATAGCATACGAGTATCTCATTCAACCCTATTTTGCGGTAACAATCAGCTGCATTGACGAAGATGGCAACACATTGCAAACATCAAGCCAATATCTGCCGGCCGGTGATACTTTCACACTTAACACGCCCACTTTCGACGGATTGACACCCCACAAAGTAGAGGGCGCAACAAACGGTGTGAACACCGTAGAGGGCAACATGAATATTGTTATCAGCTACAAGAGCAACAACACCGCAGTTGAAGCAATAGGAGATAAAAAACAAAATGCAGGCCCCACATACAACCTCAAAGGAGAAACCGTTGCAAAGCCCACACAACGTGGCATATACATAAACAACGGGAAAAAGATACTTGTAAAATAAGAAGCTTCATTGTATTACTCATTCTGCTTTTCATTAAGCAGATGAGAAAAGTATAAAACAGCGTTACATGATATAAAACAAGAGCAAGGGAACCTGAAAGTTTCCTTGCTCTTGTTCAAAAGGCTTAAGATTATTCTCCCGATTACCTTGGAGGTGTCTCGCGACAGCTCATAAACAAAATATAGGATAACACAAAAATAAGGTAATCGTAAAAATCAACTAAAATCAATTTATCAGTATGGTTAATCACAGTGAACAACGGAACGACAAAAACAAAAAAACACAAACATGCCCGATGTTCACAGTGCAAAAATAGTTACACAAAAAGAATAGCACAATCATTAATATTAATGATTTTAAATCTGAAGTTATAGCAAAAAGTTAGTAAATAGAGACTACCCTACATAAAATATAGTCACAAATAACCACTATAACAGAGGGTTTTAAACAAATCTGCTATTGTTAAATTAAGTTGAGCTTGTTATTTTTGCAATCTATTGCAAAAATAACAAGCAGATAAAAGTAAAAGAAGCCTGAAAACATATCATAAGATGAAACTATCGGAGCTAAAAAACGGGGAAACAGCAGTTATTGTACGCCTGTCGGGACACGGAGGATTCCGCAAGCGCATAATGGAGATGGGCTTCATACGCGGCGAAAAGGTAAAATCGGTACTCGACTCTCCCATGCACGACCCTGTCAAATATCACGTAATGGGCTACGACGTATCACTGCGTCGCAACGAAGCCTCAATGATAGAGGTGCTTCCCGAGGAGGAGGCAAAAAAGGAGCTTGCACCCGTACATTCATTCGGCAGCCTGCCGGCATGTGACCACTGCACAAGCGGTCTCAAATGCAACTGCATGCACCGCCCCACCGCAACTCGTCGCGACAATATAATAGAAGTGGCACTCATCGGAAACCCCAACAGCGGAAAGACATCACTCTTCAACGCCCTCTCGGGCAGTAGCGAACATGTTGGAAATTACAGCGGTGTCACCGTCGATGCAAAAACAGGCAGTTTCAACTACAAAGGCTACCGCATAATCATAACCGACCTTCCCGGAACATACTCAATCTCGGCCTACTCACCCGAGGAGCGCTATGTCCGACGCCACCTGTTCGAGCAACTGCCCGACGTGATAATAAATGCAGTGGTAGCCTCTAATCTCGAACGCAACCTCTATCTGACCACCGAGCTTATAGATATGAATCTGCGCACAGTGGTTGCACTCAATATGTATGACGAGCTGGAAGCAAGCGGTGCACAATTAGACTACAACCATTTGGGTGGCATGTTAGGCATCCCCATGATACCCACAGTGGCAAAAACAGGTCGAGGGCTTGACAAACTGCTCGACACAGTGATAGAGCTGTTCGAGGGTGAGAACACCACCATTCGCCACATACACATAAACTATGGCAATGTGATGGAAAATGAGATAACACCACTCTCGCAAGAACTGCACAATGCCGATGACCTTCCACAACAATTTCCCGTGCGCTATTGGGCACTTAAACTGCTTGAACAAGACAAAGAGGCACTAAGCATACTGCAACACTGCAAAGAGGTAGAACTGTGGAAAACCAAAGCCGGCATTGCAGCAAAAAAAATACAGACACACCTTGGAGCAGATGTAGAGACAGCCATAAGCGATGCAAAATATGGCTTTATCAACGGAGCACTGCAAGAGACATTTACTCCCGGAAGCAAAGACACACAACGCCGCACACGACGTATCGACCGCCTTGTGGCAAACAAATGGTTGGGATTTCCTCTGTTTTTAGCACTTATGTGGCTCATGTTCACCGCAGTGTTTCAAATAGGAGAATATCCCCAAGATTGGATAGATTCAGCCTTTGGTTCGCTTGGCGAGTGGATTACAGCGATAATGCCCAAAGGATGGCTGCAAGATTTGCTTGTAAACGGCATAATAGGCGGAGTGGGCAGCGTTGCAGTGTTCCTTCCACAAATACTAATACTATACCTTTTCATCTCGCTGATGGAAGATTCGGGCTACATGGCACGAGCAGCATTCATCATGGATCGCATAATGCACCGTATGGGTCTGCACGGTAAATCGTTCATCCCCATGCTCATGGGCTTCGGATGCAACGTCCCTGCCATCATGGCCACACGCACAATTGAGAGCCGAAGCAGCCGCATAATAACAGTGCTCATAACCCCCTTCATGTCGTGTAGCGCACGTTTGCCTGTGCTCATACTGTTTGCCGGAACATTCTTCCCCGATTATGCGCCGGTCATTCTCATAGGGTTATACATACTCGGAGTGCTTGTGGCAGCCGTAACTGCCCGCCTGCTGCGCAAGACAAAATTCAAAGCCGACGAAACACCGTTTGTGATGGAGCTTCCACCCTATCGCATACCCACATTGCAAGCTACACTGCGCCACATGTGGGAAAAATGCGAACAATATCTGCGTAAGATAGGAACCACCATACTTGCCGCAACCATCATAATATGGTTTTTGAGCTATTTTCCCCGCCCCGAAACAGCCGAAGCAATCTCGGACACAACCACCGAGCAAAGCATTCACAATTCATACGAGCACTCCTACATAAGCATGATAGGAAAAACCCTGTCACCACTGATGGAGCCATTAGGACTCAATTGGAGAGCCACGATAGGCATCATCACAAGCATCCCCGCCAAAGAGCTTGTGGTGAGCACATTGGGAGTGCTATATAGCAGCGACAACGAACAGAAGCTGCAAGAGTCCCTTGTATCATCGGGCGACTTTGACAAACGCTCGGCAGCATCATTCTTAGTGTTCATTCTGCTATTCTTCCCCTGCATAGCCACCGTTTCAGCCATTGCCGAGGAGACGCACAGCAAAAAATGGGCACTCTTTTCGGTACTTTACAACACCACAGTAGCATGGATTGCCGGATTTGTTGTATACCATGCAATGACACTGCTGCTACATTAAAAAATAACATAAAAAACAAAGCCAATGAACAACAACATCTTATACACCCATAGAACAAAACTTGCCGACATTGTGGCAGAAAACAGCTGCATGCTCTCGGTGCTTCAGCGTCTGAACATAAAATTAGGATTCGGAGAGGCCACAGTGGCCGAAGCCTGCCGACGCTACAACCTCTCGGCAGACCTGTTTCTTATAATCAGCAACATCTATTCGTTCAAAGACTATCTACCCTCAGTGGAGACACTTAAACCAAGCGACACTGTGCAACTGACAAGCTACCTGCGTGCATCGCACCGCTACTACAAAGAGCTCTGTTTCCCCTTGATACACGAGAAGATACACAGTCTGGTAAAAGAGCTCGACCAAGTGAGCCGACATCTGATAGACAAATTCTACGACGATTACGACAGCGAAATAGAAAACCACTTTGCCTATGAAGAGAATTTTGTGTTCCCATACATCGAGCGCCTGCTCATGAACGAAAATAACGACAAAGATAAATTCCGTATAGGAAAATTTGAAGAAAATCACAGCAACATAGGCGAGAAACTAAACGACCTTAAGAACATCATCATAAAATATCTGCCCGAAACATATTCATCCCCCCTGCGCTTCGACATTCTAAAAGACATATACGCAGTAGAAAGCGAACTGCGCAAACATTCACTCATAGAGAACAGGTTACTTGTACCACTTGTAGAGAAAATAGAAAACAGCAATGAACAGGCCCGATAAACTGAAAATAGTACTCATCGAGCCATCGGAAATTGTAACCGCAGGCTTTAAGAGTATAGTGGAACGTAGTCACGAATTTGAAATCACAAATACATTCCCCAACCCGGAATACTACAACCACACACATGCAAAAGCCGACATAATTGTGATAAATCCGGCTGTGATAAACTATAATGAACGCTTCGACATACGCTCGTTCTTCAGCAACGATGGCGACAATATAACCATAGTGGCGCTGATATATACGGGTTACGAAGAGAGTGTGATGCGTCTTTACGATGGAAGCATAAACATCTACGACTCAGGCTCACGCATCCTGCAAAAGCTACACAGTGCCGTTGAAGATGCCCGACAAAATCCCAAAAACGAACTTAACGAGCTATCCACACGCGAACGCGATATTCTTATAGCAGTGGCAAAAGGCAAGACCAACAAAGAGATTGCCGACGATTTTAACATCTCGGTATACACCGTTATATCGCACAGGCGCAATATCTCGCGCAAGCTGGGCATAAACAGTATTTCCGGACTGACAGTATACGCTATAATGAACAAGCTCATAGATATGTCCGATTTTAACTGACAGAAAAACAACAGCATAATGGCCGAACATCTTGAAATATCATCGGGAGGAAAAGAGCAGAAATACGCTCTCCTGTATAAACAGATACAATCCCTTGTCGAAGGCGAAGAGGACTGCATAGCAAACATGGCCAACATATCGGCCATGATACACGAGACGTTTGATTTTTGGTGGACAGGATTTTATCGCGTATCGGGCGACACGCTAATACTTGGGCCCTTTCAGGGGCCGCTTGCATGCTCGCGCATAGCATACGGCAAAGGGGTGTGCGGCACTGCATGGAAAGAGCAACGCACGCTGATTGTTCCCGACGTTGAACAGTTTTCCGGGCATATAGCTTGCAGCAGCGCCTCGCGCAGTGAGATAGTAGTACCCCTCATCGACAGAGCCAATGGCAATGTAACCGCCGTGCTCGACATCGACAGCGAACATCTTGCAACTTTCGACGATTGCGACCGCCGCTGGCTCGAAAAAATCGTATCGTTGCTAAGAACAGTTTAAACTTCTAAAAAAATATTTTCTTAATAGAAGCCGTATTGTTTATTAAGCGATATAAATTTAAACAGCTTCTTACCATATAAGAGACAGGCCCTCAAAGTTTCATTTTGTAAACATTAGTCTCTTTACTCTCGAACCCAATGGAACGATAAAGAGCATTTGCAGCCTCACGGGTGGGACGCGAGGTGAGCATAAGCGTGCCGCCTAAAGAGCGTGCACAGTCTATCGCATGCTGCACAAGGCGGCGCCCTATCGAACGCCCGCGATGCGAAGAATCCACCACCACATCCTCAATCCACATTTTGCGTCCCGTTGGTGCAAGATAGTGAGCAAGGGTTAACATTCCGCACACCTCGCCGCCATACAAGGCAAGATAGAGGTGACAACAGGGCGACGCTGCAATGTCGCGCAATGTCTCTTGCGTAAATACAACCGGCGACGTTGACAGCTGTCCCAACAAACGACATATAGGCTCAACGTAACAAGCCTCGGGCTGTTTTATCTCGACAATCTCTAACGTTTTTTCCATAATCACCTTTTAACCTTACGCTTAACACCCTTAGACTCATTGTGCAAACGGTCGAGCACCGTCACCACGTATGTATATTTTCCTTTTGCATCCTGCGGCAAGCGATAAAACGGCAAAGCAGTGATTGCCACAATATTCTGAGCCTTGTCGAGATTTACCTTTTCATCCTCGGAGAAGCGATAAACCACGAAACGCCACGGCTCGTTCATGGGGTCAGACTTCTTGCTTTTGCGTGTGAGCCACACTAACGCCTCGCCGTCGGGTGTCTCAACCACACGCACCCCCTTAACCCTCTTTGGTGCCTTATCGTCGATAAAAGAGGCCCTGGGCTGCAGCGACGGGTAGCGATGATAATGCTGCGCAAGCACATCGCGATACTGCCCCACGTTATTTGCTGCCGATGCCGCATCCCACAAGCACGACCCTTGTATTGTTGGCTCGGCACGTTGCAGCTGCATCTTCATAGGCAACTGATGACGGCCCGAGTTTTGCGGGTCCCGAGCACGCACCGTGCGATTCACATCCTGACCAATATACAACGGTCGCTCACCTGCATTTTTTGCCCACCATTTTACAAGTTCTTGATAATCAGCTGCTTTATGTCCTATTTCCCAATAAATCTGCGGTATGCAGTAGTCGACCCAACCCTCGTTTATCCACAAAAGCACGTCGGCATAAAGATCGTCGTAACACTGAAGCCCCTTTGTAAGACTTCCTCCGGGCACCTTGTCCGAAGCGTTGCGATATATGCCGAATGGCGATACGCCAAATTTCACCCAAGGCTTTGCCGCACGCACAGTCTCGTGCAACTGCTTCACAAGGCGATTCACATTCTCGCGACGCCAATCGCCTTTGTTGGCAGCACGGCTTTTGCGAAAGCAAGCCTCATCGTCAAAGTTCTTTCCTTTTGCCGGGTAGGGATAGAAATAGTCGTCTATGTGCAAGCCGTCTACATCGTAGCGCGACACAATATCGTTTGCCACAGAGCATATAAAGTCGCGATTCTCCTTGAGTGCCGGATTAAAGTAGAGCTGACCATCGTAGGCGACAAAACGCTCGGGATGCAGCTTGCTCTGGTGATTATCGGCAACCACCTTTGTTCCCTTGGTGCGTGCGCGATAGGGATTTATCCAAGCATGCAGCTCCATATTGCGTTTATGCGCCTCATCCACCATAAATTCAAGTGGGTCCCACCCGGGAGATGTTCCTTGAATACCCGTAATATATCGGCTCCAAGGCTCCAAGGCCGAGTTATAGAGTGCATCGCCCTCGACCCTCACCTGAAAAATTATCGCATTTACACCGGCAAGCCGCAGATTATTCAACATAGTGGTGAGATAGTTCTTCATCTCATGCTCGTTCATTCCCTTGAACTGCCCGTTCACAGCCTGTATCCACGCACCGCGAAATTCTCTCTTGGGCACATCATTATCGGCAGCCTTTGCCGTTGCTGCACACAGCATCACTGCAAAAAGCAGCACTATATGATATATTTTTCTCATAATGCAGTAAAATTCAAAATAATTTCCAACTGTTTTTTAAAAGCTCTCTAAATTAAATTCTGAATTATTTCAGATTAGCTTTTGATTATATAGCAGAGTAAAATTCAAACAGCTTATAAAATTGCGCGAATATACAAAAAATATATTCTAAAAAACAAATATTTGTTTGATTATGCCGACCCATTAAATATTCGGCAAACAGACATCCCCCTTATAAACCAATGTCGACACTCATAGCTCCTTTTTTGACATTTCGTACAGTACACGAAATTCGGTTTTCTCCTCTATCAACTTCTCTATTTTCTCATCTTTTTCTTTTAAATATGATATAAGCTCCTCTAATGAACGCTTATACTCAACATTTTCCACATCATTTTCGTCTTTCTCCATGCTTCCCTGGCCCAACAAAAGCCACTCTGCACTAACCCAATCAAATGTTTGAAGCATTTTCACTATAAGGTCAAATCCGGGCTTATTTCTTTTTTGCACCACAATCCCTCTTATAGTTTGATCACCAACGCCCATTTTACGGGCAAAAGAGGAAACTGACAGCTTTTCGTGTTCAATTATCTTTTGAATCCTTTCAATTACATCCATGAAATTTTATCACTTTTTCAATTATTTATTTTGTTATTTCAATTTTTTGTTTGATATTTGCAGCGTGATTTGCAAACTACACGGTAAAATTACAAAAAACATCGCAGTTAGCAGGTAGAATTTTTAACGAAATGAGAGCTTAATCTAAGTTATAGTCATTTGTAGCGAAATAAGATTTACACAATCCATATTATGTCTATAAACAAAGGAAACATCTTTTAGTTTTTTTAATTTATAAATTAAATCAAATTCATTATGAACAAAAAATTATTTAAAACACTTCTGTTCGGAGGACTTTTAATTACTTCGACAGGTGCATTCGTATCTTGCTCTGAGGACTACGATGATGACATCAAAGATCTTCAGACACAGATTGACGCACAAGCTACATCGCTTCAAGAAATTGAAGCTCTGCTCCAGAGAGGAGTTGTCATCAAAGATGTTAAAAATGTCGAAAACGGCATTCAACTGTTGATGAGCAATGGTGACAGCTATGTATTGACACATGGTAAAGATGGGAAAGACGGTCTTGATGGTAAAGACGGTGCTGATGGCAAAGATGGCCTTGATGGTAAGGATGGTGCTGACGGCAAGGATGGTCAAAACGGTGCTGATGGCAAAGACGGCCTTGATGGAAAAGACGGAGTAGATGGCAAGGATGCTGCAGTTTGGACTATCGGCGAGGATGGTTATTGGTACGTAGATGGAGCAAAAACCACATACAAAGCTATTGGCAAAGACGGCGCTGACGGTAAGGATGGTCAGAACGGTGCTGATGGCAAAGATGGAGCCGATGGCAAGGATGGTCAGAACGGTGCTGATGGCAAAGACGGAGCCGACGGCAAGGATGGTCAGAACGGTGCTGATGGCAAAGACGGAGCCGACGGCAAGGACGGTGAAAACGGAGAATACTACGTTCCTAATACAGAGACAGGTTACTTCGACATTTATAAAGATGGAGTAAAAATAAGTTCTACGGAAATTTCGTGGAGAGCACAATGTATCACCGCTGTTGTAAATGGCAATGAATTGACATTGACAGGTGTTGCAGGTACCGATGCCCCCGTAGTACTTCTTCTTGGAAAGACTCTTGGCTCAGTAGAATTTGTTCCAACAATCATGAGCAAAGATGTTCCCTACCCCACAACCACAGAGGAGTTCTTCCACATTGCAAACTACTACGTCGAGGGAAACTATGTACATTACAGCAGCACCATGCTCCAACCTTACAGCCTTGACAAGTCGAACAAAGTAGATTTTGTATACCGTCTCAATCCCAGCGATGCTTATGTAGAGGGTGCTATATATAACTTCATTAATCGCACAGTTGCAACAACCCGCGCAATTGGTGATGCAAGCAATCTTCTCAATGTAGTAGGCGAAGCAAATGTTGCAAATGGCGAAGTAACCATGACAGCTACATTCAACAACACAAGAAGTGCAACAAGTCGCGAAGATATTGCCGCTTTGCGCACACAAGTTGGTCAGAACAGCATAGTTACATCGGATTATGTACATGTAGAATCTACTCCCATCGATGCCGTAATTGTAAATCCCAAGAACAACAATGCAGAATATTACGCACGTATGCTCGGTGGTTACCTCGCAGGCACAAATAACGAAAATGACGCATGGGTAAAGACTTTCGTTACATTAAACAGCGCAACCAACCTTTACTTTAAGTTCGATACATCAATAGACCTTAACGAATATGTAAATCTCTATTCTATAACAAAGAGGAGTGCACTAAGCGCATTGAGATTCGACGGCATCAGCTACAAGTTCTCACTTGTAAATGAATTCAAAGGTGCTGATAACACCACAAATATGCAAGAATTTGTAAAACTCTCCGACAGTGGAATTCTCTCGGTCGTTGAGAAATACAATATTGCAGCAGTTGGCCGCACCCCCATTGTACGTGTAGATGCTTTCGTGAACGACAATTATGGAACAGAGCGCCTTGTAGCGTCTTCATACATAAAGGTCGAAATAACCGACAAGGATGTTGTTGTAGGCCAAGATAAAGAGGCTGTTGAAATACAAATGGCAACAAAGAACTTTATCTATCAACAATTGGAGAACAATAATACATTGGTTAACAGCATCAGCTTCCAACAGATTAATTCAGACCTCTATGCACACGCTGGCCGTACAGCCGAGAACTTCTGGGATGTATTTGGTGGTGCAAACAACGAATTCAATGTAAAGGTAACAACCACCGACAAATTAGGCAACACTATAAACGTAATAGACCAAACAGGTAGAGCCGGAATCGCAAGTGTAAGCAATGAGGGAATAACAATTAATGTAGACCTTAGAAATAATTCCACATCAACTTCAGCCGTACTTATCCACGTAAACAACGAGGTTAAGACAGAAAACACCTATATGGATAAAGCCGGAGCTAAGTATGTCGTTACAATCACCATACCCGCCGACAACAAGAAGTTGTATAGCGATTACAAGTTTGTGCAAGTAATGTATGTAAAAGAAGATTGTGAGAAATTTAACTACAACACTCTCTACCACAGAACAAGCTATGACAACATTGCCGGAGATATCATACTTGTGAAAGGTCAGCTCAACAGCTCTAATAACTGGGAGATGTCTACATACCTTGGCGAGCATTTCGAGAAAATTCAGGGTAACGACATTTTCACCTACTACAACACACACAAGAACGTAACAAATATCGAGTTCAAATCTGCTGACAACAATATTGCAACTATCAACAATAATGTAATCAGCCTTAACAAAGAGCTTACCGGTAAATATGAAGTTGCAAATGTAAACTACGAAGTAACACTTGTGAACGGAGAAAAATGCCAATTCTCTTACAAGGTTGTATTTGAGAACCCATTTGTTGACGGTGTGAATGGCAGAGTAAAAGTAAGCGACTTGTCCGGTGAGAACTTCGCCTACGCAGCACCTTTGGTTGCAGTAAAAGACCTCGACAACCGCGGTATACTCAAGAATGCAGCAGGCTCTGATTTGAACAACTTCGTACTCGAAGAGACTGCTACCAACGTTTACAAAGTGGCAATGCCTACTGTAACATTTGCATTCGATGAGGAGGATGCTAATTACACCGACTTCAAGAGTCAGTTGGCAACAGGTTCTATATTTGATATAGACGCAACAACAGGTAAAATCACTTGGGTAAACAAGGGCAGCAAACTCACTGAGAACAAAAACTTTACAGTGATAGCAACTGTAACATTTGAAGACCTTTCAGTTGTAGAGTGCCGCATACCTGTAACTATTGAAATAAAGTAATCTTTTCTATCATAGAATGACAACATCACCTACGGAGCTTGGCTCCGTAGGTAAACTAAAAAACATCAATGAGCAACTTCTGCGACAATAAAGTTTTATGCTCTGCATTATTTCATACCTATACGACATCATACATTTTACCGCATGAAACTTATTGCTGAATTTAACCGGGTTTAGAACAAATTAAACCTAAAGATTCCGACTTGATGTTTTTTTCGGATGTACCCCCTTTGTGAAAAGCGGGTACATCTTATTTATATACAAACAGCCACATTAAAGCAGCATCATAAAACAAGAAAAAATATTAAAGGCATTCCGCAGCCATCCCATATAAAAAAATGATATATTTGTACCGATAAACAGCATCAACTTATACAACAAATATCATGATAAACAGATACACACTGTTACCATTGGCAATAGTGCCGGCCACATATATAAGTGCGACAGAAGCAGCAGACACCACAGACATCACAATTCAACCACCCAACATTGTGCTCTTTCTTGTGGACGATATGGGGTGGCAAGACACATCCGTACCTTTTTGGAGCGAGAAAACCCCTTTGAACGAGCGCTACAACACCCCGAATATGGAGAGGTTGGCAAGCATGGGAGTACGCTTCACACAAGCATACGCATCGAGTGTAAGCTCGCCCACACGTTGCAGCCTTATGACAGGAGCAAATGCAGCAAGACACTGCGTAACAAATTGGACTTTTAAATACAACACAAAGACCGACCATCCCGACAACGACATTGAGATTCCCGATTGGAATGTCAACGGCATACAACCCGTTAGCGGCATCGAAAAATCCTTTCATGCAACATCGTTCGTGCAGATACTGAAAAACAACGGCTACCATACGATACACTGCGGCAAAGCCCATTTTGGTGCAACACAAACGCCGGCCGAAAATCCCGAGGCCTTAGGGTTCGACGTTAACATTGCCGGCTTTGCTGGCGGAGGGCCTGCATCATTCTTGGGCACAGAGCGCTTCGGGCACGATGCAAACGGAAAGGCATACAGCCGTTTTTCAATTCCCGGGCTCCAAGAATATTGGGATAAGGATATATTCCTCACCGAAGCACTCACCCAAGAGGCCATTAAGGCAATGCAAACGGCAAAAAGCCTCAGCACCCCCTTCTTCCTGTATATGTCACATTATGCAGTGCACGTACCTATTACGGCAGACAAACGCTTTATTGAGAAATATCGGCAAATGGGACTATCCGAAACAGAGGCAGCCTATGCGTCAATGGTTGAGGGGATGGATAAAAGTTTAGGAGATATAATGAACTTCCTCAATGAGCAGGACGAACTGAACAATACCATAATAATATTTATGTCGGACAATGGAGGGCTCTCGGCAGTTGGACGCACCCCACCCCTGCATGTTCATAATGCCCCCTTGCGCAGCGGCAAAGGCTCGGCATACGAGGGTGGCATACGCGAACCGATGATTATCTATTGGAATGGCGTTACCACTCCCGGAGGTATAGAAGACAACTATGTGATAATAGAAGATTTCTTTCCAACAATATTGGAAATGGCCGGTGTAAAAGAGTATGAGACAGTGCAGACAATAGACGGAAAGAGCATTGTCCCCATTCTGAAAGGCAAAGAGACCGACTCTGCAAACAGACCGCTTGTGTGGAACATGCCCAACAATTGGATTCCCGGCGACAACCGCAGCCACGGCATTGGCTCGACAGCTGCAATTCGTTTGGGAGATTATAAGTTAATCTATTGGTACAAAACCGGCAGCAAAGAACTATACAATTTATCGAAAGATATTGGAGAGAGAAACAATCTTGCAAAAGAGAAGCCCGAGATTGTAGAAAAACTTTCAAAAGAATTAGGCAGCTATCTACGCTCAGTTGGTGCGCAACGCCCCACATTCAAAAACAGCAAACAACCATGCCCATGGCCCGATGAAATATAATTTTCCATTTTCGACCTATAAAAACTTTACGGCATAAGAATCTGTTTAAATTTATCTCCTTGAAATTTTCACAATCCTTTTTCTATAAACTGCCACAGTATTTAACAGCCACAAAAATGAGGGTGCCCCAAAAGTAAAATTGGGTTACCCTCAATAAAGGAGATTTGTCATTTCCTGATTTAGGTTGACTCCGATTGGAGCCTTTCCCTGATATAAGTTGACTCTGGTTAGACTTATAACTGTTATTTGTTGACTTGTTTTTGTTATTCCTGATAATGGTTGTCTTTCCAGTTCTTATCACGCTC
>JAFSAT010000002.1 GCA_017442185.1 Bacteroidaceae bacterium
AGCAAATCAACAGCAAACCAATCACAAATCAATCACAGACAACCATTGTGCAGCGGTTGTGTTATTCGGACATAATTATGCAGTTTGTTGGCATTTGCAACGGATTTTTGCCGCAATATTTTATAATAACGGATGGAATGATTTTGAATGTAAAGAATCTTAAACAGAAGTTTATCTTTCTAATTCCCCTTTATAATAACGTTTTTTGTAATTGCTTGGAGTATCATATCCTATTGCATAGCATGGACGCTCCTCATTATAGAAATGCACATATCTTTCAAGAATCTCATTTAAATCTTTTCTTGAACGACACCTATCTATTCTAAAATCCGTATATAGCTCCTCTTTAATCCATCCGTTTAAGGCCTCACTTACCGGATTATCTGTCGGCTTTCCCGCACGTGACATTGAACGCACAATCAGTTTATCTCTTATTAATTTGTTATAAGCCACTGAGGAATAGACATTACCACGGTCGGTATGAAGCACAGTAGGCTCTGTTTTTCCATCAAGAAGCATCAAAATATCACGTAGCCCTTCGATATAATGTTTACGTTTTCCACGCCTCTCTCCCACCCTCCAGGCAAGAATCTCTTTTGTAAAAACATCAAAATACATTGTAAGTTCAACACGTGAAGCCAATATATCAAGCGGAGTCATATCAGATACAATAACGCTACGTGGTTTATCAACCATTTTCCATGCTGAAAATACTAAATTCGGGAAGTTCTCTTTCGCTTTGCTTGTTGTAATTTTTACCTTATGTTTAGTCCTTGATTTTATTCCCAGCATACGGAAACATTTGTATACAAAGCTATCACTCACCTTAATTCCCATATTAAGTCTTATGTATGCAGATACCCAACGATAGCCATGCGTGGGATGCTCTGCGTGAACACGTTCTATAACATCCATCATGGCAAGCCTGTTAATCTCGCGTTCAGAAGGTTCTCTCCCCAACCACTTATAGTAACCCGACCTGCTCACTCCCATAAGAGTACATATATCCCTGACAGGAAAATCAACGGATAGGATATTCACAATTCTGAAATCTTCGTCCCTCGAAGAGACAGCCTCATCAATTGTTCCGTACTCCCTTGCAATCATGCTTTTGAGATATTCATTTTCGATACGCAATCTCAGAATTTCGCGTTTATAATCACCACTATCGCAATCCGAATACTTAAAGCCGATATCCGATGAGATTCGGACAAGTCTCTCGGCACCACGCTTTTCATATAATTTCTGCCACCGTCGGAATGTTGAATCAGCAGCACCGTCAGTGGAGCTGAAATCGCCAAACTTCACCGAATTGCACTTTCCGAACTTACGTATAAGCAAATCTTTCTCCGATGAATTTAAATGTCGTGCCATAAAAAAAGTATCTTCGCTGTTTATCGCGAAGATACTAACAAAGGATATAAATTTGCTCCCTTTCTTAAAAGTTATTTAAGAAGCTGTTTAACTTATATCGCCAAACATTTATAAAGCAAAAACTTGTTGCTTTATTATTTATATAAGACTTACAGCCGACTATATATAACCATCAATATAACAAATTACAAAAAAACTGCTGTAAGACGTAGTTGCTCAGAAGCTTCAAAATAAAATTGAAACAGTTTCCAAAATACAACATAAAATCACCAAAGAGCAAAGCTTCACAGTGTCCACTTTTTAAATAGCAGAAGACATTTTTTTTGAAGCGCTATTTTATTATAACCATTGTAGCTCCAAAGCCATATTTTTGGAATGAAGCATCCTGTGAGAGACAACGCGGATACTTTCGTTTCAATTCCTGCATTATTGCATTTCTCAACACCCCCTCGCCTTTGCCGTGAATGAATACAATCTTTTTGCCCTTTTCCTTGATATGTTCATTCAACGTTGTACGCACAACATCAAGCTGGTGATTGAGAATATCAAAGGCATTCATACCCGCAGTAGTCTCAAGAAGAGAATCTGCATGCAAATCAACCTCCAGAATATCACAATCCTTAGGTAGTTTCGAGTGCAGTCCTTTTCGCAGCCTACCCTCGTCGTTCATCTTCTTCTCCAATATAACACGCTGCACCTCATCGGCATTTGTAAAAATCTCTTTTATAGGCTTATCATCTACAACAATGTCGTACAGCAAAGCACCCTCATCAAAATAAATATTCTCTCTGAAAAGATGCAGTTTGTAAAACTTTACAGTATCAATGCGACGCTCCATACTCATGGCAGCTTTTGGTGCAAAAGGCTTGCCCTGCTTAAACGGTAACAACTGCACACAAACACGCTCCATGCCATTCAGTTCCTCACGCCCGAATTCTTCGATAAATAATTTGGAATCGGGTTCAAGCATGCCGCTTCCGCGCACATACAAACTGCGTCCCTCCATTGTAGAGTATGTAAAATAGAGCCAATAGTTGCTATCATTTATTATGTAAGCCTCGAACCTTGAATTGGAGAGCGATTTTTCATCCATTGGCAGAAAAGCCAACTTCACATTAAGACGCTCACCCTCGGGACGCTCCATTGGACGGTAAGAGACAGCAGGTACATCCTCAGTCACACGCCTTTCGGCCGTCGGTTGCACAACGGCTGCCTGAGCACTTCTCTTTGGCTCTTCCTTGGCAACAACGCTCTTTTTCTGAAAATTATACTCATTGGTATCTATCGCCACACACTCCGTCAAAGGCATTGGAATCTCAAATCCATCCTCACCCTCAACGATAACCACATTTTTTCCGCGAAAGCCTGTTACAACACCTCCGCCCGTTTCATGTATGAAACGCACTTTATCACCTATTTTCATATCTGATATAATTCAATCAATTTAAACTACTGCAACTACATAGGAGCGCCGTGTATGATTCCCCTCATGCAACGCAAAAATTCCTGCTCGAAATTTGGAGTAAATATTCCATTGCCCAATGATGCCATCACCTCTTCAACATCCCAAAAGCGCCCTCCGTCCAATTCTTCGCTCGGGGAGACGTCACCATTGTAAACAGCTCTATACACATAAATAAGTTCCCTCTCGCGCTCCGACTCAAACACATAACGCAAAATAAATTGCGGTTCAATATTATTAATGCCAAGTTCCTCTTTCACCTCGCGGAGCAGAGCCTCATTCACACCCTCGCCATAATCCACATGTCCTCCCACCGCGGTATCCCATTTGCCCGGTTGAATATCTTTCCACTGCGGACGTTGCTGTAAGTACAATTGTCCGCCGTCGTTAAGCAGGTGCAGATGCACCACAGGATGCAAACGTTTATTGCCATCGTGACATTCACCACGAGTAGCAGATCCTTGCACATTACCCCCTTCGTCCACAATAGGAAGCAGTTCGGTAGAATTATCCTTTTTCATAATTTGACAAAATAAAAAAGTTTCCCTATTTATATCCTTTGGAAACTGTTTCAACGTCTGTTAAACATATTTTGGTAGGACTGTCTCCGTTTTATAAAAACTTGGCCATATAAATTCAAGGAGATAAATTTAAACCACCCGTAAATAAAAACAGCCTCTGAAAAGGGTTCTAAAATCTTATAAAAATACTCATATATTCCGAATAGAGAGCAAGAATTTTAAAATCCCACGCGAAGATACAAATAACCTCTTACAAAAGCAAGCGCCCGACATCAATGAGCAGACGTTGCGTTTCACCCTCGGCAGGAGTTATCTCGCGCAAAGGCAGTATATTATATTCCTCAGGTCTCAAACGATGATACCTGTTTCCGGCCCCACGAACAAAAGGCAGACACAAAGAGCCCTCGACAATCTCAACCACGCTGTCTCCCGATATACTATAAGAATATGCAAATTTCAGTAACAAAGTATCCCTGTCACTACTCTTCAATTCCAAAAGATAGCACGAAACATGCGAATCATCCACACACATAACATCCTTGGCACAAAGCATACGTATATGCTCCGACAAAGGGCCGCGCTCCTCCACTCCGCACCGCAAATCCCCGTTGCACCCTTCTATGCGCACCGGCCCGAAAAAAAGAGAGTCACCCACCAGCGAGTTACCCACCGGCAACAACCCTATGAGTGTGCGTTCACAGTGCAATAAAGCCTTGCCCCCGATAAAATACCTACCGACACAGCCCTGCGACACTCCATTGCCATTGTGCGAACATGCCGCGAACAAAAGCAAGAAAAAAGCCAAAATAAATATCTTAACTGTTTTTTCCATTGATTATCAACAGAAAAAACAGCCATTAATATAAAAAAGTTCACTAAAACAGAAAATCCACCGATAATTGATGTATTTCACAAGAACAACAGGACGTTATGGCAACAACAGCGAACTGTCGCCATAGCTTAAGAAGCGGAAACCATTCTCCATCGCATAATCATATATACGTCTCCAATCCTCACCCACAAATGCCGACACCAACAACAGCAACGTGCTCTTCGGTTGATGAAAATTAGTCACTATCGCCCTTACAATATTATAGCGATAACCCGGAGCTATCATAATCTGAGTATAAGCATGAAGCCTGTCTATATCGCGACATTCAAGATACTCAGCAAGTGCCTCAAGCGCTTCAACCGTACTCAAAGTGTGCTCTCCCTCATAAGGCGTCCACTGATTCACGTGCAGTTCATCCATTGATATTTCGGGATTATAATGTACCGCTTCGCCCAAGAAATAGAGACTCTCGAGTGTACGCACCGAAGTGGTTCCCACCGCCACAGCCCTGCCCCCGGCAGCAATCAAACGACGCAGCAGGTCGAGCCGCACCTCTATATATTCTTCGTGCATCTCGTGCTCGCCGATAGCTTCACTTTTCACCGGCTTGAAAGTTCCCGCTCCCACATGCAACGTAACCTCGTCCAACACAATTCCCTTGGCCCTGAGCGCATCCATCACTCTTGGAGTAAAATGCAGTCCGGCTGTGGGCGCTGCCACAGAACCTTTAACCTTGGAGTATACCGTTTGATAAGTAACCTTGTCACTCTCTTCAGTGGCTCGATTCAGATATGGAGGAATAGGCAATTCTCCGGCCACCTCAAGAAGTTCGGCAAACGTAAAGCCACCCGTCCAACAAAAACGGACAGAATTTACTGCACCCGCAGCCACTCGCTCGGCCGAGAGCCTCACGGCAGTACCCTTTATATCAAGCTGCATCGACAAGATACCACTTTTCCAACGGGCCGAGTTTCCCACGAGACAGTTCCACACACAGCACTCAGTCTCTTGAAATATCAACTGATAGTCGTTAGGTATCTCCGGTTCAAGGCAAAAAACCTCAATCTGCGCCCCTGTCTCCTTTCGGAAACGCAACCTTGCCTGTATCACCTTTGTATTATTAAATATCATCAGACTACCCTCGGGGATATAATCGGAGAGATTATAAAAGGTATCATGCGATACATCCCCTCCCTTGTAAAGTAATAACTTGGAAGAGTCGCGCTCCGCAAGCGGATATTTTGCAATCCTCTCATCCGGTAGTTGATAATCATACTCGGCTATCTCAATATTCCTAATTCCGGTTATTCCTTTGTCCATAAAAAAATCTTCGCAAAAATTGTAAAAACTTCTGCGAAGATACCTATTTTAACGTTAACGAGCAAACAGCTTGTCAGATATAATTTTACATCATACCACCCATGCCGCCCATGCCGGGAGCACCCATAGGCATTTCGGGTTTATCCTCCTTTTTCTCAACTATAACACATTCTGTGGTGAGGAACATTCCGGCTATAGATGCTGCATTTTCAAGTGCCACACGTGTAACCTTTGCAGGATCCACTACACCTGCGGCAAAAAGATTTTCATATACATCGGTACGCGCATTGTAGCCATAGTCGCCTTTGGACTCGCGTACCTTTTGCACAATCACAGCACCCTCTTTTCCTGCATTTGCGACAATCTGTCGCAGAGGCTCTTCAATGGCACGTCTCACAATGTCCACTCCTGTTTTTTCATCGGCATTTACAACCTCTATTGCATCAAGCGCATCTATTGCACGAATATAGGTAACACCGCCTCCGGGAACTATACCCTCTTCAATGGCTGCTCTTGTGGCACACAAGGCATCATCCACACGGTCTTTTTTCTCTTTCATCTCAACCTCAGATGCTGCACCTACATAAAGCACCGCTACACCTCCGGCAAGTTTAGCCAAACGTTCCTGCAGTTTCTCCTTGTCATAATCGCTCTTTGTTGTTGCAATCTGAGCCTTAATTTGTGCCACTCTCTGAGCAATAGCCTCTTTGTCGCCATTACCATCCACGATAGTGGTGTTATCTTTGGTTACGGTAATCTTGCCGCATGTACCCAACATCTGCAATGTTGCCTGTTCGAGTTTGATTCCCTTCTCTTCGCTTATCACTATTGCACCTGTCAGTGTTGCAATATCTTCGAGCATATCTTTACGACGATCTCCGAATCCCGGGGCCTTGACAGCACAAATCTTAAGCTGTGAACGCAGACGGTTCACAACGAGTGTAGTAAGCGCTTCACTCTCAACATCCTCGGCAATAATAAGCAGAGGGCGTCCGGTCTGTACGGCAGCCTCCAAAATGGGCAGCATGTCTTTGAGATTGGTTATTTTTTTGTCATATATGAGCACATAGGGGCTATCCATCTGACACTCCATCTTCTCGGTATCGGTAACAAAATATGCCGACAGATAGCCACGGTCAAACTGCATACCCTCAACAACGCCTATTGTAGTATCTCGGCTCTTTGCCTCTTCAATCGTTATTACACCATCTTTTGATACCTTGCGCATGGCATCTGCTATCAGCTTACCAATTTCTGAATCATTGTTGGCCGAGATGGTTGCCACCTGCTCTATCTTTTCATAGTTTGCACCTACCTCTTCGCTCTGCTCTTTAATAGACTCTACCACGTGGGCTACAGCCTTGTCTATTCCACGCTTCAGGTCCATTGGGTTGGCACCTGCCGTTACATTACGCAATCCCTCGGTGATGATGGCCTGCGCCAGCACTGTTGCCGTTGTTGTACCATCACCGGCATCATCACCGGTTTTTGATGCCACCGACTTCACCAACTGTGCACCTGTGTTCATATAAGCATCGGCAAGTTCAATCTCCTTTGCCACCGATACTCCATCCTTTGTAATTTGCGGAGCACCGAACTTTTTCTCTATAATAACATTGCGTCCCTTGGGACCGAGTGTCACTTTAACAGCATTTGCGAGCTCGTCTACACCTTTTTTCAGTTGGTCGCGAGCATCCATATTAAAAAGAATCTCTTTTGCCATATTAATTAATCTCCTTTGTTTTTAGAATCTGTTTTAAACCACATTAAAATTATCCTATGATTGCAAGCACGTCACTCTGACGCATAATAAGATATTTTTCACCCTCAAATTCAAATTCCGTACCTGCGTATTTGCCATAGAGCACCTGATCGCCCACAGCAATCACCATCTCCTCGTCCTTTGTACCGTTGCCCACTGCAACAACCTTTCCTTGAAGGGGCTTTTCTTTTGCTGTATCGGGGATTATGATACCGCCTACTGTCTTTTCCTCTGCTGCCATCGGCAGTATAAGAACTCTGTCTGATAAAGGTTTTACATTCATAATTGTGTTTCTATTTTTTAATAATATATGTTTTTGAAGTAATATTGTGATTTCCGCATTACGGCACATTATACCTATAACGAAAACCGTGCCAATTTTGTTCCAATGACAAAATTACTGCAAATTTAACAATTATTTCTGTTTGCGGCACACTGTATGCGACAAAATGGCACATAGCCACAAAGATTGTCACCTACACAGCCCCACTCGCTCCATCTGCACAAATAAAATCCGCGTCTGTGTAAGTGAATGTAATATTAATACACAGACGCGGATAGAAAATATATGCAAGAAGCATTTACTTCATCCTCTCGGATATTTCGAGCATCCTCTCTATGGGACGTTTCGCACACTCGCGCATCCGCTCGTCGAGTTCCACGAAAGGCCATTCATACTTCAAGCAATTATACAATTTCTCAAGAGTATTCAACCGCATATATGCACATTCATTGCATGCACATCCTCCCGACAAGGGCGGCACAGGGATAAACCTCTTATTCGGGCAACGCTTCTGCATTTCGTGCAGGATACCACTCTCAGTTGCCACAATAAACAGGTTACAATCATCGTTTTGCGCAAATTCCAATATTGCAGCAGTAGAACCTACAAAGTCGGCAAGTGCCAACACTCCACTTTTACACTCAGGATGAGCCAACACCTTTGCATCGGGATTTTCACGTTTCAGCTCCACTATTTTTTCCACAGAAAATTCCTCATGCACATGACATCCGCCGTTCCACAGCATCATCGAGCGCCCCGTCACGGCATTCAGATAGTTTCCAAGATTCTTGTCAGGAGCAAATATTATTTTCTCATCCTTAGGAAAGCTATCTACCACCGCACGCGCATTAGACGACGTTACCACCACATCGGTCAACGCCTTAACCGCAGCAGAAGTATTAACATACGCAACCACCTTATAATCGGGATGCTCCTTTTTATATTTTGCAAGTTCCTCGGCCGGACAACTATCAGCCAGCGAACATCCCGCATTCAAATCGGGCAGCAGCACCAACTTATCCGGACATAGAATCTTATTCGTTTCAGCCATAAAGTGCACTCCGCACATTACTATAATATCAGCCCGAGTCTTTGCCGCCTGCTGCGCAAGCGCCAAGCTATCACCCACAAAATCGGCTACATCCTGAATTTCGGCACGAGTATAATAATGTCCCATTATAACAGCATTCTTCTCCTTGCACAAACGCCGTATCTCCAATTTCAAATCAATCTCTTGCGGGATAGGTTCATCCACAAACCCCTTTTCCCTCCATTCCTTTTTTATCATAATAAAATCCTCCAACTAAATTGATGTAACTTCGCAATCCTTTGCAAAGATAGTAACAAACGAGCGAAATAAAAATAAAGCTTGCTTTATTATTTTGCAGCGAGTGCAGGCTTATCTTCAAAAAACCCTAAAAATAAACCATAAAACAACGATATAAAAAACCTAACTATGAAAATTACAAAAAAAACACTATCTTCGCAGAAATTACACAAAACACACATAAATTAAACCTTATAAATCATTATGAAAAAAACAATCATCACCATTCTGGCTGCAATAAGTTTAAGCCTTTTAGCAGCAATCCCGGCATCCGCAGCCGGCGATAAAAACGAAAAACCCTTTGTAATTCCCGAGCTTAAGGAGTGGGTTGGTGGAAAAGGACAATTCCCTATCACCCAAGCCACACGCATTGTATACCCCAAGAATAACGCCGAGGCCGAGCACATAGCAAAGCAATTTGCTGCCGACTATAAAAAAATGTTCGGAACACAGCTCACCACCGTCGAGGGCAGTGCCAAAAAAGGCGACATCTCCCTTGCAATAAAGAAAGACAAGAAATTAGGCGAAGAAGGCTATAAAATAACAATAAACAACAAAGTAACAATAACAGCCCCCACAGGCAAAGGTCTCTTTTGGGCCACCCGCACCCTGCTCCAAATGGCCGAGCAAAGCAACGACCGCACACTCGCCCAAGGAACCATACTCGACTGGCCCGACTACGCAGTGCGCGGTTTTATGCTCGATGTAGCCCGAAAATACATTCCCATGTACTTTGTACGCGACTACGTAGAGTTCATGGCCTACTACAAGATGAACACATTCCAGATACACCTCAACGACAACGGCTTCAAACAATACTTCAACCACGATTGGAACAAAACACAAAGCGCATTTCGTCTTGAGAGCGAATACTTCCCCGGCCTCACTGCACGCGACGGGCACTACACAAAACAAGAATTCATAGACCTTCAGAAGATGGCCGAGAGCCTTTATGTAGATATAATCCCCGAGATAGACGTTCCCGCACACTCACTCGCATTCACAAAATACCGCCCCGAGATTGGCAGCAAAGAGTATGGAATGGATCACCTCGACCTTTTCAAAGAAGAGACATACCAATTCGTCGACTCCCTGTTTGATGAATACCTTAAAGGCGACGAGCCGGTGTTCCGCGGCAAGCGTGTACACGTAGGTACCGACGAATACTCCAACCGCGACACAGCAGTAGTAGAAAAATTCCGCTACTTTACCGACCACTGCCTGCGTCTTGTAGAGAGCTACGGCAAAGACCCGATGGCATGGGGTGCCCTCACACACGCCAAAGGCAACACCCCCGTAAAGATAGACAACGTACTGTTAGGTGCATGGTACAACGGATATGCCAATCCCAAAGAGATGATAGAATTAGGCTACGACCTTATAAGCATCCCCGACGGCTACCTCTATATTGTGCCGGCAGCAGGCTACTACTACGACTATCTTAACACCAAACATCTGTACGAAGCATGGACACCCGCACAAATCGGAAACGAAAAATTTGAAGAGCGTCACCCACAGATAAAAGGCGGAATGTTTGCCGTATGGAACGACCACGCAGGCAACGGCATCAGCTGCAACGACATACACTACCGAGTATACCCCGCCATGCAAACCTTAGCTGTAAAAATGTGGACAGGAGCCACCCCCACCCTCCCCTTTGAACAATTCAACAAAGCACGTCTGGCACTCAGCGACGCCCCCGGTCTTAACATTGCCGGCCGTTACAGCAGCGAAGAGCCACGTGTCATATTCACCAAAGAAGTGGTAAAACCCGGAAGCACAAACGAAGTAAAGAAAATAGGCTTTGAATATACCGTATCATTCGACATCGAAGCAAGTTGCGAGACAAAAGGCTCGGTACTCTTCAGTACACGCGACACAAAATTCTATCTAAGCGATCCCATAGAAGGCAAGATAGGATTCTCACGCGACGGTTATCTTAACACATTCAACTACAGTTTCTTCCCCGGCGAAAAGGCCACTGTCACAGTCAGCGGCGACGATGTAGAAACAAAGCTCTTCATAAACGGCAAGCTCGTTGACACACTCGCCAAGCAGACACTCTACTTCAACGAAGGCGGCAAAGACAAAATGTACTATCTGAGCACTCTTGTATTCCCATTGGAAAAAGCAGGTCTCTTCAAAAGTAAAATCAGCAACCTTAAAGTTGTCAATAAAAAACAATAATCAGAACAAGCGGTGTAAAAACAACACCACATAGCGAAAAAAATATTATCGCCGATACCTCAATATAAAAAAGTATCGGCGATAATATTTTTCACTTTTCAACGAGGGAACCGTTGAATATTCATTAAACAGTTCTCATACGGGCATATTCTTCATATCACTTCAAAGCAATCTGTTGGTACCACTCTCGGGAATCACCACCCTCGGCTTGTATACAGCAGCCTCCTCGGGAGACATCATCGCGTATGCCATAATTATGGCAATATCACCCGGTTGGAATTTACGTGCCGCAGCACCATTCAAACAAATGACACCCGAGCCACGCTCACCCTTTATGATATACGTAACTATACGCTCTCCGTTGTTATTATTCACCACATGCACCATCTCCCCCTCAAGCAATCCTGCAGCATCCATCAGCGCTTCATCAATGGTAATACTGCCCATATAGTTAAGGTTTGCCTCCGTCACTGTCACACAGTGCAGTTTAGCTTTAAGCATCTGCAACATCATTGCAACAAACTATTTCACCTCCTTATATTTAATATTATCTATAAGCCTTATTTTTCCGCAGAATAGAGCAATACAACCCACAATATAATCACTATCTCCCCACTCCTCTACGGGTTGCAACGTATCACCATCCACAATCTGATAATACTCTAATCTAAAGCCCTCCGTTGCATTTATTCTACTCTCCACAAAAGCCTTGGTAGCCTTGAGAGTGTTATTCTCGGCAAAAGTCACACTATCTGCCAGCGTGCGAGAAATTTCCAAAGCACGCACACGCTCCTCATCGGTAAGAAGCATATTTCTGCTGCTCATGGCAAGTCCATCCTCCTCGCGCACAATGGGGCAGCCCACGATTTTCAGTTTGAGACCAAGCTGACGCACCATCTCCCTTATAATGGCAAGCTGTTGAAAATCCTTTTCGCCAAAATAGGCTCTGTCAGGCTCCACCGCGTAAAAAAGCTTGCTGACAATCTGTGCAACACCATTGAAATGTCCCGGCCTGAAAGCCCCCTCCATAACAGTATCGAGCGGCGCAAAAGAGAACACCCGGGTATCAGGTTCGGGATACATCTCCTCAACTTCCGGAGCAAATGCAATTATGTTTCCCAAAGCACCCAAAAGTGCACAATCAGCCTCAAGGTCACGCGGATAGTTCTTAAGGTCGTTCTTATCATTAAACTGCGTGGGATTCACAAAGATACTCACCACGGTAACATCATTTTCGGACACCGAGCGCTCCACTAACGAAGCATGCCCGCGATGCAAGGCTCCCATTGTAGGTACAAGCCCTACAGTCATACCCTTTTCTCTACATTCACGAAGCTCGCCGCGCAGCTCCGACACAGTACTAACTATTTTCATTTACAACAAATTAAATAGAGTCAAAAGAATACTTTCTCTTTATCGGGTTGCAAAGTAACAAACAATTGTGCACATAAAGAAGCAAATGCAAAAAAATATTTTTTAAAAAACAGCCACAGCCTCCCCTAATTATATTATATAGAAAAGCAAAAGAAGAGATTCATCCACCCACACAGTTTATACACATTTTCTCCGATATAACTAAAGAAACAAAAAACTGTTAACAACAGCATTATAAATTACCATTTACACACAAAAACGTTTAAAAAAAAGTAAGAACTTGCTTATTTGCCGAAATTTGAGTAATTTTGCAAGCAAGCGAAACTACATTCGCCCTAATGAAAAAATGAAAGCAAACAGAATACTATTTATTACTCAAGAAATCACACCATTCGTACCCGAATCCACAATCGCCAACATAGGGCGCAATCTGCCGCAGGCAATTCAAGAGAGCGGGCGCGAAGTGCGCATTTTCACCCCAAAGTGGGGCTTTATAAACATACGCCGCCACCAATTACACGAAGTTATACGTCTATCGGGAATGAACCTCATTATCGACGAGACCGACCATCCACTGATTATACGTGTGGCATCACTGCAACAAGCGTCTCGCATACAAGTCTATTTCATAGACAACGACGACTATTTTCAAGACCGCATGATGACACGTGACGAAAAAGGCGAAGAATACCCCGACAACGACGAGCGCACCATATTCTTTGCTCGCGGCGTCCTCGAGACCGTAAAGAAACAATGTTGGAGCCCCGATGTTATTCACTGTCACGGATGGATAACAGCATTAGTTCCACTATATATCAAGAGTTCATACAGCGAAGAGCCGTGGTTCCGTGATTCAAAAATAGTATTCTCGCTCTACGACAAAGAGTTCAACTTCGAGCAACCCCTTCCCGAAGGATACTTGCAGAAGATACTGCACAAAGATATGTCCATAGACCTGCTCGACAATGTCGGAGTACCCACCACATACGAAGAACTTGCCAAATTAGCAATACGATACAGCGACGGCATAATTGAAAATGGCGATGACATACCCTCATCGCTGCTCGAATACGCCCGTTCACTCGGCAAGCCTATACTAAGTAAACAAGCACCCGAGGACTACAAGCTCGCCTGCAACGAATTTTACGAAACAGTAGCTAAATAATGAAAAAAGCAACCACACTCATATTAACAACAATACTTTCGTTTTTTGCCTTCACAGCCTGCGACGACGACACAGCCGCAATAGGAGGCAGCATAATACCCGACAGCGACAGAATAACCGTAGACACACTCACCGTCTATGCAAAAAGCCGTTCCCTGCTCGCCAACGATTCAATATTGGCCAACAGTAGCAATGTATACTTAGGACGATACACCGATCCCGAGACAGGCACAATATTCACCTCAGACTTTATAGCCCAATTCAACTGCGTCGAAGGCTACGGTTTCCCCGATGAAGGAGTAATAGAAGACAGCGCCACAAACATAGAGCTGAAACTATTCTTCAACAGCTACTTTGGCGACTCACTCAACACCATGCAGTGCGAAGTATACGAATTGAGCAACACCCTCCAAGAAGGCAAGCCCTACTACACCAATTTAGACCCCACAACATTCTACGACGCAAGCAAAGCCCCCATAGCAACAAAAAGCTACTGCATAATAGACAACACAGTGCCCGACAGCATATCAATGGGCGATAACTACACAAGAAGCATCACCGTCAGATTGCCCGATGAAATAGGCAAACGCTTCATCGACAAATACTACGAAACAGATGGCAACGGCGATTCCATAGGCAAGATAAATTTCTCGAACAGCGAAGAATTTATCAACAACGTATTCAAAGGACTATACGTAAAGAGCAGCAAAGGCGATGGTACGGTAGCCTACATAAGCATGGCACGTCTGAACGTAGAATTTCACTACCCCATAAAACGCAGCGGCAAGCCCGACTCCATAGCGACAGGAATTGCAACATTCTCGTCAACGAAAGAAGTTCTTCAAGTGAACAAATTCAGCAACACCAATCTGCAAAACCTTGCAGCCGACAACAACTGCACCTACCTAAAGACACCCGCAGGAATATTCACAGAAGTAGAACTTCCCATAAGCGAAATAATGGAAAAGACCGACACCCTCAATTCCGTAAAAATCGCTTTCACACGCTACAACAGAGAGAACACCGGCAGCAACTTCACACATACAGCACCATCACGCCTGCTCATGTTACGCAAGAGCGAACTGCACAGTTTCTTTATCAAAAACAAGCTCTACGACGGAATAACATCATACAGCAGCACACTAAATACCAACGACAACACATACACATTCAGCAACATATCACGCCTGATAAGCTACTGTGCCGATGAGCGCGAAAAAGGAATAACATCCGACCCCGCGTGGGAAAGCAAAAATCCCGATTGGAACAAAGTAGTACTTGTACCAATCACCGTAACAGCAGACAAGACAACAGGCAACATCGTATCCCTGTCTCACAATCACAGCATCACAAGCACACGTCTGCGCGGTGGCAAAGACCCAATAGCAATAAGCATCGTAACAAGCAGATACAAAAACAGATAAGAGAGACAAAAGAAATCAAATAAAACAGAATAAGGGCTGTATCAACATCTTTAATATTGATACAGCCCTTATTCTGTATATTATAGTCATCGCCCCGAATAAGAGCAAACACCCCACAAAAACTACCGAGTCTTAGTCTCGTGATACTCAGTCTCAGTGTTCACATTCCACACAGAAGACTTATCCGTAACACCACATACAATACTATCCACAGCCACCATTGCAGTCATCATAGAATGATCCATATTATTATACCTATGCTGCCCGTTACGTCCCAAGCAAAAAAGATTCACAATCCCATCAAGAAAAGAACGCACCTTATCAAATTCATAATAACTGCCATAATATGCAGGATAAGCCTTCTTAACCCTGAGCCGCGTGGCATCCAACACAGCAGAGCGCTCAATGATATCAATCTTCACAAGTTCATCCACAGCCATAGATATAAATTCCTCATCACTCATCTGCCACATATCATCACCCTCATTACAAAAATACTCAAGCCCCACAAAGATAGAATTTTTATAATCCTTCACCATGTACGGCGACCAATTATTGAACACCTGCAAGCGCCCCAGCCTTACATCACGCTCCTGAATATAAATCCACGTATCGGGCACACGCTCCGCAAAAGTCCTCATCTTAGTCTCATTCTTTATTTTCATTCTGTCGAGCAGCAGCCCCACCGTTATAAAATCCCTATATGGAAGATTCTCGGCCACCTCCTTAACCTCCTGCGGCACCTCGATTCCACGAATCGCAGCCACCAAATCCTTAATCGGCATGGTAGATAGCAGATAATCACAAGCAACATTCTCTACGGCACCATCATCCCCACGCACATCCACAGAGACAACCCTGTCATCCTCGATATTCACGTGCACCACCTCACTATTCAATTCCACCTTGCCACCCATGCCTTTTACATCCTCAGCAACAAGTTCCCACAATTGTCCCGGGCCATATTTAGGATAAACAAACTGCTCAATGAGCGATGTCTCCACCCCCTTTTGAGCAACACCCCTCTTGCGAAACGGCTTAGTGAGAGCATCTTTCAATACAGCAAACACAGAAAGCCCCTTCACACGCTGGCTGCCCCAATCAGCTCCCAACTTCGACGGATGTACCCCCCACAGTTTCTCGGTGTAATCCTCAAAGAAAAGTTCATATAGAGGCCTACCGAAACGATTAATGTAGAAATCCTCAAGAGAACGTTCCGTGCGACGAAACATCCCGGCATACAAATAGCCACATCCCGCGCACACAGTGCGCCACAGCCCCATATTGGCAAATGCAGAATATTTAATAGAGATAGGATAGTCAAAGAATTTCCTAAGAAAAAAAATTCTAGATACACGGTCGCGATAAAGCATCACCCTGTCCACAGTCTCAGGGTCCGGGCCACCATCATTTAACACCTTATGCCTTTTATCAAGCAAAATATCATCCATGGACAATGCTCCCTGCATAGGCATCACATTACTCCACCACTGCATCACCACATCACTTTTTGAAAAAAAACGATGCCCACCAATATCCATTCTGTTACCTTTATACTTCACAGTCTGCGATATACCACCAATAGCCGATGTCGCTTCAAAAATAACAGGTACAATTTCAGTTTTTTTCAACAATTCATACGCCGCAGTAAGTCCTGCAGGCCCTGCACCCACCACTATCGCTTTTTTTTCAGAGAAGCCCATTATTAATCAATCCTTTATAATATTAAAACGACCGGAATACATTAAAAACTTACGTGCAAAGAAATTCCAAAAGAAACACACAGCCGTAACCACAAGTTTCGACAGCATCGGATGCAAGCCCACACTTCCCGTAAGCAGATACAAACCCACCTGCTGAAACAACAGTCCCGTAGCCCCTATTATAAAAACCAACACCACCTCAAGCACACGCGATTTTGGTATTCCTTGAAACACAATACATTTGGCAACAGCATAGTTTGTGAGCGTACCGAATATAAAACCCGCGACATTTGCCCATAAATAATATTCAAGACCACAGAGCCATAAAACAAGAGCATAGCAACCATAGTCAACGACAAAGGCCGCCACTGCCACAAAGCAATAGCGAAATATTTGCAGCCATGTATTGTCAGTGCGCGCAATCTTCATTACTATGTTATCCTAAACAGACAATCGAATCATTCACAATTAATACTTTTGCTTTATGGCAAAGATACAACAAACGAGCGAGATAATATAAAGTGTACTTTATATTATTTCAAAGCGAGTGCAGTATATCTTAGAGGACTACTTCAAAGATACAACAAACGAGCGAGATAATATAAAGTGTACTTTATATTATTTCAAAGCGAGTGCAGTATATCTTAGAGGACTACCTCAAAGATACAACAAACGAGCGAGATAATATAAAGTGAAGATATATTTATTAGGTCAAAAAAACGGCAGCATCCAATATTTATGGATGCTGCCCGAATATATACTTTAGCAAATAACGCAACTATTACATAAGCGTCTGCGCAACATTCAAAATCTCCTCACCGATAGCATCTGCCGCCTCCTGAGTGCCGGCCTCCGAGTATATACGAATGATAGGTTCGGTATTACTCTTGCGCAGGTGCACCCATTTATCGGGAAAATCAAGTTTTACGCCATCTATTGTATTAATCTCAGCCTTACCGGCATAAATACCTTTAATCTTCTCAAGAATCATGTCAACATCGGTACCCGGCTTAAGATCAATGCGATTCTTACCCATGAAATAAGCAGGATATGTGGCACGCAGCTCGCTGACACTCTTCTTTTCGTGCGCTAAATGGCTTAAGAACAGACAGATACCTACAAGAGCATCTCTACCACTGTGACAAGCAGGATATATAACACCTCCGTTACCCTCGCCACCAATCACCGCATTTGTCTCCTTCATCTTTGTCACCACGTTAACCTCGCCAACTGCCGAAGCCGAATAGGTGCAACCATGCGCATTTGTAACGTCGCGCAGTGCACGTGTCGAAGAGAGGTTAGACACAGTGTTTCCGGGTGTATGTTTAAGCACATAGTCGGCAACAGTCACAAGAGTATATTCCTCGCCATACATGTCGCCATTCTCACAGATGATAGCAAGACGGTCAACATCAGGATCGACAACAAATGCCACATCGTTGCCACCCTTTGCCATGAGCCCCATTATATCGCCCAGATTTTTCGCCAACGGCTCGGGGTTATGCTGAAAATCACCGGTCGGCTCGCAATACAGCTTATCGAGACTCTTTACCCCCAACTTCTCAAACAACATGGGAAGAATAACACCACCCACAGAGTTTACGCAATCTATGGCCACGCGGAATCCTGCTGCCTTTATAGCCTCAACATCAACAAGAGGCAGAGAAAGCACAGCGTCAATGTGTTTGCTGTTGTATGTCTCATCCAGACGATATTTTCCGAGCGTCTCAACATCGGCATAATCGAATTCCTCGGCAGCAGCAATGCGCAACACCTCCTGTCCCTCGGCTGCATTTAAAAATTCACCATGTTCGTTCAGAAGTTTCAGTGCGTTCCATTGGCGAGGATTGTGACTTGCGGTTAGTATTATACCTCCGCATGCCCCCTCCATGGTAACTGCCAATTCCGTAGTGGGTGTAGATGCAAGACCTATGTCAACAACGTCGAATCCCATTCCCATAAGAGTTCCGCATACTATGTGGTTCACCATAGAGCCTGAGAGACGAGCATCACGACCAACTACAATTTTATTGGTTGTCTTTGTGGTTGTCTTACGTATCAGCGCAGCGTAGGCCGATGTTAATTTTACAATGTCAAGAGGTGTCAAACCCTCATCGGCACGACCGCCGATGGTACCTCTGATGCCTGAAATTGATTTAATCAGTGTCATACAAATTTTCCGGTGTAAAGGTTATTTGATAATAGCATGGATATACATATGATGATGCGGTTGATGTTCCCTTTGTGTGTGGAACTATAAGATTCACCTTGGCAACCTGTGACTGTCTACGTGTGAGATAAATGTAAGGAAGCGGAGTGAGCCATCCTGTGGGAACCGCACTGCCATAAACAGCGCTCATATAACCATCGGTGAAAGTAGCAGAGTAGCTTCCGCTCTCGAGCGACACGCGCATTATATCCGGATTATCCGAGTCGTACAGATTTCCCAGAATAGTATCACCGTCGGCTATATTATACTCCACGAAACGAGTTATGATGTTAAGAGTTTCGCCATCCCGCATTTTGCGAGCTCCCTCCTTGCCACGCGGATTGCGAACTATCTGCATATACACGTCATCAATAAGCACGTATTCGTTATTCTCGACATCCGTCACCGTGTCTTTTTCTATAAATTCAGAATATGTCAATACATTTATACCCTGCTCCTTTATGAAAGACTTTACCACGGCACGCTCGTGCTCTTTCATATCCGAATATGTTTTTTCATCATCACATGCCCATAGCAACAACGCAAATATGGGCAACAATCCCCGTACTATCCAAATATTCTTCATATAACTACCTATTCTTTCTGTATATACCTGATTTAATTGTGCAAATTACAAATTTTCCGCGAATATACAAAAACTATACGCAAAAACATTAATAAGCCGATTAAATTTCTATTAAATTATTTTTATATAGTCTGTTTACACCTATTTCGTCAGCAGCTCCTTATACTTGGCGAGTGCAGTTCTGAAACGTTCCGTTGCATATTCCATAGTTCCGTAGACCTCACCACCCGAAGCATTCTTATGGCCGCCGCCTGCGAAAAATTCCGCTGCCACAAGATTACACGGAAAATCGTCGACACTGCGCAACGAGACATTTATCTTTCCGGGTACCTCCTCGCGAAAAAAGCATACAAAGCGCACCCCTTTAATCTGCAATGGCATATTCACCACACCCTCCGTATCGCCTTTCGAGACATTGAAGCGACGCATCTCTTTATACGACAATGTTAACAAAGCAGCATTATAAGCAGGCATCACACGCAACTTATCATACATCATAAAACCCACAAGTTTAAGCCTGTTCACCGTATAGTTATAAAATACCCTGCGATAAATTATATCTTTGTCGATTCCGGCCGCAATCAGACACGATATTATAATATAAATATCTTTCCTGTTTGAAGCATACGCAAAATTCCCCGTATCAGTCATCATTCCCGTATAAACAGACTCAGCCATCTCCTTTGTCAAAGCCTCAAGAGTACCAATGTGATAAATCAGACGAAACACAAGCTCAGATGTCGAGCATGCGGCAGGATGCGAAATTTGTACCTCAAAAACATCTTCAGGCAAAGGATGATGATCGACAAGCACACGAGGAGCATTGGAATGCTCTACAGCCCCGGCCAATTCTCCTATGCGAGAGAGCGCATTAAAGTCGAGACAGAAAAGAGCGTCCGCATCCCTTATCAGTTCCAATGAGCGCTCCTTCTCACACTCAGCATTGACAATATCGGCAGCAGCCGGCAGCCACGCCAAAAAATCAGGAAAACTATTAGGGAGAATAATATCAGCCACTTTACCCAAGCTGCGCAAAAACAACGCCAACGCCGTAGTGGAGCCGACAGCATCACCGTCGGGATTACGATGAGCAAGTATAACAAACTTACTCCCCTTAGATATAATATCTTTAACCGCCTCAATGCTCTGAGGAGAAATCATTAAATCAAGCATATTTATAAATTTATTTTTACTGCAAAGATAGTGACAAACGAGCGAAATAAATAAAGCACGCTTTATTATTTTGCAGCGAGTGAAGGCCTATCTTAGAGATTTATCTCAAAGATAGTGACAAACGAGCGAAATAAATAAAGCACGCTTTATTATTTTACAGCGAGTGAAGGCCTATCTTAGAGATTTATCTCAAAGATAGTGACAAACGAGCGAAATAAAATAAAGCACGCTTTATTATTTTACAGCGAGTGAAGGCCTATCTTAGAGATCTATCTCAAAGATAGTGACAAACGAGCGAAATAAAATAAAGCACGCTTTATTATTTTGCAGCGAGTGAAGGCCTATCTTAGAGATTTATCTCAAATAAAAACTAATCCAAAAATTCTTCAACAACATTCGATACATTCCGTAAAAACATAACGAAGTATATAGGCATATATGTAATTCCATTCACTGTATACACCTTCCGCTCATTCGATAGCACATAGGCTCTCTTTATATTATACTCATCATTAGACAAGAACTTATCCAAAGCACTATGCACAGTATAATCTTTTCCGGATTTCACCTCAATTGGAATATTTGACAAATTGTCTGCATCATCAATCAAATAATCAACCTCACCGTTTCTCTTGTTGTCATAGTAGTATAAATTATATCCGTGAGCCTTCAGTTCCTGTGCTACGACAGTCTCATAAACAGAGCCAAGGTTTATACTCTTTATGTCAGACATTACAGCCTTGATATTATTGCGATAAAATATACCCGATAGAACACCTACATCATTCAAATAAAGTTTCAACAAGTTCTTGCCACTATTCTCAACCAAGGGATATGTAGGTGTACTTATTGCCTTTACCTCCAATGCTATGCCAGCAGAGATTAAATAATCAAATTCATCTAAATAATCATTAGTTCTTTTCCACGTTTTGTCTTCAATATCCTTAATGACAACTCTCTTCTTTTTATTCTCAAGGTTTGATGGAATCATATCAAAGATACGACGTATCTTCAATTTTTTATTATGTTCCTCTTCGTATTTAGAGGCATCAATACCATATAGTTCGTGAGCTTCTGTCTGAATAGAGCGGAATTCAACCACATTACGACTCTCTACAAATACCTCGACAGCCTTTGGCAGGCCACCTACCAATAGATATTTCTTGAAGAGATCCATAACTTTATTGTGCATAGCCTCCGACAGAGCCTCCTGCTTATTAAAACACTCTCTCATGGCATCAATAGCAATTTCTCCTACACCATTGGCATATAGAAACTCTTCAAAATCCATTGGATACATATGCTGCACATCCAAACTTCCGATAGGAACAGATTGCGTGTTCTTCAATGTTACTCCAAGCAAGGAGCCACTGGCAATATAAGTAAACCTCTTCTCTTTCATCAAGAATTTTACAAGAGTAAGAAGATGATCATAGGCTTGTATCTCATCAATGAATACAAGAGTACTCTCTCTTTCCTTCATCTTATCGCCTGCGACAACACTCAAAGCCATATAAAAATCCTTGGTAGTTTTAGCATCTGCAAAAATTCGGTCGCCCAACTTATCCTCTTCCATATTTATTTCAATATAGTTTGGAAACATTTTTTCTCCCACATAACGGATAATGTACGACTTACCAATCTGTCGAGCACCATCAATCAACAGCATCCTATCTGAATCTGATGACAGATATTCTTCAATCCGTTTTATAATTTTTCTGTATAACATATTGCCGTTTTTTGGTTAACGCAAAGATAATACATTTTTTGTACAAGGTGCGTTTTCTCATAAAAAATCACCATCAAGAACAGCGTTTTCCTATAATATCAATTCACAAAAAGGTGCATTGTTCAATCAAAGGTATCAATGGAAAATAAAATCATTTTCAATTATCATGGTGTTTTACTTTCAACTTTTACGGTGCCTGTTGTCCTTTTTTTTAGATTATCAAACAGCAATTATGTCGTAGTATTTTGTCAATGGGTGCTTCTATATAAAAAGATTTGCACTATTGCACAAAGGTACTAAAAGATTTATTTGAAAAGGGTGGTGAATACAGCTTAGCCGGGCAACCGTATATAGTGACAAACGAGCGAAATAAAATAAAGCACACTTAATTATTTTGCAGAGAGCATAAAAGAATCTATCGCCCCTTCATAGAGACAAAGTTAATACCACCGCCACGACACAACAACTTCATGGCACCCATATCTTTAAGGTTCAAGCAACGCACTCCCGCCTGCGCACATTCACGCGCTATACGTCTGCGACTCCCCTCATAAAGTGTAGCATCCATAACTATATAACGAGTGGGATAAATCTCCAGCAATCTCTTAATCTTCCCCAGGAATCCACGACAAAGAAAAATGCAATCCACAGGCTGCACATGCGTCTCATCCATCCAACAATCATCAGAGAGCATCGCGATACGACGTCCTTCAAAATGGACAAGCCGCCCCGACATACTCACCTTTTCATCAGAAAATCCATCATGGAGGAGAATAGGTTGCGACATCCCCTCGCGCCGCCAAAAAGGCTCAGCCACATACGAGAGGTCAATATCCCATTCAGGATAAGAGCTCATCAAGTAAGACCTCTCTGACGAAATAACAAGCTGAGCAGCAGGGCAATTTCTACTATTGAAGAACAAGACATAAGGAACCTCATCACGAAAATTGCGTGCAACAAGCACAGCTACAAAAAACATAGACAACAACAAAGAAACAGCCACATAAACCTTGCGTCGCTGCAACACCCCGTATAACAAAACAAAAAGGACAACCGCAACAACAAACGCCCCAAGCACACCTATATAAGGAAGCTCTACAGAAGCTCCGGGTAAATCAGCAACACCGCGCAGCAACAGATTCATGGCATAAAGCAAACATTTCAACACCCACGCAACAAACTGCTGCAAAAGAACAAAAGGACTAAGCGCGAGCATCAGCACCGCAAGCAGCATAACACAAAAAGCCGCCGGCATCACAATAAAATTAGTAATTAAAAAACAGAGTGGAAAAGTTCCAAAATAATACCACACAAAAGGCAGCGTCCCCAGCTGCGCCGACAGCGAAACTGCAACAACACCCGCAGCATAAGCATAAGCACGCCCATGTTTCTCTACCCTCATAAGCCGGCGCAACGGATACTCCAACAACAATATAGCCCATACGGCAGCAAAAGAGAGCTGGAAGCTGACATCAAAAAGCCAACGCGGACATACCACCAACATGACAATGGCAGCAAACCCCAAAGCATTCATCACCGAGCCTTCTCTCTGCAAACACCGCGCAACAGACATCAGCGTAAAGAGAATCACCGCACGCACCACCGACGCCGTCAATCCTGCCATTGCCGCAAAGCCCCACAATAGCAACAACACCAATAATTCACGCATAATAATCGGCAGACGACTACCGCCACGCACAGGCAACAACATAGTAATCAACATATACAATATGCCTAAATGCAATCCCGAGAGCGCCAACACATGGCTTGCCCCTACAGCCGAATAAAGGTCGCGCACCCCCTGTGAGAGGTCGCGCTTCTCGCCCAACGTCAGAGCAGAGAGTACAGCACCCTCTTCGCCCTCGAAACCCAAAGAATCATATATCCGCAACACCCTTTCACGCAAATCCATGGCATACATCAACAAAGTCTTATCAGCAACACCATCGGAGCGCCACACACCCATAGGCAAGTAAGCCGTACCGGTGATGCCACGCACATAAAGGAAATGCTCTGTGTCAAATTCCGCAGGATTACCGGCATTTCGAGGAGAAGCAACCCTACCCTCAAAAAATATGCGCTCCCCAACATTCAGACGTTCCACATCTACACTGTTGGCAAAATAGAGGTTCACAAGCCCCTCACGTCGCGCATCAGGCACACTGTCGCGACCGATACGCGCAACCTGCGCCTGCACCCTCGCCGCACGTCCGCCAACGTGGGGAGCTTCCAACAAAACAGCCTCGAAACGCCCCTTTGCACCACTCCACTTTTTAACAAAACGGGCTGCATCAAGATGCTCAACAACAACACCTAAGGCAAACATAGCCAGAAAGGCTGCGACAGAAAAAAAACATCCGTTGAGACGGGTGCACACCCCCATAATCATCACCAACATTGCCGGCACAAAAAGCAAAGCGCTGCACAGCACCGAAATGCCACACAGCCACCCTGCCGTTATCCCCGCCATCAGCGGAAATGCAAGCCACAGCATGGGATTACTCCTAAAAAAGTCTCTCGTCACCCCATAAACGGCAACATCAAAAAAATATTTTTTAAAAGCTCTATAAAACAGATTTTAAAGTGCACGCAATGCCGATATTACATCAGCCGGAGAATCAGCCTTGAATACAGCATTACCTGCAACCAGCACATCCGACCCGGCCTCGGCAAGCAAACGACCCGTTTCAACATTAACACCTCCATCTACCTCTATAAGCGCCTTTGAGCCTGTCGCAGTAATAAGCTCACGCAGTTCGCGCACCTTGTTCACAGTGTGCGCAATAAACTTCTGCCCACCGAATCCGGGGTTCACACTCATGAGCAACACCAAATCAAGGTCGGCCACAATATCTTTGAGCATGCAGACAGGGGTCGAGGGGTTCAAGGTTACTCCGGCCATCATTCCCGCCTCTTTTATCTGCATAACAGCGCGATGCAGATGCACCTCGGCCTCATAATGTATATTCATCACACGAGCACCCAACGCCTTCACCGGTTCAAGATAATTCATAGGATTCACCACCATCAGATGCACATCGAGCGGCTTATTGCAAAGTTCGGCCACATACTTAAGCACAGGAGGGCCGAAAGATATGTTAGGGACAAACACCCCATCCATAATATCTATGTGCAACCAATCGGCAGCACTTGCATTTATCATATCCAAGTCCTCTTTCAAATTCCCGAAATTTGCCGACAGCAACGACGGCGATACCAACTGACTCATTTATTTATAAATTATTAGAAACGGTTTTTTGTTACATTAAAAAAGTAATCTCAGAAATATGCTGTTTATATTTCTTTCAAATCTGATGTTTATATTATGAGCTGATTTTACGTTCCTGTTTATACTCTTTTTTACCTTTCATCCTTTTTGCAGCCACACAACCGGCTATGTGCCCCTGAAGAAAATTCTTAAAAAGAGATATAACAAATTCAAGGAGAAAGATTTAAACAGTTTTAAGATTTTCAACATGTGGGAAGATCCAACTTCTCATACTTATATCCCAATTTTTTCAGTTCTATTGCAGCACCTATCCTATACATAACCTTCACTACACGGGCAAAGGTATAGTAAGCCATCGGACTTTGAGGTTCTATATTTTCATGACGAATCAACGACAGCAACAAATAGGCACAGCGACGCATAACCTCCTCGGTCTCCTTGGCACGTGGGGCATCGAGCAGCACTCCTAAAATATCACGCATAATATGCTCATCCATGTCATCAAAGCCATTCTCGCCATAAAAACAGCCATACTCATCGTTTGAGTGTGCAGCCCAATCCTCATTCCACAAATGAGCCACCGCCATTCCCAAATATCCGGCCCACGCAACAGCCACAGCAGGATATTCGTTTATCTGCGCAACGGCATCGGCCATATAATCGAGTGCAAGCGCCTCCCAACGTGCTTCAACATCTTCAGACGACAAGAGCACCCCATCGAGTTGTTTACATGAGGTGCACAACGCAATCAGTTCGTCCTGTATACGTTTCTCAAAATTGGCAAGATATTCCGTTACCTCCATCCTACTGTTGCTTATTCAGAATTACAAGTGCGGCTATTACTCCCGGCACCCATCCGGCCAATGTAAGCAAAAATACAATCAGTATAGAACCACAACCTCTGTCGTACACTGCCAAAGGCGGAAACAGTATTGATAAAATAACTCTCCAAATTGACATAATATTACATGTTTAGATTAATAATGCGAAGATAACACAAAGAAACAAAAAAGGCAAAAAGAAGAGAAAAAAGATTCTACACAATTTTCTGCACGCAGAAAATCAGTCCGGCACCATTTTTACATTCCCGATAGCAACAGAATCACATAGTAAAAAAAGATGCGCAGTGTCGATATTGTAATTTGACACTGCGCATCTTTTTTTTATTGCAGGCTTTACCACCTGTTAATCTTTTTTTACTTTTTCAAAGCCTCATCTGCTTGTGACTGAGGAAGCATCTCCTCGGCAAACATATAAGCACCGGTCTTGGGTGACTTAACCATCTTAATAACCTTAACAAACTTCTCCTTGTCACCGGTCTGGAGAGTTGCAACTGCTTTCTTAGCCATCTCTTATTACTTTATTTCTTTGTGAACGGTTACTTTCTTCAAATAGGGGTTGTATTTTTTCAATTCCAAACGCTCGGTTGTATTCTTACGATTTTTCGTAGTGATATAACGAGACATGCCGGGAACGCCACTATTCTTTTGCTCTGTGCATTCAAGAATCACTTGAACGCGATTTCCTTTAACCTTCTTAGCCATATTCCTTACCTCCTTAAACTTTAATCGAGTACTTTAATTTCCTCCCAAGCAATATGGCCTTTGCTTACTGCACTCTTCAATGCTGCATCAAGACCTACTCGGTTGATAATTTTTAACCCCGCTGCACTCACGCGCAACTGAATCCAACAATCTTCTTCTACATAGAAGAACTTCTTGGTAAACAAGTTCACATTGAAAAGACGCTTTGTTCTTCTCTTTGAGTGTGAAACATTGTTACCCACCATGGCTTTCTTACCGGTGATTTGACAAATTTTAGACATCTCTATATATTTTTTTTGTTTTTTGTTCTTATATGCTTACTTAAAACAGCGTGCAAAGATATAAATTTTACATATATCTTGCAAACAAAAAAGCATTTATTTTAGAAACTGTTTATGAAGTTATTTGAATTTTATCGGAAACGGCTCGGCCGATTCTATGTGCAAATGCAAAATATACGATAAAACAGAACTGCATTTCCGAGAGGGTTTTATGACAGGAATCAATTCGGAGACAATTCTTCAGACAATAAAGATAATATTTCAACAGCCGATAGACGAATGTTCTCTTCGCGCCCTTTATCTTCGAGCTGCAGTAATTTTGTGACAACACTTCTGCGCACAGAGACTGCAATCCACACTGTACCCACAGGCTTATCTTTTGTGCCGCCTCCCGGCCCGGCTATACCCGATACAGCCACCGCGCAATCACTTTTTGTCAAACGGGCGACCCCCTCGACCATGCAACGCACTGTTTGTTCGCTGACGGCACCGTACCGCGAAAGAATATCCTCAGGAACACCCAGCACATTTTGCTTCACATCGTTGCTATAAGCAACTATGCCGCCGTTGAACACAGCAGAACTTCCCGGGACAGAGGTTATTGCAGCCGCAACAAGCCCTCCCGTGCAGCTTTCGGCAGTGGAGAGTGTAAGCCCTCTCGATAGAAGCTCATTGCACACCCTGCGGGCCAAGGACTTAAGTTCTTCATTCATACACGTATATGTTTATCATATAACAGTACGCGAAAATGCCGGCATATTCATGGCACAAAAATCTTTATCTAAGAATTTATAATAGCCAACCAAGCCTATCATTGCCGCGTTATCCGTAGTGAAGCCGAATTTAGGTATAAAAATTTCCCATCCGTAACGTTTGGCATAATCGTGGAAAGCCTGACGCAGAGCAGTGTTTGCCGACACTCCGCCGGATAGTGCCACGCGCTTTATTCCAAGTTGCTTAGTGGCTTTATACAATTTCTCCATCAGAATATCCACCACCGTTGCTTCAAATGAAGCGGCAAGGTCTTCGAGATGCGTCTCTACATAGTTTGGTTCATCGACCACAAATTTGCGCAGAGTATAGAGGAACGATGTTTTCAGCCCGCTGAAGCTGTAATCAAGCCCCGGAATATGAGGTTTGCTGAAAGTATATGCTTTAGGGTCACCTTTGCGTGCCAAACGGTCTATTATCGGGCCGCCGGGATAGCCAAGCCCCATCACTTTGGCGCATTTATCCATTGCCTCGCCGGCAGCATCGTCAATAGTCTGCCCCACAATCTGCATCTCCTTGTAACTGTCTACTTTCACAATCTGCGAGTTGCCGCCAGAGACCATGAGACACAGAAACGGAAATTCGGGACTCTTATGCTCCACACCCTCTTCCTTTATAAAATGTGCAAGTATATGCCCCTGCAAATGGTTAACCTCTATCATGGGAATACCCAATGAGGCTGCAAGCCCCTTGGCAAACGACACCCCCACGAGCAGAGAACCCATAAGCCCCGGGCCGCGCGTAAAAGCAATGGCACTCAATTGCGTTTTCTCAACCCCGGCTCTTTTCAGCGCTGCATCAACAACAGGCACGATATTAAGTTCGTGAGCACGCGACGCAAGCTCGGGCACAACCCCTCCATACTGTTCATGAACAGCCTGGCTCGCCGTTACATTGGAAAGCACCTTATCAGCAAGCATCACCGCCGCCGATGTATCGTCGCACGACGACTCTATCGCCAATATATAAATATCCTTCTCATTCTCCATATATACATTTTATCGGAAAATAATTTGCTGCGAAGATACAACAAAAATCTTTTTTTGTTACCTTTACGGAGCGAAAAATAACAGTATGAGGATTGAACTCTTCACAAGCGGAGCCAAACTGCCGTCACTTATAGAAGGAGACCCGACACACTCGTCACAAATGTTTCACAGCATAGAGCAGACGACTGACGCATCCCCACTGATGCTTGTTGCCTACGATGGCGACAAAGAGACAGCCCATCTGCTTGTGGTAAAGAACCGCAGCCTGCGCCTTTTGCCACCGGGTTTGTATGTGTGGTATTCAATATACGGCGAGGGGGTATACAGCAGCCGTTGCAACGACAAAGAGGCACTTTTTGCAATGATGCTCGAAAAGCTGTTCACCATTTTCGACTATCACCACACATTCATCGAGGTGCGCAATCTTAAGGACTCACGTTTCGCATATAACATCTTGAGCGAAAAGTTTTTTTTCCCACTCCGCGACAACCGCATATACATATCGCTTCACAGCCGCGACCCTTGGCAACGCCTCACACGTACCTATCGCAGTCATATAAGGAAAGCCTTGGAGCGTGGCGTAACATTCGGGAGCGCCACCACAGAAGAGGAGAAGGATAAAGCCCTTAGGATAATGCACAAATACTACATGAGCAAATTGCGCAATCGCCTGCCATCCATCGACTTTTTGCGCACAATGCTCACTCCACAAGAGAACAACATCGAAAAAGCTCGTCTCTTTGTCGTCCGCCACAAAGGCGAGATAATAGGCTGCTCCATCTGCATATACGAAAAAGAACGCGCCTACCTTGCCTACAGTTGTGGATTGCGCAAAAGCCACCCGCTTCTTTACCCCGGCATAATGTCAGTGTGGGCAGCAATCACAGATGCACACAGTAGAGGAATACCCCATTTTGAATTTCTTGAGCCCAAAGGCAGCAACATACCCTCAGGCTATCTTAACTTTATTCTTAATTTCGGCGGCAAACAGGTGGGCACTCTGCATTGGTATCATTTCAAATGGAATTGCATAAATAAAATAATGCGCGCAATATACGTTTAGCAGAAAATATCCGTTAAATAAAAGATAACGCGCACACACATGAACATACAACACATATTCACAACATTGTTGATGCTTATATTGGCACTCCCGGTTTTGTCACAAAAAGTCACTATAAAGGGCAAAGTCACCGACGACAAGCAGAACCCGATAGAGATTGCCAATGTAAAGGTAGACGGAGAGGCAGCAGGCACAGTCACCGACCTCAAAGGCAACTACATATTCACATGCAACAGCAGCGACAGCCTGGTTGTAACATACTCCATGATAGGCTACCGGACACGCAAAAAAACCTTCCGCAACCCATCGGATACAATTGTGTCAAATATAGTCCTGCTCCCGATAGATTACACGCTTGAGGGGGTGGAGGTTGTCGACCAACAGCGCCAAATGGGCAGCACACAAAATATAAAAATGCCCGACGGAATGCGCCTGCTGCCCGATGCAAGCGGAAACGGAGTAGAATCCATAATATCGGCACAAGCCGGTGTAAGCTCACACAGCGAGCTTAGTTCGCAATACAATGTACGCGGAGGCAATTTCGACGAGAACAGCGTATATGTAAACGGAATAGAGATTTACCGTCCGCTGCTCATACGCGCAGGCCAACAAGAGGGACTCAGTTTCTTGAATCCCGACCTTGTAGGCTCGATATCATTCTCGACAGGCGGCTACGAAGCAAAATATGGCGACAAGATGTCGTCAGTTCTCGACATCACCTACCGCAAGCCCCACTCTTTCGAGAGCACAGCATCGGCAAGCCTCCTGGGCGGAAGTGTCTACTTCGGGCTTGGGAACAACAGATACAGTTTCTCAAATTCCATACGCTACAAAACCAATCGCTACCTGCTTGGAACACTCGACACAAAAGGCGAATACGACCCAAAATTTCTCGACTATCAAGCCTATTTTGAATGGCGCCCCACACACAAGCTGAGCATAAGTTTCATAGGAAACATATCACACAACAAATACAATTTCACCCCCACCGATCGCAGCACCGCATTCGGCACAATGGAAAATGCAAAGGAATTTAAAGTATACTTTGCAGGATGGGAGAGCGACCTCTTCAACACCCTCTTCGGTTCACTCTCTCTCAACTACACCCCAAACGAATATAATAAAATATCATTGCAGACATCGGCCTTCAACACCAACGAAGAGGAGACCTACGACATTACGGGAGAATATTGGATAGACGACATAAACAGCGAAGAGAACATGAGCGTCGGACGCTACATGGAGCATGCACGCAACTATCTTGAGGGCGACGTACAGACAGTTTCGCTCAACGGAACACATTTCATAAAAGCACACGAACTGCGTTGGGGATTACAATGGAAAAGCGAACACATAAGCGACAATCAACGCGAATGGGAGATGCGCGATTCGGCAGGATACAACATCCCCCACACAGGCAATTCCCTATATCCGATATACAATTTACGTTCACGCACAAGCATAAAGAGCAAACATCTCAAAGCATACATACAAGACACATACAAGTTCAAAAGCAGTTTGGGAATGGTATCTCTTAACGCCGGCGCCCGCCTCTCCTATTGGGATTGGAACGATGAGCTGCTCTTTTCGCCCCGTGCATCCGTGGGCCTTGTACCCGAGTTTAACGACAAAATGACACTGCGCTTCTCCACAGGCATATACTATCAGGTGCCATTCTTCAAGGAGCTGCGCGATACAATCACCGACAATGGAATAACCTCGGTAGTCCTTAACAAAAACATAAAGTCGCAACGCTCGATACACTTTGTATTAGGCTGCGATTATTATTTCAAAATGTTCGAGCGCCCATTTAAATTCACAGCCGAAGCCTATTATAAAAAGCTCGACAACATAATCCCATATAATGTAGATAATGTACGCATTGTATATTACGGCGAAAATTGCGCTCACGGCTATGCCACAGGAATAGACATGAAGCTGTTTGGAGAATTTGTTCCCGGGACAGACTCTTGGATTACATTCTCCATAATGGACACAAAAGAGAAGATAAACGGCAGCGATTGGTTGCCACGCCCCACCGACCAAACATTCAACGCCTCGCTCTACTTCACCGACTTTTTCCCCGGTACCGACAAATGGAAGATGAGCCTGCGCGGAGTATACGCCGACGGGCTGCCATTCGGGCCGCCGCACACAGGACGCGAAAAGCACACATTTCGCGCTCCGGCCTACAAGCGCGTGGATATAGGAATGTCGTATCGCCTGCTCGACAACACACATCGCATACACCGCACAGGCATAGCACAATACCTGCGCAACGTATGGGCAGGCATTGATGCGTTCAATCTGCTCGATATTAACAACGTAAATTCATACTATTGGGTGTCGGACATCTACAACAACAATTTTGCCGTACCCAACTACCTGACAGGGCGTCAGATAAATTTCCGTATACTTGTCGAACTGTAACAGAGCGTCACTGTTTTCCTCCTAAATTGAAACGATATATCAAATGCAGCATTGCATAGCTCAGGAATGTGTCAATTTTTCTAAAATAACGTTCAGTAGCCGAGTGTGAGCTATATTCAGAAGTGCGCTGATGCAGAATATCCACAAGTTCAAGCTGCAAGGTTAGAGCCTTGCTCTTGAGAAACGATTGCGACACAGTGGCATTCCACAGCCACTGTTCGTGATTCAGCATGTCATCTTCATATCCTGTACGTTTGAATAGTCCGAACGAAGTGTGCAACTTAAGTCCGAAGGGAAAATCCACCTGCGGCTCCAACGACCACTCAAGCACATTACCACTCTCGTTATATTGCGGAACACTCTTGTAGCGCGTAATCTCGCAATTGTACGAACCACTGAGGTTGACACTCCAAATATCCTTGCGCCACTTCAGTCCCAAGCGCAAGTTCGGACTATATCCCTTTACAACCGAAAGGCCGAGCGCATCGCCCACAGAGCCTACATAGTTCTTTTGCCGCCACAGAGAGGAGGATAGAGTGGCCGACAGCGTCCAATGCCGCGCACTGTCAAGCGGCTGCTGCGTCGAGAGTCTGATATAACCATTGTAGTTTCCGCTCACATTATCTTTCGTCATATACTGTTTACCCGTGGCAGCATCGGTTTGCGCCGTAATAACCTTGGCATTGTTCGTCAAATTCAAATGGGCATAAAAATTATAATTGTCGCCTCGCTTGTCGTTAAATTTGTTTCCCCTAATGGTAAAAGCATTATTCCATGTTGTGGAAAGTTCCGGATTGGGCAAATTTACAACCATACTGTTGCTCGTGTCTGTAATTGGGAGTAATTCTCTTAACGAAGGATTTTCCTGGCTACCATAATAATTTAAAATAATATGACCATTATCGAAAGGCTTCAACCTAAGGGCCGCAAACACCGAATAGCCCATATAATTGCGCGAGGGCGAATAGCGTGTCTCGGGTGTCTTATAATAAAATCGCTCATTGTTATAGCCTGCATGTGCAATAACAGAAAATCGAACCTTTTCCCATTCTCCGGTGAACACTGCCGACAAAATGTGAGTATTTTCGTATGTCACCGCATTGTTGCTGTTTACAGGGTCGATGACGGCCAGCAGCGAATCGGCCGTCGAGGGACGAACGCCAAGCGGAAGATAAGGAGTGTTGTATCCGGCATATCTATCAAGCAGATAGAGGTTGCGCTCGCCATCCTCTTTAGAGTGGCCATAATGATAATGAAAAGAGTACTGCATCTCCTTTGTTATAACCCAAGAATAGTTGGCTGTAAGCACATATTCATAATTACATGATGGAGATTCCTCGTAGCGCCTCTCTACACTAAGCGGTTGCCCGGTCGCATCTGTAAAATATCTGTAATTGTTCATATAATCGGCATCGGCCTGTGCCCACGTCATGTAGACTCTTGCCTCAAGACCGAATGAGTTGCCGCTGTTTCTCATGCGATGATTGTAAGTACCGAAAAGCCTGAATTCATTGCCGTGCGACTTATATCTTTTCCCATATTTATTCGAGTACACACCTTGCGCTGCAAGCGTGGGTGAGACGTCATCGCCTATAAGCCCATTGTAAAGATTTTCTCCTTGCGGTTCGTTTTTATATGTGGATGAGCTGTTATCATCGGAATTTTGCAAGTCTGAATATGAGTATTTAACATCAAGAGATATGCGATTGAGAGTATCTATATTCCATTTGAAATCCCCATCAAAACGCACATCTTTCTCGCGCCCTCTCCGCCTGTTGTCGCTGTAAGAAAAGTGCGCCCCTTTGCCGAGAAAGGTCTCACGATTCACCATTGTGTAAATCCTGCTGTTGTCGTGTCCGAGGCTTGCATCTATGTTACCCGAAAAGTAACCGCCCTCTTTGTTTTTCTTTCCATTGTCCCACGAGAGTATCGTGCCGGCCTTGCGATATGTATAGAATCCCGAACCTCCGCCCCAATAAGACCAGTTACCATTCTCGTCGACCGTTTGATTTTGACTGATATTATTAGTTTGTGCATATACAGCCGTTCTACGCTTATCGGTAAAATTAGAAGCAAACACCTTGCCTATGAAGCGGTCGTGAGTGCCACCTCCAAGGTCGACATTCACATTCCACGAAGACTCATATTCCTTTTTTATTTTAAGGTCAATCACCGTCTGTTTATCAGAGTCGTGTTGCCCGGTAAATTCTTTATCCTCGTCGGTCTTTTCGTATATTTGAAGGTCTTGCACCGCTTCGCTTGCCATATTTGACATAGCAGTGTTTGCATCACCGAAAAAAGGCTTTCCATTGACAAGTATGCTGCCCACGGTCTTTCCCTGAAAAGTAAGATTACCGTCGCTGTCCATAGAGACGCCCGGCAACTGCTTTATCACCGCTGCAATTGATGAGCCCTCGGGCACGCGAAAGGCGTTTGTGTGATACACAAAAGTATCGGCTTTTATGGTAAGTTCGTTGGCAAGGCCTGTTATTTGTGCTTCGCGCAGAAGTGTACGGTCGGGCTTCAGCATCAGACGCCCGAGCTGTTGATTAGGCTTTTTTTCGGTTAGCGTCACACTCTTATGCAGTGTCTCGCAACCTAAGAAAGATACTTCGAGCATATACTTGCCGGCTCTTTTCAATTGAACGGCAAAATGTCCTTCGGCATCGGCCACTGTGGCAGCCACAAGCAACGTGTCTTTGTCTGTCACACGCAACTGCGCATGCGGCAAAAGCTCCTTGGTCTCTGCATCAACCACACTCCCCTTTATCACGAACCTCTGTGCATGCGATACACCCACAACAAGCAGAAAGACACATAGAACAAAAAAGTATTTTTTCATCTTTTTTAAATTTAGTCTACAATTGTAAGACGCGCAAAGTTACAAAACGTGCCAAGCCTACAACACTTTTAACTTTATTTAACAGCAGACTCATGCTGTAAATACATACATCAAAAAGCAATCGGAGCTGCGTCTTATTTTTTGACACTACTCCGATTGCCATTAAACAACAGTTTCAACTGCCGAACACATCTACGGAAACCGTTTAGGATTCTTTCATATATTATATTATGTATAAGCGATTTTTACTTGCCTTTTCATGCTCTTTTTAAAGGTTGCATAGCCCGTAATTCTCTGCAACATAACAAAAGAATCTACTCTAAAAAGTTCTCTGACAGTTCCAGAATAAAGTTCAAACAGCTTATTATTTTGCAGGTGCTTCGGGAGCAGCAGGCTCGGGAGCTGCTTTAACAACCTCCAATAAATCCACCACAAAGAACAGAGCCTCATTGGGGCCGATACCGGCTCTTGGTGCACCGTTCACTCCATAGGCAAGTTCACCGGGAATCCAAAGTTCAATTTTGCCACCCTTTCCTACGAGCTGCATACCCTCGGTCCAACCCTTTATCACATTGCCAAGAGGGAATCCCACCGGCTCATCGTCCATATAATTGTCGGGACGATACATTTTAAGCATCTCTTGACGCTCGGCAGGCATATCTGCAAAACGCGAAGCATCAAAGACCTTTCCGCTGCGCAACATACCTTTGTAGTGTACCTTCACCTCATCGGCAGCAGTAGGCTTTGTTGCAACATCTCCCTCCTCAACAATTCTATACAACAGTCCGCTTGCAGTTTTCTTAACACCGCTCTGCTTCTCGATTTCTGCAAGCCACTCCTCCGAGGCCTTCTTATTCTCTGCCGGCAATGTAACCGTAAAGTAATGGCGCATATAGTTGCCGGCCTGCTCGTTTGTCAACTTGCACTCCTCTTTAAGAACATCATCCACAGCCTCAAAAAGCCACACAAGCTGAATGGGGAACAGATTCTTTGAAAGTTTCAATCCAAGGTCGTATCCCAAAGCCGAAGATACAGCGCTGCACTCATCGTCCGATGCAAACATTGTTGTTACATCAAAATCGAGAGTGTCGGGATTAATTTGGGGAACAGTGCCTGTTGTGTCATTCTTGGCAGCCTCGATGGCGCTCAGCGTCTGCATGCGCTCACGATATTTTGTCATGAAAAAGTCATTGAGAATATCGGTATAAGTTTCAGACGATATATCCTTTCCACCGCTTTTCACAACATCACCGCTCAGCGATGCCGTCTCTATGGCATTCTTAACAAGGTTATAGTCCAACTTAAGTCTTCCCAAATCCCTCTGCAAGCCATAAGTAATATCCATACCCAAGACATACGAAAGAGTATCAAACTTTGCGGAATCACCCTTAGAGATAACTCCTACACTCTTATTGTTACCACAAGAGATAACAAATGCGGCAAAAAGCGAGAATGCCGCCGTCAAAAAAAATTTCTTCATATTTGTAATTAAAAAGTTATAACATTTTGCAATTATCGAAACAAACGGACACAAAGGTAATTAATTTTAAAATACAGCACATAAACAACCTTGCCAAAAACAGAGCATTTTATAAAACTTAACATAAAATTGGTAAAGAATCACACTAATAAGAGACTGACAACAATAAAAAGATGTAACTTTACCACCGCAATTGAGAAACCACAAATAAATTCAGAAGCTGTTTAAGAAGATGTTTAAATTTTATTTCGGAATTATTTGAGAACTGTTTTAGAGTAGATAGTAGGTTTTCTTTGTTATTTTGCAACGAGTGCAGGCTTGCTTATATTCGAGATATATCTCAAATTGTAGAAAACATTTCCGATAAAATTTAAACAACTTCCAAATTTATATCACCAAGTTTTTCATATAGTAAAACCAACGAAACAGACACAATACCTAAGCAGATAAAAACAACAATTAATCAGCGACCTTTTATGTCCCGAGAATCCAGCACACGGCGCAAAATAACAGCCGGATATATACTTCTGACCCTTTTGCTAATAGCCACAATGGGCTATATTTACAGCGAAATAAATATACTCGGCGCAAACCACACACACGACCGTCACCGTAGGATGCGTCGTGCCATAAGCAGCATAATGAGCGAACTTAACAAAGCAGAGATTATGGCACAAGCCGTTGCCATTGGAGAAATAAAAGAGTACAGACACTACAAACAGAGTATCTCCAATGCCAAAGCCACACTCGACACACTGCTCACAATCGCCACCGACAGCACACAACTCTTACGCATAGACAGCGTAACCACTCTATTGGAACAGAAAGAGAGTAACATGCACACACTCCTTAAAACCATCAGCGAGGCCGACGCCGGAGAAATCTATTACGCCCGTATCGACAGCATTATACACCTGCAAGACTCCCTGCTGGAGAACATATCACGCCGACAACATAGAACAATATCAAGAACACAATCACAAATCTCCCCGGCCGGACGCAAAGGATTTTTCAAACGTCTGAGCGAAGTTTTCTCGCCACAAAAACCCGACACAATCATTGTCACAGATACCATACGCGAAGCATACACCGCCGACGACGACACTATACATCTGATAGCCGACACAATAGCTAACATACTTGAGAGAGCACGCACACAAGCAGCCGACAATCAAGCCCGCCGAATGCAATTATTAAGAAAGCAGATGCACAGGCTGCAACTGAGCAGCCTCATGCTCAACGAAAAAGTCGCAGGCATGCTGGCAACCATAGAAAAAGAGGAGCAAAAATGGTACATCAGACAAGAAGAAGAGCGCGAATCAATGCGTCAGAATTCGGCATGGGTAATAACAGGCATAGCAACCGCCACTGTAATGATAGCCGCACTGTTCCTCCTATTTATAGGACGCGACATGAAGAACATCGAGCACTACCGCAAAGAATTGGAAAAAGCAAGGCTGCGAGCCGAAGAGCTATTATCTATTCGCGAAAAGCTCATGCTCACAATAACGCACGACATAAAAACCCCCACAGGCTCCATACTTGGCTATTGCGAGCTGCTGGGCAACACTCCATTGGGTGAACGACAAATGAAGTATTTACAGAATATGCAAAATTCTGCCAATCATCTGCTCAGACTTATAAATTCGCTCTTGGACTTCTACCGTCTCGACTCCGACAAGATGGAAATAACCCCCGTAACATTCAACGCAAAATCCCTGCTTGACAGCATCATAGAAGAGATTACCCCACAAGCCGAAAGAAAAAACCTCGCTATAATCTACAATTGCGAGCGCACACTCGACGACACATTCACAGGCGACCCCCTGAAATTGCGACAGATAATTGAAAATCTCACAAGCAATGCCATAAAATTCACAGGTGAGGGCAGCATCGCCATCGAAGCAACATTCACCAACAACACCCTGCATGTCAAAATAAAAGACACCGGCTGCGGAATATCCCCAAACGAAAAAGAACAGATATTCAAAGAATTTACACGTCTGGGCAATGCACAAGGCAAAGAGGGGTTCGGCCTAGGGCTATCCATAGTGAACAAACTGACACATCTGATGAAAGGCAGCATAGATGTAGAAAGCACCCTCGGTGAAGGCAGCACATTCCACGTGTCTCTGCCGCTTAAGCATCAGTCGACCACCGAAGAGACAAAAAAACAAGAGCAACCCGAAACAGCACTGCCACCCACACAGCTGATACTCATCGACGACGACCCCCTGCAATTGCAAATGACAAAGAGCATGCTCAATCATCCGGCACTCCACGTTACAGCACTCACCGATGCCGCCACCCTGCTTAACAAAATAAAAGAGAGCCACTACGATATAATAATCACCGACATTCAAATGCCCGCAATAAACGGCATCGAACTTATGGCAAAAATCAGAGAAATACCATGCTGCCACACAACCCCCATCATTGCAATGACGGCTCGCAACGATATACACATAAACGACAACACTCTACATAAATTCAGTGCCATACTGTACAAGCCATTCACACGCAACCAGCTATTCGCAACCATATCCGCAACACTCCCACACAACAGCATCAATCCGTCGGCACTCACCGAATATGCAACCAACGCCGATGAGGCCGCAGAGATAATAAACACCTTTATCGAAGAGACCAAGAAAAAACGAGAAGCCCTCATACAGGCACAATATAAAAGAGACATTCAAACAACAATCTCACTATGCCACCAACTGCTCCCACTCTTCAAGATGATAGGAGCCGAAAAAAGCCTTCCACACTTAGAGTATTTCGATAAACAGCGAGGAAGCACCATTTTCACCGACGAAACAGCACAAATGATAGATACAATAACAGAAGAGGCAGCCACAATAATAGAAAAAGCAGCCCGATACAGCAACAACATAACCAAACACCTCTCCAATGAATAAAGAGCTTTTAATAGTAGAAGACGACCTCACCTTTGCCATCATAATGAAGACATGGCTCACAAAAAAAGGATTCAACGTTCACACTGCGAGCAACTGCACAAAGGCATGCGAAGCACTGCAAGAGCGAGACTACAGCCTCATCCTCTCCGACCTGCGGTTGCCCGACGGAGAGGGAACCTCACTGCTCCCTCTGATAAAAGAAAAACACCCCGAGACGCCACTCATCATAATGACAAGCTACGCCGACATTCAAAGTGCCGTAAATGCCATGAAGCAGGGAGCAAGCGACTACATATCAAAACCCATACGTCCCGATGAGCTGATGGACAAAATAAAAGAGGTATTAAGCAAAAGAAAAACCGAAGAAAAAAAGGCCCACCCCACACAAAAGCAGCCACTCGAACAGAGCGACAACGATTTTATGGAGGGAGGCAGCGAAGCAGCCCGCATACTATACAACTACGTATCACTCGTAGCCCCCACACAAATGTCGGTGCTCATAACCGGAGCAAGCGGCACAGGCAAAGAGTATGCCGCACGTCGCATACACCGTTTGAGCAAGCGCAACGACCGTCCGTTTGTGGCAATAGATTGCGGCTCGATACCCAAAGAGCTTGCCGCCTCGGAATTTTTCGGACACATAAAAGGGTCGTTCACCGGAGCACTCGAAGATAAGAGAGGAGCCTTCATTGAAGCCGACGGCGGAACCCTCTTTCTCGACGAAGTTGGCAACCTTAGCTACGAGGTACAGGTGCAACTGCTACGTGCCCTCCAAGAGCGACATGTGCGCCCCGTAGGCTCCACAAAAGAGTACGAGGTTAATGTACGCATAATATGCGCCACAAACGAAGACCTCCCCTCGGCAATAGAACGCGGAGAATTTCGCGAAGACCTATATCACCGCATAAACGAATTTACCCTGCAAATGCCATCACTCAAAGAGAGGCAGCAAGATATAATGCTCTTTGCCGACCTCTTTTTAGACAAAGCCAACGAAGAATTCGGCAAACACATAACAGGCTTCGACAGAGAGGCCACCACCCTGATGCTCACCTATGAATGGCCCGGCAATCTGCGCCAATTAAAAAACGTAGTAAAGCGTGCCGCACTCCTTGCACAAGGAGACTGCATCACCCTGCAAGAGCTATATCTGCCGTCGACCACCCCATCAGCCGACACACAAGCAATCGGCATAAACCTAAACACAAAGGCCACAGAAAGAGAGCGCATAATAGAGGCACTGCGAAAAACATCTAACAACAAAAGTAAAGCAGCACAACTTTTAGGCATCGACCGAAAAACCCTCTACAACAAGCTGAAGCTCCACGGCATAGAGTAGCAACCGACAAAAAACCATACAATTGTAGCGTGAGTGTGGAAAAATTCCACACT
>JAFSAT010000018.1 GCA_017442185.1 Bacteroidaceae bacterium
GATGTGCACCATCGTTTTTCCACTCAACGAACTTTTGTGCACCAATGCTGTAAAGATAGAGCTTGTCGCCACCTTTGATAAATGCAAACTGCTGTTGGGGGCTCCAAGGGTCTGATGTAATTCTGTTGCCTGTGCTGTCGGCCAATACACCACTGCACCAAAGTTTGTCGTTGTATCCCTCTTTGGCCGAGTAATAAAGAGACCCCCATGAGTCTGTCATGTCATAGGCGTTGCCAAAATAATAGATTTTGCTCGAGCTTATTTCCTCGGGTGAATTGATGGGAATTTGTGCCACCGATGTTGCGGACATTGCCACAAGCATCGAAATTAAAAGTGTTACCTTTTTCATAATGTTGATTTTTAGTTATTTATTGATTAATATTTTCAAAAACTATAAAATAGAATCGTGTAGCATTTCTATCGTTAAGAATATGCTACTTTAAGGTTGATTGAATTTTATAAAATGTCAGCTTCTCTTTGGTTAATGAGTGCTTGTTGTTGATTTTATAATTAATGAGTCTCTTTTTTGACTTTCATACAGTTTGTTATGAACTGTGTGAGTAGGTGGATTTTGTTATTCTTTAATGGTTCTTGCTTTTTGTGAATATTGCAAATTAATTATGATTTTTGCAAATGTATGAAACATTTTTTAATTTAAAAAGAAAAATTTGAGCAAATTTATAGGGGGGGTAAAACGAAGATAATCAATAAGTTACGATTGTTAGCTGTTTGCTCTTTTTTGTTTGTCTGTAAAGTGCTTTCAAAAGAGTGGTGTTGCTTTGTTTGATTAACGGCAGGTGGCAATCAAAATTCCCCAAAGTTCAAAAAAGAACTTTGGGGAATTTTGATTGGTTGTATCAGCGCGAAAAATGTCGCTAATTATAGAAGCCTGTTCTTACGCTTCGATAAGTTCAAACACTTTGTCTATTGCGTCTTTTAGTCCGTTGGCGTCTTTTCCTCCGGCTGTGGCAAAATGGGGTTGTCCGCCACCGCCGCCTTGCATCAGTTTGGCTGCCGCGCCCACTATCTTGCCGGCGTTTATTCCGTTCTCCACAAGGTCGGCTGTTGCCGATATTGTCAGTTGGGGCTTGTTATTTTGTACGCTGCCGATAACGATGAGCATGTTCTCCGGCTCTTCGGCACGCAGCATAAACACAATGTCTTTTACTGTGGCGGCAGGCAAGGGCAGTATGGTGCTTATGTAGCGCATGCCATGCAGCTCTTTTACCTCTTGCAGGAGCTTCTCTTTTATTGTTGTTGCTTTCTCCTTGGCATATTCCTCTATCTCTTTTTTCAGTTCGGCATTCTCGGCAATGGATTTTGCTATTGTGGCCTTTAGGTTGGGCACGTTGTTAAAGAGGGCGTGTATCTCTTTGAGCAGCTCTTGCATCTTGTGCAGATTCTCTTCGAGCGCCTCTCCTGTGATGGCCTCGATGCGTCGGACACCTGCTGCCACTGAACTCTCTGATATAATCTTTACCATTCCGATGTTTCCGGTGGCGGGAACGTGTGTTCCTCCGCAGAATTCAATGGATGAGCCGAATTGTACCACGCGCACGCGGTCGCCGTATTTCTCGCCGAACAGGGCTATCGCACCCAGCTTCTTTGCCTCTTCAATGGGTATGTCGCGGTGGTCGGTGAGGGGGATATTTTGGCGTATGCGGGCGTTTACGATTCTCTCCACTTGTGCAATCTCTTCGTCGGTTACTTTTTGGAAGTGTGAGAAGTCGAAGCGGATGCCCTCGGGTGTCACGAGTGAGCCTTTCTGCTCGACGTGTGTGCCTAACACCTCACGCAGTGCCTGGTCGAGCAGGTGGGTGCATGAGTGGTTGGCTGCGCATGCCATTCGTTTATTGATGTTTACCTGTGCCGCTACGGGAGCTGTGGGCTCTGTGGGCAGTTGCTTGGTTATATGTATCGGGAGGTTGTTCTCCTTTTTTGTGTCTATAACCTCGATGCGTTGCTCACCGCATATAATATATCCTGTGTCGCCCACCTGACCGCCGCTTTCGGCATAGAAAGGCGTCTCTTTCAGTACTATCTGATATAGTGTCTGGTTCTTTTGTTTTGTTTGGCGGTAGCGAAGTATTGTGGTGTTGTATTCTGTGTTGTTGTAACCTACGAAACGACATTCGCCTTCGTTGACTGTTATCCAGTCGCCGTTCTCTACGGCTGCTGCGTTGCGTGCGCGTGCTTTCTGCTTCTGCATCTCTTGGTCGAATTGCTCCATGTTCACGCTGAGGCCGTTCTCGCGCAAGATTAGTTGTGTGAGGTCGATGGGGAATCCGAATGTGTCGTAGAGGGTGAATGCCTCTACTCCGTTTATCTCGCTGTTGCCGTTGCTTTTTGTGGTGGCAATTATCTTGTCGAGCATGTTCATGCCTGTGGCAAGGGTGCGAAGGAATGATTCCTCTTCCTCTTTTATTACTTTTGTTATAAGCTCCTGCTGCTGCTTCAGCTCGGGGTAGGCGTCGCCCATATTCTCTATGAGTGTGGGAACAAGTTTATACATGAATGCTTGTTTTTGGCCAAGGAATGTGTAGCCGTAGCGCACTGCGCGACGCAGGATGCGGCGTATCACGTAGCCGGCTTTTGCATTTGAGGGCAGCTGACCATCGGTTATGGAGAATGAGATGGTGCGTATGTGGTCGGCAATCACGCGCATTGCAATGTCTGTTTGTGCATCGTTGCCGTACTCTTTTCTCGATATTGCGCCTATCGCTTTTATTATTGGCTGGAATACGTCTGTGTCGTAGTTTGATGTTTTTCCTTGGAGTGCCATACATAGGCGCTCGAATCCCATTCCTGTGTCAATCACTTTTGCGGGCAGCTCGGTCAGTGAGCCGTCGGCCATGCGGTTGTATTGCATGAACACAAGATTCCATATCTCTATCACTTGGGGATGTGAGCCGTTCACAAGATTGCGTCCGGGCAGGGCTGCGCGCTCCTCGTCGCTTCGCAGGTCGATGTGAATCTCGGAGCAGGGGCCGCAGGGGCCTGTGTCGCCCATCTCCCAAAAGTTGTCTTTGAGATTGCCGTTGAGGATTCTTTCGGCAGGGAGGTGCTCTTCCCAATATTTGGCAGCTTCGTTGTCGCGCTCAAGGCCTTCGGCTGCCGCTCCTTCAAATACTGTTGCATAGAGACGCTCGGGGTCGAGCTTTACAACTTCTGTAAGGTATTCCCATGCCCAATCGATGGCTTCTTTCTTGAAGTAATCGCCAAAAGACCAGTTGCCCAACATCTCGAACATTGTGTGGTGGTAGGTGTCGTGGCCTACCTCTTCGAGGTCGTTGTGCTTGCCGCTTACGCGCAGACATTTCTGCGAGTCGGCAACACGCTTGCTGTCGGCTGGGCGGTTGCCTAATATAATGTCTTTAAACTGGTTCATACCTGCATTGGTGAACATTAGTGTGGGGTCGTCTTTTACAACCATTGGGGCCGAGGGCACAATAAGGTGGCCTCGCTCTTCGAAGAATCTTTTGAAAGATTCTCTAATCTCTTTTGATGTGAGCATATTAGAAGTTGTTTTTGTTTTGTTCCTTTTTGTTAATTACGGGTGTTGTGTGTTAATGTCGGTTTACACAATATCCGTTTTTCTTTAATTAGCTTGCAAAGATAGCTTACTTTTGTTATTTTTGCAAACAAATGTTTGCTAAGATATACATGCGCGTTCATACGCGATTTATGTGTGCAAATAGTTACATGTATGCGAAAAATCTACTATATATTCAATCCTACGACACGCACCTATGACAGGGTGTATCCGAATATGGCTCAGCGTTTCCTGACGATACTCCGCAGGGCGCTCATGTTTATTATCTTCGGTGGCTTGTCGTTTCTGCTTTTTTATCTGCTAATCGAGACGCCTTCGATGAAGGATGTTCAAACAGAAAATTCCCGCCTCTTGGCCCAATATAATATTCTTTCGCAACGTCTTGACGATGCAATGGATGTGTTGCAGGATATACAGCAGCGCGACGATAATATGTATCGGGTGATGCTTAATTCGGAACCTGTTTCAAAGGTTGCACGTAGCGCAGGCTATGGCGGCACCAACCGCTACGACGAGCTTATGGACATGGATAATGCTGAGCTTGTTGTGCAGACGACACAGAAGATGGATATGCTTGCCAAGCAGATGTATATACAGATAAAGTCGTTCGACGAATTGGTGAAGATGAGTCGCGAAAAAGAGGACTATCTGCGTCATCTGCCGGCGATACAGCCTATATCAAACCGCGACCTTAAGCGCACTGCATCGGGCTATGGCAGGCGAATCGACCCTGTTTACAAGGTTCCAAAATTCCACAAGGGCATGGACTTCTCGTGTGATATGCGCACACCTGTATATGCAACGGCCGACGGCAAAGTGGTATCAGCCAAATGGGAGAGTGGTTATGGATATACGTTGGAGATTGACCATGGCTATGGCTATCGCACAAGATATGCTCATCTGCATAGCTTCACAGCCAAGAAAGGGCAGCAGGTGGTGCGTGGCGAGCAGATTGCCTTGAGTGGAAACTCGGGAAAGAGCACCGGCCCGCATTTGCACTATGAGGTTCTTGTGAAAGGCCGTCCGGTGAACCCCATCAACTACTATTTTATGGATTTGGATGCCGATGGGTACGACGAAATGCTTCGTATGGCCGAGAATCATGGTAAAGTTTTTGATTGATTATGGCACTTAACAAAAACAAAGAGCTGAAGTTGTTTTACTCGATAAAGGAGGTTGCCGAGGAGCTTGGTGTGAGTGAGTCGACGCTTAGATATTGGGAGACGGAATTTTCGCAAATATCTCCTAAAAAGGGGGCGAACAATGTGCGCAGATACACTAAGGAGGATGTAAAAACCGTGCGTCTTGTGCACCATTTGGTTAAAGAGCGCGGACTGACGCTTGCCGGTGCTAAGCGTTATCTGAAAAGCGGCAAGGGGCAGGAGACGGCCGAATGCAACAGTGCCGTCATAGATCGTCTGAAAGCCATTCGCGAAGAATTGTCGGGCATGCTTGCTGCGTTGGAATCTCTTTAAAGTTTGGCTTGCGGCAGAGCGGGCCGGTTGCCCGTCTTTTCGGTCATCTGATTTTACGGTCCGTCAGTCTATTCGGGCAATGGTTTGTATGTTTTTTATTTTTTTGAGGCTGTTGCAGATGGTGCGCACATCGTCTGCATCGTGCACATTCACCCATATTGTACCTTCAAAAATTCCATCTTTGCTCTCTATCGTCAGTTTCTGTATTCCGATGTTCAGCTGTTGGTAGATTATTGTCGTAATCTCGTTGAGGATGCCTATTCCGTCGATTCCTTTCACCATGATGGGAACATGAAACAGCAGGCTCTTATGTGTGTCCCAATTGGCTGCCAATATGCGGTCGCCGTGGCTGCTCTTCAGCGTGTCGGCCACAGGGCATTTGCGCTTGTGTATGATGATGTGTTGGTCGTCGTCGATGTACCCCAACACGTCGTCGCCGGGAATGGGGTGGCAGCAGGTCGCTATTGCGTAGCTGCTGTGCAGACGCTCGTCGGTGAGTGTGAGTGGGGTTTTGCGGTCTATTTTATCGAATTGCTCCGATGCGGATTCTTCTTTTTCTTCGATTTTGTTTTTCCCGAAGAACGGAAGCGATGGAAATTTGAAGCGTTTGTTGCCCAAAAGAGCGTTTTTCTCTTCGTTGCCTAATTGTATGCTTCCATTGCCTATGGCTTCCATAAGCTCTTCGCGGTTTTTGAGGTTGTGCAGTTTCCAAATTCTTTCGATATTGTTACTGAAATTGCTTAAATCCTCTTGTGCTATGAATTGGTTGAATTTTTCTTCGCCTTCGCGTTGTAGGATGCGTTGTTGACGGCGCAGTGAGGCTTGTATCTTGGCGCGTGCTTTTGCCGTGGTGACAAAGGATAGCCAGCCGGCATCTACGTGTTGTGAATTTGAGGTGAGAATTTCTACCTGGTCGCCACTTTGCAGTATGTGGTTCATCGGCACCAATCGGTGATTCACTTTTGCTCCTATGCAGTGGTTACCAAGAAAGGTGTGTATGCTGTATGCAAGGTCGAGGGCCGTGCAATTTTGCGGCATTGTTTTTATTTCGCCTTTTGGGGTAAATACGAATATCTCGGTGGCGTAGAGGTTCAGCTTTATTGTGTCGAGAAAATCGAGGGCATTGGGCTGTGGGTCATCGAGTATCTCTTTTATTGTGTGTAACCAACTGTCAAGCTGTTTGTCGGCATTGTTGTTGTCGCCTTGGTCTTTGTATTTCCAATGTGCGGCAATTCCTTGTTCGGCTACTTCGTTCATGCGCTCGCTTCGTATCTGCACCTCTATCCATTCGCCGCGTTTGCTCATGAATGTGGCGTGTAGGGCGCGATAGCCGTTGGCGCGTGGCTTGTTTACCCAGTCGCGCAGGCGGTCGGGGTGTGCGTCATAAATCTTGGTGAGTGCGTTGTATATCTTGAAACACTCGTTGTTCTCGTCTTCTCCGTCTCGTGGGGTGAATATTATGCGTACTGCGAGTATGTCGTATATGTCTTCAAATGCGACATGCTTTTTTTGCATCTTGTTCCAGATGGAGTAGGGTGATTTTACACGCCCGATGATGTGGAATTTATAGCCCATTTTGTCGAGGCTGCTGCATATAGGCGAGGTGAATTCGTTGTATAGTACGTCGCGCTCTTGTCGGGTTTTTTCTATTTTCTTTTCGATGCGGGCATACTCTTCGGGGTGTTCGTAGCGGAAGCTCAGATTCTCGAGCTCTGTCTTTATTTTGCTAAGTCCTAAACGGTAGGATATAGGGGCGTATATGTAAAGTGTTTCGCCGGCAATCTTATACTGTTTGTTAACGGGCATGTATTCGAGGGTACGCATGTTATGAAGGCGGTCGGCTATCTTGATGAGTATCACTCGTATATCTTCGCTCATGGTGAGGAGCAGTTTCTTGAAATTTTCGGCTTGCTCGGATGCTTGCATTCCGAATACTCCTCCCGAGATTTTTGTGAGTCCGTCTACGATGAGGGCTATTTTTTCTCCAAAGAGGTTGCGTATATCCTCTACGGTGTAGTCGGTGTCTTCTACTACATCGTGAAGAAGGGCTGCACATATCGAGGTGGAGCCAAGGCCTATTTCGGCGCACACTATGCGGGCTACGGCAAGGGGATGCATTATGTAGGGCTCTCCACTGTGCCGACGTACTCCTTTGTGTGCTTGTCGCGCAAAGGTGTAGGCTCTTGTGATAAGTTCTACTTTCTTACGGTGTTGTGAGGCCAGATATATATCCAGTATCTCTTGGAAACTTGCCGTAATGATGGCCTCTTCGTCCATTATCCTCTTATCGTTGGTGTCCATGATGGTGTTATTTGTATATCTTCAGATAGCGGCCGGCGCGTATCTTTGAATTTTTCAGGTTGTTCCACTTCATCAGTTGTGATGTCTTTACGCGGTATTTGCGTGCGATGCTTCCCAAGGTTTCGCCGCTTTTTATCTTATGACGTATGAGGTCGCCGCTTCCCCATTCGTTGTTCGATTTTGCCTCTTTCAGTATCTTTTCTATCTTGTCTCGCGGAAAGTATTTCTCCTCGTTGTAGCAATATATGCTGTCGCCAAGTTCTATGAACTTGGTGATAGTTTCGTTGGTGAGACGTAATACGCAGGGTTCGTTTGCGCCGGGTACTATGTCGCGTATGTATTGTGGGTTTATGGCGCGTATGTCGTCTATCGCAACGTTGCACAGGTCGGCAATCTGTGAGAAGTGTAGATTTTTTGTAATATGCAGTGTGTCGGTGGCAACCGGAACATTTGGCTCCATGGGACATATCCCGTGTTCGTTGTGATATGTCATTATGTAGTTTGCTGCAATGAAGGCCGGTACGTAGCCGCGTGTCTCGCGCGGCAGATAGCGATATATATCCCAAAAGTCTTGCTTGCCTCCTGAGCGCAGGATTGCTTTTTTTACTCTTCCCGGGCCGCAGTTGTAGGCTGCCAGGGCCAAATCCCAACGGCCGAATGTTTTATGGAGGTCGCGCAGGTAGCGCATCGCGGCGTCGGTGGATTTTATGGGGTCGAATCGTTCTTCGATATAATTGTTCGATTTAAGTCCGTAGAGCTTGCCTGTACCGAACATGAATTGCCAAAGTCCTTTTGCGCCTGCTCCCGAGACTGCTTTGGGCTTTAGTGCCGACTCTATGATGGGGAGGTATTTCAATTCATGGGGCATGTTGTATTTATCTATCGCTGCTTCTATCATGGGCATGTAGTAGTGTGAGATTCCGAGCATGTATGATACGAGGGAGCGGTTTTTTGTAGAGTAGCGGTCTATGTATTGGCGCACGACGCTGTTATATCTCATTTCCATTATGGTGGGCATGTCGTAGAGGCGTTGTGCATATATGGAGTCGCTGAATGTGGTGGGGTTAACCATGCGTGTGTCGCAGTCGAGGCTTTTGAGCAGATTGCGTGCATACCAACTGTTTAGCAGGCTGTCTATATTTACTGTCATGCTCTCGGGAAGGTCGAATGCGATGCTGTCATCGTCGAGTATTGTGCAGTCGATGGCGTAGGTTGGGAAATTGTAGCTGATGCTGCTGCTGTCTGTCACTATGTCAAGGTTATACAGGTCTACAAGCAGGGAGTCGTCGCTGTTTGTGTAGTCGTCGTCGCTGTCTGTTATGAGTGTGTCTGACATAAAATCAATTTCCTCTTCGGCATTTTGCGCAAAGAGGATGGTGCTTGTGAATTGCAGCAGTGTGAGTATTATGATGTATTTTGCAGTCATTTCGTGGGGTGTTCAGAATGTTATGTTACAGTTGAATCCGTAATAATTATTTTCGGGATTCAGATTGTTTTTGTCGTGTATCATTTGTGGGGTAAGCGTGAGGTTTATATTGTCGCTTATATCGAAACTCGCAAGCTGTGCATCTACGTATGCGTCTATTACTGACAAGGCGTATACGCCTATGAAAGCAAATACACTGAGGTCGCGCCATCGGCGGTAGCGGTCTTTGCGCTTTTTGAATACCTCTTTCAAATATTCTTCGTTTTTCTCAAAGTCGTAACCGGGGCGGAAGAAGTCTTTGTATGAGTCTGTATTAGGGTCGGCATCCATTATGTCGAGAAAGGCTTGACGGTAGTCGCTATACATTTGACTGTTCCAATTGAATGCGTATAGGCAGCCTATGAATCCGCCATATACGATGGGGAGCTTCCAATATTTGCGATTGTATATCTGTCCGGCTCCGGGAAATACCACGGCCAGCCATGTGGCTTTTTGCGGGTCGGGAATGAAGCGTGGCTTTGTGCTCTCGGGCAGTGTCGAGGTTCGTTTCATGGATACTCGGCTGCTGTCTGCCGATAGTTCGGCGTTGCGCTCTATCTGTTTTTTGTATATGCTGTCGGTTCTCAGCGAGTCTTGTGCTATAATGTTTTGCACCATGCGATTGTTTATGGCAGTGTGTGTGCTGTCTGCTGTTTGGGCATGTGTGTCTGTTGCCATGCTTGTGAGCATGGCTGATATGATGAGCAATATTTGTAGGGGGCGCTGCATCCTTGTCGGGGTTTATTGGTTCAGTTTATCGAATATGGCGATTATTCGCTCTAATTCTTTATCGTTCTTGAATTTTATGCTTATTTTTCCGGCTCCTTTGTTGTTGCATGTCAGCTGTACGGGGGTTTGAAAGAAGTGTGTAAGGTGGCGCTTCAGATTGTGAAATTCGGCGCTTTGTTGTTTGTCTGCCTCTTTGCTGTTGTTTGTTACTTGTTGTGCAGCATCGTCGGCCGAGTTGTTTTTCTTTTCGCGCACTATCTCTTCAACCTGACGCACCGAGTAGTTTTTCTCTTTTATCTCTTTGAACAGGGCTATCTGTTCGGCCGGATTCTCGAGCGAAAGCAGGGCGCGTGCGTGTCCCATGTCTATCTCTTTATCCTTGAGTGCCACTTGTATTGCGGCGGGTAGTTTCAGCAGGCGAAGGAAGTTGGCTATTGTGGCGCGTCCCTTGCCTACACGTTTGCTCAGTTGCTCTTGCGACAGGTTGTGCTGCTCTATTAGTTGCTGGTAGGCTAAGGCTATCTCCATTGCATTCAAATCCTCGCGCTGTATGTTTTCAATGAGGGCCATTTCCATGGTGTTCTCGTCGTTGGCTTCAAGGATGTAGGCGGGTATGGTGGTTTTGCCGGCAAGTTGTGATGCTTTGAAGCGTCTTTCGCCTGCTATTATCTGATAGCTCTCTTCGCCTGTCTTTCGTAGGGTTATTGGTTGTATTATTCCTAATTCTTCTATCGAGGTGGCAAGTTCACGAAGTGCCTCTTCGCTAAATTCGCGACGGGGTTGGTTGGGGTTTGCCTCTATCTTGCTCAGCTCGATTTCTCCGATTGATGATGAGCCCGATGTGCGTACTGCTTCGGTTGAGATGAGGGCGTCAAGCCCGCGTCCGAGTGTGAATTTTTTATTGGGTGCCATCATTCTTCTTCTTTTTTGTTAGTGTTTGATAATTTCTTGTGCCAATGACAGGTAATTTTTTGCTCCGGCCGAGTCGGCGTCATATAGTATCACAGGGATTCCCATGCTGGGTGCTTCGCCCAAACGGGTGTTGCGTACAATTACGGTCTCGAACACAAGCTCGCGGAAGTGTTTCTTTACTTCGTTGTATACCTGGTTGCTCAGCCTTAGGCGTGAATTGAACATTGTCAGCAGAAATCCTTCGATGTCGAGCGAGGGATTAAGGTTTGATTTTATGATTTTTATTGTGTTTAGCAGTTTGCTGATTCCCTCGAGGGCAAAATATTCGCATTGCACGGGTATTATTACCGAATCGGCTGCTGTGAGGGAATTTACGGTGATAAGTCCCAGGGAGGGTGAGCAGTCTATCAACAGGTAGTCGTATTTGTCTTTTATGGACGAGAGTGCTTCGCGCATTATTTTTTCGCGGTTGGGCAAATCGAGCATCTCTATTTCTGCTCCAACAAGGTCTATGTGTGACGGTATTATGTCGAGCCCCTTGACGCAGGTGCTGTGTATGGCTTCGGCCGGGGCCGATTTATTGATGAGACATTCGTATATCGAGCAATTTATTTCTCGTATATCTATTCCTAATCCGGATGATGCGTTTGCTTGGGGGTCTGCGTCTATCACCAATACTTTCTTTTCGAGTGTGGCAAGTGATGCTGCAAGGTTTATTGCGGTTGTGGTTTTTCCTACGCCGCCTTTTTGGTTGGCTAATGCTATGATTTTTCCCATTGTGCTTTTGTTGTTTGTTTTCTTACGCCTTTTTTCTCTCAAATTGATATTGCAAAGATAGTGAAAAAATAGATAGCATTCTTTTATTTTACATTTACTTATAAACAGGTTATTGACAAAGAATCATAAAATATGTTACCCGATGTTTTGCATCGGGTAACATATTTTATGATTGTAGGGTGTGAACCTGCATGGCTGTAATGTGCTCAGCGTAGGATTTTTGCTGTTATTATGTTGCCGCCTTTGGTTCTTGCCACTAATATGTAACTGCCTGCTTGCAGCGTGCCGAGCGATATGTGGTTGCTCTCTTTGGCTTCTGTTGCTTTACGGCCTGTTGTATCGTATATTGTGATGTTTTGTGCCGGTTCGTACAGAATTGCGCAGTTGTCTTTAATTATTATTTTTTTTTTTGAACCTACGGGGGTGATACCAGAGGTTGTTCCTTTTTTAATAATTTCTATTACGTAGCTTGATGAACGTGTCATGTTGTTGTCCCACTCTATATGGTCGTCTGTGATGTTCCAGAAGTGCTCGCCTGCCGATTGGGTTGTTTGAATGGAGAATTTTCCGTCCATCATCAGTATAAGGTATGTGTTCCAGTCGGGGTAGTAGGCGTTGGTTCCGAATTTGGCATATTCGTTTAAGTAACGTCCGTCGGCTTTGCTTGTTATCTTGTAGTTGTTCTTACCGTTCTTATCTTGCTCTATCACCCACTCTTGTGCGGCTGCGGGTGTTGCAACTTTTTTGAATGTGGGTGTGCCGCCGCTGCCTTTTACGTTGTTGTTGGTGAGGTATAGCTCGCCGTTCATTATATAATATGTTTCGCCGCTCTCTATCACCGGTGTCTCTTCGGCTCCGCTTATGGGTTCTATATCAAATATGAATTGTGAGGGTTCGAGTGTGTTGCTGCCTTGTTTGATGCTTCCGTTCTGTACTGTCCAGAATTTGTTGCCTGCGCTGCCTGCATTTTGTATGCAGTATTTGCCGTTGGCAAGTCGCATTATGTAGTAGGTGTGCCATGCTGCTTCGTAGGGATTGCTGCTGCCTGCGCTGAATTTGCCGTTTTCGTTGAGGTATCGGCTGTCTTCGGCATTTACAATCTTGTAGCGGCCTGTTTCGGGGTCGAGGCTTATGTGCCACTCTTGACGCTGTGGACGTGTGTCGTCGCGGGCGGTTGCAAAGGTGGGTGTGCTGCCGGCTACGTTTGGTGTTTTGTTTGTTAGATATGCGTTTCTGTATTTTATGAAGTATGTTCCGTTTTCGATTTCTTGTGCGGGGAATACGTCGATGCGGTAGTCGTAAAGGCTCTTATACAGGGTGACAAGGCTTGCCAATGTGCTTTTAAGGAATGGCTGCACGTGCAGGGTGGCAACCTCGGGTTTTGCCCATTTGAGTGTGCCTTCAAAGTCGCGCGAACGCAATGCGTCTTGCTCGCCTGTCAGTTGTTGGTAGCGCAGGTATGTGTCTACGAATACTTCGGGGTTTTGTGTGCCGAGTGCTTCGTACATCTCCATAAGGCACACTCCTCTGTCGCCTGTGTATTTCATGGATTTCAGCCAAGGCATGATTTCCGAGATAAGTTCGGGTGCTTCGTCTGTTTCCATGAGTGTGGTTGCGACGTTTGTGAATTTATTGAAGTGTTCTTTCATTGCAGCTGCGGCCGCAGTGGTGTCTCCGGCTGCTATTTTATTGTTGAACAAATCTTTTACTTCGAGGAAAGCCGGTGATTCGTTGTAGCGGCGCAAACCGTGTACTGTGGAACCGAGGTCTACATTATTCTCGCAGAAGAAATGGAATGCTTCTCTGTTCTTGGGCATGAGGTATGTTATTGCGCTTTCCCATGATGCGTCGGCATCGTAGTTCTCCATGTTCCAACAGTAGTCGCCTATGCTGTATAGTGATACTTTGGATGCCATTGCATATTCCATGGGGTTGGATGTGAATCCGCCGAGCATATTTGCAATGTCAAGGCCGTTGCCGTATGTGGGGCCCATGAGCAGATGGTTGATGCAGTAGTCTGTTACGGGATAGTTGAGCCATATATATGCCTTGCGGCTTATTTGGTTGTTTATCCACGTCATGTCGTTCATTTCTATCATATCCACAACGCTGTTACCTGTCCACATGATACGTACGCTCTTATCCATCTGGGTGCCGAGCACGTTCAGGTAGTCGCCGCTTGTCCATCCTTTGTTGTATTGTGTGGGGCAGATGATAAGGGGATTTACGTCGTCGTAGGCTTTGTTCAGTTCGTCGTTGATGTAGTTCATAAGTCCGGCCTGTTTGTCGGCTTTTGTACCTTCGCCCCAAATATCGTCAAAGAATACGGCAAAAGTTCTGATGCCGAGGTCGTACATTTTCTTTAGCTTGTTTACGATGTTCACGCTGTCGGCCTTTGTCCACTGTATGTCTACTCCGGGGTGTATGGCCCAGATGAAGTCTACTTTATTGGCCTTTGCGGCGGCGGCGTATTCTGCAATTTTGTTACCAAGTGCAGTGGGGTATGGCTCGCGCCATTTGCCCTTATGATATACATCGTCTTTGGGACCGTATATGTATACGTTCATTTTTTGACGTCCGAAAAATTCAAATAAATCCATGCGGTCGCTCTCGCTGTACGGGTTGCCATAATAGCCTTCGACAAGTCCGCGGTCGGATATGCTTGGGTAGTCGCTTATGGTAACATTCATCACCTGGGGTTGTGAGACTGCCTGTATGAAACTTTGCACTCCGTAGTATGTTCCGTTGCCATCGTTTCCGGCTATGAATACTTTGTCGCCATCTATCTTCAGATAGTAACCCTCGGATTTTTCGGGAATAAGACTTTTTACGCTTGATACTGCTTTGTCGCCTCTCTCTCCGATATATACCTTGATTTTTCCATTCTGTGTGTCGAAATTTTTGTTGAACAGGGCTACGGCATCGGCATCTGCCTCTTCGGCACCAACAAGTGTGTATGTTGCAGTGTTATCGAAAGCCTTTGTGTTGCTCCACTCGATAGATTGTGGCTTGGGACTTATTTCTACTGTTTGTGCAGTAGCTTCTGTACCAAAAATGGCAAGCATTGCAGCTATGGCGCTGCATGTAAGTGATTTGTAGAATTTCATAAGTGTATGTTTTTTGTGATTTTGTCGGGCGTGGTTTTTTGTGAAAATCGTTGTAAAGTTATATAATTAGTATTTAATATGCAAATTTTGAGTATTTCATGTTAGGTTTTGTTTTATTTTGTGATGATTGGCTCTGCTTTTTCACTATCTTCGCACGCAGATTAAAGAATTATTGTTTTATGGAGAGACCTCTTATTTTTGTTTCTAATGATGATGGCTATGCTGCCAAAGGTATTAATGTACTAATCGAGGTGTTGATGGAGTTTGGTGATGTTGTTGCTGTTGCTCCCCATACGGGACGCTCGGGCAAGGGGTGCTCAATCACCAGCGAGGTGCCTGTGAATGTGTGGAATATTTCTCGTAAACCGGGTTTGGAGGTGTATGCTTGTACGGGAACTCCTGTGGATTGTGTGAAGGTTGCATTTGATGCGGTTCTTACTCGCAGGCCTGTGCTTGTCGTAGGAGGAATAAATCATGGTGATAATTCTGCGGTCAATGCTCACTATTCGGGTACTATGGGGGTTGTGCTCGAGGGGTGTATGAAGGGAGTGCCCTCTGTGGCTTTTTCTCTCTGTTCGCATGATGCCGATGCCGACTTTTCAAATACAATTCCGGTGATACGCCGCGTTGTGTCCGAAGTGTTGCAACGTGGGCTCCCCACAGGCAGTTGTCTTAATGTTAATTTCCCTGATGTTCCTTCGTATGCCGGAATAAAGGTGTGTCGTCAAGCTTGTGGTGAGTGGACTAACGAGTGGGAGGGGCATAATCATCCAAGGGGTGGAAAATGGTATTGGCTGACAGGGGAATTTTCTTGTTCAGAGAGTGACCCCGACTGCGACCGTATCGCACTCGATAATGGATATGTGGCAATTACACCCACAAAAATAGATTTCACCGATTATGCACTGCTCGATGCTATGAAGCAGTGGAATTTATAATTACACAAGAAAGTTATTTACTCATGAAATACTATCTTATAGTGGGCGAGGCGTCGGGCGACCTTCATGCTTCGAATCTGATGAAAGCCATTAAGGAGTGTGACAAGGCTGCTCAGTTTCGTTTCTTTGGCGGCGACTTGATGTCGGCAGTGGGAGGGGAGCGTGTGAAGCACTATCGCGAACTTGCATATATGGGATTTATACCCGTGCTGTTACATTTGCGCACCATACTCACAAACATGGAACGCTGTAAAAAAGATATAGTTGCATGGAATCCCGATGTTCTTATTCTTGTAGATTATCCCGGCTTTAATCTCTCTGTGGCCGAATATATACATAAGAACACTGATATTCCTGTTTATTACTATATCTCACCCAAAATATGGGCATGGAAAGAGTATCGCATAAAGAATATAAAACGCGATGTGGATGAACTTTTTTCGATACTTCCCTTTGAGGTTGACTTTTTTGCCGCTCACAATTATAAGATAAATTACATAGGTAATCCATGTGTAGATGCCGTAGATGCTTTTTTGAAAGGTGATGTAGAGGAACGTTCCGATTTTCTTGCATCGGCTTCGCTACCCGATAAACCTATTGTGGCGCTGCTTGCCGGAAGTCGTAAGCAAGAGATTGAGAGCAACCTTCCCTTAATGTTGCAGGCAATGGAAGACTATCCCGAGTATCAGGCTGTTATTGCAGGTGCTCCGGGTATTGATAGTGATTTTTACGCTCCATATATAGGTGCCGGTGCAAACATTATTTACGGTGCCACTTATCGTCTGCTCAAACACTCTTGTGCAGCGCTTGTTACCTCGGGAACGGCAACGCTCGAAACAGCACTCTTCCGCGTACCGCAGGTGGTGTGTTATGCAACCCCCATGGCGAGGTTGTACTCTTGGCTCAAGAGGCACTTCCTTAAGGTTAAGTTCGTATCCTTGGTGAATCTTATTGCCGGCCGCGAGGTTGTGCGAGAACTTGTTGCTGCTGACATGTGTATTGATAATGTGAAGAGTGAGCTTGGGAAAATCCTGCCCGAGACAAAAGAGCGTGCGGCCATGCTCAAAGAGTATGACCGCATGATAGATATTTTGGGAGCGGCGGGTGCTTCGGAGCGTGCCGCAGCCATCATGGTGCGTATGCTTAAAGAAGGTAAAGGAAGATAATGACAGACGGCACTGCGAGAATACAACTGTCGAATCGGTCGAGTATTCCGCCATGTCCGGGCAGTATGTTGCCCGAGTCTTTTATCTTCATTTCGCGTTTCATGCACGATTCTATAAGGTCGCCCAAGGTGCCTGCCACCACCACTATGGCTGCCATTGCCATCCATTGCCAAGTGTTGAGCACATCAAAGAATAGCGACATCACATATCCTGCGATTATTGCGGTGACAGCTCCGCCGGCAAAGCCCTCCCACGTCTTTTTGGGTGAGATGCGTTCAAACATCTTATGTCGGCCTATTGTGCAGCCTGTGCAGTAGGCGCCGGTGTCGTTGCTCCACAGAAATATAAATATTGCCAACGGAAGTACATAACTGTAATGTTCGTTGTTTGTGCTGCCGTATGACGATAGAATGTTTAAAAGGGCGAATGGCAATGCTGCGTACACTTGCGACAGTGTGAAATATGCAAAATTGTCGAGTGCACCGCCCTCTTTGCGGTAAAGTTCGCTCACGAACATATATACAACCAACAGTATGTAGGGCAACAGGAGTGTCAAAGGACGCTCTATATTGAAGTGTGTCACGGCAAAGAGTACAAAGAACAGATACATGCCTCCAAGTACAGCCGACAGTGTGCTGAACGTGGTTTTTTTGTACTCTCCTGCAATGTTGCAAAATTCGTTCACTGCAAGTCCTGTCACTATTCCGAATAGAATACCGAACGGAATATAACCATAGAGTATTGCTGCAAGCAGCAGCCCGACAAATACGATACCTGTGGCACCGCGTACGATTAGTGAATTCATAGTATCTGTTATTTTAAATAAAGTTTTTTATTTCTGTGAAACTGTTTCTTCGTTTTCTTTAGTCACAGCCTCTTCGTTACTGTTCTCTTGAGGCTGCTCTTTGTCGCTCTTTTTCTCGTTTACCGAGAATATCTCCTCGCTGCGCGAAGCCCAGGGGCGTTTTCCGAATATAGTCTCCACATCGTCGGCAAATATCACCTCGCGTTCGATAAGCAGTTTGGCAAGTGCGGCATGTCCCTCTTTGTGTTGGGTGAGCAACTGCTTGGCACGTTCATATTGGGTGTTTATCAGCTCTTTAACTTCGTTGTCTATAAGTTCGGCTGTGCGCTCGCTGTAAGGGCGTTGGAACGAATACTCGCTGTTGTTGTAGTAGCAAAGGTTGGGTAGTTTGTCGCTCATGCCGGCGTAGGCTATCATGCCGTAGGCTTGCTTGGTGACGCGCTCAAGGTCGTTCATTGCACCGGTGGATATGTGTCCTGTGAAAAGTTCCTCGGCTGCGCGGCCGCCCAAAATTGCGCACATCTCGTCGAGCATTTGCTCTTTTGTGGTAATCTGACGCTCCTCGGGGAGGTACCATGCTGCGCCGAGGGCGCGTCCGCGAGGCACGATGGTTACTTTTATAAGTGGGTTGGCATGCTCTAAGAACCACGAGAGTGTGGCGTGTCCTGCTTCGTGCAGCGCTATCGTCTCTTTCTCTTTGGCTGTCATTACCTTTGTTTTTTTCTCAAGTCCGCCTATTATGCGGTCTACGGCATCAAGGAAGTCTTGTTTGTCTACGGCGTTCTTTTTTTGTCGTGCTGCTATCAGGGCTGCCTCGTTGCACACGTTTGCAATGTCGGCACCCGAGAAGCCCGGTGTTTGTCGTGCCAAAAGGTCTACATCAACCGAGGGGTCTAATTTGAGTGGTCGCAGGTGTACCATAAACACCTCTTTACGCTCATTTAAATCAGGTAAGTCCACGTGTATCTGACGGTCGAAGCGTCCGGCACGCAACAGTGCCTTGTCGAGTATGTCGGCGCGGTTGGTGGCGGCCATTATTATTATACCGCTGTTGGTGCCGAATCCGTCCATCTCTGTGAGAAGTTGGTTCAGCGTGTTCTCGCGCTCGTCGTTACCACCCATTGAGGGGTTTTTGCCGCGTGCACGTCCCACGGCATCTATCTCGTCGATGAATATGATGCAAGGGGCTTTCTCTTTTGCTTGTCTGAAGAGGTCGCGCACGCGTGATGCACCCACACCCACGAACATCTCCACAAAGTCGGAGCCTGAGAGTGAAAAGAATGGAACATCGGCCTCTCCTGCCACGGCTTTTGCAAGCAGTGTCTTTCCTGTTCCCGGAGGCCCCACAAGGAGTGCTCCTTTAGGTATTTTACCGCCAAGGTCGGTGTATCGTCGCGGGTTTTTTAGGAAATCGACAATCTCCTGCACCTCTTGCTTGGCGCCCTCCTGTCCTGCCACATCTTTGAATGTGACGCGGTTGCTGTTGTTCTTTTCAAATAGTTTTGCCTGGGATTTTCCTACGTTGAACACTCCGCCACCGCCTCCTCCGGCTCCGCCACTCATTCGTCGCATCAAGAATATCCATATTCCGATGAAGAATATCAATGGCAGAATGTTTATTAGGAAGCCGTTCCAAAATTGCGGCCTCTCTTTGTAGCGTACATCTCCGTTGAAGTGTCCTTTGGCTGTTTGTTCGTTGATAAGTTCTTCAAATTTCTCTACCGAACCTATGCGCGATATAACCATCGGACGTTCTGTGATTTTGCTTGGCTTCTCGTTGAAGATGTGCTCTGCTGAGTCCGGGATTATATATGCTTCAACTTCGTTATTGTCGAATACTATCAGTTCTTTGACGTAGCCTTTTGTTATATATTCGGTAAGTTGTGAGTAGTTTGTCTCTTTGGTGAACTTACCGCCGTCGTTGCCAAACAGGGACATTGCTATCAGTCCAAGTGCTATTGCGGCATAGAACCATGTGAAGTTTATATTTGGTCTCTTTATTTTTTTGTTATTATTGTTTGCCATATATGTGCGGCTGTTTATTTATAAAAAACGGTGTTTTAATCAATATCCGGTATTACGGTAAGTTTGGCGTCTGCCCACAAATGGTCGATGTCGTAGAATGCTCGTACATCGGGCAGGAATATATGTACCAATATTTCGCCGTAGTCCATTGCTACCCACTGTGCGTTTCGCTGTCCGTCTACGGCATAGGGTTTGCGTTTGCATTTATCAATCAGCCCCTCCCACACAGAGTCGGTGATTGCGCTCACTTGTGTGGGGGAATTGCCCTCACATATAACGAAATAGTCGCATATAGTGTTTCCTAATCCTGTTAAATCGGCCACTACTATTTTTTTCCCTTTTTTTTCTTGTATTGCCTCTGTGATATTTTTTATCAGTTCTTCGCTGCTCATGTTTTTCCTTCGGCTTAAAAAACCGTAAATTTTTTATTAGTTTTGTGGATTTATATTCTTTGTATCTTATTTTTTTGCGAAGATAGGTAGATTTATCATCATTTCGTGTAATAAATAAATCTTTTTTCAGTTTTTTATGAAAAAAAATATTGAAATTGTTTGTGCCTAAAAAAAATGTAGTATCTTTGCATCGCATTTGAGAATTGGGCGATGGTGTAATGGTAACACTACAGATTCTGGTCCTGTCATTCAAGGTTCGAGTCCTTGTCGCCCAACTAAAAAATCCGGTTCAAAGAACCGGATTTTTTTCATGTATAACCTTTTTTATTCAAAAAAGGCTATGTCGCATGGTTATTCATCTTTATTTTCCGATGGCTTTGCGCAGTTGTTCCATGGCCTGCTCTATGATGCTGCGTGGCGAGCCTACATTCATGCGCATGAATCCCTCTCCGCCTTGTCCGAACATCTCACCGTCGTTGAGCGCCAGATGTGCTTTGTTTACAAAAAGGTCGACGAGCTGTTCGTGATTAAGTCCTAAGGCTCTGCAATCGAGCCATACAAGGAACGATGCTTGCGGACGCAGCGGTGTTATCAGGGGTATCTGTTCGGCGCAATATTTTATCACGTAATCGATGTTTCCTTCGATATATCGCAGCATGGCCTGACGCCACTCTTCGCCCTCTTCAAATGCGGCTTTGGTGGCTATGGGTGCGAACATTGGTGCCAAATTCATTTCATTTGCATTGAGCCAACCGAAAAAGCGCTCGCGCAGATTTTCGTTTGGAACTATGGCATACGAACTTACTATTCCGGCTATATTGAAAGTTTTTGATGGTGCGCCAAAGGTGATGCTGCATGCTGCTGCTTCTTTTGATACTGTGGCAAAGGGGGTGTGTCTGTTGTCCCATAGTGCGATATCGCAATGTATCTCGTCGGAGACCACTATTATCCCTCTTTTGTGGCAAAAGTCGGCAAGGCGTACAAGGGTGTCGCAGTCCCACACTATGCCGCCGGGATTGTGTGGGTTTGAGAGCAGAAGCATGCGGCACTTGTCATCGGCAACGGCTGCCAGATTGTCAAAGTCCATGCTGTATGTGCCGTCGGTATTGTGTATGAGCGGGTTGTATACCACGGTGCGGCCATTCTCCTCTGTTGTCATCCTGAAGGGGTGGTACACAGGTGGTTGAATGATTACTTTCTCGTCTTTTTCCACAAACACATTTATTGCCATTCCTATGCCGCGTACTATTCCCGGAATAAAAGTGTACCACTCTTCGTTTGTCTTCCAATTGTGATGTGTCTCTATCCAGTGTGCGATACTTTGCCAATATCCCGGTGGCAGGGTGGTGTAGCCGAAAATGGGGTGTTCGAGGCGTTTTCTTAGTGCTTCTGTTACGCAGGGGGGTGTGTCGAAATCCATGTCTGCAACCCAAAGAGGAAGCAGGTCGGTACGTCCGAACAGCTCTTGCATCATCTCTGTTTTTACGGCATTTGTGTTGCTGCGGTCTCTTATTTTGTCGAAATTGTATTTTGTCATCTGTGTGATTTGTATAATAGAAAGGTGCGGTTGGTGCAAACACCAACCGCACCTTGGTCGTTGATAATTCCCTGCATAAATATTATGAGGCTTCTCTTGCTTATGCCTGTTTCTCCATCTCTTCCTCTATAAGATGTATCTTTTTGAGTATCACTTGGGCGTCTGACTTCAGTTTCTCCATTTTCTGACGCATTACATCGAGAAGACTTGCACCTTTTTTGCTTGATGTGCTTAGGAAACCGAGGTTATTTTCGTATGTGGAGATTTCGGCTTTCATGTTCTCGTATTGGCGTATCAGACGGTCGCGTTCGCGCGACAGGCTGTTTCCGCTTTTTGCTATATTGTTGCGGAAGTCGGCAAGCTTACGCTCGTTGGCGCTTACGTGCAGGCGTTCATATATGGCGTCTATACTTTCTTTATACTCTTTGTATATTTTATCTTTTTCTTTAAAGGGTACAAAGCCTATTGTGTTCCACTCGGCTATGATACTGTTTAGTGTCTTTATCTGTTCGTCCTCGGGGAGTGCGGCGTCTATCTCTTTTATCTTTGCTATTGCTGCACGCTTCAAACGGAGATTCTCGTGTTCGATGCTGCGTTGCGATGATGTTGCTTTGTTGCGTCTTTCAAAGAATTCGTCGCAGGCGCTGACGAAGCATTTCCACAGAGCTTCGGAGTGCTTCTGAGGTACGGGGCCAATCTCTTTCCACTCTTTTTGAAGGCGGGTGAGCTTTTCGGCTGTCTCTTTCCACTCTTCGCTCTCTTTCAACTGTTCGGCTTGTTCGCACAGTGCTTGCTTCTTTTCGAGGTTCTCAGCGAGTGACGATTTTACATTTTTGAAGAATTCGCTTTTGTTGCGGAAAAATTCGTCGCATGCGTAACGGAAGCGTTCGAATATCTTCAGATTCATTTTTTGCGGGGCAAATCCTATCTCTTTCCATTGTGCTTGCAAATCGAGCACCTTTTGTGTGGCGTTGTTCCATGCTTGGTAGCCTGTGAGGGTGCTTGGGTCGATGGCCTCAATTTGCTCGCATATTGCGGTTTTTAGTTCAAGATTCTTTTGCTCGCGCTCTTTTTTGTCCTCGAAGTGCTCTTGGTGGCGACGATTTACTATGGTGGATGCTGTTTTGAAGCGTGTCCATATCTCTTCGCGCAGTTCGGGGGCTACGGGGCCTGCTTCGCGAAATTCGCTGTGAAGTTGTTGCAGTTGACGGAATGCGTCAATCACGTCTGTCGCAGTGGTAAGTGCTTCGGCTTGCTCGCACAGGCGTGTCTTTGTTTCAAGATTCTTCTTGAAGTCGTATTCGCGAAATTCGTGATTCAACTTAAGAACGTCGTAGAACTGTTCCACATACTGTTGGTATTGTTTCCAAAGTGGTGTTACTTTATCTTGTGGAATGTTCTTTATCTCTTTCCAACGATTTTGCACGGTGCGGAAGGCGTTTACATCGGGTGACTCTTGCCCTGCGCTTTCTACCAGCTTCTTAAGTTCGTCGAGCATGGTTAGCTTTGTCTCGTAATTGGCTTGCATCTCCTCTTCTTGTGCCTTCAGCCATGCGGTGCGTTTCTCTTTTATCTGGTTCATGGCAGCTTTGAAAGGCTCTTCAAGTTCGTCGGGCTTGGGAATAAAGAGGTTTTCTTCGCCACCCTCTGCCACGAATGTCTTGCGCTCTGCATCAATCTCTATTGTACGTAATTTGTAGAATTGCACTTTCAAGGCCTCGGCTTCGGCTTTGCAGTTGAGTACATCGTCGCCTGCTGCAATCTCTTGTATGCGTTCGATGATTTCCTGACGGGTGGCCGGTTTTGAGCCTGCGTTTGCACTCTCCTCGTCTTTGACGGGGAATTCTACTGTTGTCTCCTCAACAGGTTCATTGCTAAGCTCTGCTGTTAACTTTGTTGTAGCGGCATTGACAGCCTGTTCAGGGTTACTCGCGATGTTCGACTCCTCGGGTCGCACATTCGTTTTGTTTGTTTCACTCATCTGCTTTCTTTGTTTTAGGGTTATAATGGGACGCAAACACCACGCGCACATGCACTCTGTTGTGTTACCGTGCCTGTGAGCGTAGTTTTATTTTGTCTCATTCTTTTGCAAATATAAGCAACAGTTTCGGTTTTAGTATCATTGTATGGCGAAAAGTTGGTATTTTTTTTGATGTTTCTTTCTTAATGGGGCTTATGGAGCGCTGTTTAGGTATTCTGTGCACAGTGTGTGCATCAGCTCTTTTACGCTCATTATTTTATCGCAGCGCCATGCGTTGCTGCCACAGAATGCATAGCCGTTCTGCATGCGTCCTTTGTAGGCATTGTATAAAGCCATCATTATGCAATAGGGGCTGTCGGTGACGTTGCAGGTCTTTATGCAGTTGAAAGGGCATTTTCGGGGTTTACACTCGCCCTGTTGCACTTTATTCAGAAAGGAACCGATGATGGCTCGTCCCGGCAGGCCTACGGGGCTTTGAATTATGCCGATATCTTCTTTGCAAGCATCAACGTATGCTTGCTTGAATTCTTGTGCTGCATCACACTCTTTGGTGGCTACAAAGCGTGTACCCATTTGAACGGCATCGGCTCCGAGCGAGAGTATTCGCCGTATATCTTCTCCCGAGAATACTCCTCCACCTGCTATTATGGGAATTGTGGTGTTGTGTTCTGTTGCAAAAGATTTAACCTCTTTTATAATCTGAGGCAGAATGGATTCAAGCGAGTACTCTGCATCGTCTATCTGTTCGCGTTTGTAGCCGAGGTGCCCTCCGGCCATCGGCCCCTCCACGACAATGGCGTCAGGAATATACTTATACTGTTGGTACCATTTTGTGCACAAAAGTCGTGCCGCGCGTGCCGACGACACTATGGGGGCTAATTTTGTTCGACTCTCGGGCGTTAGCAGTGAGGGTAGGGTGAGTGGAAGACCTGCACCGGCAAAAATAATATCAATGCCCTCTTCTATTGCAGTCTTTGCAAGCTCTGTAAAATCGGTGAGCGCCACCATTATGTTGACGCCTATAATACCCTTGGTGCTCTTCTTGGCTTTTCGTATTTCGTATCGCAGTCCCATAATGTTAGCCTCTTTTACATTTTGAGCAAGGTGGTGATGTATCACTCCCAAACCGGCTGCCGATATAACACCTATTCCTCCCTCTTCGGCAACTGCCGATGCAAGACCTGATAATGATACTCCTACTCCCATGCCTCCCTGCACTATAGGTGTAGTTGCTGTAAGTTCTCCAATTTTAAGTGATTTCATATTCTGTTTTTATTGTTGTTTTATGACAAAATTATAAGTCGCTGTTGCTTGTGTCAAAATTCAGGTGGCGAGCAGCTTAAAAAGGGTTGTACTCGCTATTGATGGGCGAAATATCCTTATCAGGGGTGAAACTTGGCTTTCCTTTTTGTTTGTATTGTCTATGCAAAGTGTTAAACATTGTGCGTAAATCCTTTTTTATGTTGTGTAAATTTTCGTTACTTAGGATAAAATACTAATTTTGCGAGTTGTAAACGACACACAGCAAACCATTTACTTTAAATATTATGAAAAAATTATTACTTTCATTCTTTTGTATCTTTGCAATGGCAATGTGTGCAAATGCCGAGACTTATTCTCACGTGTTTGCAGAAGGTGAACTTGTTGCCGATGGCGGCACAGTGACGCTTAACGGCTTCGATTGGGTCGCTCCCTCAGTCTCCTATGTCGGTTTTGATTCAAACAATGCAAAGGGTGTGCAGATTGGTCGCAAGGCCGAGGTTGTACCTCTTTACACCCTTACAAGCTCGGCATTTTCTGAGTATGAAATTAAGAGTGTCACGGTTAACAGTTCCGTTGCAAGCAGTGGTGATGCTGTAATGACCATCAGTGTGGGCGATAAGACATCTGCCGAGTATAAACTGACGGGCTCTTCTGCCGACTATACATTTGCAGCCGATGGTGCAAAGGGCGACATTGTAATCACCTGGAAAGCCGGACAACGAGCCTATTATGTGAAGTCGATTGTTGTTGAGTATACAATCCCCGCAGGCATGATAGAGATTTCCGCTCCCGTGTTCACAACACCCACAGACTCCATATATGCCGATGAGGTTTATGTAGAAGCCAATGCGCCCGAGGCTGTTGTGAGCGAAGGAAGAACAGTTATCTATTACACAATCGATGGCTCTATGCCTAGCCATTCCGATTATCATAATTCTGATTCTACATCCACAATCCGCAGCGGTTATTCTGTAATTTATCAGAAACTTACCGAGAGCGCCACGATAAAGGCCATCACTGTTATTGAGGATGCGAACGACCGCACGGTGATGCTCTATTCGAGTGAGATGAGCGAAGCATCGTTCATCGTTTCTCCCACAAAACCTTATCTTCCGGTAAAAGAGGTTACATCGGGCAGCAAATATGCGATTTCGGCAGGTGACAGTGTGCTATATACTTTGTTGGGAAAAAAACGCTACGGTTATTTGCCGACAGTGGCGGCGTCACTCTCCACAGCCACATATATCGAAACAACGCAATTCAATGGCTTTACATTCAGCGCCGTAGAGGGTGGATACACTATTCGTGATGCAGCCGGTTGTTATCTGTTTATGAAAGATGAATATAACAGTTTTAATCTCTCCGACGAGATGCCTGCCGAGGGTGCTGTGTGGTCGGTAGCTTTCAATGACGATGGTAAGGCGGTGATAAAGAATGTACTCAAAGATAAAACAATATACTATTCGGCGCAGTACGACAGCTACGGCTGTTATCCTGCCGATAAGGTTACGGATGAGATGTCTCTACCCACTCTCTATTTGCAGAGAGATTATCCCGAATATAGTATCGACCCTGCCAACCGTGCCGAAATAGAGATGCTGCAAACCATCACCATTGTCTGCCCGTTGGGTATAAAAGCCTCCGAAGGTTTGACTGCAACCGTGCATGGAATGAATATGAAAGTGGCTCAGGCAGATGATAACACCTTGACACTTAGCTTGGACGAGCCTTTGCGTACAAAAAATTCCGAATATGTTACCATTGAACTTCAAGGCGAGATTTTCTTAGACCCGGCAGGGCTATGTTATCCATTGAAGTGGCAGAACCGCTACAATTTTATCAGCTACACCATCACAGGAACGGTTGATGCTGCCAAGGTCGAGAAAGTGTCTCCCGAGAATGGTGCCACAATAGATGCCCTCTCATACATCCTATTCACATTCACCTACTATGCCGGTAAGGATGACAATACCACCTTGGAGCCTAAGCTCTACAAAGAGGGTAACCCGGATGTGCTCTTCCCCGTAGAATTTACACGCGACAATGAAGAGGGTACAGGTTTTGTTGCCATGCTCGATGGTGCAATCAGAGTGATTGAGCCTATAACCGAGGCCGGAACTTATATCCTTGAGATACCCGAAGGCTACTTTATTGATGGAAACGGTAAGTCGATGGAGGCTGTCACACTAAAATATCATGTGACGGGAGAGACTGCAATTGATGCAGTGACCGAGAATATAAATCCTTGGACAGTATTCAGCCTTGATGGTGTAAAGATTATGGAGACCGGGAATGCCTCACAATTGAATACTCTCTCTAAGGGTATTTATATAATCAACGGTGTAAAGTTTATTGTGAAGTAATCCATTAGTTTTTAGGAATTAATTATTCAATAAAGCTCAAACTACGTCTCTTACGGCAGGAGATTTGTCGAAATATAGAATCCGGCAAATCTCCTGCCATTATATTATTTATGTAGAAAAATATATGAAATATAAAGCGATGCAACACCTCCTTATCGGATTGATGTGCATCGCTTTTTACTGTTTATCTTAGAATTATTATGCCTTATTTGGCTTGAGAGACTCCTGCCTTTATCTTTTCCACAAATTCTTCGGCGTCGAATGTGGCACCTACTTCTTCAAAAATCTTTGTACCATCCGGCTTTAATACAAGAAAAGTGGGATATATCTTCACATTATATTTTTTACTCGTTTCAATACCGTCACCCGGTTCTTCCATGTCCATGGTTATGCAGATGTAGTTGGCGTTGAAATAATCACCACAAATTTTCTGTGGGAATATCGTTTTTTGCATTTTCTTACATGGTATGCAACTTTTTATGTAGCAATCCACAAATATCAATTTACCTTGCTCTTTCGCTTTCTGTGATGCTTGCTCCAAAGTAAGTTCTTGAAAGTTTGTTCCAAATTGTGTGGATGAAGAATCTGTTTGCAGAGTTTGTTGTTCAATCCTATGTGTGTTCTCTTGATTGCCTTGCGCTTGCTTTTTCTCGGATGCGCCGCATGCACTGATTGTCAGTGCGAGCAGCAGACCGGCGCTCATGAGATTTAAATTCATCTTTGTCGTTTTTTATTAAAGTCGGTTTTAAAAATTTGCTCTTTTTGACAAACGGTCTGAATATATTCAAGGCTGCTGTCTGAACTTTTGCATATATGCAAATTTAGCAAAACTTATTTGAAATAATCAAATAAAATATCATTTTTTAGAAACTTTTTAACGTGAATGTATTTTAGTTTCTTTTGGATAAAAACTGACAGATTTGTTATTATAGAATGTTTATAACAGACAATGCAACAGAGATAAAGATGTTAACAAGTTTTTCTCAAACATTATATAAATGAGAAAAGTGTAAAACTGTCTCATAAATATATTTAATGAAATGTAAACCGGCTTTTAATAGCTTGTCTTTAGTGCATCGTTGATAATCTCCTCCAAACCTTTTCCCGGGCCGGGAGCGTAAGCTGTGATGATTTTTCCCTCTTTGTCTATAATGATATATCGTGGTACTCCGGAGATGTTATACGCATCATGGAAATTCGGTGTGCTGCCCTCTTCGTACTTTGGAAAAAGGTTAATCATATCAGTCATGCCATGTTTTTTTATTGCTGCACCCCATTTCTCTTTAGCTTGTGCATAGTCGGACGAGACTGTTATAAACTCTATGTTGCTGTTGTTGCTGTATTTGCTGCGCAGTTCCATGAATTTCGGCATCATTGCAAGACAACTGTGGCACCATGTTGCCCACACGTCTATTACAAGAGTCTTCCCTCTGAAGTGGGCAAATGTGTATGATTTGCCTTTTGTGTCGATGAATTGCGGTTGTGGGGCAGGCTTGCCGGGCATTGTGTGTATGTAGCGGTCGTAAAGAGCAAGTATTTCGCTCTTCAGCTTGCTTTCTTTGACGTTATTCTCTATCAGGGGGCGTATGCCGAGGAGCTCGGGTGTGCATCCGCTGTTTTGAAATGGAAATTTCAGTTTGCGCATGAATGCAAGATGCAGCATTTCGCTATTGCATGAAAATACTTGGCGCAACTTGTGGTAGTCGTTGTGGTTTATTGCGCGTGCCGGGTAATATACGGTTATGGTAAGCCCGTCGCGGGAATTGTCGAATGTTTCGCCATGCTTCATTGCGTCGAGCATAAAGTAGTGGTCGACGAATCGTGCTGTATCTCTCTGCTCAATGAATTTTCCCACTATTGTGTCGTCGAGCTGTAGCTGTTCTATGTGTTGCGGCAGAAGGTTTATGTCCTCGTTGCGGCCTCGACATTTGAATATATACTCTCCGCTGTTCCATACATAGTAGCATAGGTTTTTTGTTTGCAGTTCTTTGTTGTCGTTTATCTGTTTTTTTATGCTTGTGTATGTCTCAACTATTTCGCTTGCAGTGCCGAATTCTTTGTTCCATGCAGTGTCTACACAGGGAGGCGGGGTGCACGAGACGGTGGTGAGTGTTGCTATAACCGCCAGCAGTATGTTGTATATGGTGTTCATCTTGTTCTTTATTCAGCTCCTACTGTGGATATGCCTACAAGGTTTATGCCGTGTTTGTCGAGCATGTATTTAACGACAAAATCGTATTTTTCTTTTATCATCGGATATTTGTCAACCTCGTACCTCTGCATGAACTCTGTCGGGCTCAGCCACATTGCATTCATAATGTATGAGACAAACAGGTCGTACAGCTCTCCTTTGCGCCAATATCTGCAACTTACCTCTGTTTTGCTTGAGGTGAACATAGGTTTCCATAGTTGCCCTATGCGTCCTGTTCCGAAGTTGTCGTTTATGGCGTCTATGAAGCCCATGTTTCGCATGCTGTTCGAGGCGGTTGAACCCTCTTTGATGTTTACCAATGTGCTGTCGCCTAAGTCGTAGCCCTCCCAAAATTCATCGGGTGATATTATCTCTCCCTTGTTCATTGAATTGTATATGAGGTTAATCATGAATATACAGCGTTGTTGTTTCATTGTAAGTTCTGCATCGTCGCCAAAGATGGTGCTCTCTTTGAAGCTGATGGCCCAATGGTCGAGTCCGTTCAGTTTCAGTGATTTGAATGGTGATGCTTCGGTGCCTGAGCTTTCCTGTTCGCCCAAATTGCGAGGCTCTGTTCTCAGGTTGTGTATCATATATATTTTAACGGGCAGTGCCGACCATGCAAATTCTGCACTTATATTGGGAAATATGTGCTTGTTGAAGAAGTTAACGTAAAAAGGCAGGTGCTCGGCGGGAAGGTTCCACACTCCGTCTGCTCGTTCTTCATCGTATCCTGCAACGTAGGGGTCGCCGGTACCTTGTGAAACCCATTCTCTGTTAAGGTCTTGCTCTCTTACATCTTTGTATAGCAGATACACTCCGTATTTTTTGCTTATATCGCTTATGATTGTGTCGTAGGGTGTGGTACCTTGTGGAAATTCTCCGCGCAGAGGATGATAGTTGCCCGATGGGGTTATATCTTCTTCGCTATCGTGGCAGGCTGTGCACATTGCAATACTTGCTGCCATTATTATTGTAACATATATGAAGCGTTTCATAATTGTCGGGTTATTTGTAGTGTATTTATTATTCCTCTTTTGTGATGGTTTCGACAGGGTAGCGCTTTTCGCTGAATATAACATTCTGTTCAAGGCTTGCATTCATCACTAATGCCTCGTCGGGAATGGGAACGGTGTATAGGGGGTCGCCCTTTTCGAGACGATAGACGCTGCTCTCTGTGGCGCTGTTGTGCCAAGTGTGGGTTATTGATGGCATTCCCCAACGTCGCAGGTCGAACCAGCGGTGTCCCTCGAAGCATAGTTCGCGGCGACGCTCATCCCTTATAAATTCTATAAGTGTATTGCTGTCTGTCGGGCTTACTTCTTCAAAATCTTCTTCGCCGTAACGTTTCTCGCGCAGGGTGTTAAGTGCCCATGTGGCTTCGCCGGTTTTATCGTCTCCGAGCATTGCCATGGCTTCTGCGTAGTTGAGGTACGCCTCGGAAAGGCGCAGGCAGCGTCCGAAGGTGCCGGTGGTGTTTGTGGGCAGATAGTATGTTGTTCCTATGTTTATTTTGCCGAATGCCATGGGCATCAGTGCATCGCCGTTCCCTGTCGGGGCTTTCACTATGTAGCGTGCAGGTCGCAGGTCATATTCGTCGTAGCAGTCGAGAAGGCTCTCTGAGGCTTGGAAGTAGGCGTGCATTTTTCCGTTCTCTGTTGTTTGGTTGGCATAGTCGTAGGTCCACTTGAACATGTCGGTGCTGCTTCCGTATGGCCATATTGTTTCGCTTGAAGAGTATGTGGGATATACAAGGTAGTTGCGCACGATGGTGCCATCGGCGGCGGTTTTTTCAAGTGGTTCGTCGTTCAGGTCGTGAAGTTTGAACTTGCCGTTGTCGATTACGGCTTTTGCATATTCGGCTGCCTTTTCCCAATTTTCCATATAGAGATATACGCGTGAGAGTGTCAATTGTACCATGGGCAGGCTTGTTCGGTAGTTGTCGCTCCATCTGTCTGCTTCGGGGAGAGACAGGTAGGCTTGCTCGGCGGTGTGCAGGTCGCTCAGTACCTGTGTGTATACCTCGGCAACGCTTTTGCGTTTGAGGTAGTCGTTGCTCTCTTCGATGCCGCTGTTAAGTTTCAACGGTACTCCTAAGGCGTCGGGGTTGCTGTTATATGGTTCTCCGAAGATGTTTACCAAGTTGAAGTAGTAGAAACCTCGTAATGCGTAGGCTTGTGCTTTCACATTGTTTATTCTATCTTCAGTGTCTGTTACTTCGGGAAGGTAGTCTATCACTGCATTTGTGCCAAGAATCAGCTGGTAGTAGCTTTCGTATATGTTGGTGTGTCCTGTGCCTGCTTGCCACATCATATAGAACATGTTGGGCTGCCATGTGAAACTTGCAACATATTTGTTGGCGTCGAAGCCGTCTACCGGATTTTGATAGGGTGCGGCCTCTATATCGTCGTCAAGCATGTTAAGGAATATGTTGAATCCTGTCATGTCGTTTCGTTGGTATGCCTCGCCCAGAAGCAATTCATTGAGCGATGTGGCATCCTTGGGTACAAATTCGCTCTTTGAATCGGGCTCCAAAAAATCGTCGCAGCTGCAAATTGATAGTGCAATGAACGATGCTGTCAATAGTTTATATGTTTTTTTCATTTTGTTGTGCGGTATTAGATTCCTAAACTTAGTCCCATTGAATAGATTCTTGGTTGTATGCTGTATCCGAGCTCGGGATCATAGCCTTTCCAATCGTCACTTGCTATCACAAACAGGTTGTTGACGTTTGCACTCAATTGTATGCGTGATAATCCTATTTTGTTGCATATTGAGCGTGGAACATTGTACGAGAGTGATATTTGTGTGCATCTCAGGAATGAGCCGTCGGCCACTCGCGCATCCGACATTGCCCACATTGTATAGAAGTCGGTATATAAACCGTCGGGCAGATTCAGATTTAATTTATCCTCTATTGATGTATAAAGACCGGGTATATTTGTGTGTGCTTCGTCTCCGGGCTGCTTCCAACGGTCGTTAAGTTCTTTTGACAGGTTGCTGAAAATGTCGGGCATTTTACCGTAGCTGAATGTGGAGTAGGGGTTGGGCAGGCGTTTCTTTGAACCGAGCAACAGTGCAAAGTCCATACCCAGATTGAAATCTTTCCAGCGCAGGCGTGTGTTGAAACCTCCTGTAAAATAGGGGTCGCTTTGTCCCGAGTAAACAAGGAACGACGTTGGGTCTATCGTGTCGTCGCCTTCTATGGCGTCGTATGTGGCATGCTCAAAGGTGGCGTATCCGGTTTTGGGATCCAACCCTGTGAATTTGTATGACCAGAATGCCGACAGTGGGTAACCGTTTTTAAGAGGACGGTCACTGCTGCCATTTAAAAAGTCTATGTGTGTCAGTTCATCGGCCTTGGCTGTGCGGTCGTCGCTGCGCGACTTGTTCCAGTTTTTGCTGGCATTGAAGCCTATTGTCCATGCGAAGTCTTTAGAGCGTATCGGGGTATAGTTTGCTGTAAATTCTACTCCGTGATTGGTGATGATACCTCCGTTAAGTGGCATAGTGCTCATTCCGTACTCTTGTGCTATGTCTTGTCGGATGATTGCATTTGAGCGACGTCCGTAGTATTCCAAATTCATTGTTATTCCAAAGAGTGAGAGGTCGAGGCCTAAATTCCATGTCTTTGTGCGCTCCCATTTCAGTTGGGGGTTGGGGAGGCTCGATATTGACAGGTAATACTCCTTGTAGCTGGCGAGCAGACCTTGATATATTACTATCATTTCGGGGCTGATTGAATTTACAACGTTTCCTTGTATACCATAGGTGGCACGAAGGTTCATTTGGTCGAGCCATTCAAGATGTTCGGCGATGAAGGGCTCTTGCGCTATTTTCCATGATGCTCCGAATGACCATGTCGGGTCGAACTGTTTGTTTACATCTTGGCCGAAGCGGTTGGATGCGTCGGAACGGACGTTGATATTGACTACATAGCGGTTCATGAGTGAATAGGCCACAGTGGCAAAGAACGACATGTAGTTTGTGGTGGTGGATACTTTGCTCCATCCCCCTCTGTATAATTGGCTGAGTGCTCCCCAACCGATGTTTGTGTCGGTGCCTATGGGCTTGAAATCTTCGGGCAGGGTGGGTGATACAATAATCTCGCCACGCTCGGGAACATATCCCCATACAGTGTTGCCGTCACTTTCTCCTTCGCTTGAACGTATCTCTAAACCTAACATTGCGTTAAGACGATGATTCTCGTTGAATTCTTTGGAGAATTGCAGACGATGTGAGGTGCTGTACGAGAGTGTCTGTGTGTTTGCCTGGTTCAATACTCCTCCATATGGCATTAGGGCTGCGTTGAATTTCTCGGAGCCTGCTTTTTCGCTTCCATAGGGATAGCCGCGGTAGAGGCGCTCCACCAAGGCGGTCTTTTCTCCTGCGAAACTCTCGCTCTTGTTTCCGTTGAGGCTCATGCTTGCTGTGCCTTGATAGGTGAGCCAACTGAGCAATTTATAGGATACGTTTAGTGATACGTTGAACATTGTTCCTCTGTTATGGGAGTAGCTGTTCTCCATCTCGTTGAATATGTTGTACGAGTATTGATTGAGCGCCCCCTCTTGTGCATTATACATATATTGATAGTAGCGGTTGTAGAATGCACGCTCGCCGTTCATTTCGTAGGCCGGAATTGCACGGCTTGTGTTCATTGCGTATGTGTAGGGGTTTACGCCTGCTCCGTAGCCATCGGAGTTTCTGATGCTTCCGCTTAGTTGGGCGCTTATGTTAAGTCGTTCGTTAACTTGACTGTTTATGCTCAGACGGGCGGTTATCTGGTCGTTTTCGTTGCCCGTTTCCATTCCTTTATTTATTTGGTAGCCTACCGATGCGTTGTAGGTGTATTGGCTTGTTCCGCCTGAAATGCTCAGATTGTGTCTGTGGCTGACGGCATTGCGTGTAAGAAGGTCGAACCAGTCTGTGTTTACCGTTTCGAGACGCTGCATATATTCGGCGAATTGCTGTTCGTTTATCATGCGTTTGTTGAACATCTCCATCAGTCCCTCGTATGTGTATATTTGAGGGAGTGGGGTGCTTTGATAGCGTACTCCTGCGTCGTAGGCCTCTTTGCTGAACTGTATGCGCTCAAGGGAGTTCATAAAGTCGTACATATCGTATGTGGGGCGTTCTGTTATCGAAACGTTTGAGGAGTAGTTTACGCTAATGCGTCCGGGCGTTCCTTTTTTTGTTGTTATCACAATTACGCCGTTTGAGGCCTTTGAACCGTATATGGCTGTTGCCGAGGCGTCCTTAAGTACTGTTATGTTTTCTATATCCAAAGGATTTAGCCAAGAGATTTGATTGCCTATCAATTCTCTCATGTCCGATGTTATTGCCGAACTTATATCTATCGACAGAGGGTCTTCCTGTATGATACCGTCGACAACCCAAAGAGGGTCGGTGTTTCCTAGTATGGTGGATGTTCCGCGTATGGTTATTTTGGGTGCGGCTCCTACGCGTGCCGATGAATTGACTACACTCATTCCGGCTATTTTTCCTTGGAGCATTTGGTCGATGCTTTGATAGGCGGGCATCATGATGTCGTCGGCCTTGACAGTGGTGAATGCGCCCACCATGTCTTTGCGAGGCAATTTGTTGTAGCCGTCTTCTACGATGGTAACTTCGTCAAGCATTGCTTCGTCGGGATTTAATTGTATGCGAAGGGGCTTCTCGCCAATTGACGGGGTTATTTTTACAGTTTTGCTTTTTGTGCCAACGAAACTGAACACAAGTTCTTTGTCTCCTCCCTCGATACTTACTGTGACGGTAAAAGCACCGGTTATGTCGGTACTTGTCCCTTTTGCCATTACCTTTTCGTTGAGAATGGTGACACTTGCACCGGGCAACGGCTCTCCAAGTTCATCTACCACAGTTCCTTTCACTGTTATTCTGCTTTGTGCGTGTAGCATTGTTACGCATAATGTGCACAGTAGCAGAAGTGTGAACTTTAATATGCTCTCTCCCTTTTTCATAATGTATGTAAAATGTGACTTTTATTAACAGAATGTAAAAATAGCACCTTTTTTATATATATCCTAAATAATAGTAAAAAAAAGTGAACATTTGTATGGTTAAAAGTGTGTCTGTGCAGTTACAGACTGCTTATATATTAAATAAAATGAAAAATCATAGAGTGTTCTATCACAATATAATTCGGCTGAGCATCATTGAAATAAGCATATAGAATGTCATTCCGCTCAGGTCGTTGATAATCTGTATAAACGGCCCTGTTGCCACTGCCGGATTTATATCCATGCGCTCAAGTACAAGGGGAATAAGTGCGCCAAATGCCGACGCAAACATTATAACCACAAAAAGGCTGAGTGGAACGGCAAGTGTTACAATGTCTGTTGCTCCGTGCATGAACATATTATATATGTATACCAATACCGACAGTATCGTGGCGTTTATGAACGCTACAACCGACTCTTTGAGTATGTGCTTGAATATGTGATTGGAGTCCAATGAATTGTTGGCAAGGCCTTGCACTGCGATAGCCGATGATTGTACGCCCACGTTACCGCCCATTCCTGCAAGCAGGGGGATGAAGAGTGCCATCTCGGGGTGTTCGCCCATTGTGCTCTCGAAGCATCCCAAGAGCATTGACGAGCCTATTCCTCCCAACATTCCTATTATCAGCCATGGCAGGCGTGCGCGTGTTTGTTGTATCACAGAGTCGTCACTTTCGATGTCTTGTGTAAGACCGGCACCCAACTGTTGGTCGTGCTCTGTTTGTTCGCGCACCTCGTCCATCACGTCGTCGACGGTGATTTGTCCTACAAGGCGGTTTATTTTGTCGACTACGGGGATTGCCACAAGGTTGTACTTCTCGATTATGGGGGCTATCTCTTCAATAGGTGTGTCCACATCTACGCTGACAACATCGGTGCTCATCACATGTTTAACTTTGGAGACAGATGGGCTGGTGACCATCTTCTTCAAGGGGAAGAGGCCGCGCAGACGTTCGTCGTCATCAACTACATATATGTAGTAGATGTCGTCTAAATCTTCGGCTTGGCGTCGCATCTCCTTGAGACATTCGGGCATACTCCAATTTTCGTTGACAACAACCATTTCGGTGCTCATGAGACCTCCGGCGGTGTCTTCGTCATATTGCAGCAGGTCTACAATGTCTCCGGCTTGTTCTATGTCTTTGATGTGTGCGAGAACTTCTTCTTGCTTCTCTTCGTCCATGTCGCGGATAATCTCCACGGCGTCGTCTGTATCCATGTAGTTGACGAAGCGTTTGGCTATGGCTTCTGAGGGTAATTCCTCGAGAAGTTCGTTGCGCAGGTCTTCGTCCATCTCGGTGAGGGCATCGGCGGCCTTTTCGTTGTCGAGCTGACGGTATAGGAAACGTGCCTCTTCAATGTCAAGCTCGCTGCATATTTCGGCAATGTCGGCGGGGTGCAACTTGGATATGTTGTCCTGCAAGAGTATGGAGTCTTTGCTCTCTATGAGTTGCTTTATTATGTCGATGTACTCCTTTGTCATGGTGGCCTCCTTTCCTGTTTTTTTTTACATAGCCTGCTCTACCTTGAGTGTTAGCTCTATGAAATCTTCTATCGAAAGCTGCTCGGGACGTTTGTCGAGCGTCGGGTCGGCAAGCAGGGGCGACTCTTTGCCCACTATCTGCTGTATCGAGTTACGTAGTTTCTTGCGACGTTGGTTGAATGTGCCTTTTACTATCTGCTTGAATAATTGTTCGTTGCATTCGAGGGTGGTGCGTGTGTTGCGGCTCATGCGTACTACGGCGCTTTTTACTTTTGGCGGTGGCGAGAATACTGTTTCGGGCACGGTAAACAGGTACTCTACATTGTACCACAGCTGCACAAGTATGCTCAAAATTCCGTATGCTTTGCTGCCGGGTTGTGCGGCAAGGCGCTCACCAACCTCTTTCTGAATCATTCCGCTGCAATAGGGTATGTACTCTTTATTGTCGAGCATCTTAAAGAAAATCTGGCTCGAGATATTGTAGGGGTAGTTGCCTGTCAGCATGAATGGCTTTCCGTCAAACACGCGGTCGAGGTGCATCTTCAGAAAATCATCGGGGATTATGTTATCCTCGCCTAAGGCCGGGAGGTTCTTGCAAAGGTAGGAGACCGATTCTTCGTCAATCTCCACGACTTTCAGAGGGCGATTCTTACGAAGCAGAAATTGTGTGAGCACTCCCATGCCCGGCCCGACCTCCAGCACCGGTATTCCGGGACACACGTCTACCGTGTCGGCAATGTCACTTGCAACTGTCAGGTCTGTCAGAAAGTGTTGCCCCAATCTCTTTTTTGCTTTCACTGCTTTCATGGCTGTTGGTCTATCGGTTCACATTTGGTAACTGTTTAGAAACATTCGCTGCAATTTTCTAAAATATTTTTAAATACTTCTTAAATAAATGCAGAAATTTTAGGAAACTATTATCTTTGCAGACGGCTAACCTTGGGTTACACTCTCTGCGGCGGTATATAAGCCGACTGCAAAGGTAAATAAAACTCCCAATTTTGATTCCAAACTTGTGAAAAAGATTTTAAATATTCTTGTAAAAACAGGTATTCCTTTGCTCTTGGGGGCATTGATACTTTATTGGATTTACAGGAACTTCGATTTTGATAAGGTTGTCGAGGCTCTGTGCACGATGAATCTTTGGTGGTTCTGGTTGTCATGCGTATTCGGTGTGCTCAGTCATGCCATTCGCGGATGGCGTTGGCGGTTGACGTTGGCTCCGTTGGGCTATCGTCCCGACAAAGCCGATTGTGTGAATTCTGTTTTTATAGCATACGCTGCCAATCTTGTGGTGCCTCGGGTTGGCGAGGTCTCACGTTGTATTGTGCTTGAACGGTATGATAAAGTGCCTTTTGCACAGTCTTTGGGTACTTTGGTGTCGGAGCGTTTTATAGATACAATAATGGTGGTGCTTATAACGTTGGTGGCAGTGCTGTCGCAATGGTCTGTGTTTCAGGCTTTTTTGTTGGAGGCAGGTGCGTCGGGCAAAGGGGTGTTTTCCTCGATGGGGCGAATATCTGTTACGGTGCTGTCGGTTGCGGCTCTGTCGGTGGTGATGTTTTTTATTCTGCGTAAATTGTCCCTATGGGCACGTATAAAGAGCTTCATTGGTCGTTTTGTCGAGGGGCTTATGTCGTTGGCAAAGATGAATAATGTGTGGCTTTTTGTGCTCGAAACAGTTGGAATATGGTTTTGTTACTTTATGCAATTCTATCTCTGTTTCTTTTGTTTCGACTTCAGCAGCGAACTTTCGGTATGGGCCGCGTTGTTACTTTTTGTTGCCGGAAGTGTGGCTGTGGTGGTGCCGACACCCAATGGTGCCGGGCCGTGGCATTTTGCAGTGATGAGTATAATGATGCTCTACGGTGTATCATCGGCCGATGCAGGAGCTTTTGCTCTTATTGTGCACAGTTTGCAGACGCTGCTTGTGGCGCTGCTCGGAATTATAGGATTAGTGTTGTTGCAATTTAAAAAAAGAAGAAGCTGACTTTTTGAAGAATATATTGTTAAGACTTAGAAGCTGTTTAAATTTTATTGGGAATGTTCCCTAAATTTGCGACTTTGTTTCGGCTTCTTTGAGGCAGTTTCAGGCATCTTTTCTTTGTTATCTTTTGGAAATAGCCCGCTATTCCCTGCAATATAACAAAGAAAACCTGTTCTAAAACAGTTCTCAAATAATTCCGAAATAAAAATTAAACAGTTTCTAAGAAACAGAAACAAAGACAAAGACCAAAAAGAAAAGAATAGTTTATTAACTTTTAATAATAATTACTCATACAATTATGGCTATTACAATTAAAGATTTACAGCCTCGCGAAGTGTGGAAACATTTTGAGTCGCTTACACAGGTACCGCGTCCGTTGGGACACCTTGAGAAAATACAGAAGTTTTTACTCGATTTTGGAAAGAGTATAAATGTTGAAACTTGGCAAGACGAAGCAGGCAATATTATCATGCGCAAGCCTGCCACCCCCGGCTTGGAAGGCCGTAAGGGAATAATCTTGCAGGCACACATGGATATGGTGCCCCAGAAAACTCCCGACAGCACACATAATTTTGAAACAGATCCCATCACCACAGTTGTAAAAGGCGATTGGCTGTATGCCGATGACACTACACTTGGTGCAGATAACGGATTGGGTGTTGCAGCCATTATGGCAATCATGGAAGACAGCTCGTTGCAGCACGGCCCGTTGGAAGCACTCATAACAGCCGACGAAGAGACCGGAATGTACGGAGCCTTTGGATTAAAGGGCGGCGAACTGCAAGGTGACCTGCTGTTGAACCTCGACAGCGAAGAGGAGGGTGTGCTATACATCGGTTGTGCCGGAGGTCTCGATATTACAGCAACCATGGAATTTATGGAGGTAGAACCCATAGAGGGCGATGTTGCCGTAAAAGTTCAGTTGAAAGGGCTGCGTGGAGGCCATTCGGGTCTTGAGATAAACGCCGGTCGCGGAAACGCCAACAAACTTATGGCACGATTTGTGCGCGAAGTCATGGACGAGTGCGGTGTCAGTCTTGCAACATGGAAGGGTGGTAACATGCGTAATGCAATCCCCGCAAGTTGCGAAGTGGTGCTCACTCTGCCGCAAGAGGGGGTTGAAGAACTCAAAGAGATTGCAGCAAAGTATGAGGCGCTATATAACAGCGAATATGCCACAATCGAAGAGGGTATAACACTAAGCGTTGAGGATTGTGAAATGCCCGAAACAGTTGTGCCCGAAGAGATACAAGACAACCTGATAGACGTGATACTCGCTTGTCACGACGGTGTTCTTCGCTTCATTCCTACCATCCCCGACACAGTTGAGACCTCGAGCAATCTATCCATAGTCACCATCGCCGATGGAGAGGCACAGATAAATATACTTGCCCGAAGCTCGTGCGACACCATGAAAGAATATCTTGCATTGCAACTGTCAAGCTGTTTCGCAATGGCAGGCATGAAGGTTGAGCTTAGCGGCGGATACAGCGGATGGCAGCCCAATGTGAATTCTCCTCTGTTGGCAGCTCTTAAAACAGCCTACAACGATATGTTCGGCAAACAGCCCGATGTACGAGTGATACACGCCGGCCTCGAGTGCGGAATCATCTCCACCAACTATCCGGGAATGGACATGGTGTCTTTCGGTCCCACCCTTATGTCGCCCCATTCACCCACTGAACGTGTCGAGATTCCGACAGTAGAGAAATTCTATTCTCTTGTAAAGGCTCTGGTGGTTAACGGAGTGTTATAACGCAAAAGAAAAGAGAACACCTCTATTGAATATAAAAGACAACGATAAAAGCATAAAAAGGGTTCGTGATGATAATTTTAATACAAATTTAAGCGATTCTTAATAAAAAACATTACATTTGTCAATCCTCATGTAAGATAAGAGGAAAAACCGTAATATTAACATAAAAAGTATTATTATGAAAAAGAGTGTAAAATTTGCAGCACTGCTGCTATCGGTATCGATTCTTATGTCATCATGTATTGGTTCATTCAGTCTTACCAACAAACTGAAGACATGGAACGAAGGCGTGGGCGATAAATTTGTGAATGAGTTGTTGTTCGTGGGAATGCACATAATTCCCGTTTACGAAATAACAATATTGGCAGATATTCTTGTGCTCAATTCAATAGAATTCTGGACAGGCAACAATGCCCTTGGCAGCAAGGCCGGTGAAACAAAAATAGTAAAGAATGTCAATGGTGATGATATTACCGTTACAGCAAAAGAGGACGGATATAATATCTCAAATGGCGAAATTGCGTTGAACCTTATATTTGACGAGGCCGACAACAGTTGGAGTGTCGAGTACAACAATCAAATAAACAAATTGATGACAATAGACGGCAATAATGCACAGCTCTATCTGTTGAATGGCGAAACAATGGATGTAACGCTTGACGAGGCAGGTGTAGGGATGGCACGCCTGTTGTTGATGTCAAACTACGCCATGAAGTAAATAACCTGTTGACAGGTATCACAAAAAATGGAAGTTCCTTTGAAGGAACTTCCATTTTTTGTGTATATTCGCACTCATAGAAAATAACCGTTATGGAACATCCCGAGAATGACAAAGCCTATAAAGGACTAAAAGTGAACGACGGAGTTGAGCGTCTCGACTCTATTAATCCCTACCTCTCTCTTCGCAAGCGCAAAAGAGCCATAAATCTATCCGTAGACGAATATGTCGAAGGAATATTACGCGGAGATGTCACTGTGTTGTCGCGTGCCGTAACATTGGTAGAGAGCCTGTTGCCCGAACATCAGGCGGTGGCACAACAAGTGGTTGAACGTTGTCTGCCACACTCCGGAAAATCCATCAGAGTGGGAATAACCGGCGTTCCCGGAGCAGGCAAGAGCACCTCGATAGATGCCTTTGGCATACATGTGCTTCAACAGAATGGCGGCAAATTGGCCGTGCTTGCCGTAGACCCAAGCAGTGAACGCACAAAAGGGAGTATATTGGGCGATAAGACACGAATGGAGCGCCTATCGATGCACCCCGATGCCTTTATACGCCCAAGTGCCTCGGCAGGCTCTTTGGGCGGCGTTGCACGCAAGACGCGCGAGACTATTATATTGTGCGAGGCTGCCGGCTACGATACCATTTTTGTAGAGACAGTGGGAGTGGGGCAGAGCGAGACTGCTGTATGCTCGATGGTTGATTTTTTCTTGCTTATACAGATTGCAGGCGCAGGTGATGAGCTTCAAGGTATAAAGCGCGGAATAATGGAAATGGCCGACGGAATAGTTATAAATAAGGCCGATGGAGCAAATGTTGACGAGGCGCGGAGGGCCGCCACACACTATCGCAATGCGCTTCAACTTTTTCCTATGCCTAAGAGTGGCATACGTCCGCAAGTGCTGACATACTCGGGATTCTATGGCTTTGGCATAGATGAGGTGTGGAATATGATTTATGAGTATATCGAGGCTGTAAAAGAGAGCGGCTGTTTTGAGGAACGTCGTCAGCAGCAGGCCAAATATTGGATGTACGAAGCCATAAACGAGCAACTGCGTTCGCGATTTTATAATGCCGAGGGCATGCCTGAGCATCTTGCCGCATTTGAAAGAGATGTGCATGATGGCAAACTGACATCCTTTGCTGCTGCCGGCAAATTATTGCAGATGTTCGACGAAATGAAATATTCCAAATGAAGAGTAAGGCCGATGTAAGGCGCTGCGTGCGCATGTTGATAAAGGAGATTCCTGTTGATGCAAAGGACAACCGCTCGGCACATATCTGTGCGACTGTTGCTGCGCTCGACGCTGTAAGGAGTGCACGAGTGGTGGCTCTGTTCAGCCCGTTGCCCGACGAACCTGATATATCTCAGCTCATTGTGGAACTATCTGAGCGTTGCACTGTGCTTCTTCCGCGTATAGAGGGCGATTCCATGAATTTCTATGAATACAATCCCGACAGGCTATCGGCAGGGGCATTTGGTATAATGGAACCTGTTGATGGAACGGCTGTCTCCCCATCCGAAATTGATGCTATGGTTGTGCCGGGATTGGCATTTACGGTTGCCGGACAGCGCATGGGGCGCGGAAGAGGTTATTATGACAAATATCTTTCATTGATGGGCTTTAGAGCTTATAAAATAGGTGTATGCTACTCAGAGCAGCTGTTTGACATGTTGCCTTGTGAATTACACGATATTATCATGGATAATGTTGTGGCAGGCTGATGTTTGATAATGGTGTATAAAAATCCCACAAAGTCATTAGAACTTTGTGGGATTTTTTATTGTCTCTGAGAGTCTCTCTGCTCTGCAGCTTACTTTACTGCCGAGATTCGCAGTTTATAGCTCATCTCTTTATTGGGAACATAATACTTCTCGAGTGTGCCGGGTCCGCACGAAGCGTTGCCAAGGCCACGTGTCCATGCGTCGAAATGTACCACTGTGTAGGGACGCGGAACAAGTTCCCACTCATGGCCACACTTCATAAGGTCTTCATCGGTGTATGGGAGTGCCGAGAAGTTTACAGTTCCTTCGGTCTCTATCTTTACACCGAATCCGCTATTGTCGCTGAGAATAAGTTCACGCAATCCCTCGCGTCCACCCGATGTCTGAGGCTTTACATAGTGTTCGAGCATATTGTCGACTGTTGTCGAATATCGTCCTACAAGAGCCGATGCTTTACGGTCGCAATAGTTCTCCCATGGGCCATGAGCGTAGTAGTCTACTTTTTTCAGTGTGGAGTCGATGCAGCATACAAGACCGGCGCGACGCAGATGCCCGTTTTTGGGGATGAATGTAGCTTCTATATCCACAATTCCCTGGGGATAGATGGTGTACTCTATTTCTGTGTCGCAGATGCTTCCCTTGCGCACAGTCTTGACTACGGTGTTACCATCATCTTCTTCGACTGTGCAGGTGCCTGCGGCCTCTAATCCGTTCTTTGTCTGGTCGAATGTCTTGTGGTTGTTGTTACGCTGTTCGTAGTAGTCGTATCCCTGTCTGTCGTTTTCTATCCATCTGTGGTTGTCATAGATGAATCCTTGTCCGTCGGCTATAATGTTGCGTCCGTCAAAGGCGAGGCTTGTAAGGCGGCCTGTTTCGGGGTCAAAAGAGACTGATACCTTGTCGTTGCCAATCTTAATTTCGTGAAGAGCCGATGTTGCGGCAAGGGGTGAGCCTTTTGATGAAATATCGTCAAGTTCGTCACGCTCTACCAAGGTGTATTGTTTGCGTGCAACCTCGTGTCCTGCATCTGCATAAAGTGTTGCATTTCGTTGCACAATGTAAAGGTTGAGCATTGTCTCTATGTCGTTATCTTCGGCTTTCTTCAGTGCGGCTTTCTTTAGTTTGAGCGTTAGGGTGGCATCTGTGTTAGGAGCCACGTTGGGCAGGGCTGTCTGTTTTTTGGAAACTATTTTGCCGTTTTTTACAACTTCATATACGAGGTTGAAATCTGCCAACGATTGAAAATCGTATTTGTTGGTTATGCGCACTGTTGCGGTGTTCTTTTGGCGATCTATTCCTGTGAGGTCAAATTTAACATATTGATATACGGCTTTAACCTCCATCAGTTTTGCACTCTCTTGGCGTGTTGCCGGTATAATGCCGTTTGAACAGAAGTTGCCTTGATGGGGGCCGGGATAGTCGTAGCCTGTATGCAGGCGGAAGATGCCTTGCTTAATCTCCTGCGGGTCATATATTGCTTGGTCTACCCAATCCCATATACAACCTCCGATGCAGGCATTTGAGGCTTCCATCACATCCCAATATTCGGTGAGGTTGCCTATTGCGTTACCCATTGCGTGTGCATATTCGCATAGGAACATCGGTTTATCGAGGTTGCTGGTGTTATTGTTCATCCAATTCATGTCGGGATACATCTTAGAGTAGAAGTCCGAGAATCGGCCACCTCCGTATTGTCCGTTTGTACGTGTGCCTTCGTAGTGTATCGGACGATTGTCGAGACGGGCTGCTTCGTCGTAGCAGTAACGGAAGTTCTCGCCATTGCCGGCTTCGTTGCCAAGGCTCCACATTACCACTGATGCGTGGTTGCGGTCGCGCAGCACCATGCGGTTTATGCGGTCGACGAATGAGGGTATCCATGAGGGTCTGTCCGAGATTGCTTGGTTGGCGTGATCTTCGAGGTCGGCCTCGTCGCAGCAATAAAGTCCATAGTGGTCGAACATTGCATACATGCGTGCTGCGTTGGGATAGTGGCTTGTGCGTATGGTGTTGATGTTGTTTTGTTTCATCAATATTACATCGCGCAGCATCGACTCGGTTGTTACGGCGCGTCCGTAAAGTGGGTGTGTGTCATGTCTGTTGACGCCTTTGAACATTACTCTTTCGCCATTTATGTATACGAGGGAGTTTCTTATCTCAATATCGCGGAAACCGTGCTTGGTGCTGAATGCCATCTCTTCGTTGCCTTGCTCGTCGAGCTGTACTATGCGGACTGTGTATAGTACAGGCTTCTCGGCGCTCCACAATTCAATGTTGTTCGCTTTGAGTGTTGCATTTATTTCGGGGGCTGCTATCTTGGCCTTCATGGCTTGTTTCACAGTCTCTGTGGCAACAAGGTTGTTGTTTTTATCGTAGAGTGATACTTTTATTTGTTTGCCTTCGGGCAGGAAATCGCGGTTGTCGATGGTAAGCTGTACGTTTACTGTTGCGTTTTTGCGCTCTGCATCGAGGGTGCTGGTTATATAATGGTCGCGGACTGCTGTCTTTGGTACATTATAAAGGTATACATCGCGGAAGATGCCGCTCATGCGGAACATATCCTGACACTCGAGGTAGGAGCCGTCGCACCAGCGGAATACCTGTACGGCTAATCTGTTTTCGCCTTTGCGCAGATGTTTTGTAATATCAAATTCTGCAACATTGTTTGAGCCTTGTGTGTAGCCCACATATTCGCCGTTGAGCCATACGAATGCTGCCGAATATATTCCGCCGAAGTGTATGAAAGTGCGGCGTCCGTCCCAATTTTGGGGTATCTCAAATGTGCGCACGTATGAACCAACGGGGTTAATTCCGTAGTTTTTGCCACCGTCGTTGAAATAGGGGCGTGCTTTAATGAATGGCGGGGTGTTGGCGTGTGGGTATTCTACATTGTTATAGATGGGTTTGTCGTATCCGTGCATCTCCCAATTTGAGGGTACGGGGATTGTATCCCATGCTTCTACATTATAGTTGTCTTTGTAGAAATCCATCGGACGTTCAGATGGCTCGCTCACAAGATTGAATTTCCATGTGCCGTTGAGCGACATGAAGCGGTTGTTTACGGGTACGGTCCATGGTGTTGCGTAGTACTCGGCATCGGCAAGCATGGCTGCTTCGTTGTCGTAAGGCATGTATGTTGCTGTGGTCATCTCTTTGTTCTCGGCAAACATTGTCTCGTCCTCCCAATAGGGTGATTCTATTTTGGGCTTTTCCACCTGTTCAAAGGTGAACCAAGAGTTCTTATCATCGGTGTTGTGGTCGACAAGCATCATGCGACCCTCTACAAGGGTATACATTTTGCTTTTGCCTGCCGATACGATGCGGTAGCAGCCTTTGTTACCCTCTACGGGTTCAAAATGGAACTTAGCATTGTTCCATACTCCATTTACGGCAGGCCATTGAAGCAGATAGTTGATGTTTGCATTGTTGCCGCCATCGTCGAAATTTTGGCTGTAGAAGGCATTTTCCACTGCAAATGTAAAGAGGTCGATTGTTTTTATGTTCCAATATTGTCCTCTATTGTCGGCATTAGCTTTTTCGGCTACTATACGTGCGTTATTCTCGCCGGAATCGCCATTTCCAAGCACAAGTTCGCTGTTTGCGGCAGAGCGTATGAGGTAGGTCAGGTCGTCGTCGAATCCTGCATACTCCGACTCTTCGATGAGGAATTTTGCTGCTTTGTTACCTTTTGCTTTGTCTCTCGCAATAAGGATGATGTTGCCTTTTCCATCGGATGCGGCTGCAACGTCGGGACGATTGGTGGGATAGAGAATCCCATCTTCGTATTGCCATAATTGTAATTCGTCGGAGCCGTTGTTCTCGCCAAGCTCCACTTGATTACCGTTTGCTCTGATTGCTTGATTGCTCAGAGGGTTGATGAAGCGCCAACTGCCGGATAGCTCTGAGACTTTCCAATACTGTGTGGCATTTTTCTTTTCAAGCTTGCTTGTACCCAGGGTGCTACCGCTCTTCTCGGAAAGAATGTTTTTTGTCTTGTCCGACGAGATGATGTGATAAAGTTTGCCCTTGACAAATGTTGTCTGTGCCAAACTGCTTGTAGCAACAATAAGTGCTGCAATTGTTAGCAACAGGCTCTGTTTCAGATGGTTTTTGAACATAGTAGTATTTTTTTTATTTTGATTGGTATTGTGGGTGTTATAAAGCTGTTTTATTATTTTTGCTCTATAAAAGATTTAGTGATATAAATTTAAACAGCTTCTTAATATTTGGCGAAGATAGTAAAAATAAATTAAAGCCACTCATTCAGAGTGGCTTTAATTTATTTTATATGCTTTTATGTTGATGTTTATCGAAAGAATGGTGCAATTTTGCGGTAGCCTGCGGCGTTAGGGTGCAGCCCGTCTGTGAATAGGCTTTCATCGGTCTTTCCGTGGGCATTGAGAAGCTTTTTTCCCGGATTTGAGAAGCTGACGCCTGTTTTTTGAGCCATTTGTTCGAGCTTCTTGTTAAGTTCTGCTATGCGTTGCTCTGCGCCTCGGCGCGGAAGTATTCCCATGAGAGTGACTTTGGCTTCGGGGCGACGATGCGAAATTGCTTCGAGAATTTGTTTGATTCCTGAGACAATCTCTTCGTCGCTGTTGCCTGCTGCAATGTTGTTGGTGCCTATTTTCAAGAATATTTTGTCGGCTGTGATGTTGTCAAGCTCTCCATGATATATGCGCCACAGTACATTCTCTGTCTTGTCCCATCCGAATCCGAGATTCAGTGAGGTGCCGGGAAGTTTCTCCCAGCTCTCTTTGCCGCGTTGCGCCGGTGCTCCCTCTGCACCACCCCAAAAGTGTATTATGGAGTTTCCGATTATTACTCTGTTGTAGTGTTGTTTGTTGTTCGATGCAATGATGCTTTCGTGCCGTTCGCGCCAATTGTAACTGTCGCGTTGTTGTACTGTGGGTATGGTGGTTATGTGGCAGCCTCTCTCCTCGTGCAGTATGCTGCGTAATTTTTTTTCATAGGCTTCGGCGTAGTGCTGCATGCCATAGTCCGAGGCGTGTATACCCTCCACTGTTGCGTCGAGTGGCATTGCAAGCTCTTGGAATGTCAGGTGATAAATGCCTTGCATTCCTTCGTCTCTTAGTTGGTTATATGCTGCTGCTTGTGCATCATTGGCCTGTTTATGGCTTGTTTTGTAATCTTTTATGGCTTTGCCGTGGGGATAGCCCAAATGGTCGGCAATAAGAATTGGTGTGTGCGGTCGTGCGGCTCGCAGCTCTTTTATGGCTTTTACTATGGTGTCTTGCAGAATTTGCGGTTGTAATGCGCAGGCGTTGGGAAGGGCGTCTATAATATATATGTGTGCGTCTATCTCTGCAATGGCTTTAATAACCTCTTTTTCGAGCATTGCGTTGCCCGAGAATCCAAGGTTCATCACCGTATGTCCCATGTGTCGTTGCAGTATGTTTGTCCACGCCATTCCCGGACGTGAGGCACAGGCGCCCTGGCAGATGGATGTGCCGTATGCAACAATGGGCTTGCCTCCTTGCGGTGGCAGGAACCTAAACGAAGCATTTGTATCGGTGCCCACTTCTAACCAGAGGACTTCGCTGTAAAGTGGCAGAAAGAGTGTGTAGCTCTGCTCTTTGCTCCCGTTCTCTATCTCAATACCCGAATATCGACACAGAATGGTGTCGCCGAAAGAGTATCTGCCTGCAAGCCATATTTCGTTGCCGTTTTTGTCGTGTGTATACAGGTCTATGCCCGATACTCCGGTGGCCGGCATGTGGTGCATTTGTCGTGCTCCTTTTGTTATATATCGGATGGTGATGTTGCGTGCATCACTGCTGAAGCGAATGCTCTCTCCGGCCGAGTGTCGCGATTGTGCCCACACGGCGGGTCGCAGCTCGTTTGAAAATCTCTTGGGAAAACGATGATAAGGATTCTCGCGCTCTTCGTCAGCAAAAGCCTGTCCTTGTATGGCCGGGTGTTGGGCATCCAACGGATTGTGCCATACAGTTTGCGCTGTTGTTGTTTTGACAGATATGACGATAAGCAGTGTGATGATTATATTTCTCATGATTTTTCAGTGTGAATTATTATTAATGATGCCGATTGCAAATTTATATATTGTATGCTGAATTATAAAGTTTTTTAATTGTTGATTTTTTTAGAAACCGTTTAAATTTATATCGACGGATTTTTATAGGTCAGGAAAAGTTGTTAACATAGAAAATCTGCTCTGAAGCACCTTTCTGATAGATTCAAAATAAAACCCAAACAGCTTTTGGTTTGATGTCAAAATTACTTTGTAGCTTTTTATTTTCCTAAAAATGTATACTAAATGTGGTATTTTATAAATTTTTATGCGGTTTTTATTGGGAATTGCCTGTTATTTTGTAACTTTGCCAAGTTTTATTGAAAGAACGAGAATGGGAAAAAAAATTTTTTTGTTTATATTATTTGCGTGTGTTGCAATAGTTACAACAGCACAGCATAAGGAGGTGGAACTTGCCGTTGTGCCCGACAGTGTCGTGCCCGGCCTGGCAATGTATATCACTCCTCTGATGCACGATTCGGGTAATAATGCTTTGGAGATGAAGCATAAAGGCGGAAATATCTTTTTTGCCGAGGTGCCTTCATCCTCAACAGGCTTTTATAAGATTTTCGGTGTCAGAAACGGTGCCCAATATTATACAACTTTGTATCTTCCCGGCAATGAGAAATTGAGTGTTCCTTTGACAATGCGTGGAACCTCGATGCGTGTAGATTCCTCCTCGGATAATGTGGCGTTGACAGCCTATCAGGATATTGTAAATGCAAACAGTCGTCGATTGTGGATGTCGGATGCGACAGATGATGCGGCGATAAACAGACTTATCCTAAGCTATATGACAAGCGCCGATAGCCTGTTGTCACTCTCTGATTGCAGTGTGCCTGTAAAAGAGTATCTTAAATTGTGGTCGTATATATCGGCCTATAATGCCATGCAGAATGCCAAGAGACGTGCCGACGGTGCAGGACATTCACTGTCGTTATGCAGTGGCGATATTTTGTCCGGTGCGGGCAATCTCTTTGACAGCAGTATGGCTGCACTCTTTTTTGAATCGTATCTTATAATAGAAGAAAATATTCCGCAAGATACAACCCTTGTCGGCAAATTGGCCTATCTCTATCAAAATTATAAGAACGAACATCTGCGAAAGCGTGTGGCAACATCGCTGGTTGAGAATTTTTTAACACGTCACAATTACGAGGCCGATTTTGATGGAGGGCGTGCGCAATTGAGCGAAGCTGTCGAAAAATACGGGATCGATGGGAAACATCTTGCAGCGTACGACGAACGTCGTGCCACTATAAAGGGAACACCTTTTCCGCAAAGCGTCAAGTTGTATGATGCAAACGGCAATCTTGTGGATTTTTCTACCTTTAAGGGTAAATATGTGTATATAGATATGTGGGCCTCGTGGTGCGCACCCTGTCGCAAAGAGATTCCTCATCTGCAAAAATTAGAGAAAGAATTGCAGAACGACGATGTGGTCTTTCTCTCAATTTCAATAGACACAGATGTCGATGCCTGGAAACAAAAAATGGCAGAGCATAATATGCATGGTTATCAATTAATCGATAGCAACAACACTCTTGGAAAAGCACTGAATGTGCGCGGAATCCCTTTCTTTGTTATTTACGATAAAGACGGACGTCTGTATATGCATGGTGCTCCGCGTCCGAGCAGGGGTGATGCGCTTAAGGAGATGCTGGAGAAACTGCATTGATAATATTATCGACCGTCTTGAACACAATCATTGACATTATCTTACTATCATAACCATATTTTTATTAATCAAACAATCAGTTTATGAGAAAGAATTACTTTTTTATGCTTTTAGCATGCCTGATGTTTTTTGTAGCACCCACAAGTGCGCAGGTCGCTTCTATGGCCGACCTCCTTGGTGACTATAAATATACATCCGAGACAAAGCTCACCGATGCAGGACAGGCTTATGCTGATGCAATCAAAGCAGAGTGTGATGTGACAATCTCGAGTCACAGTGTGTATGCAGCGATGATTGCAGGACTTGCAGGCGCTGAATATGAGCAGCCTGTGGCTTCAATTGACGCAGCGGCAAAAACCCTCAACATCGTAAATCCCAACGGTGCCAACTATGGACTGTGGAGCGGTTACGTGGCTGTTGCCAATGCCAATGGCGATTATCCCTTCTCGATATGGGACGCCGAAACTCAAACTTCGAGCGAACCTTACTCTACGGTCTACACTTATGATGCCGATACAAAGGTTATCACAATTCCCGATTTTACAATCGTGAAGGTGGATTTCTCTACGTCGACCTGTGTAACCCTTGCAACCGTAAAGAATGCCAAACTCACAATGACGTCGGGAGTAGAGGTCAACGTGCCCGATATGAGTGGCGAGTGGACATTCAAAGCCGGAGCAGGTGCGTATGACACAATGGAGGGTTCCACCCTGCCAAAAGACTTTGCTGTTGCCATTGCCAAGAGCGGAGATGCAAATACAGCCTACGATGCGACATTCTCAATCGAGGGTCTCGACAAATTCACTCTGCCGGCAACTTTCGATGGTCTTACAATGACATTTACCTACGACAGTATCTATCCTCTTGTTAACGATACCGACTCATTGCGTCTCGTGCCCATCTACGGTGCTACATCCAAGAAAGGCAGCATTGTATTTAACTACTCAAGCGAGAAGTTGATGACACTCTCCTATGGATTCAGCATCGGAAAAGATACAATCTACTCAGGAGTGAGCGAAGCTACCGGCAACGATACTATTTTCCACAAAGTGGTTCTCAAACAGTATTACAATGGAGGAAGTTTGCGTAAAGCCGATGAGGCTGTTTCAGATTTTACATGGGACGGATTATATAATGTCAAAGTAGCCGAAGGTGGTGTTATTCTTGCCGGCAGCGATGTTGACGCTGAATGGCCTTATGAATTTGGTATCGAGGTTGTTTATTATGAGGCCATAGATGCCTACTATGTAAGCAAATTCCTTGGCTACGATGTTGGTACACTTAATCAAGGAGGCTTTAAACTTACCCCCTCGGAGGATGGAAAAAGCGCATCCATCGCTCTCGACGGTTATTACGGCACAGCACTATTATATAGCTTCGGCGATGGAACTTTCCTGCAATTGACCGACCAAACAGGTACTCCCAATCCTATAACCTTAACATTGAATGATGATGGAACATTGACACTCTCTTCATTCTTTGTTCAGAAACTTGATTTTGGCACAGGCAAGCAAGAACCCGTTGTATTCTATCAGGATATGACAGCCGTAAAACCCACTGCCGAGGCTTTTGTGTGGGCCGGTGATTTTATTGCCAAGGCTTCTGCCGTAAATGGCGACTTTCCCGCGGAATTCCTCTTCAGCGTCACATATTTCGATGTGATTGATTCCTACTATGTAACAAAGTTCATGGGTAATGACATCGGCGGTCTTAATCAAGGCGGTCTTTTGCTGACCGTTGCCGAGGATGGTAAAAGCGCTGAACTTAAACTGAACGGTGGCTACGGAGCTGCACTTCTTAAATCGTTGGGTAACGGTCTTTATACACAACTTGCCGATGCAAATGGTGGCACAGACGCTCTGAAACTTACAGTGGAGAACGGTGTTATTACATTCCCCGACTTTAAGATTATGACATTCGATTTTGGTACCATGTCCACTACCGGCGAACTTGGTTCGTACAGCGGTGTAACAGCTTCTGCATATGTTCCCGAGCCTTTCAGCTGGGATAACACATATCTGCTTTCTGCCAATGTAACCTCACTCGATGGAAAAGACTATCCCTCTGAATTTGAAGTGGTTGTAATATACAATGAAACCTATGAAATGTATCTTGTTACAAACTTCATGGGCAACGATGTTGCGGCACTCAACTATGGTGGAATACTTCTGACCGTAGCCGAGGACAACAACAGCGCCGAATTGCGTGCAGGCTCAATTGTCGGAACCATTGTTGCAGGCGAATCTTACTACAAAATAGCAAATAAAGATGGCAGCACCACCGTACCTGTGAAATTTACACTCAACGAGGATGGTACAATAACAGGTGAAGACTTCTATATCACAAACGGCACAGACAATGTTGCACTTTACAAGAATGTAGTGCTGAAAGTAAAGAGTGGCGAAGATACAGGCATCGGCTCACTTCCCGTCGAGACAGTAGTAAAAGGCATATACGACCTTTCGGGACGTCGCATAGAGCAGATAACAGCTCCCGGTATTTATATTGTCAACGGCAAGAAAGTACTTGTTAAATAACAATTGTGAAATATCTTAAAAGAACTCTCCGTTATTGCACGGAGAGCTCTTTTTATCTATCTTCACGCGCTATTAATAACATACTGCTGTTTGATATATATGATTATCACAAATAAATAAGATAAATTTAATAAACAGTATATTTTTATTTTGTTTGGCTTTTATAAACCAACGGAATAGTTTGTTTGATAATCTCCCGAGAATGCGGTGTGAACTTTTTATAATAGTGCGAAGTAGCAAGGATGGTTTTTTTTGAATACAAAGAACAGAGGAAAAACATAAAAACTATTTTTTAAAAATAATCTGAACAGAGAATCAAACAGTTTCCATGAAACGGTGAATTTGTTGTATTTTAAAATTTATATCAATGAACAAAGAAACACGAAGAATCAGATTCGCGGGCAAGAAAATAATACTTCTGCTGCTCATGCTGTTTACAGGAGCAACGCAGGCTATGCACGCCTTGCCCAAAGAAACCACAGATGTTGAGAATGTAGCCGCCGATGATGGTATTCTGGTATATGGTGTTGTAGTAGATAAAAAAACAGGCGAACCATTGATAGGTGCTTCTATAGCCATTTGGAAAGACGGTAAAATGCTCGATGGGACATCCACAAACATCGAGGGCGGCTTCAGGATTATGGTGCAAGAGAAGAATTTTGAAATTCAAGCATCGTTTGTGGGATACAGAACAAAAGAACTCAGTTCATTGTCGCATAAATTGGTGGCAATGAGAATAGAACTTGAAGAGGATGCCAATACCTTGGGCGATGTAGTGATTACCGGCTTTGTAACAAAAAATAAAAAGACTTTTACAGGCTCGGCAACCGAAATGTCAGGCCACGACCTTAAACAGGTCTCGGGAACTAATCTGGTTAGCGCAATAGCAGCGCTCACCCCGGGAATGGCAATGGTGCAGAATACAAGTCAAGGTTCAAATCCCAACCACATGCCCGAATTAGTGCTCAGAGGAATGAGCTCTTTTTCAAATTCGGGACAGCAGGTTAATCAACCTACCATCATCCTCGATGGAACAGAAATAACAATGCAAGACCTATACGACCTTGATATAAACGAGGTTGAGAAAGTTACGGTCCTAAAGGATGCGTCGGCAACAGCATTGTATGGCTCAAAGGCAGCCAACGGCGTTATTGTAATAACTCGCAAACCCATACATGAGAGCACCTTGCGTGTTCAATACAATTTTACGGGAAATCTGCAATTTCCGGTATTAGGTGATTATGATGTCCTAAGTGCAGCCGAAAAACTTGAATATGAGCGTCTTGCCGGACTATACGATGCAAAAGGAGCCATCAACTCTGCAACAGGGCTTCCTATGCAGTATGAATATGACGAACTATATAATCAAAGATATAAGGCAGTGATGGCCGGGCAGAACTCCGATTGGCTCTCACAACCGGCTCGTACCGCACTCTCGCACGACCACTCTTTGCGCATATACGGCGGAGCCTCTAATCTGCGTTACGAACTTATGGGGCGTTTCGGCGACACAAAGGGTGTCATGAAAGACGACTATCGTAAACGTTACAGCATTGGATTTAAACTCGACTATTTCATAAATAATTCCATAACAATATCAAACAGAACCACATATCAAGAGATTGATGTGAAAAACACTCCCTACGGCTCATTTTCGCAATATGTGCAGATGAATCCTTATGAGAGAATTTACAATGCAGACGGGACACTTAATAATAATCTTGCGTGGGATATTGACAATCCGCTGTACGAGGCTACGTTGGGAAGTTTTTCGGAAAGTGGCGAGCGCATGCTCACAAACAGCACCGACCTGCGTTGGGACATTAGCAAAATGTTCCTTCTTACCGGACATTTTAATATATCGAGCGACATAGGATGGAGCGATATTTTTACTTCGCCAAAATCCCGCATCTACAAGAATGAACCCGACCTAAGCAAGAGAGGGCAGTATACGAAAGGTTCTACACGTGCATCAAGCTACAACGGAAACATTGTGGGCACATTCAACAAGATATTTAGAGACGAGTCGCTTATAAGTCTTTCGGCAGGATGGGAGATTAACCACTCTGACAGCCGGAGCGAAACGACACAGGCAGTCGGTTTTTACAACGACCACCTCTCGTTCATAGGTAATGCAGCCGGTTATCCTACGAATCTTACCCCTTATGGCAGTTTGGCCGAGACTGCGGATGTGGGATTTTTTACCACCGGTAACTTTGCTTATCGCAACCGTTATTTTGCCGATGCAACGTGGCGCACCACCGGCTCATCGCAATTTGGCGAGAATAACCGCTTCGGACATTTTTGGTCAGGAGGATTGGGATGGAGTGTAATGAACGAGCCTTTCATGAGGAGCATAAAAAAGCATTTCGATATATTCAAAGTGCGTGCAAGCATGGGATACACAGGTAAAGTCAGCTTCAGCCCGTTCCAAGCAATGACAATGTATCAATATCTTAACGACTATGAGTATAAAAACGGAATAGGAGCAATCCCTGTGACAATTGGAAATGTCGATTTAACCTGGGAACGCACCATGAACTACAATGTGGGTATTGACTTGAGCATGTTCAACAGACGTTTGAATTTCGTGCTCGATGCCTACATACGCAACACAACCGACCTATTGCTCGATAAAGCCAAGGCTCCCTCTACGGGTGTCACCACTGCAAAGTCCAATTTGGGCGAGATGCAAAATAAAGGTCTTGAATTTCAGATAGATGGTTATATATTCCGTACAAACGATTTTTATTGGCGTTTGGCAACAACGGGATATATGAATAGGAACAAAATAACAAAGATAAACAAGGCTCTCGAAGAGATAAACAAAGAGAATGAACAGAACGCAAGTTTCTCGCTCACACCATTGCCACAATATGCCGAGGGCGAGAGTGTCACTGCGCTTAAATTGGTACGTTCAGGCGGAATAGATCCGGCAACAGGCAAAGAGATATACATAAAACGCAATGGTGAAAAGACTTTCGACTATGACCCGGCCGACAAAGTGCTGATAGGTGACACCGAGCCTGAATACACAGGAACTTTCAGCACCAACTTCTATTGGAAAGGGTTCAGTCTGTATGCTCTCTTCAACTTCCGTATGGGTGCTTGGGTATACAACACCACACGAGTGACAAAGGTCGAAGGGGCCGACCCAAGGTATAATGCCGACAAACGTGTCTTTGAGAGCCGTTGGAAAAAACCTGGCGACAATGCTTTTTACAAAGATATTGCCGATACGTCGCGTCCTAAACAAACCGATAGGTTTGCCGAAGAAGAGAATACTCTTACATTAGGCTCACTCAACCTAAGCTATGAATTCAGCGATAAGTTTTGCCAAAAGTTGAAACTTCGCAACATGCGTGCAGGACTTAATTTTACAGACATTCTGCGTCTCTCTACCGTGAAAATAGAGCGAGGAACAGATTACCTGTATAGTCAAGGATTTGAATTTTATTTTAATGTGACATTGTAAAATATGTCTACTCCAAACTTTTACTGATTGTTTATATTAATGTATACAACGAAGATGATAAAAAAGATAATATATATATTCAGCCTTGCGGCACTCTCTTTTAGTATTGCATCGTGCGACGATTTTCTTGATATCACACCCGATGGTCAGGTGAAGCGCGACCCGATGCTCTCCACCGCCGAAGGTATTGAGGATGCTATGTACGGAGTATATTCTCAGCTGCGCTCCACTTCGCTATATGGTCAGGAACTCTCTTTTTCGACACTCGAGATAATGTCGCAGACACTGTGGTGCTACGGTAATATGAGCGCGGCGGCGGGTATTAATGCTCTTGGGCGTTATGAATATGATTATTCTACGGTAGAGGCGCTGTTTGCATCTGTTTGGACAGAGATGTATAAAAACATATCAAATGTAAACAGTGTGCTTGATGCTCCATTGGTGGCCGACGCCAAGGCATTCCCATATACACTGTATCGTGGCGAGGCATTGGGATTGCGTGCTTTCATGCACTTTGACCTTGTGCGTCTGTTTGCCGAGCAATATACGGTTAATCCGCAGGCCGAGGGTATACCATATGCCACCGACTTCTCTTTGGAAACACCCGACTTTGAAACACTTGCACAAAACTATGAGCATATACTTGCCGATTTGCACGAGGCCGAGAATTTGCTGGCCGATGAAGAGGAGTATGAGGGACATGGTAATTACATGCTCGACAGGCAGATACACTTCAATGTTCATGCGGCACGTGCAATGTTGGCCCGCGTTTATCTTACCATGGGCAACAAAGAGAAAGCTCTTGAATATGCACTCAAAGTCATAAATGGTGCGAAATATGTACTTAAGGATAAAACCGAGGTTATAAATGACCTTGCCGGTGTACTCTCGCTTAAAGAGACCATTTTCGGCATATATCATGCAGGATTCTATACGAATGTCAATGCGAAATTACAGCAGACGACATCTTATTATTCTCTCGACCTTCGTAACGATTTTATGTCGTTATACGAAAAGGATGCTTCGGGGCTTGATTTTCGTACAGCGGCCTATTTTACTGCGATAGACCAAGGCGGCAAGCAGAAATATCGTCTCAGTAAGTTAACGGATATCTACGAACTTAACAATATTGCTGCAAGTCGTCCCACCAATCTCATTCCCGGAATAAATCTCATTAGAATCCCCGAAATGTACTATATTGCAGCCGAGGCTCTGCTCGAAAGTGACTACAACACTGCATTAAACTATTATAATGAGGTACGTGCACATCGCGGACTCGATGCTATCGAGGATTCTCAAGAGGAAAAGGCACTCACAATGGAGCGTATCAACGAAGAGCGCTGCAAAGAGTATATCGGCGAAGGGCAGACATTCTTCAATATGAAACGCCTGAACCTTGATATTTTATCGCACGATGGTGCAACCACATACAAGGCAGGAAAAGAGATATATGTTGTGCCTATACCCGACACTGAGATTGAAAATCGTTATTGATAACAATATATCTGAACAGTCATGAATATCAAAAACAGACTTATATATGCAGCAATGACACCGCTGCTGTTTGCCATATCCGTTTTTACGGCATGCGAAGAGACCGACTATCTTAAATTCGACCTGTCACATTCGGGCTTATACTTTACAAAAGACACGCTCAGTTACTCTTTTGGGGTTACACCGGTAGAGATAAAGCGTTACACATACAATGTTCCCGTAAGAGTGATGGGAGGAATAAGCAATAAAAAACGTACCATCGGTTATGCAGTCCGCACCGATTCGACAACAGCGATAGAGGGATTGCATTATGAGATTGGCGAAGCATGTATAATGCCGGATTCCATTGACGGAATAATACCCGTTACCATATTCCGCGAAAATCTCGAAGGCAATCATACAGATGGATACAAACGCTACAAGCTATGTCTGGAACTTGTCGACAATGAGCACTTCTCGCCCACTCTCGACTCTCTGCACCAAGTGCGAGTGTTACGTTTCGATAATGCAGTGGAGCAGCCGCAGTGGTACAATGCACATGGCGAGAAAGTGTGGTACGAGAGCGAATTAGGTGTGTGGCATCCTTATAAATTTATAAAAATGGTGGAGTATTTTCATGGCATCGAAGATATTCTGCCGGAGACTTATGCCAAGATGGTTATTGCCTATGGAGAGAATCTCGAACATATTCCATTAGGCTCGGTATATGAATATCGTACAGTATTTACAAAGTACATATATTATCCCATGTATCAGTTCTTCAGCGACCCTGCCAACAGGGAGTACATTCTCTCGGAATATCCCGACTTCCCTTTCGACTTTCCAAATCCCTATGCAGGAGGTGCTGTGTAAAAAGATTCGTTTAATAAAAAAATAACAAGCAATGAGGATATATAAAATATTAACACTTCTGCTGCCGGCACTGCTTTTTGTTGCCTGCTTCGAGGATGACACAACCAATGGCAACCGCATATTGAGCGAGATAACCATCGAAGGGGGTATAGACAGTATATATAATATAGATAAGCAGGAGACGCTGCGTATCGTACCTGTTATTTCGCAGAAAAACGTTGAAAAACCACTTTCATACACTTGGGAGATAGAGCTTGTTCCATATTCCAACGACGCAGAATTTGTGTATGTGGGCGAAAAATTGGGCTCATTCAACTGTCGTCTGATAGTGGAGAACGAGGATGGAAAGGCATTTTTTCCATTTAAGTTGAATGTAAATTCTCCTTATGAAGAGGGTATTACTGTGCTTAGTGAGGATGCCGATGGCAGGCCCATGCTATCCTTTATGCAGACTCCCCTTAACCCGGATGAAGAGGCTCACTTTACAGAGGGTGATTGTCTCTCACTTAATAACAGCGATATCTTTTTCTCTTCACATCCTGCCGATATAGTACAGACAAGCGGCTCTTTGATATTTACATGTCGGGGTAGCGGCGCGGGAAATGATATTCCGGCGGTATACTACCTCAATGAAAAAACCCTTGTGGTAGAAAACATGTTCACCGTTCCCGAATATCCCGATTATAAGCCTGTAAAACTGTTGGTGCCATCGACAGGTTCGGTGGGAGCAGCCTACCCGATACTGTGCGACAACGGGCGAGTGTATGAATTTTCCACAGCCGAAGCAGCGATACAACCATCGAGAAAACTCTTTTATACATATTCTCCCGCCTCTTTCGTGGTAGACCAGGGCGTTGGCTACTACTATGACGTGGTGCTTTGGGATAACGATATTGATGCTCTTGCCAGCATATATAATGGCTACGGGCCTTATTATTTCAGTCATACGTACCATCTTGGACGTGACGATGAGAATTTTGCTCAAGGCAACTATTTCACAGGCAAAAAGCTGTCGGCAATGTTGCCTGTGAGGTCTACCAAAGAGCAGATGAAACTAAACGGCAACGAAGCTGTTGTTATTGTCAATAACGGCGTGATGTTATACAGTTTGGTGATAGGAACCTCATTTTGGGCCTACAACTACGAACTTGCCGAAAATTATCTGATGGATAACGGAGGTTTCAAAATGGTTGGGTTCGGTAAAAGCCCTATTGATGAGAATACGCCGTGCATAGCCAATAAAACATACTATTCTTTACTGTTTGCCGATGGCAACAAGGTGCGCCGTTGGAACTATACAACGTCGCAGCTGCTTACAGCTGCAGAGGAGCTGCTTGCAGTGGGCAGCAATGATGCCATAATAACCGGATTTGAAATCAGTGACGACCATTTGCAAACTTATGTTTCGTTTTACGAACCCTTGCAAGATGGACTCAATGGCAGTGTCTGGGTATTTGATACTGACAAAGGTACGGTTCTAAAGAAATACGATAATGTGTGCTACCGTCCGGTTAAAATGTTTTATAAGAGAAAATAGTTTTAAAGGTGTTTGATAAAATCCGGGGCTGCAAGTATAAACTTGCAGCCCCGGATTTTATCAAACGTTCTTTATTTTATATATTTCAGAGGTCTCTTATGCGTTGCAATCACAAGTATACGATGAATAGCAGCAAAATAAATACATCTTCTTTAAAGAAACAGAGAAATATTTGCAGATTAAGTCGGTATAATATATTTTTGCATTATACAGATAAAAACAAAACAAAATAATCACAACATGAACAACATCAGTAGATACATCAAAGTTATGGCATTGGCAGCAATCATGCTGATGCCCACAGCTGCACAAGCACAGGAGTACGTGCCCACTCCCGAGAATCTTAAAGCTCGCGAGCAATTTGCAAACGACCGCTTCGGTATATTCATCCATTGGGGCATATACAGTATGTTTGCACAAGGCGAGTGGTATTTACAAAATGCCACAATAGACAAAAACGAATATGCCAAGGCTGCAGACGCATTCTATCCCCATCGCTTCGACGCAAAAGAGTGGGTGTCGGCAATAAAAGCATCGGGTGCAAAGTATATCTGCTTCACTTCGCGTCACCACGACAGTTTCTCAATGTGGGATACCGAACAGTCGGAATATAACATAGTGGATGCCACTCCATTCAAACGCGATGTACTAAAAGAATTGGCCGATGAGTGTCAACGACAGGGAATACGCCTGCACCTCTACTATTCACACATAGATTGGTCGCGCGACGAATATCCTCGCGGACGCACAGGCCTGAATGTTATCGGGCGAGACAAAAATAAAGAGAATTGGCCGGTGTACTACGATTTTATGAACAAACAGCTCACTGAACTTCTCACTAACTATGGCCCTATCGGCGCTATCTGGTTCGACGGTCTTTGGGATCACGACGGGGATGCCACCCCGTTCGATTGGCAGTTAGAGGAGCAGTATGCCATGATACACAAACTGCAACCTTCGTGTCTTATTGGCAATAATCATCACATGGAGCCATTCCCGGGCGAGGATATACAGATTTTCGAGCGCGACCTCCCGGGAGAGAACAAAGCCGGTCTTTCGGGACAGAATGTCAGCCGTCTGCCCCTTGAAACTTGTCAGACAATGAACGGAATGTGGGGCTACAAACTTATCGACCAAGAGTACAAGAGCCTCGAAACACTTATACAGTTCCTTGTGAGCACAGCAGGAAAGGGTGCCAACCTTCTTATGAACATTGGCCCCCAACCGAATGGCCAACTGCCGGCAACAGCAATGGAGCGTCTCAAAGGCATGGGCGAATGGATGAGCGCCAATGGCGAGACTGTATATGGTACCACAGCCGGCGATATTCCTGCGCAAGAGTGGGGCGTTACAACACGCAAAGGCAACAGACTTTTCGTGCACATATTCAACCTCGACAGCAATGAACTTATTCTTCCCCTGACCTGCAAGGTAAAGAAAGCCTTTACATATACCGACAAACAGCCTGTCAAATTCAAAAAGACCAAAGAGGGTGTAAAACTCACAGTCGGTGATATTCCCGAGGGGCCTGACTATATAATAGAACTTATTACAAAATAAATGTAAGGTTAAATAAATTGGCGGCTTTTCAAATGCACCATTAACCTGTTGAAAAGTATTCCTACATATTAAACAGCTTCTAAAATTTGTTTCGGCTTCTATGAAGCCGAAACAAATTTTAAATAACATACTAACAAATAAAGAACGACATAATGAAAAGAGTACTCGAAGTGTGTGCAGGCAGTGTAGAAAGTGTGATAGCAGCCCGTGACGGAGGTGCAGCCCGTGTTGAACTATGTTCGGCCCTCGAAGTAGGCGGAATAACCCCATCGGCCGGGCTTATGCGCGAAGCACGCAAAATAGAAGGAATAGCAATGCATGTGCTTATACGTCCGCGCGGAGGCGATTTTCTCTACGATGAAAATGAGATATGCTGCATGGAACAAGATATAAAAACGGCTCGTGAATGTGGTGCCGACGGAGTAGTTATTGGTGCTCTGACTGCCGATGGAGATATAGACACAGCGGCTTGTGAACGTCTTGTCAGGGCTGCAGAGGGCATGCACGTTACATTCCATCGCGCTTTCGATATGTGTCGCAACCCCCACCAAGCGCTCGAAGAGATAATAACATTGGGGTGCGACAGAATATTAACCTCGGGGCAGGCTGCCACTGCACTTGCCGGCGTCTCACTGCTCAAGCAATTGGTTGAAGAAGCCGGTCATCGTCTTATAATAATGCCCGGGTGCGGTGTAAATGCCGATAACGCTGCACAAATTTTGGATAGTTGCGGAGCTGTGGAGATACATGCTTCGGCACGCACAAGTGTAGGTAGTCGCATGAAATTCCGTCACAGCGGAGTGAGCATGGGCAATCCCGACAGCGACGAATTTGCCCGTAAAGAGACAAACTGCAATGAAGTAAGAAAGATTGTAGAGGCCATCGGATAAGAAAAATTACATCGTTATAAGGCTGAAGAGCCGTCTCTATTCAATCATAAAAGCATTGAGCGCAAACGAATTTTCGTTTGCGCTCAATGCTTTTATGGTTGGGATTTGATTAAATATTATTTATCCAACTGATTGATGACTTTCACCAACTGTTCTCCAAGGCCTATGGAATAGCCTTGCGACATAAATACAATGCGATTAAACGTATCGGCCACAAGAATCACAGGCTTATTGGGGCTCTTCAGTTTCATGGCTGTTACAATCTCATTATATATCTTATCGTCAATATCGGTACCCATTACTACGGTAGAGGGCAGGTCGGGGAAGTCGTCACCCTTAAAACGCGATGCTGCAGATGTATCCTTAAACAGCAGCACCATCTTCTGTCCCCACTTTTCAAAGGCCTCCTTATAGGGCATTACATCTCGCAGAAAGTGATTGGTCGGCTCGCTGTTCGGATCTATCAGCGCAATGATATAATAGCCACGTCCGGTAGAGGAGAGTATTGAGCGAGACTGCTGCGTCTCAATATCGAAATAGAGATTCTCGCTATTAAAATTACCTATCACTTGAAGTTCGTCCTTATTCTCTCGCATCACAAGCTCAATATCGCTTTTGCCTCCTTGTGGAACCTGCACAAAGTTAAGATGTGCCATCACACCTCCATTTGCCATACGTGTGCCGCTCATCACAAGATAGTCTCCTGCATCCACAGCCGCTCCATCGCGCAGCAGTGAACGCCATGTGGCACCTTCGGGATAATTTTGAAGTAATAATCTGCCATCTTCTATCTTGGATATAGAGAAGTGGTAGTAATACTTTGGATTGTCTTGATATTCGGTTGGTGAGAATGTTGCATAGAGGGTTCCACCTTGTGCTGCCGCAACTTCTGAGGTGTCATCGAAAAGTACATCGCACCATTTGCCATCTTCACCTGCATATTGTGTCTTACCCGTAACTTCGTCTATGCGTGCAGGAATACCCATGCTGCGAGCAGCAGCCACAAAGAAGATATCGCGCGAATGAGGGTCGGTGATTCTTATGTTCCACACGCTTATGGGTGACATACATAGCATTAGCGGGTTCCACTCACTGTCTACCTCTATATTTTGTCGGCACCACTCTACCCATAATTGAGGATTGGCGCGATATACGGATGCACTGTCGGCAGAGAGTGCATTGGTGAAGAATGACTTATAGGGGGTGAGTAGTTCGTTGCTGATACGCGGATTGAGCACATAGTGGTCGTATAGCGATGTGCCTTCACCTGTGGAGGTGGTGTTCAAGAGATGGTCGTTGAGAACCTCTGCCGGGATGTCGCGGCGGTCTTTTTCTGAGATTACTTGAAGCAGGCGTAAGGCTCTGTTGCGCAAAGTCTTGTCTGCGCTTGTCAGGAACGATGCAATAGTACCGTGATTACCGCGTGATTGTTTGAGGATGAGTTGAACTTCTGCCTCGGGGAGGGCGAGTGAACGAGCCAGATTTGCAGCACCCTCGGGGGTGATAAAGGTTGCCACATAGGCGTTGCGAATGGAGTCTTCATGAGCAAAACGCATTGCATTATGTTCTATTTGCTCGGGAGACAATGTGGGTGCAGTGTTTCGCTCGGCGGGGGGGACTATATCCATGGTAAGTGTCCCTTTGAAGCCTTCGCTCTTGTCGAGTACAACGGTGAGTGTATCGGTTTTTCCGGCAGTGAACTTGCCAAAGCCGAATTTGTTTTTATCATAAGCCCAAGCAATCATGTCTCCGCAGCCGCTTACTATCGAGGCGCATCCGTCGGCGCTGCACTCTTTGCGTGCCGCGGTGTAAAATTCGGCATAATTGTATATCTTAAATTCCACCGTTGCTTGAACAGGGCGACCATTCTCGTCGACAACACGCACCACTGTGGTTGCTGTTGGAGCATAATTTTCTGTAACATTTATCTCTGTGTAACAGGGGGTGCGTCCGAGTACCTCTTCGGGGCCGTTATAATTACCGAATGCCTTTGTGTGCATTAACATGCCTCGTGAGGCCGGAGCGTTGAACCATCCAAGGTCGAGCACAGGCTCAGGCTCGCAAGCGCCCAAGAAGTGCCATTCTCCATCCACCCATGCCTCAACCCATGCGTGGTTATCATCGGTGTGTGCCCAGCGTGGGGTATACACTTGGCGTGCCGGTATACCAACCGCACGCAGAGCCGCAACGGTGAATGTCGACTCCTCGCCGCATCTGCCGTGTGCAGTGCGCACTGTTGCCAGCGGAGAGCTTGTGCGACTGTCCGAGGGGGTGTAGGTTACTTTTTCGTGGCACCAATGGTTTACTTCGAGCACCGCATCGTACATCGAAAGTCCCTTTACGCGCTCTCTTAACTCTTCATAAAAAACACGACGGCTCTCGTCTAAATTTTCGTTGTTCACACGCACAGGCAGCACAAAGTGCAGAAATTCTCTGTCGGGTACAGTTATTCCCCAAGGCATTTCGGCACGCGCCTTTAGGGCGTAATCAACGTTCATCAGATGGAAACTTCCCGAATAGTCGGTAATATCGGGTAGTGCCATATAGGCATATAAAAATTGAAGGGCTTGACGCTGATTTGTGGATAGCTCTCCATCGAAGACCGATAGACATCCTTTTTCATCGAGCATCGAGGCTCGCTTGTTAAAATCGTCGACAAAAACTTTACTTCCGTCAAATCCTTTTCCCGAATCTCCGTTGCAGGCTGTCAGAAATGTAATAGCGACAACCAACAACGCACTTGTGATTTTTTTCATATTTGTATAGATTTTAATATAAAAACAGTCTCATTAAAATGATTTTAAGATAAATTCATATAGCTTTTAATAATATTTAAAATGTCATATATAATGCTCCTTGGCATTAATCTCTACTCCAGCAGGTGAACAGTGACACCCGGTAAGTCTCTTATGATTCTCAGTGGTGAATCTGCACTGTTGTGCGACTTTATCATCATCGAAACATTATAAATATTGCCGGCAGTGTAATTAACCATTTCTACCTTATAGGACACTATCATGTAACCCTTGTCGAGAAAGGCCTTTTGCAATTTATCAAGGCTGTCGTTGCTGTTTACGGTAAGCTCAATGTATGTGCTTCGTAACCCTATGCTCTTGAACAAGAGGCTTAAAAGCTCCAATCCCGCGAGCACCAACAGCGTTGCACAGATACCCAGAATATACATCCCTGCTCCTATGGCCAATCCTATTCCCGATGTAACCCATATTCCGGCAGCGGTTGTCAACCCGCGTACAATCTGTTTATTAATAATTATGGTGCCGGCCCCAATAAAACCTATTCCCGTTACCACCTGTGCGGCGATGCGGCTTGGGTCGAGTCCTATGCCCGCTTCTCCCGACAAGGCATTAAAACCATGCTGTGATATAATCATGAGAAGGGCACTTCCCATTGAGACCAGAAAATGTGTCCTATAACCCGCCTCCTTGGCCCGATACTCCCTCTCAAGACCTATTAACGTTCCCAAAAAACCGGCCACCAAAATCCTCAGTATAAAATCAAGCATCACATTGTTTAGGTTTATATTATTATCCAATTGTGAAGATAGCAAAAATCGAGCGAGAAAAATGAATTTTACTTCAGTATTTTTCACGACGAGTGCGCCACATCTTCGAGGTTTACCTCAAAGATAGCAACAAACGAGCGAAATAATATCAAGCTTGCTTGACTATTTTTTCACAGCGAGTGTCGTCTTATCTTCGAGATTTATCTCAAAGATAGCAACAAACGAGCGAAATAAAATCAAGCTTGCTTGACTATTTTTTCACAGCGAGTGCCGTCTTATCTTCGAGATTTATCTCAAAGATAGCAAAAAACAGAATATCATACATATATAAATGGCAAAATTTGATTATAATTGTATAATAAATGCAATTTTTGTATCTTCGCACTATAAAAACGATATAAATTTAGACGACATCTTAGAAAATGTTTATGTATAAACATTATTCGGCGTCTTACTTCAATAAAAAATAACAAAAAATCCATAGTGGAAAAAAGAAAATCAATAAAGATATTGCTTTTGTGGTTGTGGCACAATTCAAAGGGTGCACGTTCACAAGCCTTGCTCAATACAGCAATCGGTGCTGCCGACGTGGTGTGTCAACTGCTGTGGGTGCTCGCATGCAAACAAGCAATAGATATAGCCACAGGCAATGCCGAAGGAGCGCTGACAACCATAGGTGTTATTATCGGTGCATTGATGCTTGCCGAGATTCTTTTGCGAGGAGCCGGCAGATGGATAAATGTCATATTTGGAGTAAGGGCAAGCAACAGAATGCGTTTGAGCATTTTTTCGCGATTGATGCGCAGTGAATGGATGTATCTGCAAAAGCATCATACAGGCGACCTTATCAATAGACTTGAAGGAGATGTAGGCAATATCACACTGCTCATCACCGAGACTGTTCCGGCAGTGGCAGTGGTGCTTTTTCAATTGACAGGCAGTTTCCTGTTACTATTCAGCATGAACAAGATGCTTGCCGTAGCAGTGCTGTTTATACTCCCCGTATGTCTTGTTGCAAGCCGTATATATGTGAAACACATGCGCAGTTACAACCGTCAGGTGCGCGATAGCGACAGTCGCATACAATCGGTGTTGCAAGAGAGTCTGCAACACAAAGCTCTCATAAAGACAATGGAGCAGAATAGAAACACCGAAGAACAGCTCACACGCCTTCAAGAGATTCTGCACAACCAAGTGCGCAGCAGAGCAAAATTCTCAATAGGAGCATTCTCCTTTATCCAATTGGGGTTTGCGGCAGGCTATCTGACAGCTTTTCTTTGGGGTGTAGGCGGTCTTGCAGCAGGAAGCATTACATTCGGAACACTTTCGGCTTTTTTGCAATTAGTTGGCCTTATACAACGTCCGACAATGGACTTAAGCCGTTACGTACCGGGCATGGTGTCATCATTGACAGCCTCGGAGCGCCTATACGAGCTTGAAGAGCTGCCCGAAGAGGAACAAGGCGACAGAATAGAACTTGCCGGTACGGCTGGTGTACGCTTCAAAAATGTAACATTTAAATACGATGACGACAGCCGTACGGTGCTCGACACATTCAGTTTCGATTTTGCTCCCGGCAGCAGCACGGCTATTGTGGGTGAGACAGGTGCCGGTAAGACTACACTCATTCGCCTTTTAGTGGCACTCGTACATCCGCAAAGCGGCAGCATAGAGATATACAACCACAAAGAGACATATAAATCATCACCTCTGACACGTGGTAACTTCGTATATATACCGCAAGGCAACAGCTTGATAAGCGGTACCATACGCGATAATCTGCTTATGGGCAATCCCGATGCCACAGAAGAGATGATGCACAAGGCTTTGCACACAGCCTGCGCCGACTATGTCGGCGAACTGCCCAAAGGCATAGATACAGAACTGTCGGAGCAAGGAGGGGGGCTTAGCGAAGGACAGGCACAACGCATTGCGGTGGCGCGTTCACTATTGCGCAGCGGCAGCATTCTGATATTGGACGAAGTAACCTCGGCACTCGACGAAGAGACCGAAAAAGAGATGTTGCGTCGTCTCACAAAAGCCGGCACAGGAAAGACACTTATATTCGTCACCCACCGCCCCGCCGTTCTCAGCCATTGCAATCAGATACTAAAGATGGGCAGCGTACAATAAACCAACAAAAAATACGTTTAGTATAGGAAACGGCAAACATACGTAAAAATTAAAATAAGGCAACGCTACCCAAGATAAAACCATTATGATAGAATATCTCAAAGGAGAACTTGTTGAACTAAATCCCACAACGGCCATCGTAGAGTGTGCAGGTGTGGGCTACGAAACAAGCATCACTCTTAATACATACAGTAATCTGCAAGGACAAAAACAGATAAAAGTATACATATACGAAGTAATACGCGAAGATACCCACCAACTGTTCGGCTTTCACAGCAAGCAAGAGCGTGAACTGTTCTTGCAGCTGATATCGGTGTCGGGTATAGGAGGCAACACGGCACGCACCATACTATCGGCATTCACCGTGGCAGAACTTTGCGAAGTTATATCAGGAGGCAACGAAACACTTCTCAAGAGCGTCAAGGGTATAGGCTTGAAGACTGCTCAGCGCATCATTGTAGACCTAAAAGATAAAATTTCAGGCCTCTCCGCAGGAGCAAGCAGCACGCAGGCCGCATCAACAGCAAACAACGATACAATAGACTCGGCCGTAGCTGCATTGGTGATGTTGGGATTTCCCGGCGCAGCAGCAAACAAAGTTGTGCAGAATGTGGTAAAATCCAACCCCTCGGCAACTGTGGAACAAACAATAAAACTCGCCCTTAAACAGCTCTGATACAAAGATAAATGATACAACGTGCGCTACTTTTACTTTTCATTATCTGCGCGGCCGTTCAAATAACGTCTGCGCAAGATGTCGAGCGCACAAACAACAGGCGACAAATACAAACAACACGCTCGGCCCGGCAAAAAAAGAACGACACGATACCGGCTCGCTACCCCGTATCTCAGACCATTCCCGAGCAGGCTGCCGACCTGAACAAAAAGCCATTGGACTTGCGCACACCCACGAATATCGTCACCGACACCATTTACAGTCACGACGACAGCACATATACATTCAAAACACGTATGGGTGAAGCCGGTACCATCATGGGCACTCCTATTATGATGAAGCAAAGCGAGTATTCTCGTTGGCATCTCAGCCAGTCCATGATGCGCTATTTCCGCGAAAAGAATCGCAAAGAATTTGAGGCGGCACAGGGAAAAGACAAATTCGATTTTACCGACATGTATTTCGACCTCGGACCGGCCGAAAAAATTTTCGGCCCCGGCGGTGTACGTATAAAAACACAAGGAAGCGCCGAAATGAAAATAGGCTACTTCATGCAGACTATCGACAACCCCTCGTTACCGCAACGCAGCCGAAGCACCAACAGCTTCGATTTTGACGAAAAAATAAATCTCAACGTCAAAGGAAGTGTGGGTGACAAGATGAATCTGAACTTCAACTACAACACCGAAGCTACATTCAGCTACGATGCCCAGAAACTGAATTTGAAATATGAAGGAAAAGAGGACGAGGTTGTTAAACTCATAGAAGCGGGCAACGTCTCCTTTGGTACAAATTCAGGCCTTATACGCGGAGCATCGGCCCTCTTCGGAGTGCGTGCCGATTTTCAATTCGGCAAATTGTCATTACAAACCGTAATATCACAAAAAACATCAAGCAGCACCACTGTAAGTTCAAAAGGCGGCACGCAACTCACTACATTTGAAATTGAAATAACAGACTACGACGAGAACAGGCATTTTTTCCTCTCACACTATTTCCGAGATAACTATGACCGTTCCATGGCACAACTGCCCACCATAATGTCGGGAGTAAACATAAATCGTGTCGAAGTGTGGGTAACAAACAAAGCAAGCGACTATACCAACCCACGCAACGTAGTGGCATTCACCGATATTGGCGAAAGTACACACATCAGCAATCCTCTTTGGCAATCATCAGGCGGCAATCTGCCTCATAACGGTGCCAACACACTCTATAATGCAATGAACAGCACCTATGCTGCAATACGCGACATTGACCGGGTGAACAGCACCCTGAACAGCGGAGAGGGCATAAACGGTGGTCTCGACTACGAAAAGCTATCCAATGCCCGTCTGCTATCCCCCTCGGAATATACCGTAAACAATGCCCTCGGATACATATCACTGAAAAACGCTCTACGCTCCGACGAAGTGCTTGCCATAGCCTACGAATATACCTACGGAGGGCAAACCTATCAAGTGGGAGAATTTTCGAGCGACCAAAAAGAGTCGGGCGCCACACTATTCGTGAAACTTCTGAAGCCCAATGCCTGCTCGCCGCAGAACGGCTGCTGGAACCTCATGATGAAGAACGTCTATTCACTGGGGACAAGGAGCCTTCGCAACAACGAATTTAAACTCGACATATACTATGCCGACGACAGTCTTGGCACAAATATCACATATCTTCCCGAAGAGAGCCTTAAAAGCACTCCGTTGCTGCGCCTGATGAGTCTCGACCGTCTCGACACAAACAACACAAAAGAGACACCCAATGGAATCTTCGACTTTATACAAGGCTACACTGTGGATGCCTCGACGGGACGCATCTTCTTCCCATCGGTAGAGCCTTTCGGCAACTATCTTAGAGACAAAATCGGCAATGACGAAATTGCACAAAAATATATCTTCCAAGAACTTTACGACTCAACAAAAACCATAGCCAAACAAATGGCCGAAAAAGATAAATTCTACCTTATAGGAGAATATACAGGCTCCTCGGCCAATGTAATACAAACAGGAACAACAAATATCCCTCGCGGCTCGGTTGTGGTGACGGCAGGAGGCGTCACACTTGTAGAGAATGTCGACTATCAGGTAGACTACTCGGCCGGCGTTGTTACAATCCTGAACCAAAATATCATAGATGCAGGCACAGCGGTGAACGTATCGCTGGAGAGTAACACTCTCTTCAATATGCAACGCAAGACGGTGCTCGGTCTTAATTGGAAGTATGATTTTTCGGATGAATTTAACTTTGGAGGAACATTCCTTACACTGCGTGAAAAACCACTGACATCCAAGGTGGATATGGGGTCTGAACCGCTAAACAACACAATCTGGGGCATTAACGTCTCTTGGAAAAAAGAGAGCCAATGGCTCACAAATATGCTCGACAAGTTACCGCTTATAAGTTGCACGGCTCCATCCTCTATAAATCTTACGGCGGAATTTGCCAAGCTCAACGCCGGTACTTCTAGTGAGGTGCAAAGCCAAGCATCCTACATCGACGATTTTGAGAGTACCGAGAATGGAATAGATCTTACATCACCATCATCGTGGGTGCTTGCGTCACTACCCACAGGAATGCCATACAGCAACTACACAAACGATATACGTACAGGATACAATCGTGCACTCATCAGTTGGTACACAATAGACCCTCTGTTCACACGACGCAGTTCGTCACTCACCCCCTCACATATAAAAAGCGATATAGACCAACTGTCGAATCACTATGTGCGCGAAGTGTATGAACGCGAACTATATCCCAATAAAGAGAGCACATACGGAGAATCATCAACTCTCTCACTGCTCAACATAAGCTACTATCCCGATGAGCGTGGCCCATATAATCTCGACCCCGACCTTAACTACAACGGTAAACTCAACGACCCCGAAAAGCGTTGGGGAGGTATAACACGCCAGTTGGGTACCACAGATTTTGAGACTGCCAATATCCAATATGTCGAATTTTGGATGCTCGACCCTTTCATCTATGAACAGGCCGGAATGGGTGGCAACCTCTACATAAACCTTGGCGAAGTGTCCGAAGATATTCTTAAAGACGGAAAGAAGTTTTTTGAGAACGGTCTTCCCTCGAACAGCAATACATACGACTATCAAGAGACTGCATTCGGACGAGTACCCACCACATCGAGCCTTGTATATGCGTTTGACAATAATGCAGGCAGCAGAGAACAGCAAGATGTTGGTCTGAACGGATTAAGCAGCGAACAAGAGGCGCAATTTCAGCCATATTCAGATTATCTTGCAAGCATAAAAGGGCGTATAAGGCAAGAGGTTTATGACAGCATAGCAGCCGACCCGGCAGGAGACGACTACCACTACTTCCGCGGAGGTGATTACGATGCCGTTCAAAAGAGCATTCTCGACAGGTACAAATACTTCAACAACAGCGAAGGCAACTCACCCGCATCATCGGACAATCAAAGCTACAACAGTGCAGCAAAGACCACTCCCGATATTGAGGATGTGAACCAAGACTTCACAATGGACGAATACGAAAACTATTTCCAATATCGTATATCGCTACGCCCCGAGGATATGCAGGTCGGTCGCAACTACATAGCAGATAAGCGCACCGTCTCCACAAAATTGCGCAACGGTACCACCGAGAGTGTCGATTGGTACAAATTCCGAATACCCATAGAAGAGTATGAAAAGGTAGTGGGCAATATACGCGATTTCACCTCGATACGCTTCATGCGCATGTATATGACCGCCTTTAAGAGGCCCATCACATTGCGTTTTGCAACCCTCAGGCTTATACGCGGCGATTGGCGTCCCTACCGGCAATCTATCGCTTCGGTGAACAATACATCTCCCTCAGTGACAGGGGACTTCACAATGTCGGCCGTAAACATAGAGGAACACGGCGACCGCACCCCGGTAAACTATGTGCTTCCCCCCGGAATATCCCGAATACTCGATCCCGAGCAACCGCAACTGAGACAGGACAATGAACAATCTCTTGCTCTTCAGGTAAACAATCTCGGCAGCAAAGAGTCGCGTGCCGTATACAAAAAGAGCAACCTCGATATACGTCAGTATGAGCGCATACAACTATATGCTCATGCCGAAGCGCCGGAATTGGATGCCACATCACTTGGAAATCACGAAATCTCTCTCTTTGTACGTCTCGGCTCCGACTACAAAAGCAACTATTACGAATACGAAGTACCACTCGCACTCACCCCACACGGCTCCTATGACAAGTACAGCAACACAGGAGCCACTGCAGTGTGGCCCGCCGAGAATATGATAGATATTCCGCTGAGCATGCTCACCGACATAAAGGTGCGTCGCAACATGCTACGCAACAGTGGAGCCTCCGGCGTGAATAACACCACCATATACAGCGAATATGACGAAAAAACACCCAAAAACCGTATAAGCATCGTCGGAAGCCCCTCTCTGGGACAAATAAAAGTGATGATGATAGGTCTGCGCAACAACACCGGTAACACAAAATCGGCAATTGTGTGGGTGAACGAGATGCGTCTATTAGGTTTTGAGAATAAAAGCGGATGGGCAGCACAAGGAAACCTTAACATAAAACTGTCCGACCTTGGAAGTCTTGCAGCACAAGGAAAAATAGAGACAGCCGGGTTTGGAGGTCTTGAGGACAAACTGTCGGCACGACGCAAAGACGACTACTACCGATACACCGTAACGGGAACACTCGACTTCGGACGCTTCCTGCCCAAACAGGCTAAAGTATCGTTGCCTACATACTACTCATTCAGCGAAGAGGTTACTTCACCCCTGTATAGCCCGTTTGAGAACGACCTGTTGCTCGATGACGTACTCGACAGTTACAGCGGTGCCGCACGCGACTCCATAAGGAACATAGCCGAAACACGTTCCACCACACGTAACTTCTCACTCAGCAATGCAAAAGTGAACATTGCAAGCCGAAAGTCAATGCCTTATGACCCGGCCAATTTCAGTTTCAGCTACTCCTACTCACGCACCGACAACAGCGGAAGCACCATTGATTGGGAGCATAAGATAAATTGGAAAGCATCTGTTGCCTACAACTATGCAAGCCCCATAAAAACCATAAAGCCGTTTGAAAAAATAAAGAACAAGTCTAAATGGCTAAAAATAGTAAAGGAATTTGGAGTAAACCCTCTGCCACAAAGCATCACCTTTAACACAGACATGACACGCAGCTATCATGAACAGCAGACTCGTGACCTTAACAGCGTGGCAGGCGGCAGCACAATACCGCTAAACTTCTCGCAGCAGTTCTATTGGAACCGTTCATTCTCGATAAAATGGGATCCTACCACAAATTTGCGTATGAACCTCAGTACAGGTACCAATGCCGAGATTGAAGAGCCCTATGTGCCGGTAAACAAAAAACGTTATCCCAATGAATACGAAATATGGAAAGACTCTGTTAAGATGAGCATAAGAGACTTTGGTCGTCCACTTACGTATCAACAGAATTTCAGCGCATCGTATCAACTGCCCATCGACAAACTACCCATATTTGAGTGGTTAAGCGCCGATGCCAACTATACTGCATCATACAATTGGGCACGAGGAAACAGAATCTCCAATGTAAGTTTCGGTAACAATATATCCAATAAACGCAATCTGACAATCAACGGAAATTTCCAATTCGAGAAGCTATACAATCTTATACCCTATCTCGAAGAGACAAATAAACGCTTCGCAAGCAGCAAGAGCCGCGGTAAAGGAAACTCTAAAAATGCAAAGAAACCCAAAAAGACAAAATTAAAACCTTTTACAAAAGAGATACAACTGCTGTCCGACAGCAACATAACACTTAACCACGGATTGAAAAACAAAAAATTCACTCTTACGGCACGCACCAAAAATGGTAAAACCTATAAACTGAAATATAAAGTTATAGACGAAGATAACATACTTATCAAGAGCAAAGACACAACCTCGCTCAAGATAACCATAATTCCCAAGGAGAAGGGCGAACAAAGCTCCTTTGCCAAGGCTATGCAATATCCGACAAGATTCCTCATGATGTTGCGCAGTGCCTCCATCAGCTACACAAACTCCTATGCAATGAGCCTGCCCGGATTCATGCCCGAGGTTGGCGACATATTCGGTCAAAAAAGCATGGGAGGAATGTATGCCCCGGGTGTGGATTTTGCATTCGGATTTATCGACGACGATTACCTTGAAAAAGCACATCGAAGAGGGTGGTTGCTGAGCAACGACAGCGTGTCGGTGCAGGCATCAACAAATGCAGCCGAGGATTTGCAACTGAAAATGGTGCTCGAACCGGTTACCGACCTTAAAATAGACCTTAATGCCGGCCACACACGAAACAAAAGTCGTAACATACAATTTATGTACGCAGGTATGCCTGCAACGGAGTCGGGCGGCTTCTCCATGACAACCATTACCATCGGTAATTCATTTGGAGGCGGCAGTGCAAGCAACAACTATAAATCTGCCGTATATGACAAATTCTTGAACAACCTGGAAGTGGTGCGCAAACGTATCGAAGCTCGCTACGAGGGAAGCACATATCCCGTAGGCAGCACGCTTGCCGGACAGACATACGACCCGGCCAATGGCGGAGTAGACAAATACTCGGCAGATGTAATGATACCCGCATTTCTAAATACATACACAGGAAAGGATGCAGGCAGCAGTCCTCTGGACATATTCCCATCAATCCTGCGAATGTTGCCAAACTGGAAGATTAAATACTCGGGTCTGTCGAAACTCCCATTTTTCCAAAAATATTTCAAGAGTGTGAATATAGAGCACGGTTACAAAAGCATATATGCAGTAGGTTCATACAGCACATACTCAACATACATGGAATATGCCAACGGAATAGGATTCGTAAATAACACAAGCACAGGAATGCCCATACCCGGCAGTCGCTACAACATAGGCTCTGTATCAATAAACGAGTCTTTCTCACCATTGTTAGGCGTTAATGTTACTACAAATAACAACATAACAATCGGAGGCAAATATATAAAGTCACGTATGCTTAACCTGAGCCTTACATCCATACAGATGGTTGAGACCTATTCCGATGAGATTGCCATAAACTTAGGATATAAGATAGTAGGGTTAAAAATCTTCGGTGGCAGTAAGAAAGCCAAGAAAAGCAAAAATTCGGTAAGCAACGACCTTAACATTCGCGGCGACTTCTCTTATAAGAATATGAGCTCTTTGGCCAGAAGCATCGACAAAGGTACCACACAAGCCACAAGCGGCACAAAGTCGTTTAACTATTCACTCTCGGCCGACTACACATATAGTAAGTTACTTACTATGAGCTTCTACTTCGACCGTCAGCAAACTATTCCGCTTATTTCGGCAAGCTCTTACCCAACCACAACCACCGATTTTGGGGTGAGTCTTCGCTTCTCGCTGACCAGATAATTTAAGCTGTTTACTGTTTCTGGCTTGCAAGGAAGAACCTCAATCCATCTACCGTATCGCTGAAACAGATATATCCGCCCGATGCTTGAAAAACCTTTTCATTCGATATTGCGATATTACGCTCATGCTCGGTGAAGCGCTCGGCGTCGGCAGCGACAATGGTGTCACAGGCTCGGCCGCAATCCATCATTTCGATATAGCAACAGGCTGTTTCGTAGGTGTTCAGTCTGTTTTGTGCACCAAAGTTATATACTCCGGCAGGCAGTAAAAATGTATGTGGCAGATATTCCACCACTTCGCGCACCCAAGTGATGCCTCTATATTCACGCACGGGAAAGAATATGGATTTATGTTCGTGTATTGCCCGGGAGATGTTTGAAACAAAGTTTGCATGCAGTGGAAGTCCCGAAATGTCGGCGTCATACATCCATGTGGCACGAAGCATCACTGCGTCGGGGCAGACATTTGCTATAAGTTGTTCGGCAAGCAGTTTATCTCGTGCATATACTGTTTCGGGGGCAACTGCAACATCCTCGCAAAGAGGCCCTGTCTGAAGATTTCCATTGTAGATTTGGTCGGAAGAGAAGAATACGAATTTTGCTCCGCATGAGGCTGCTGCTCGCGCTACACGCACCGCACCCTCTACATTTACCGTTCTACTCTCGTCGGGATGTTGCTCGCAGTACCATGTGTTTGATATTGCTGCCAAATGCAACACCACAGAGGGTCTGTGGACGGCAAAGAAATGTTCTACCGATATATCGGATGTGATGTCTAATTCACTGTGAGAGGGAGCAAGAATATGATACTCGCTTTCCCATCTTCTTATAAAGCGGCTGCCTACAAACCCGCTTGCTCCTGTTACCAATATTGTATACATCGTAAGAATAATTGTGTGGTGTGCTAAGATAGCAACAAATGGGCAGAAAAGAGTAATGCCTGCTTTATTATTTTTTGTCGACAGCCACTTATCTTCAATCCTTTTTTCAGAAACTGTATGTAAAACCAAAGGTGAAGTTACGTCCCGGTGCGCTTATTCCGCAACTATACGGGCGATAGCGTCTGTCTGTTATATTTTCAATTGTGGAATTTAAAATAATATCGCAGCCTATCTTAAGCGAGGCTCGGAAATTAAGTGTCAGCCAAGCCGGAGAGTAGGCCTTGCCATCAGCATCGAGAGCATAAAATTCTGTTTTTTCTTTTTCCTCCTCGGGCATATCCTTGGCGCTACATTCGTCCTGAAAAATTGTATAAGCCTCAATGTTCAGTTGTTGCCCTTTAAAGCCTATGCTCGCACGTCCGAAGAGTGGTGCAGCATGACGCGACGGCGAGCGTTGACCATTGTCAAGCTCCTCGCGTCCGTGCTGATAATTGGCATTCGTCTCGGCGTAGAAACTGTTGGCAAAATTAATTTTTGCAGCAGCCTGTATGCCCCATACTTCGGTGACAGCTCCATTCTGTAACGCCTGCACGCGACATGTGGAACCTTGGTATTCCATTTGAGAATTTCCATTAAAGGTGAAATCGCGTTTCACTATGGCATCGTCCAAACGTGTATAATATGCAGTTACGTCGAATTTCAAGATGTTGCCTACCTGCTTGGCAATGCCCAATTCTATATTATCGGCATACTCGGGAGTGAGCGAAGGATTGGGAACGGTGACAAAACCGTCTGCACTGTCAAAAAGTTTGCCCATGTCATCTACGTTAGGTGCACGGAATCCCCGCGCATAATTTATGCGTACAAGCCAACCTCTGTCGGAATGCCAATTCAGCCCCAAATATCCCGAGAGATTGCCTGCATTTGATTTTTGAAGAACATCGAAAGGTACATCATAGCCCGCTGTGGAAAAATCACAATCTATGCGATAATGATTGTAGCGTAAGCCTGCCGCGAAGTTCAAACGAGATGTGATGTGCCATTCGGTTTGCAGATATGCTCCATAACTGTACCAACGAGCCTCGGGGTAGCGCGACGGAACGGCACTCCTGTCACCATTTATGATATTTAACCCCGTACCTTTAGATTCTACATTATTTTGCACATATTCGGCACCATAAAAGAGGAACAGATTTTTATTGATGCTTTTGCGCAGGTCAAGGTTTACACTCCAGGCATCCACCTTTTCGCTCTGTGTCTCACGAACGGGTTTGTTGAGGTCGCGGCTTATGCGGCTCTCTTCAAAGCGTTGCAGGGCAATGTCGAGGTGTAATTCATTGTAAAGAATATTCTTGCCTGCATGCTCTGTGCGCAAATGATTCATCATCCATGATTGTGGCCCATAGTCCCATTGGGCGTAACGCGGAAGGCCGTTGCGCATGCGTTGGTGACGGTCGTAGCGTGAATATTCGGAAGTCTCGCTAAAGTGTAACGAATATTCTAAATTCCACTCTGTGTCGGGTGAAAAACGTACTTTTTGCATAAAATTATGCTGTGTATATCCGCTGGGTGTCTGTAACCGTTCATCGGTATTTAAATAAACACGGTCGCATATTTTTCCATCAGGTGATATTCCCGGTTGAACAATGAAGTCTTGCACATAGTCGTCGGGGCCATGCAAACCCTGATTGAGGTCACCGAAAGAGGAGTGTGTGTAGCTTGTAAGAAAACTCCATTTTTTGAATCCGACACCGGCATGCACGTGCGTAGTAAATTCTCCCGATGCGGTTGCTGTACGCACCGTAGCCGAGCCATACACCAACGGTCGGGCTGTGGTGCTTAAACGCGGACGCAGGGTGTTAAATACCATCACTCCGCCAATAGCATCGCTTCCGTAACTCACAGAGCCCGGGCCGAACAGAACCTCGGTGCTCGCAATTGCAAATGGGTCGAGCGAAATTACATTCTGTATATTGCCCGAGCGAAAAATAGCAGTGTTCATGCGCACTCCATCCACACTGTATAGCAGCCTGTTTGTGGAAAAACCTCTAATCATCGGGCTGCCGCCTCCATATTGACTTTTTTGTATGAATACTCCTCCGAAAAGGGATAGCATGTCGGCTGCAGTTTGCGGATTATACTGTTGTACCTCCTCGGGCAAGAGTGTGGCAACCTTCACCGGCAGTTGAGAACATTGTTGTCCCCATCTGTTGCTCGATACTACTATTTCATCAAGCTCAGTATGCTCAATGCTCTCTCTATTCTGTGCAGTGGCACAGAATAGAGCTGTGGTCATAAGCATAAGTAAAAAAAACTTCTTCATCCTATAAGACGCAGTTTGAACTTCCATTACACAACCGACAGGACACATTCATTACATTATAAAATCAGTTCCTGAATATCTCAAATAAAACAACAGCACCTATTTTATCAACAATTTGCCGGTCTTTTTATACCCCTGCTCGTCGGAAGCCATATAGAAATGCACGCCCGGAGTAAGTCCGGCAGTGTTTAATTTCAATGTCGAAGCACTTTTGTTGCTTAACACAACCGTACCCTTGGAATTAAAAATATTCACCTCTACGATACCCGACAAATTACGCGGTACGAATGTGAGCACATCGCCGGTGCTGACAACATTTCCGGGCTGCAACAACAAATCCCTTGTGCCATTCATGTCGCTTACCGAAGTCTCTGTCTCTCCTTCGCTCTCCTCGGGTACAGGATTATTACCCATTATCATGCCCGTAATCTTTTTTGTGTCGCTTCCCACAGAGGTTGTAACCGTTAGTGAAATGTCGTAAGTCTGGTCGGGAGCAATTGTGATTGTCGGGTTACGAATTTCGTATGAGTCGATGGTGAGGGGCTCAGGGGATATTTCCCACTTCCAAAGTGCATTCGTTTGATTTGCTATGCTGTAACTGTCAAGATTTATTGTACGCGGATAATCGGCTGCGGTATTATCTCCCGAACCTGCATTCAGAATAAGTGGTTGCGCTATCGGCATAAAATCTTTATCAAGCAGCTCTCTCTGCCATATTCCATTATTCGTTGCTATGCGTATCAGCCCCTCTTTGTAGAATGGGAGCATGCGGTTAAGATTCATAACCTTTGGCAATCCCTCACTGTAATCTATCCACCCATCGGTGTAATCGTCGCGATAGAGTACACGTCCGCGCGGAGTAGTGTACGTCTCATTCAAATATCCGTATGTAAATGCTATTGCGTAGGCTGCGTTTTTTTCGTTGCCTGTCAGGAAAAAACGACCTATTATGTGTGTCTCTTCTTTGTCCTCCCAATTTGCAAAGGTAAGTCCTTCATCGAGCTTCTCCCATGAAGCTCCATCATCTTTTGTGCGCCAAATTCCTCCGGGGTTGCCATCATTAACCCAAATTTCATTTTCATTCCTCGGGTGAACGGCTATCTTATAATTGTAACCCATTGTCATCTCTTCGGTAATCATATACTCTTGGAATGTTTCTCCTCTGTCCATGGAGCGATATATATGTCCACGTGTTCCCACAACAATCTTATCGGGATTAGAGCGTGACACAGCAACCGCACTTATCGGCTCATCGAAATTATATACCAGCGAGAAAGAGGCTCCGTCGTCTGTTGTGCGCCAGAGTGACTTATACTCCTCGTCCCAGGAACCTTGCACAATGTAGAAGCATTTTGCATAGCGTGGGTCAAACTCAAAATACATTCCATGTTGCGACGACTCTTTCGGGTATGTCCAATAGTCGAGAAATGGAACAAATTCTTCTGTCCAATCGTCGGGCATCAATACATTCTCAGAGTCGCTGAAGGCTATCTTTTTAGGATTAGATAGGAATACATATCCGGTAGCTCTTTCCGACCCTTTCATGGATATTGAGGCTCCATTGTAACGATCCATGTGCGACATGTTGCCATTGTGATTGCGTCCTCCCACCATCACATCCTCGTTCCAACCCATATCAAATCCCCAAAATTCCGAAGCATAAAGTCCGCGTAATTTTGCAACGGCATGCTCGCCGAAGAAATCGTTACTGTATATCATACCTCCGTCGGTTGAGAGCCATGTGTCGCCGGCTCCGTTAGTTTGCACATACTGCATGTCGCAATGAAGGTCAAACTTACCATAGTATCCGCCGATATTTTCGATGGTGGCACCACCATCGGTTGAACGATAGAGTTGTAATATACCCACAAGTATATGTTCGGGATTGGTGGCCGAGGCTGTGCATACAAGGTCGTAGTAACCCTGTCCTCCGTTCTTATCTACCGCTTCCATCTGCTCTACGGGGTCGGTTACACTGAATGTGGCACCGCCATCGGTGCTTTTATATAAAAGGGGCGGGCCGCTGAAATAGAGTGGGCCGGGCTGCGAAAGATGATTGCGTCTGCATGCCCACAGATATACATAATCGGCCCCGGTAGGTGCTTCGCTCAAGCCTATACGTGCACTGATAAGCGGCTCATCGCCTAAATCCAACACGCTCCACGAAACACCGCCATCGACACTCTTATGCAGCCTTACGGTAGAATATTCATGTTCGACGGCTGCATAGCACACCTGCGGATTTTGTGCAGAGAACTTAAGGTCGAATACCATTCCGCTCAATTTCCACTGCCATGTGTTACCGCCGTCGGTCGAAAGATATAGATTGGAGCGATCTCCTGCAAGAATTATTTGGTCGTTACCCGGCATAAACTGTGCTACGCTCGTGCGAGCATATCCATACATCGTGGGAGTGATGTCGCGCCAATTTTTGCCGCCATCGTCTGAAATCCAATATATACCTCCGGCGCCTGCTATAACACGTTCCGGATTTGTTGTGCTTACATCGACGGTGGTAATTTCTCCGCCCATCCATTCTCCATCGTTGCACGGATACCAATTCTCCCCTTTATCATCGGTGCGGAATATCATTCCCGTCTCCGAGCCGCAGTAAAGAACATTCGGGTTCGAGGCTGAGGCCTTGAATCGTTGTATGTTTGCCTGTGCAGGCGACATCTTTTTGTGTATGTAGTCGTAAGTTTCGATAGGCGCCACCACGCTCCATGGTGCAACCGTTTGCTCAGTGTCGTGAAGCCCTTGTGCACGTGCCATGCGTTGGCGTTTTATTTCGTTGTTTATCTCCTTAACCTCGCGGCGATACTCCTCGCCCGAGGGGAGCTTTATACGACCGTCGGGTTGCACGAATCGGGCATAAGCCTTTTGAAAGCGTCTGAAGTGATTCACCACCTGCTTGGTGGTAGGTGTCTTGCGGCGTGCTTCGGGATTTTTCTCAAGATAGCGATTGAAACTGTCGACCATTGCATTGTAATCGAGATTCTGAGGTCGGGCAAGTTGTGCCATCCATGCAGGAGAGCCTGCCGGCAGATAATTCAGTTTATATGGTGTATACACGCTGTCGTTGTTGTTTGTTTTTTGTGACGAAGCATTTACACACATTGTCAGGCTTAACGCAATAAGAAGAATACGATTCATTATCATACTGTCTGGTGTTTCTATTTTATAATAAATTGTCCGAAGAATTTCTGTGTGGCTGTTTTTATGGAGTATATATACACTCCTTTGTCGAGTATGGGAAGTTGTACTTCCTCGATGGCTTCTTTTGAAGAGAGTGTGGCCGAATGTAAAAGATGACCTTTCGGGTTGTGAATGGTGATTGTGGCATCGCCGCAAAGTCCCGATGTGTAGAGGCTTAGTGGTTCGCCTTGCTCAAGCATCACATTTTGCGGGCCTACCTTGCCTGCACTTTTTTCATCTATCTCGGTGGGGACTCCGCTTACTGTTATCATCTTCTTTATAGTGCGACTATGGCTCCCGGCAGGAGTGGTGACGGTGAGCGTAACATCATACTCTCCGTTGCGCCCGAATACCACCTTGGGATTCCGCGCATCAGCATCGCTCACGCTGAAAGGTTCCGGCGAGAAGCTCCATTGCCACCGGGTGTTTTCATCTTGGTGCACAATGCTGTAACTGTCGAACTGTACCTCCATGTGAGGGTTCGCCGAAATATCGCCACTGCCCAAATTCAGCGCCATGGGCTGAGCCACCGGACGAAAATCGCGGTGGTAGAGCGGAGCCTCCCACACTCCTTGGTCTGTGGCCATACGCAGCACTGCATCCTTATAAAAAGGCACCACCTTTGTTATGCGGGCGCCGGGGTTCAATCCGCTCGAATAATCTATAAAATCGCTCATGCTGTTATCCTTGAAAAATATGTGTGCTCCTTCGTATGTGGTAAGGTATATGCTGCCATGATTATCGCCTACAAGTATCACCTGATGTATCTTGTGCGCGGCTGCACTGCCTATGTTCATGGGTGCCCAGCTGTCACCTCCGTCGAAGCTCTCTGCAACAGCTCCGGCAATATCGTGGCATACCATTATCACGTGATTCTCGTTGTTCGGGTCTACGGTGACACGTGTAAACGGCATACGCCATGTGTGCTCGGGGAAAGGTTGTGCAGGACATACCTCAAACGAAAGACCGCCATCTCTTGAACGCCACACATTGTATGTGCCGGCAATATACATGTAATCGGGGTTGGAACGTGCAAACTCATAATTAAAGAAGTTCTCTGCATCGCTGTCGAATACTTTTTGGAATGACTGTCCCTCGTCGTATGACATATATCCCTCGTAGTAATTTGTCTTGTCCTGAAAGAAAATTTTAAGAGCGTAGCGAGGGTCGGTTGCAATTTCGCCATTTATGCGCAGAGCCTCGTATGGCGCCTTGTCGAAAAACCATGTGCGGTAGTCCTCTTTTATCTCTCCATCCATTGTGCGCGGCATGATGCGTGTGCCTGCATCCGAGTAAAATACTTTCCAAGGATTGCTGCGCATCACATAGCCGGTTGGCATTTCTACACCACCCACATGCAGTGAATTGCCCTCTCCATACGTTTTTGCGTGGACAACATCTCCATTGTGCCAACGTCCTGCTGCCATCACATCTTCGTTCCAGCCAATGCCTAATCCTTGATAATCGGATGCGTATATTCCGGAATATCTGTCTTGGCCTTTCGTTTCAAAAAAATCGGCCGAGTATTTTATGCCTCCGTCATTGCAAACCCATGTGTCGCCGCATGGATGCACCGCAATATCCTGTATGTCGCAGTGCATCCAGTCGCTGCGCTGATAGCCTCCTATACCTCCATCGGTGTATGTGGTAGCACCCTCTTCGGTGGAGCGATAGAGTGAGCATAATCCGAATAGAACGTGGCGCGGGTCTTTTGCCGAGGCACCAATCATCATGTCAAAATATCCTTGTCCGCCTGTTTCATCAAGAAAGGGAGAGAATGTGTTGTGACCGTGGCGACTGCCCTTGAACACAGTCTTATCTGTCCATGTCTCGCCTGCGTCAACTGATACAAGCACCGATGGTGTGCCTTTGCCGCCATATAAACCTGTATTATAATAATAGGGGTCACTTGTTGTGATGGCATATAGGTGATTCTCGCCGCCGGGTGCGCAACTAACTGCCAGACGTCCGCAAATGACAGAGCTGACGGGAAATTCCGTACTTGTCCAACTGTGTCCGCCGTCGGTTGAGATATAGGGCTTGGCCCACCAATCGTCATTCTCGCGGCGCAGCAAATAGATGCGAGATGGATTCCCGGGCTGCAATTCGTGGTCAAAGCAAAGTCCCGACAGGGTGCAAGTGAAGTTCTTTCCGCCATCGGTTGAAATGAAGAAACCGTTGTACTGATTTTTAATCTCTTTGCCACCTGTGGATGCAGTTACATATTGGACATTATCCGGATTTATGCGAATGGAATTTACTCGTCCTTCGATATTACCGCACCGTGTCCAACTATCACCGCCGTCGATGCTTTTCCATAGCCAAGGCCCGCCACCTACATATACAGTGTTCTTGTCGGTAGGGTCGATGGCAATGCTGAATATAGGGCCGCCGAAATTGTGTTGCGGTGCGCATGGTTGCCAACTTTCACCATGGTCTGTGGTTTTAAAAACCACGCCCGACTCTGTGCCGCAATATAGCGTTGCACTGTCGCTGAGGCTCACTGCAATGCGATAGACGCACACTTGTGAATCTTTTTGCTTAACTGTGCCATTCTCGTTTTTATAGGTTCGGTTAGGCCCTATGTTACGCCACAACTGTTCATTTGCACCCTCTCGGTCTTTTGTCCTACGCATTAATGAAACGCGAGCATTCATCGCATCTACTTTTGCGCGATATTCCTCCATTGTCGGGAGTATTATACTTCCATCGGGCGCGACAAAACGACGATAGGCACTCATCCATCTGCGATAGAAGTTTACAGCTTGTTTATTATCAAGAGTTTTTACTCGTGCATCGACATCATTGGCTGTCCATTGTTGATACAGTTGCTGCATCTCGTGAAAATTAACATCCGATGGAGCATCAACAATGCGCTGCATCCACTGTGGGGCATTCTTTGGAAGCGGCTCAGCCATATATGGATCGTAGCGCAACACATTATCGCCGTTTTGTGCTGCAATGTATAGTGTTGAAACCGATGCAAGAAAAAAGAGTAGCTTAAATCTCATCATACATTAGTGTTAAATTTAACAAAATTAACTGCAATATTATCATATTTACACAGAAAACACAAATAAAACTATTACAAATAATGTTAACGATTATATTTAATTATTAAATAACAAGGCTCCCTGTTTTTGTGCATCTGCAACAATATTATTAATCAATATCTCGCAGAGTATAAAATAAAACACTATCTTTGTAAATAGTATAATAAGAGAAAAACAAAATGAAATCTTTACGTTCACTATTCAGAATAGGGCTGGGGCCATCCAGCAGCCACACAATGGGCCCAAACAGAGCCGCAAAGAAATTTGCCGAACGCTGTCCGCATCCCGACAGTTATCGCGTCACACTCTATGGGAGTCTTGCTGCAACAGGTGAAGGCCACATGACAGACAAGGCCATAATAGAGGTGCTTGAGCCTATTGCCCCACTCGAAATAATATGGAAGCCCACAGAATTTTTACCGTTTCATCCAAACGGAATGAAGTTTGAAGGGCTCAAAGATGGTAAAACCATAGACGAATGGGTAATATACAGCATTGGCGGCGGAGAACTTGCCAACGAAACGACCACAAAGAACGAAGAGGATATATATCCGCTCACCACAATACAGGATATAATGGAGTGGTGCGACGAAACAGGATGCAGCTTTTGGGAATATGTCGAGAAATACGAGGGCCCAGAAATATGGGACTTTCTCTCCAACGTATGGCAGACAATGAAAGAGACCATAAAACGCGGGCTTGAGCACGAAGGAGTGCTCCCCGGCGGATTGGGCATACAACGCAAAGCCTGCACCTATATGCTGAAGGCTGCCTCGTACAGTGCCTCGGTGAAGAGCAAAGCCAAGGTGTATGCCTACGCATTGGCAACATCCGAAGAGAATGCAAGCGGAACCACTGTGGTTACAGCACCCACCTGCGGCTCATGCGGAGTATTGCCGGCTGTGCTATATCACCTGTCACAAGAACACATCAGCAGCGAACCTCGAATATTGCGTGCTATTGCAACGGCAGGCCTTTTCGGAAACATAGCAAAAGAGAATGCTTCAATATCGGGGGCCGACGTAGGCTGTCAAGGAGAGGTGGGCGTTGCATGCGCAATGGCAGCGGCAGCAGCATGTCAACTCTTCGGCGGAACCATCACACAAATAGAATATGCCGCAGAAATGGGGCTTGAGCATCACCTTGGCCTTACATGCGACCCGATGTGCGGACTTGTTCAGGTCCCCTGCATAGAGCGCAATGCAATAGCCGCGTCGCGCGCACTCGACGCATGCACATATGCAACCCTCTCGGATGGCAAGCACAAGGTCAACTACGATCATATTGTAGAGGTTATGCGTGAGACGGGACACGACCTGCCCTCACTCTACAAAGAGACCTCTACGGGTGGTATTGCCAAAATCAGCAGTAAATTACGCAAAAGCAAAAAATAAAAAAACAGAGTCAGCTTGCTTCTCTATTTCTATTGTGCATACGTCTGCACAATAGAAATAGAGAAGCATAATCGGCTGCTCGACAGGTATATTAGAAATTTAAACAACCTCTTATAAGAATATGAATTTTAATTACTCCGGAATATTGATAGGCGTTGCAACGTTTCTTATCATAGGACTTTTTCATCCCCTTGTGATAAAGGCCGAATATTATATAGGTGTAAAAAGTTGGTGGCTTTTTTTGCTTCTCGGTGTTGTAGCGGCAGCAGCATCGTTACTTATAGAAAATCTAACGGCATCCGTTCTGTTGGGTGTTGTGGCTTTTTCGTCTTTCTGGAGCATAGGTGAGGTGTTTGAACAGAGGAAAAGGGTAGAGAAGGGTTGGTTCCCTAAGAATCCCAAACGAAAAAAGTGATTGCCGCCCTTTTTATGCAGTGAGGATTTTGATTTTCAGCCGCAACTGTTAAAAGTTTTTCTAAAGAAAGAATTGTTATTAATTTTTGTTAACTTTGCAGCTTTATTTTAAATAGGTGTCTCGCGAGAGTATGAATCGTTCGCGAGTTGATGTCGTATAAAGTATGAATAAGTTAACTGTATTATGTGCAGCACTATCGGCTGTGCTGTTTTTTTTGTTCTGCCCGGTGAGTGCGCAGGATGATTCATTTGTTTATGGCGATTACAGGTATCGTACGTTGGATAATGGCTGTGTAGAGCTTTTATCGCGTGGTGTATCATCTGCCGAATCTGCCAAGCGACTTGCAGTGCCGGCTGTAGTCCCTCGTAACGGCAGTGACAGCCCTATTCAGAGTATAGCGCCCTCGGCTTTTAGGGGAGATACTGCATTGATTGAAGTTGTGTTGCCCGAGGGGCTTATCAGTGTATGAGAAAAGGCTTTCTTGGGATGCACGTCGTTGAAGTCTGTCAGCCTGCCGTCATCTTTGCGTTCTATCGGACGTTTCGCTTTCTACGGAGCAATCACTTTGTCGGATATGAATATTCCCCCCTCGGTAGAAATTATCGGGCGTCAGGCTTTCGGAAATACCGCATGGTGGATTGGGCGCAGTGTCGAAGGTGCCAATTACATAAACTCGGTTTTATATGCTTATTGCGGATATATGCCTCTGGCTACACATTTTCAGGTGCCTGATGGCACTATCTCTATAACAGAGGAACTTTTTGCCGATTATGCAAATTTACATGCGGTATCTTTACCAAGCAGTTTAAAGCATATAGGTGAAGCGGCTTTCAGAAACTGTATATCGTTAAAATCAATCTCCCTACCCGATTCACTGACCGAGCTGCCGGCATTTTTGTTCGACAGATGTATTAATCTTGCAAATGTGAACATGTCGGATAATGTAACGACGATAGGGGATTGCTGCTTTGCCGGTTGTACTTCGCTCACAGCTGTTACAATGCCGCTAAGACTGTTATCGGGCGGAAGAGATGTCTTTGTAGGCTGCTCTTCGTTAAAAACCGTCACATTCAACACTTTTGTGGGTCTTGATTGGGGCCTGTGGTTTGGCGAGAACAGTTCGATTGAGAAAATAATAATAGGCCGAAACGTAAATAAAATTCCATCAGGCTCCTTTTCAAAATTCAAGACAGTATCTAATCTTGAATATGCAGCTGTATCGGCAAGCTCGGCCGAGCGTGCTTTTGAGGGGATGGAGGCTCTTTCCGAGATTGTGGTGAGCAGTGGAGTGAAAGTGCTGCCCGATGCCCTGTTTGCCGGATTGAGAGGATTGCGCAAAGTAACATTGCCATCATCGTTGATGGCAGTGGGAGTGGGTTGTTTCGAGAAGTGTGATGTGCTCGATGGTGTCTCTTTTCCGGAGTCGACCATGTTGGCCGAGCGTCTCTTTGCCGATTGTTCTTCGTTGACAGAGATTACGTTGCCCGCTTCGTCGAAAATTTTGCCTGCAAGAATCTTCTCAGGTTGTAAATCTTTAAAATCGGTGAAATTGCCGCAGAGTATAGAGACAATAGGCGAGCGTGCTTTTGAGAATTGCGTATCTCTCGGTTATATGGAGCTGCCCGAGAACCTTAGAACCACAGGTGATGAATTGTTTGCCGGATGTGAGTCGCTCGATAATGTGACAGTGCCTGCGGCACTCGACAGCATGGGGCGCGATATGTTTGCCGGATGTGAAAGGTTGCGCCGAGTGGCATTGGCCGACGGACTTACAAAATTGGGCGATGGAATGTTCAAAGGATGCAAGGCTATTGCTCGTATGCCGATGCCGGCCTCTCTTAAAGTAATAGGTAACTGCACGTTCAGCGGCTGCTCTTCGCTCACCACCGTTACTCTGCCTGCGGCACTTGAAGTGTTGGGCGATTCTGCTTTCAGCCGTTGTGCGCTCACCGAGGTTACAATTCCCTCTGCGGTAAAGCAGATTGGGTGCAGCCCGTTCGGATATTGTCGCGGATTGAAAGAGATTAACGTGGCAGATGGAAATAAACATTTTGCTGTGAAAAACGATGCTCTCTGCGACATTGAAAATACAACACTTTATCAAGTTCCTTGCATGAGCGTTAAAGATAAGTACAATGTTCATAAGTATGTAACAGTTGTAAAAGCAGGTGCTTTTGATGGCTGTACCTCTTTGTCGGAAGTTACCTTTGGTGCAGCGGTAAAAGAGCTTGGGTCGCGTCTTTTCGGTGGATGTATAAGAATAGTTGAGATTAAATCAAAGGCTGTGACTCCGCCTGTTTGTTCAGAAGATACATTCGATGATATAAGAAAAATAACCACAGTGTTGTCGGTGCCAGGAAAGGGACTTGCCGACTACAAGGCTGCCATAGGTTGGAGCAGTTTCGGAAAAATCACAGATTAATACAGGATATGAGATATTTTGATTATACAAAACTATTGCTTGCACTTATATTGTTTGCAGGCAATGTGAGAGCCGAACATTTCGGTGTTAACAACATAAGATACAATACCCTCTCGGGAAGCGAGGTCGAAGTGCTTGGATATGTAGGTAACACACAGACTTTGGTTCTTCCCTCTACTGTGCAAGCCGACAGTATAACATACAAGGTGGTGCGTATTGCACAGAATGCTTTTAAAGGCTCCATCATGTTAGAGACTGTTCAGCTGCCCGATAGTGTAAGAGAAATAGGCGCGGCTGCTTTTGCCGAGTGCACAGCCTTGGACAATATCTCGTTCCCGGCAACTTTGGAACTTATCGACTCGGCAGCGTTCAGAGGATGCTCGTCGTTTGATGCAATGGAATTTAAAGGTGGCAACACATTTATCGGTAAAGGAGCCTTTGACGGAACAGCTTGGTATTCAAGGCAGCCCGACGGTGTGATATACATTAATAATTCGCTCTACACATATAAAGGAGCAATGCCCGAGGGTACAGAAATATTTGTAAGAGATTATACACACAGTATCAGCGACGGCGCCTTTGATGGTTGTTCAAATCTTGAATATGTGGGTCTTTCACATGGATTGAAACGCATAGGCAAATACGCTTTTCGTGGCTGTAAGGGGCTGTCGACGCTCTATTTGCCCGAAACAGTTGTCAGCATTGGTTCCGAGGCTTTTCGCGGTTGCTATGGTGTTTCCAAGGTAAACATACCTCAAGGACTTTTGGATATTGGCGGCGGAGCTTTCACGGTGGAGCAGTGCCGTAATTTTGCCGACAAAGACGGACTTATTTATATAGGCAATGTTCTATATGGTTGCAACACCGATGCCTCGTCCGACATAAAGGTAAAAGAGGGTACTATGGTAATAGCTCCGGGAGCCATGAGAGGGTGTGTCTCAATAAAATCGTTGCATTTGCCATCGACACTTGTGGAGATATCCGACAGTGCTTTCATGGGGTGTGTTTCGTTGCAGAAAGTGAACATTCCTGCCAATGTGAAGAGTCTGGGTAAATATATATTCAAGGATTGTAGCTGTTTAACGAGTGTCACTATAGATGCGCAGTTGCGTACATTCTCGCGTGGAATGTTCCAGGGCTGTTCATCATTGACTTCAATTGCGTTTCATGCCTCGCTCCAAGAGGTGGCGCCTTATGCTTTTGCGGGGTGTGGCTTCAAGAATCTCACCCTGCCAGAGGGGGTGTTGCTCGTTGATACCTTGTCATTCTCTTCGTGCAACAATCTGACAGAGCTCAGTTTGCCGGCAAGCATCAAGAGCATGGCGACAAAATCGTTTGCCGAGTGTAAAGTATTGGGAAAGGTCTTTTATGGAGCAGAGAATTGCCAAATATCTAATTCTACTTTTACAGGCTGTGATGCTCTGAAGGTGCTTGAGATTGGCAAGGGTGTAAAAAAGATTATAGCAAATGCCTTTTCGTCTCTGCATAGTTTAAGGATTGTGGAGCTTGCAGCCGACGGAATTTCTATGCGTAGTGCATTCAGCGGAAATATGGGGGTAGACAGTGTAAGAATTGTCGACGGTGTGAGCACTGTTCCCGACTATGCTTTTACCGAACTGAAGAAACTATCTTCGCTTGTCCTGCCATCTACGGTGACTTTTGTGGGCGAGGGGGCTTTTAAGGGTTGTGACGCTTTATCAAAAGTAGTACTCTCTGAAAAAACCGACACAGTCATGCCGTTGGCATTTTCCGATTGTGCAATGCTGAGCAACATGCGCTTTCCTAATTCGTTGAAATATATCGGCCATTCGGCATTTGCTAACTGTGCTTCGTTGAAGGCTGTAGATATGCCGGGTAGCATCGGGGTTGTTGACTCTTTGGTGTTTACCGGTTGTTCATCGCTTGCGGAACTTGCAATAGGCGATGGAATTGAGAGTATAGGTTATGGTGCTTTTAAGGAGTGTGCCATGTTGAACAGTATAATTGTCTATGGAAAGGGCGTCACAGACATTCAGGATTATGCTTTTTTCAAGTGCTCCTCGCTTAAAGCCTTTCCATTCAAGGATATGCGTGTCCTCCGAAGTATCGGGGCTTACTCATTCTCTGCCACTCCCGTTGATACACTTTATATGCTTAACACTGTGAAAAAAGTGGGTGATTATGCTTTTGCCGATTGTAAAGAACTTAAAATGGTTTCTTTAGGCGATAGTTTGGAGCATGTAGGTGAAAGAGCGTTCAGCGGTTGTAGCGGAATAGATGCCTTGCTGCTGCCCGATTTGCTATCGTATATTGGCGATGAGGCTTTCAGAGGTTGCAGTAAAATGAAGAATGTGTTTATCAAAGGAGGCATTACCTCTATGGGCGACGGTGTATTTTCGGAGTGTACCTCTCTCGAAGGTGTCTTGATGGATAATACATTGTCTCTCCTTGGAGATAGAATGTTCAGCGGATGCACCGCCCTCAAAGAAGTTACCGTACCACCGGGTGTTACATGCTTGAACGACAGTATATTTATAGGGTGCACAGCGCTCAGCGCCGTATATCTGAAGGATGGCCTTGAGAATATAGGAGCAAGGGCTTTTGCCGGTTGCAGCAGTCTTGCCTCCATAAAACTGCCATCTACACTAAAAGAGATAGGATTCTGTGCATTTGGCGAGAGTGGGCTTGCCACCATTTATTTGGGAGTGAGCAGATATTTTGCACTTGGCGAAGATGGTTATTTATATAATAAAGGACGTACCACGCTGATGCTTGTTCCTCCTGCCACTACAGCCAAAGAGGTAGTGCTGCCCGATGAATTGCAAAGTATCGCAGACTGTGCATTCTACGGTTGCAGGCATATCGAAAGGCTCGAAGTGCCGGAGAGCCTTTATCGTATAGGCGATTATGCGTTTGCCTATTGTGTGGGTCTGCGCGAGATGGAATTTTCCACCGAATCAGCTCCACGCTGTGGAAAGGAGGTGCTCAAGGGCGTCGATGTCGGCAAAATATCATTGGATGTTCCGTCATCGGCAGTCTCTGCATTCAAAATGAGTGAGCCATTCAGAAAAACGCATTTCGCGGATTGAGGAATATGAATCATCATGTAGAGTAATCCAAAAAAATGGTAGGTTAATCATAGAATGAATCGTGCTAAAATCATAAGATAAGTGTAATAAAGTTAAATCATAGTTAAATTTTCATTTAAAGTCTCATCAAAAAAGGAATTTTTCTACTTTTGCAGAAAACTTTCACACGAAAAATAGTTTTCTGTGAGAGTGGAAAAATAACTAATATGTTGGACAATAAGTGATTATAAGCCTTGAAAATCTTTATTAACCCTAAGTACTCTTATCTTGAGCCGGAGATTCGGCGTGTAGTGCGAGGTGATTACACTCCCACAAAAGTATTCTGCAACCGTAGAAATGTTGTAGAAAAGGTTATGCTCGGAGGCGGAGCCTTCGTTGTTAAGAAATTCAAACGCCCAACGTGGGCTAATTGCTTGATATATACGCTGTTCAGAAAGAGTAAGGCTCGTCGTGCTTATGAGCATGCTTTATTGTTGTTAGAGAACGGTATTGCAACGCCTTATCCTGTGGCCTACGTCGAGATTAAGAAACATGGACTCTTTCATACGGGATACTTTTTTTCGGAATTTGTGGATTTGCCTACTTTGGCTGATGCCTCCGAATCTGAAGACGTTGACGACCTCCTTAAGATGGGCCGGGATTTGATTCGCTTTACAGTGGAATTGAATAATAAGTGTATCATGCCGCTCGATTATAATCCGTCGAATATCTTTTATTCTTGGGACGAGGAACAAAAGCAATACATGTTTGCTTTGACAGATATAAACCGTATGCGTCGCAGTCGTTTCATTGGCAATAGAGATTGTATGAGAGCTTTTGAACAGTTTGGCATATCTACGGAGCATCTCTATCATTTTTTATTGGGATACTCTATTGAGAAAGGTATTGATGTGGAATTGTGTATGTTTCTTTTTTTGAGTTTTCGTTTGCGGAGCAGATTGAGCCGTCTTATCAAAGGAAAGGTAAAAGAGACAAGGCGTCGTCGTCGTTTGAGGTATAACTATTGAGAAGGTGAAAAGAACTATAATAGTTGCAAGGCCCTAAATATAAACGGCTTATTAGGAACTGCTTAACTGAAATCTCAAAATAAAACAGGCTATGATGCCAAAATTGGTGCTTTTTGAATTTAGAAGCTGTTTAAATTTTATTTCAGAATTATTTGAGAACTTTCAGGATAGCTCTATAACCTCTAAATCTCGGAACTGTTTGCCATCAATGACAATTTTCACAAGAGTGCGCACCTGTTGCCATCCCTGACGCCCGGCAGCACCCGGATTTATGTGCAGGCAGTCTGTGGTTTTGTCGAACATTACTTTTAAAATATGAGAATGCCCCGATATGAAAAGTTGTGGCGGGCGCTCATATATCTGTTTGCGTATGGATATATCGTATCGTCCGGGATAGCCGCCAATGTGTTTCATTAGAACTTCGCACTCTTCTATCTTAAAGCGCAGTGTCTCGCTATATTTCATGCGCAGTATTCCACCGTCTATATTGCCATAGACGGCTCTCACAGGGCACAGGGTCTCAAGTTCTTCTATTATGTCGGGGCTGCCTATGTCGCCGGCATGCCATATCTCGTCGCAATCGGCAAAATGTTTCAAGAATCTGTCGTCTCGACAACCGTGTGTGTCTGATAGTATCCCTATGCGTTTCATTCTTTACGATGATTACAGGCGGCTGTTCTTACCATAGTCTTTTAATGTACTCAAAAATAAAATCCACTGTGCCGTCTATTCCTAAGCGCGACGAGTTTATACACAGGTCGTAGGTGCGTGCTGCACCCCATTCGGTTGTTGCATAGTAATCGTGATATGAGCGACGTTGCTTGTCGCCCTTTTGCATGCGCTCGATGGCAGCCTGTTCGTCGAGTCCGTCCTTTTGCATTATTCGCTGTATGCGGTCGTTGCGGTCGGCTGTGATAAATATGCTTATGAGGCAGTTATGTTCGCGCAGTACATATTCGGAGCATCGCCCTACGGTGATACATGAGCATTGTCCTGCTATGTTACGCATTGCCTCACTCTGTATTTGGAATAGTCGGTCGCTTGCCATGTAGCTGTCGTTGCTGCCACCTATGTAGCCTAATATGTTACCGAAGAACGAGGTGGATTCTTTTTCGTCGGCATGTTCAAATGCCGAGGCGTCGATGCCGCTCTCTTGTGCTGCTGCTTCGAGCAGTTTTTTGTCGTACACGGGAATACCCAATTTGTGTGCCAACTTTTCGGCAATCTCTTTGCCACCGCTTCCTAATTCGCGACCTATTGATATTACGTAATTCTTCATGACTCTCTCAACTATTTTTTTGCGTATCGCTTACCATTATTGTTTTTTATCGGTCGAACTTCAGTTCATTATATTCTCTTTGCGCCACTCCTTGAATTGTTGCACAAGCAGCACAACTGTGAGCACTGCTGCAATAAAGTCGGAAATAGGCATGCTGTACCAAACACCCTCTTCTCCCCAAAAAAGAGGCAGTATAAGCAGCAACGGCATAAGGAACAGCATCTGTCGGGTGAGCGATAAGAATATCGACTTATTAACCTTGCCAATGCTTTGGAAAAAGTTTGTTGTCACAAGTTGGAAACCTATTACAGGCATAACCAATGATATTATGCGCAATGCGCGTGCCGAACTTTCAATGAGAGCTTCGTCGGTGGTGAATGCACGTGCCACAATCTCCGGCATAAATTCACTTATTAAAAAGCCTACGGTGGTTACTATCGTACCCCAAATAATTGTAAGTTTCAATGTCTCTTTGACACGAATGAAAAGCCTTGCTCCATAGTTATATCCCACTATCGGTTGCATACCCTGCGTGAAGCCTAATACCACCATCACGAATATGAACTGTACCCGGTTGGCAATGCCATAGGCAGCTATCGACATATCACCATTATCGCTGTAACTTCTTAATCCCTTGTTTACTATTATTACAACGATACATGCAGCCACATTTATAAAGAATGGCGACATTCCTATTGTGAGAATACCTTTTACTATATTCTTACGCAATTTGTATATTCCACGTTGCAGATGAAGCAATTCATCGGGGTTGCTCAGCAATTTTATCTGCCAGATGAGGGTTATGCTTTGAGCGAGTATGGTGGCAAGGGCTGCTCCTCGTATCCCCCAGCCGAAAATGTATATAAACAGCGGAGCCAATATGATGTTCATACAGACGGTCAGTATAGTGGCATACATTGCTTGCTTAGGGTGCCCGGCCGATCTTAGCGCTGCATTTATTCCAAGATAAAGATGGGTGACGGCATTTCCTAACAAAATTATCTCCATGAATGCTCGTGCAAAGGGCAGTGTCTGTTCGCTTGCACCGAAAAAGATAAGTATATCGTCAAGGAAAAGAAGCGATACCGTCGCAAATATAATACCTACAAGAATGTTGAGTGTGACAAGATTGCCAAGTATCGTCTTTGCCGAGTCATAATCGCGCTGTCCCAATCGCACAGAGAGCTGGGTGGCACCGCCCACACCCACCATAGCGCCGAATGCAGCCGATAAATTCATAAAAGGGAAAGTGGTGGCAAGTCCGGATATTGCAAATGCACCAACGTCGGGGATGTGCCCTATGAATATACTGTCTATCATGTGATAGAGCGATGATGCCGTTTGTGCGATGATGGCCGGAATGGCATATTGCATCAGCAGTTTGCCTATCTTTTCGGTTCCTAATTCTGTTGGAACTTTTGGCTGGTTACTTTTGTTCATCTTTATCATTTAAATGTATATGCAGTGTCTTTCAATTGTGCAGTTTCCTAAGTCTGCACCGTTGAAAAAACAGATAACTATATATGTTCAGATTGTTTGCTGCCGTTCATTTGTCTGTTTAATATTCAAACAAGCTGTATTGTTCCATATAAACTTTAAATTTAACTACCCATAAAAAACTTTATAATGTGGAACGTAACTTGCAGAAATTACATAACTTTGCAACACATCCTTAATGTGGTTGCAAAGTTACAAAAAAGGATGTAATAGTTTTTGTTCAGTGGCAAAATAATAAAAACAGGTGGAAGAAAAAAATATATCAATAAAGGATAAAAGTGTTCTTGTAGGCATGAGCGGAGGAATTGACAGCACTGCTGTGTGCCGCATGCTTCAGGAGCAAGGATTCAGAGTGGTGGGGCTTACCCTTGTTACATGCGACGGGGCACAGGCTGCGGCCGAGTCGGCCGCAGCTGTTGCCGCTCATCTGTGTATAGAGCATCATGTTGCCGATATTCGAGAGGAATTTCGTGCAACAGTGGTACAGGATTTTATAGACGCTTATTTATCGGGGTGCACGCCCAATCCTTGCGTCAACTGTAATCCGACAATGAAATTCCGAAAGCTCGAAGAGTGGGCCGAACGCTTGGGGTGTGCTCATATAGCAACAGGACATTATGTGAAATTGGAACAGCTTGATGGAAAATTCTACATTGTGACGGGTGACGATGCGCGCAAGGATCAAAGTTATTTTCTTTGGCGTCTGACACAGCAACAATTGTCGCGTGTGATGTTTCCATTAGGCGGATGGGAAAAGGATGATGTACGTCGCTATTTGAAATTAAACAATCTCGACTACGTAGCACACAGCGGCGAGAGTATGGAGGTGTGCTTTATACAAGGTGATTACCGCGATTTTCTGCGGCAGAATATTCCGGATGTTTCCAATGTTGTCAAGCCGGGAGCATTTGTCGACAGCAAAGGAATTGTCATTGGAACGCATCAAGGGTTTCCCTATTATACCGTGGGGCAGCGTAAGGGATTAGGTGTTGCATTAGGCTATCCTGCATACGTGTTGAAAATAAATCCGGCCAAGAATACTGTGATGTTAGGTACCGAGGAGCAGCTGATGGCAGAGTATATGCTTATAGACGCACCACAGTGGGTCGACGGTACTCCTGCTGAGGGATTGTCGGTGCGTGTGCGCTACCGCAGTGCTCCTATTCCCTGTACCTCTCCTGTGCCCACTCCCGACGGACGCTTCCTCGTACGTCTTTTGAAGCCTGCGCAGGCAATCACTCCGGGACAGTCGGCTGTGTTTTATATCAACAATATGGTTGTAGGCGGAGCTTTTATTGCCTCGCAACGCGGAATAAATCAATGGATAAAGAATGACACAGATGAACAGTAACGAACCTCTCACGCTCTATGCCCTCAATAATATGGTACGTTGCACATTGAATGATGCAATGCCGTCGCGCTATTGGGTAACGGGTGAGCTTAGCGAGGTTAGAGAAACAACAGCCGGACATTGTTATATAGAACTTGTGCAACGCAACGAGGCCACAGGCGAACTTGTGGCAAAGGCTCGCGGTACAATATGGGCACGCACCTACGCTCTTCTGCGTCCATACTTTGTTGAAGAAACGGGGCAAAATTTTGTTGCCGGATTAAAAATTCTTGTGCAGGTTTCCGTAGATTTTCATGAACTTTACGGTTTTGCACTTGATGTGTGCGACATTGAACCGGCATTTACCGTCGGAGACATGGAGCGCCGTCGGCGACAGATAATCAAGCGTCTGGAGGATGAGGGGGTCATAGGACTTAATAAAGAGCTGCCTTTTCCCATGCTTCCCCAGCGTGTGGCTGTAATATCGTCGCCCACTGCCGCAGGATACGATGATTTTTGCGACCAACTTGCCGCAAATGCCTATGGATTTGTTTTTTACACACATCTGTTTCCCTCGCCTATGCAGGGAGCAAAAGTAGAAGAGGGTATTATAGCTGCATTAGGCAGTATTGCACGCAACTTAGACCTATGGGATGTGGTGGTGATAATACGTGGCGGAGGTGCCACCAGCGACCTATCCTGTTTCGATACGTATGACCTTGCAAACAACTGTGCACAGTTTCCACTGCCCATAATAACAGGCATCGGGCATCATCGCGACGATACATTGCTTGATATTGTGGCGCACACACGGGTGAAGACACCAACCGCCGCAGCAGAACTTCTTGTACATGCAATGGCTGCACAGGCTGCTTATATAGAAACCATGCGTCGTGATATTGCCGATGCAGTGCGCAATGCTATTGCAGCGTCGGGCAGGCATCTGCACACCTTGATGCAACGATTGCCCGTTGCTACGGCTCTGTTGATGCAACGCCACTCCCACAGGCTCGATTTATGGAAACAACAGGTTGAGGCTGCATCTCCCAAAAGAATACTTGCAATGGGATACAGCATAACCACATGCAATGGAAAAGTGGTTCGCTCTGTGAAAGAGATAAGACAAGATGCCACCATAGTCACACATCTTGCCGACGGAGAATTTACAAGCAGAGTGTATGACGAATAAGAAGCTGTTTAAATTTATCTCCTTTGGATTTTTATAGCTCTTTTTTAGACTGTTTTTTCATTTTTTAAGTGCGCATGGCGAGCTATGTAACCACAAAAAAGAGTATAAAAAGGCAAGTAAAATCCGCTTATACATAAATATAGACATAAAAATTGAAAGGAATTTATACAGCTTCTAAATAATTTTAGGAAACAAACAGCTTCTAAACAGATAATATGGAAAATAAAAAAGAATTAAGTTATGGCGAGGCGATAGCACAACTCGAGGAGATAATCGTACGCATACAAGAGAGTAATACAGATATTGACAGTTTGACATCCCTGCTTGCCCGAGCACAGGAACTTATTACCTTCTGCCGCGGACGTCTCACTGAAGTAGACGAGAATATAAAAGCGTTGCTCGATGAATTTTCCTACGAAGCACCGCAGCACTGATTATGAAAATCTTTAACAACCATTATTAATATACGTAGAGCATAATTGAAATTTAAATAATCTCATATTGTCATAATTGCATAATTTTGGTTATCTTCGCAGTCGGTTGTAAGATGAAAATTTAAATCAAGCACCATCAAATTTGTCGATAATAGAATTTTAAACAGTCTGAAATACATATATATCAATATGAAAGCTATAGATTGGTCAAACATCGGATTCGGATATATGAAAACCGATTATAACGTGCGCTGCCGCTATCGTGACGGTAAGTGGGGCGAGGTTGAAGTGAGCAGCGAAGAAAGTGTTAATATCCACATGGCTGCCACATGTCTGCACTACGGACAAGAGGCCTTTGAGGGGTTGAAAGCATTTCGCGGAAAAGATGGCAAGGTGCGTATCTTCCGCCTTGAGGCAAATGCTGAGCGTCTTCAGAGTACATGCGACGGAATTTTGATGCCTCAGGTGAGCACAGAATTGTTCCGCGAGATGGTTACAAAGGTGGTAGCCCTAAACAAAGATTACATACCTCCTTATGAGAGTGGAGCTTCGCTATACATACGTCCGCTGCTCATCGGAACAAGCGCACAGGTGGGCGTACATCCGGCCAACGAATATCTTTTCATAATATTTGTAACACCCGTAGGCCCATACTTTAAGGGTGGCTTCTCCACAAACCCTTATGTGATTATACGCGAGTATGACCGTTCGGCACCGCTCGGAACAGGTCGCTATAAGGTCGGAGGTAACTATGCAGCCAGCCTTAAGGCCAACAAATTGGCACACGACAAAGGCTACTCTTGCGAATTTTATCTCGATGCAAAAGAGAAAAAATATATCGACGAGTGTGGAGCTGCCAACTTCATCGGCATAAAGGAGAATACTTATGTGACACCGCTCTCAACATCAATCCTTCCATCTATAACCAACCGCAGCCTTCAACAGCTTGCACAAGATATGGGGCTGAAGGTGGAGCAGCGTCCGATACCCGAAGAGGAATTATCCACATTTGAAGAGGCTGGCGCTTGCGGAACTGCAGCCGTAATATCACCCATCGAGCGTATCGACGACTTGGAACGCGGCACATCGTATGTGATAGCAAAAGATGGCAAGCCCGGCCCTGTGTGCACTGCTCTCTATAACAAACTGCGTGCGATACAGTATGGCGATGAGCCGGATAAATACGGATGGGTAACGGTTCTTGACATCTGATAATATGGCAAAAGGTAAATTACAGAAATTTGCCGACATGAGCAAATACCCTCATGTGGTAGAGCATCACTTTTCCATTGCCGATGCTTCGCCATTCCCCATGAAGGGCAATTGGGGTCGCGATTTTTTTCATAATGACAATCCTATTGTACTCGAATTAGGATGCGGTCGTGGAGAGTATACAGTTGCACTCGCACGACGCTTCCCCGAGAAGAATTTCATAGGGGTGGATATAAAAGGAGCACGCATGTGGAGTGGTGCAACAGAGGCTCTGAATGACGGCCTAAAGAATGTTGGCTTTCTGCGTACTAATATTGAGATAATCGACCACTTTTTTGGTGCAGGAGAGGTGAGTGAAATATGGCTCACTTTTCCCGATCCGCAGATGAAGAAATACACCAAACGTCTTACATCGTCGTTATTCCTTGAACGATATGCCCGCATATTGTCAGCAGATGCAACGATACATCTGAAAACCGACAGCAATTTTATGTTCACATACACAAAATATGTGACACAGGCAAATATGTTGCCCGTTATACGTTGCATCGACAACGTTTATGCACCGCAAGAGGTTGACGAGATTCTCTCCATACGCACCTACTACGAATCTCAGTGGCTGGAACGAGGGCTTACGATAAAATACATCAGTTTCAGCCTTTCGGGTAGAGACACCTTCGTCGAGCCGGATGTCGAGATAGAACTTGATGAATATCGCAGCTACAATCGAAGTAAACGCAGCGGTTTGCAAACAAGCAAATGAGACGCGGTAAAATAAGCTGCATAATAATTCTAACAGCAATATAAAAAACTTATAAATGGCACTATATCCCAAATTAATATTAGACGCACTCGAAAAAGTGCGTTACCCGGGAAACGGTAAAAATCTTGTCGAAGCAGATATGGTTGACGATAACATACGCATCGACGGAAACAAAGTGAGCTTTTCACTAATATTCGAGAAACCCACCGACCCCTTTATACGCTCGGTGGTAAAGTCGGCCGAAGCGGCAATTCTCACATACGTGGGCCGAGAGGTGGAGATTGTGGGTAACATCAGCGTGGTGAGCCGGCAGCAGGCACGTCCCGAGGTTGGAAAGTTTTTGCCACAGGTTAAAAACGTAATAGCCATTTCATCGGGCAAAGGAGGAGTAGGAAAATCCACGGTATCGGCTAATCTGGCAATTGCACTTGCACGCTTAGGCTACAAAGTGGGGCTTTTGGATGCTGATATCTTCGGCCCGTCGATACCAAAAATGTTCAGCGTAGAGGATGAACGTCCTTACAGTGAGAATATCGGTGGACGCGACCTCATAATACCCGTTGAAAAATATGGCGTCAAGATTCTCTCGATAGGCTTTTTTGTCGACCCCGAGCAGGCTATATTGTGGCGCGGAGGTATGGCAAGCAATGCCCTCAAACAGCTGATAGCCGATGCAAATTGGGGCGAGCTCGACTATTTCCTGATAGACCTCCCTCCCGGCACCAGCGACATACATCTGACAATCGTGCAGAGCCTGTCGCTCACAGGAGCACTTGTGGTGACAACACCTCAAGAGGTTGCCTTGGCTGCAGCCATCAAGGGTGTGAATATGTTCGTAAACGAGAAAGTTGGCGTTCCTGTATTGGGCGTTGTAGAGAATATGGCGTGGTTTACCCCTGCCGAGCTTCCCGAAAATCGCTATTACATATTCGGGCGCGATGGTGGCAGACGCATGGCAGATACATTCGGAATACCGCTTATCGGACAGATTCCTCTTGTGCAGAGTATATGCGAGAGTGGCGATGCAGGGCTGCCGATAGCAATGAAGGCCGATACTCCCGACGGACAGGCTTTCTTGGCTCTTGCAGCCTCGCTTGTCGAGCAGACGAACCGACGCAATAACGAACTTCCACCCACACGCATTGTGGGAACACATTGATTATTTGACGTATAGATAAGAGCATTTTGGTGTGATTGATAAACTTGCCTGAAATCTCGACATCTTATCGAAACGCTTCAAAAAGGCAGACACGTCAAAAAGCCCGAGGTATTTTGTCCCTCGGGCTTTTTGACGTGTGTATGTATCGTTTGTTATACAGAATTTTTTATTTGAAAATAGAATCCTATGGCTGTGGCTATTAAAACCATTCCCATGGTTCCGTAGAGCCATCGGCTTTTTGTGCGTCCTATGCGTCGCACCAATGGAGCGGCATTGTCCGATGCAAAGAACCACTCCCAATCTAATATCGCAGCCAAAAGTGCAATTGTACCGGATATTACAAAAAGAGTCTGTATAATATGATGCAGAAACATCTGTTTATTCTTTAAGAGCGTTCCAACCTTGTGCACGCAGTTCCATCTCCGCTCCGTCGCGTGTTATCATGGCGCAGCCCATGCTGTCACCTACAATGTGGCCTATAATGTGCACGCCTTTCATTGCTGTAATCTTTTCGTGGTCGGCAATGGGTACGGTGAACAGCAGTTCATAGTCCTCTCCGCCGTTCAGTGCGCATGTAACCACATTAAGGTTTAATTCCTCGGCCATAATGGCTGTCTGATAATCTATCGGAATGCGTTCTTCGTAGATGCGGCATCCTACTTTGCTCTGCTTGCAAATGTGCATAAGCTCCGACGAGAGGCCATCGGAAATATCCATCATTGCAGTGGGGGTTATTCCCTCCTTGCGCAACTGTTCTATAATGTCTTTTCGCGCTTCGGGCTTCAGTTGGCGCTCCAAAAGATACTCTTTTCCTGCAAAGTCGGGTTGAATGTCCTCTTTGTCGGCTGTGGCAACCTTTTCGCGCTCCAATAGTTGCAGTCCCATATATGCTGCGCCAAGGTCACCGCTCACACATATAAGGTCGGTCTCTTTGGCACCACTGCGTTTTACGGCTCTACCTCGGGGTGAGGTGCCAATTGCGGTTATGCTTATGGCAAGGCCGGTGAGCGACGAGGTGGTGTCACCACCCACAATATCGGTATTGTGTTCGCTGCATGCGAGCTTTATACCTGCATATAATTGCTCAATATCCTCGATGCAGAATTTCTTGCTCAGTGCCAACGAAACGGTTATCTGTTTGGGAGTGCCATTCATGGCATATATGTCTGAGAGATTTGCCATAGTGACTTTGTAACCTAAATGTTTCAATGGGAAATAGGTTAGGTCGAAATGTACTCCTTCCATAAATATATCTGTACTTATGAGTACCTCTTCTTCGTTGTCAAAATGTAATATGGCCGCATCATCACCTGCCCCCGTTACCGTTTCGGGGTTAACGGGGGTGAGGTCTGATGTAAGATGCTCAATCAGTCCGAATTCTCCGAGTGTCGAAATTTCGGTTCTTTTTCCTCTGTTCATCGTGGAAATGCTCTTAAGCTCTGTTTACTATCTCGCGGAAGATGGTGGTCATGCGAGGCTGTGCCTCATCGGCGGCTTTTTGTACCTCTTCGTGGCTCACTTCAACCACCACACCTTCTAAGCCAAGGTCGGTGATTACCGATATTCCGAATACACGTATTCCGCAGTGGCGTGCCACTATTACCTCGGGTACTGTTGACATGCCCACAGCGTCGCCGCCCATACGGTGGAACATAACATACTCTGCCGGTGTTTCAAATGTGGGGCCTTGTGTTCCAAGGTATACTCCCTCTACCACGCGTATTCCTTTCTCTGCTGCAATATCCTTGGCCATTGCTATCAGTTCGGGGTTGTATGTCTTGCTCATGTCCGGGAAGCGAGGCCCATACTCAATGTTTTTCCCACGCAAGGGATGCTCGGGGAACATGTTTATGTGGTCGGTTATTATCATCAAGTCGCCAATCACAAAGTCGGGGTTCATACCGCCTGCGGCGTTTGACACAAAGAGGGTTTTTATTCCAAGTTCGCGCATTACACGCACAGGGAAAGTAACCTCTTTCATCGAGTAACCTTCGTAGTAGTGGAAACGTCCCTGCATCGCCATTATCTCTTTATCGCCGAGCTTTCCGAAAATGAGCTTGCCTGAGTGTCCCTCTACGGTAGAGAGAGGAAAGTTGGGTATATCCTCATATTTTATTTCGTACTTGTCGGTTATCTCATTTACAAGGCTTCCAAGGCCTGTGCCCAGAATAATTGCAGTTTCGGGATTTGTTGTCATTCTAGCCTTAAGGTATTCGGCAGTCTGTTTGATTTTTTCTAACATAATCTGATATTATTTGGTTAAACATATTTTCTTTGTTATGCAGGATTGATACTTTTATGGGTATCACGTATATATGTTTTTTTATCTCTTGTGGCAGGGCGGGGTGTCTCTTTAGTCGGGTGGCATCTTTCTCTGTTGTAGCAATCAGTTTGTTGTTGCTGTTAATTTTAGAAAATGCTGTTGCAATGTCGGCAATCTCTTTGTCGCTGAAGCTGTGATGGTCGGGATATTGCTTCAGAATTACTTGCGCACCGCGTCGCTCAATCTCGGCTTTCAGCGGAGCGGGCCTTGCAATTCCTGTCACAAGTAATATGTCTGTGTCTGACGATATTTGCATGTGTCCCTCCGATTGTTGCGGAAACAGAGGATAAGGTGTTCCGTATTGCATAGTAGAAAAGAATATCGGAAGATTTTTGTATTTGGCGCACCTTTTCTCAATCTCAATCTGTTCTGAGGTGCTGATGTCGGACGGACACTTTGTTATTATTATAATGTCGGCTCGTTTTATTCCATTTGCCGATTCGCGCAGGCGTCCTATCGGCAACAGTGTGTCGTACCACACAGGGCGACTTCTGTCTATTAAAAGAATGTTGAGGCCTGCTTTTACGTGACGGTGCTGAAAAGCATCGTCAAGGAGTATCACTTGCGGAGGAACAGGCCTCCTCTCAAGTGTCTCTATTCCGCGCACACGTTTTTCGTCCACCGCCACTGTTATTTTGTTGAATTTGTTTGCCATTTGGCAAGGTTCGTCGCCAATATCGCGTGCGGTGGTGTTGCTGTCGGCCGATACGAATCCTCGGCTTTTTCTTCCGTAACCGCGACTGAGCACTGCAATACGATAGTCATCTTGCAAAAGCTCTATCAAGTACTCTGTGTGGGGAGTTTTTCCCGTTCCGCCAACGGTAATATTGCCTATGCAGATTGTAGGAGTCTCGAAACTGCGGCTCTCTCTTATGCCATAATCGAATGTACGATTCCTCAGCCATGTAATCCAATGGTAAGGATTGATGGCGTTAAGCAGAGTGAAAATAGTGTCGTTTGTCATATATGGCATATAATCTCGGTTCTTTATGAATGCGAATTTAACGAAAAGTTCTCAACATCCAATTTTTTGCAGCGCAGTTTCTGATTGGAATCTCTTTCCATCTTGCATGGTAGCGTCAGACTTCCACGAATGGAAATAAAGATAAAAAGTCAAAAGCAGACTTTGACAATCAGAAACAGCTATGCAAATATAGCAACAAACGAGCGAAATAAATAAAGCTTGCTTTATTATTTTGCAGCGAGTGCAGTCTTATATTCGAGGTTTACCTCAAATATAGAAACATTTTGCAATAAATTAAAAACGGTTTATTACCTCAACTTTCTTTAAAAAGACTTTTTTGATGGTTAACTTTTCAATATTTTAATGAGAATTTGCATTTTAATGGAATGTTTTTCTCCAAATGTTTATGAGATTGAAAAAAAAAGGTTACTTTTGCCCGAAATTGTCGCGCAGTTTATGATTTTTTTGTAACTTGCGCCCGTTTAGTGGCAACTATGTCCAAAAGGAAAGGTGCTCGAGTGGCTGAAGAGGCACGCCTGGAAAGCGTGTAATCGTCAAAAGCGATTCGGGGGTTCGAATCCCCCTCTTTCCGCAAAGGAGATAATATTAACTTAAAATAATCAATTTCTAAAAATTACACACACATGAAAAAGATTTTTGCAATCGTTGCAATGGTGGGTATGTTTGCTTTTGGCACTACCCAGTCGGTAAATGCTCAGGACGCAGCTCCTGTAGCTGATGCACAGACAGAACAGGCGGTAGATTCTACAGCAGTGGATACTGCTGCCGTTGAGGAGGCTGCTCCTGCTGTTGAAACACCCGCTCCCGTTGAGGAGGTTGAGTCTGAAGGTTTCCACAAGACACTTAAGACAAAGTTTATCGAGGGTGATGCTTCGTTCATGGCTCTTGTTGCCATCGCTATGGTTATCGGTCTTGCATTCTGCATCGAGCGTATCATCTACCTGAGCCTTGCTGAGGTTAACACAAAGAAGCTGATGGAGTCTATTGCTAAGGCTCTTGATGCAGGTGATGTAGAAAAAGCTAAGAACATCTGCCGCAACACCGCAGGTCCCGTAGCTTCAATCTGCTATCAGGGTCTTCTTCGTCTTAACGAGGGTCTCGACGTTGTTGAGCGTTCAGTTGTTTCTTACGGTAGCGTAAAGGCCGGCGAGCTTGAGAAGGGTTGCTCATGGATTACCCTCTTCATCGCAATGGCTCCTTCACTCGGATTCTTGGGTACTGTGATTGGTATGATTATGGCCTTCGACCAGATTCAGGCTGCAGGTGATATCTCTCCGACCGTTGTTGCCGGTGGTATGAAGGTGGCTCTTATCACAACCGTATACGGTATTATCGTAGCTCTTGTTCTTCAGATTTTCTACAACTTCATCCTTGGTAAGATTGAGGCTTTGACTGCCGATATGGAAGAGTCTTCAATCACTCTGCTCGACCTGCTTGCAAAGTACAACCTCAAGAAGTAATTTTAAAACAGCTTAAATAAATTATTAAAAGTATGAAAGCTGGTATTTCAGAAAAAATTTCAACCTGGACGTTTTACGCTTTGATGGCAATCTCAGCCGTAGTGCTGGTGTTGTTCTTCTTTATCGGCTTCGATAACGTAACAACTATATCAGGTAATACATACACCGATCCTGAGAATCTTGATGTTCTTATGTATTGGATGTATACTTTGGTGGCTGCCTGTGTTATATTTGTGGCAGCATTTGTGATTATACAATTCTTTGCGACTTTGAAGTCTGAGCCTAAGGCTGCTTTAAAGAGTCTGCTTTCAATTGTGCTTCTTGCAGCCCTTTTCGGAGGTGCTTATGCTGCTTCTGATGATTCAACAATGATTATCAACGGTAGTGCATTCGACGATAAAGGCAAGATTATTCTTACAGACGTATGCATCTATGTTCAGTATGTATTGGTACTTGTTACAGTAATATGCACAGTTGTAAGTCTGTTGGGATTGTTGAAATTTGTTAATAAGGTAAAAGCGTAAAATTAAAATGGCTAAAGGAAAAAGAAAAGTTCCGGGTTTGAATGGAAGTTCTATGGCCGACATCTCATTCATCATGCTCATCTTCTTCCTGGTGACCACCTCTATGGATACCGACCGCGGTTTGCATGTGCGTCTGCCGAATCCTCCCGATGAAAATATCGAGCAGGATCCTCCAAAGATTCGCAAGCGCAACAGCCTCATTGTTAATGTGAACATGCATGGACAAGTGATGGTTACGCAAGGCGAGAAAGCCGGTATTGAGGTTCAGATTTCCGAGCTGCGTCAGTTGGCAAAGGATTTTATTGAGAACCGCGAAGATAGAATGGATTACCCCGAGAAGCACGCTGTAGAATTGCCGGCACCATTTGGTGTTCAGATGATTACCGACAAGCACGTTATCTCTTTGCAGACCGACCGTGCTGTGGCATACGACATATATTTCCAGGTATCAAACGAACTGTATGGTGCATATAACGAGCTGCGAGACGAACTTGCCCGCAGAACTTTCGGATATGGTTACAAAGAGTGCAACGAAGACCAGCAGTTGGCTATTCGTCAGTACTATAAGTGTATGATTTCAGAGGCTGAGCCCCGTAGCTATGGCCCACAACAGTAAAACGCTATGAGTAAGTTTCAGAATAAAGGAAAGGCAGAAATGCCTGAGTTGAATACCTCGTCACTGCCCGACTTGATATTCTCTATTCTATTCTTCTTCATGATTGTAACATCAATGCGCGAAGTGGAATTGAAGGTTGAATTCAAGACACCTGCAGGTACCGAGTTGGAGAAACTTGAGCGTAAGTCGTTGGTTTCAAACATCTATATAGGAAAGCCTACGCGCGAGTTTCGTGCAAAGTTGGGTACTCAAAGCCGTATCCAATTGAATGATAAGTTTGCCGATGTGTCGCACATTCGTGAGTATATTCAAGATGAGCGTGCCAGCTTGGCAGAGCGTGATAAACCTTTTATGAAAGTCTCTATCAAAGGCGACAAAGATACTCAAATGGGTATCATCACCGACGTTAAGATGGAACTTCGTAAAGCATGGGCGCTCTCAATAGTATATTCTGCTGCACAACGCTAAACATACTAATCAAACAAAAAATCTCCGAAAAGAACTTTCTTTTCGGAGATTTTTTGTTTGATTATCTTATATTGAGATTCTGAGCAGTCTCTATGAAGAGTGCAGTGCTATTTTTTTCTGTTGTAAGTGACGAATGTGAAATGGAAATCGTGTCTGTCGTCTTTGTCGTGTATCTGCTCTTCGGCTGCTATCCATTCACTTTTGTCGAATGGAGGAAAAAATGCGTCTGCATCCTGCGGAGTGTCGTCTATCAGTGTCAGGCATAGCTCATCAGCCAAGGGTAGGGCTGTTCTGTAAAGCGACTCCCCACCTATTATGTAAACAACTTCGTCATTTTGACAGCTTGCAAGCGCAGCTTCAAGTGAGGTAAAATGCTCAGCTCCGGGAAAGAGTGATTCTTTGCGCGATAGCACAATGTTGCGCCTGTTGGGTAAAGCTCCTTTGGGCAGCGAACGAAAGGTGTTACTCCCCATTATCACTGTGTGCCCCGTGGTGAGTGCCTTGAAGCGCTTCAAGTCGTCGGGGAGCCAATAGAGCAGTCTGTTTTTATAGCCGATGGCTCCATTTTGTGCCACAGCAGCTATCATTGATATTTTTGTCATGATCAGTTGTTTTATTATACGGCAACAACGCCTTTTATGTGTGGATGTGCCGTGTAGTTCTCAAGTGAAAAATCTTCAAATTTAAAGCCGAAGATATCTTTCACTTCGGGGTTTATTTTCATCTGAGGAAGGGCGTATGGTTCGCGCGTCAATTGTAATTTTGCTTGCTCTATGTGATTTATGTAAAGATGTGCATCGCCCAACGTGTGTATGAATTCTCCGGCCTTCAGCCCCGTTACCTGTGCTGCCATTTGCAACAGCAGGGCGTATGATGCAATGTTGAACGGCACGCCCAGAAAGCAGTCGGCGCTGCGTTGGTAGAGCTGAAGACTTAGCTTCCCCTCGGCAACGTAGAATTGGAACATTGCATGGCAAGGTGGCAGATTCATGTTCTTTATGTCGGCCACATTCCATGCGTTTACTATTATGCGGCGCGAGTCGGGATTGTGCTTTATTGTATCAATTACCTCGCTTATTTGGTCTATGTGTCCTCCGTCGTAGTCGGGCCATGAGCGCCATTGGTAGCCGTATATGTGGCCGAGGTCGCCGTTGGCGTCGGCCCATTCGTTCCATATTCTCACCCCGTTTTCTTGAAGATATTTTACATTTGTGTCTCCGTTAAGGAACCAAAGAAGTTCATGTATTATCGACTTTAGGTGTAGCTTTTTGGTTGTGAGACAAGGAAATCCATCTTCTAAGTTAAAACGCATCTGATGTCCGAAAATGCTGATGGTACCTGTGCCTGTACGGTCGTCTTTGCGGCTGCCTTCGGTGAGGATTCTATCTAATAGAGCTAAATATTGTTTCATGTTGCTTGATTTTTTGCTCCACAAAATTAGTGCATATACGTGTAAAAGCAAAATTAAGAGACTGTTTAAATTCATAAGCTGTTCAAATTTATCTCCTTGTAATTCTTATAGTTCTTTTTTAGATTGTTTTTTCATTCTTTAAGGGTACATGTCGAGCTATGTAACTGCAAAAAAGAGCATAAAAAGGCAAACAAAATTCGCCCATAATATAAACACTATTTGAAAGAAATTTAAACAGCTTCTTATATCATCCGTTTTTTGTAAAGCAAGATGAGGAGTGGGATTTGTGCTTTCGTAAAATTAATTAAAAAGAGGTTTTTTGAGTATAATTCGAGTATAAAATATATAAAATTAAACAGCTTCTTATAATATGCGCAGGATTTTTAGTATCTTCGCAAAGAATTATGCACTTTAGGGGTGGAATGAACTTAAACAGCACTTTTGTGGCAGAGACGAAGAGACTCTTCGGAGAGAAGAGGTTTGAGCGTTTCGTGTCGGCACTTGCAGCCGACCCGACTGTCAGCGTGCGCTATAACAGTGCCAAAATTCCTCTGCCCGAGTGTGCCGACCCTGTTCCCTGGGCCACCGGAGCCGAATATCTTGCAGAGCGCCCGCGGTTTACGGCCGACCCGCTTTTTCATGCAGGATGTTATTATGTTCAAGAGGCTTCATCTATGTTCTTGGAGCAGGTTGTGCAGCAATATGTCGATGCACCTGTGCGTGCTCTCGACCTGTGTGCAGCCCCGGGCGGAAAGAGTACTCATCTGCTGTCAATTCTGCCGGAGGGTAGTCTTCTTGTGGCAAATGAACCTGTTCCATTGCGTGCCCAAGTGCTTGTGGAGAATGTTACAAAGTGGGGTAATGCGGCGGCTGTGGTAACAAGAAACGAACCGTCCGACTTTGCTCCCTTTGAAAGTTTTTTTGATTTTCTGCTTGTGGATGCTCCATGCTCGGGCGAAGGAATGTTTCGCAAGGATGCCTTTGCCGTTGAACAGTGGAGCGAAGGCAATGTGAAGCAATGTGTCGAGCGGCAGCGTGACATTCTTTCAAAGGTGTGGCCGGCATTGCGCCCCGGAGGGTTGTTGGTTTACAGCACCTGCACCTTCAACAGCAAGGAGAATGAAGAGTGTGTGGCTTGGATTGCTGATGAATTAGGAGCAGATGTGCTCCCCCTTAGTATTCCCGATGATTATGGCGTGACGGGAAATCTTGCAGGCAGTGAATATCCGGTGTATCGCTTTATTCCGGGCTTCACACGTGGCGAAGGTTTTTTTATTGCAGTGTTGCGCAAGCATGGAAATATGGCAATTCGCCAGCCGCGTGCGCCGCGTGTGCAGTTATGTCCGGCAAAAACAAAGGCTTTGGTTGAAGGGTGGATTAAGAGTGCCGCCGATTTCGACCTCTTGATGCAGGGAGATAATTTGATTGCCACTCCCAAAAGAGACACAAATGCCATTGTCGCACTGCAACAAAAACTAAAGGTATTGCATGCCGCATTGCCTGTCGCACTGCTGAAAAACGGAAAACCACAGCCTTGTCATGCACTTGCCATGAGTACACAAATAGACACAGACACATTCACATGTATAGAACTTGAGCACGACAAAGCTATGATGTATCTGCATCGCGAGACATTGAACTTTCCGGATGCCCCGATTGGCATTCTGTTGCTCACATATAAAGGAGTGCCCATCGGCTTTGCAAAAAATGTAGGTAACAGAGCCAATAACCTATATCCCACCGAATGGCGTATACGTAAGAATCCTATGGAATTATAAAATAAAGATATAATATGAAGAAAAATTTGACAATTCTGCTGCTGCTTATCGTAACCAATGCGTTTGCACAGTTTCATAATCCAATCACAGTGAAGCATAGCTTTAAAGTAGATGGTAACGAGGGTATTCTCACCTTTACGGCAGCCATAGAAGAGGGCTGGCATCTCTATTCAACAGATTTGCCCGATGGCGGCCCTACATCTGCCACACTCACAATAGATGCGATGAAAGGCGCAGAACTTGTGGGCAAACTGACTCCCGCCGATGGGGCAATCGAGGTCTTCGACCCTATGTTCGAGATGCAGGTAAGATATTTTGAGCACAGTGCCACATTTACACAGAAGTTTAAGATAACAGAGCCGGAATACAGCATCGAAGGTTATTTTCAATATGGTGCATGTAACGACGAGAGCTGTCTGCCACCGACAAACTACGACTTTATCCAAAAAGGAACTGCCGAATTGGCAGTGGCAAAGCCGCTTCCTGTCGTAAAGCCGGTAGAAAAGAAAAAAGAGCCGGCAAAGGCCGAGGATGCAGCAAGCAAGGTTGAGAAAAAACCGGCAGCAGAGAAACCCGAGGCCCCGGCGCAGACGGTTGCCGAAGTGGAGACGCCCTCCGCAGCCCCGGAAGAGACTGTTGCACAACTATCGTCAAACCCCTTGTGGACACCTGTCATTGATAAATTGGGGGCTGCCGACACTGCCGCCACACGCTCTCTGTGGCTGACATTCCTGTTGGGTTTGGGTGGCGGTCTTGTGGCGCTTCTCACTCCATGCGTCTGGCCCATTATTCCAATGACAATGAGCTTCTTTCTCAAACGCACCAAGAGCCGCAAGCAGTCACTTAGAGAGGCCATCACATACGGATTTTCCATAATAGTGATATATTTGGCGTTGGGACTCTTCGTCACGCTTACATTTGGAGCAAGCGCTCTCAATGCTTTGTCTACAAACGCTGTCTTTAATATCATATTCTGTTTGTTGTTGCTGCTTTTCGGAGCCTCATTCTTGGGAGGATTTGAAATTACACTTCCCTCATCATGGGTAAATAAAGTAGACGAAAAGGCAAGCAACACCACCGGCCTTATAAGTATATTCTTTATGGCCTTTACTCTTGCGTTGGTATCTTTCTCGTGCACCGGCCCCATTATAGGTTTTCTGCTTGTGGAGATGACTACCGAAGGCTCTTTCTTCGGCCCCGCAATTGGTATGTTGGGCTTTGCCATAGCGCTGGCTCTCCCCTTTACTTTCTTTGCAATATTCCCCTCATTGTTGAAACAAGCTCCTCGTTCCGGTGGGTGGATGAACACTGTAAAAGTGGTGTTGGGCTTTGTGGAATTGGCTTTTGCTCTAAAATTCTTCTCGGTGGCCGACCTTGCATACGGCTGGGGATTGCTCGATCGTGAGGTGTTCCTTGCACTGTGGATTGTGTTGTTTGCCTGCCTCGGGTTATATCTGCTCAATATCATACGCTTTCCACATGATGACGATGAAAAGAAAACATCTGTACCCAAATTTTTCTTGGCGCTTATCTCCCTCGCTTTTGCCATATATATTGTTCCCGGCCTGTGGGGAGCACCCTGTAAGGCTATCAGTGCCTTTGCTCCTCCTATGTGGACACAGGATTTCAATCTCTACGACAATGAGATACACCCTGTGAGCTACGATTACGAAGAGGGTATGCGTATAGCCAAAGAGCAGGGTAAGCCTGTGCTTATTGACTTTACCGGTCACGGCTGTGTGAATTGTCGCGAGATGGAGGCCGCAGTGTGGACAGATGACAGAGTGATTGACATTCTGCGCAACGACTATGTGCTTATCTCACTGTACGTCGATGATAAAACGCCTTTACCCGAGGAAATCATCGTAGAAGAGCAGGGTACTATTCGCAAGTTACGCACCGTCGGTGATAAATGGAGCTATTTGCAACGCTATAAATTCGGAGCAAATGCACAACCTTTCTACGTTCCCGTAGATAACGAAGGAAATCCTCTTAACGCATCATACTCCTATGATACAAATGTAGATGCTTATATAAAATTCTTAGAGGGGGGTATAGACAATTATAGAAAGTAATATCTCTGCAATATACCAACAGACAAAATGAATGAGACAAAACTGCTGAGACCGTTTATCTGTCGCAGGGCAGACAAGATTTCTGAATACGCAAACAACACCGAGGCGATACAGACTAAAGTTCTCAAACGCCTTATAGACACGGCTGCCTCAACAGAATGGGGCGTAAAACACAACTACACATCCATACGGACATACAGTGACTATGCTGCACAGGTGGAAGTGCAGGATTATGAGACGCTGAAGGGGTATATCGACCGCATGCGTCACGGAGAGTGCGACGTCTTATGGAAAGGTCGTTGCCATTGGTATGCAAAGTCGTCGGGAACAACCAACGACAAAAGCAAATTTATACCCGTAACTCCGCGCGGATTGCAAAAGGTACACTACCAAGGAGGCTTCGATGTTGTATCGCTATATTTGCGCAACACCCCACAGAGCCGTATGTTTGCAGGTAAAGGACTTATCCTCGGTGGCAGCCACGCAAGCAACTACAACCTTCCCGGCAGTCTTGTGGGCGACCTCAGCGCAATACTCATCGAGAATGTGAATCCTCTTGTCAATCTGGTGCGCGTGCCACATAAGTCAATAGCGCTTCTTAGCGACTTTGAAGAGAAGATGGATAAAATAGCACGCGCCACACAAAAAGTCAATATCACAAACCTGTCGGGAGTGCCATCGTGGATGATGGCTGTGCTTAAGCATCTGCTCGAAATAACAGGTAAAAACAGCATCGACGAAGTATGGCCCGATATTGAGGTGTTCTTTCACGGCGGTGTTGCCTTTACGCCCTATCGTGAGCAGTATCGTCAACTTATTCGTAAGCCCGACATGCACTATATGGAGACATACAATGCGAGCGAAGGCTTCTTCGGTATACAGGACGACCCCTCGGACGTCTCCATGCTGTTAATGATAGACTACGACATCTTCTACGAATTTATACCGATGGAAGAGCTCGACTCACCCTCACCGAAAGTGTTGCCCCTTTGGGAGGTAGAGACGGGAAAAAACTATGCAATGCTAATAAGCACCTCATGCGGATTGTGGCGCTACATGATAGGAGATACAGTGCGCTTCACAAGCAAGGAACCATATAAATTTGTGATAACAGGTCGAACCAAACACTTCATAAATGCGTTTGGTGAAGAGCTTATCGTCGATAATGCCGAACAAGGACTTGCAGAGGCCTGCCGTCAGACAGGAGCGCAGGTTAAAGAGTATACCGCGGCCCCCGTATTTATGGATGCCGATGCCCGATGCCGCCACCAATGGCTGATGGAATTTTCAAAGCACCCTGATTCTTTGGAACATTTTGCCGAGGTCCTGGATATAACCCTGCAGCAGATAAATTCCGACTACGAGGCCAAACGTTATAAGAATATCACTCTGCAACCTCTTGAAATTGTAGTTGCACGCGAAGACCTTTTCAACAACTGGCTCAAAAGTAAAGGTAAATTAGGCGGACAGCACAAAGTGCCCCGTTTGAGCAATAGCAGGCAATATATAGACGAATTGTTATCAATGAACAGCTGATAAGAATGAAAATGAAAAAAGAGACAATAGCCTATCCCCTTGTGCTTATGCTGCTTGCTGCATGCGCAAGCATGGCTACTCCCGACGGCGGCCCGTATGATGAGGAACCTCCTGTGTTTCTATCGAGCGAGCCGGCGGCAAACGCACAGCACGTCACCGCGAAAAAGATTGTGCTTAACTTCGACGAGAATATTAAACTCAATAATGCTTTTGAAAAGGTGATGATATCACCACCGCAAAAAGAGATGCCCGAGATAAAATCATCGGGTAAGCGTGTAACAGTGGAGCTTTTTGATACTCTTAAGCCGAACACAACCTACTCGATAGATTTTGCTGATGCCATAGTAGATAACAACGAGAGCAATCCGTTAGAGAATTTTGCATTCGTTTTTTCAACAGGCGACAAGGTTGATACGCTTGCCGTTTCGGGTACAGTGCTCAATGCCGAAGACCTTGAACCCATTAAAGGTATGCTTGTAGGGTTATATACCGCGGGCGACGATTCAGCCTTTTACAAGCGTCCTTTTGAACGAGTGTCGCGCACCGACAGTCGCGGCCGTTTTACCATAAAAGGGTTAGCTCCGGGCAAATACCAAGTATATGCGCTTGCCGATGCAAATCAGAATTATTTCTTCGACCAGAAGAGCGAGAAGATAGCCTTTCTCGATAAAGTGATTGAACCAACAGCAATTCCGGCAATGCGTTCCGACACAATATGGCGCGACAGTCTGACGATAGATACAATACGCAAGGTGCCATACATCCGCTTCATGCCCGACGACCTGGTGCTGCGTGCATTCAACGAGACATTCTATTCGCAATATTTGCAAAAGAGCCAACGTCCCGAGCATAAGCGTTTTACACTCTTCTTTGCCGACAGAAACGATTCGCTGCCACAAGTAAAGGGGGTGAATTTCGACGAAAAGGATGCCTTTATCATAGAGGCATCCGAAAAGATGGATACCATAAACTTTTGGCTGAAAGATACAACCGTATATTACATGGACACTCTTGCACTCTCAGTGACATATAAGGTGTTGGATTCGTTGGGAGCGAAAGTTCCGCGCACCGATACAATTTTTGTCTCTCCACGCAAGAGTCGTGCAAAGATTCTCGAAGAGCAGAAAGAGGCTTTTGAGAGAGAGGAGAAGAACTTTTTGAAAAAGGCCAAAAAAAGCAAAGACTACGACGAGGATAATCCTCCCGTCTATGTGCCTCCTGTGAATCATCTTAAAGTTAACTCTCGTAATTCATCGACGATGGACGTGAATATACCGTACCGAATATATTTCGACGAACCTTTAGCGTCGATAGATACGGCGCAAATACACGTTAGGAGGGCCGTCAACGACTCTGTGTACGAGGATATTCCCTACGTATTCCGCCAAAGCGACAAAGTGCATCGCGAGTATGTCATATACGCAGAATGGCGTCCCGAAGAGAACTATAAGGTTACGATAGATTCGGCAGCTTTCCGTGGACTGTATGGAACATCTTCCGATAAGTTCGAGGAGAAGATTAAATTTCGCTCGCTCGACGAATATGCAGTGCTTCTGTTGACAATTCCGGGTACAGGCAACAACGCCTTGGTGCAGCTGCTAAGGTCGGATGGCTCAGTGCTCACCTCGCAAAGAACAGAAAATAACCAATGTTCGTTCTACTTTATAAAGCCCGACAAATATTATCTGCGTCTGTTGATGGATGATAATAACAATGGCAAATGGGACACAGGCGATTATGGCAAGCATATAGCACCGGAGCGTGTATATTATTATCCGCATCTTTTGCAGCTTAGAGCACTCTTTGAGTATACACAGGATGATTGGGATATAAATGCACCGCTTAACGAGCAGAAGCCCCTGTCTATAACAAAGCAGAAACCCGACAAAGAACGCAAAAAACGTAATCGTAACGCCGATCGTAAATTTAAAAACAGATGAAACGAATCATAGGAATATACATACTTTTTGCAGCACTTTTTGTTTCAACCCCAATAGGGGCGCAGCGCATAAAGCAAACACCTGCCTTTAAGTCGGGCGAAACGCTTAAATGTAACTTCTATTTCAATTGGAAATTCATTTGGGTGAAAGCCGGGGGAGCATCGTTAATCATCCGCGACACTATATTCAACGGCTCTCCTGCGCAGTATATGAGCCTGTTAAGCACCACCAACAGCCGTGCAGATGCTTTCTTCCGTATGCGCGACACGCTTACCACGATTTTCACCCCCGACCTGCGTCCGCTGTACTATCGTAAGGCCTCGGCCGAGGGCAAACGATACTATCTGAATGAGGTATGGTACGAATATCCCGAGAATGCCGAGGGAAAAGTGCTTGTCAAACAGCGTTACCGTCGCGATAAGGATGTACCAAAATATAAACAAGAGTATGTCGATGGGCAGGTTTATGATATGATGAGCCTGTTGGCCTATGCACGCACACTCGACTTTGCATCGCTAAAGATTGGCGAGCGAATAACTTTCCCTGTTGCCACAGGCAAGCGCATCGAGCCGCAGCATCTAATATATCGCGGAAAAAAGCGCACTAAGGCCGACGACGGACATGAGTATGACTGTATAATAGTGTCACTTGTCGAAGAGGAGGATGGCAAGGAAGAGGAGATTGTGAACTTCTTTGTCACAGACGATAACAACCATCTGCCGATATTGCTTGACCTTGCACTGAATTTTGGCTCCGCCAAAGCGCGAATTTCTCATAAGCAGGGATTGCTTTATCCCCTTAAACCTGCCGATTGATAAACTCGGCAGGTTTGTCAGGTGAGGATGTAAAAATCATACATCCTTATTTTTTCTTGTTCATATAGCTGTTGAACAAATCCTTAATCTCTTCAAATGTTATTCCCAGCGTGGCCATGCTCTTGAATAAATCGGGCAGCACCTCGTTCAAGAATAGCTCCTTTCGCAGTGATATTATCAGGCTTGCGGCGTCGGCGGCAACAAAATATCCGATACCTCTTTTGTTGTATATTATACCGTTGCTTTGCAGATGCTCGAAACTGCGTGCTACGGTGTTTGCGTTAACTTCCACTATGGCAGCATATTCTCTGACAGAGGGGATGCGTTCATCTCCCTCATATTTGCCTTGAAGAATCTCGTCGCATAAACGCTCGGCAATTTGCAGATATATTGGCTTGTTATCTTTAAAATTCATATTTACTACAATTTGTGAGTCTGATTATTTTGCGATTTTTCTCTCAATCGGGGTATACTGTCTTCTTAAAATCCCTGTGTGCCATCCACAGAAACAGTGCTCCTGTTATAAGCATGGCAATGGAAGAGAGTATTATTTCTCGCTGATTGTCAACCGGCATTGCGCTAATTCTCATGGTGCAATGAGGTACGACCTCTATAAATAATCTTATGAATAAAAGTCCAATTACGCTGCTGAACAGTGTCAGCGCCAGGCTGTTGGATGCTCTTGCTGCAAAAAAGAGTGCCAACGTTGTCAATACGGCAGGTAGCAGAGCTATCGTTATTTCATGGATAACAGCACTCCCCTCTATGATGATTCTTATTGCGCCGGGCAGCACAGGTTCGCTGTCGTGAATACCCGACAGATACATCATGCTCTCTAAAAGTATTGCAGTTATTAATCCGATTACTGTCAACAGAGTAGCTTGAATCATTTGTGAAGCAAACTTTTCGACTGACGAGGCGGGAAGCATTATCTGTTGCAATTTATTTCGCTCCTCCGAGTATGTCCAACTCCATGAAAATGTAATTATCATGCAAATTATTATGAAATTTACAGGGTCAGTCGCATCCTCTGTGCTTATAAATGTTGCCATAATACCTAATATCGAGTAAAGAGCCATGATGTAGTATATAACCTTTTTGTTGTAGGTCAGGTTGTGCTCAATAAGCCATAGGCAGCGTTTTATGTTGAATCTGTCGCTATGTATCATATATTTTATGCAATTTGTTTACGTTTGATAATGTGATAGATAATGAACCATGCAACGATTGTGAATATTATGGTGGCAATATTAACAATATCATCATCATAAAACAACTTCTGATAGATTTCTGTATTTAGTATTATAAATACGAATGTTGCAATTGCTATACTTGTTTTTATCCACGCGCCTTTCTTCCACACTGTTGAACCTAAGCAGTATGCGCTAAAAACAGCAGCGATATTGCATACTACCATTAGTGTTGAGCTGTAATCATTTGTTATTAAGCTTCTTACGTTGGGAGTCTCACCGATGATATTTCTTGTTGCAATTAATGCGGTGTTGACATTAAGGGTCTCCTTTACCAATTGGAATGTGACTATTTCAAACAGAATAGACAGTTCGAGTATCAAATAAGCGCATAATCCTTTTACAACTAAGTTTGCCGTAATCTTTTCGAGCACTGTTGAGGGCTGCATCAAAAAGATATAATTCTTTTTTTTATTTCTTAGTGACGATGCAAAGTCTGATGCTGCCATCGTAAGAAGCCCGAAATACATCAGACTTCCCAAGGCATTATAGTATATGTCGTAACAGCGTAAGAAGAAAAATTCGGGAGCATCGATTTTGCTGCACTGATAATCATAATAAAGCATCATTGTCAAGGGTAATTGCATTGCCACAATGCAGGCGATGGCATACAGTGTATAGAGTTTTCTGTTAAATTCAAAATCCTGTGCTATAATGTATGTGCAACGCTTGAGGTTGAATTTATCAATGTCTTTCATGCGGATTGGTCTTTTAGCGTATAATTATATGTGTATCTTTTATTCTCGGAATAGTTTTGCTATCTTCTCACGCTCCGATAGTGTGGCATTGAAGAGTAGTTCAATGTCTATGCGGCTCTCTCTTCCGCTTGTGTTACGCATCAGGATGTTGTTTCCGTTTATGCCCGGTTGTGCAAAAATAACCTCTTCGCCCTCTTCTTCGCTGCTTCGGTCGGTAAACAGTAATTTGTCGCTTATCTGTTCGGTGTCGGCGTTGAGTAGTACGTTATTACCATCTATTATTAAAATGTGGTCGAGCATGCTGTCGATGTCTCTCACTTGATGTGTGGATATTATGACAGACTTTTCGTCGCTCATTCCCATTGCTATTGCTTTTCTAAATCTGCTTTTTGAGGGTATGTCAAGTCCGTTGGTTGGCTCGTCCAATGCCAGAAAGTCTACATTCGTGGCAAGTGCAAAGCATATAAAGGCTTTCTTCTTTTGTCCCATTGATAGTTCTCCTAAACGTATATCTTCGGGCATATTGAATACATTCAGGCAACTTATTAATTGCTCGTGACTGAATTTCGGATAGAATGGAGCTGTAACCTTGGCATATTTTTTAAGAGTTATGTCGGGCAGCTCGAACTCTTCGGGCACTATGAACATCTTTTGCAGAGTGGAGGGACGGCGCTCTGCAACGTTCGTATCATGCAGCAGCACCTCTCCCTGCCACGGACGCAGCAGGCCGCTCATCAGGTAGAGCAGTGTGCTCTTTCCTGTACCGTTTACTCCCAACAGCCCTGTCACTCTGCCTTTCTTCACAGTTAGCGATAATTTGTGGAAGATTGGATTTTTCTTCTTGTAACCGAATGATAATTGTTTGATTTCAATCATAATAACCTTATTTTATTTAGTCCGTATTAGTGTATTAGTGAAATAGTACACTGCAAATGTATGGCAATAAAATTAAATATACAATAGATAATTGTGTTTTTTTGAAATTATTTTTTAATATGTGAATAAAATAGCAGGCAACCAAAAAAAGTTGCCTGCTATATTTATATTATGGGAATGGGGCTTTTATTCGTTGCTCCAGTCCATCTTAGCCATGCGCTGGTAGCTTGCGTAGCGCTTCTTGGCCATTCCTTCGGCAGCATTGAATAGTTCTTGTGCCTCTGTGGGGAACTGCTTGGCAAGTGATGCGTAGCGAACTTCTCCTTGCAGGAACTCTTGGAACTTATCCCATTGCGGCTCTTTGCTGTCGAGTGTGAAGGGGTTCTTGCCCTCATCCTCAAGAGCGGGGTTGTAGCGCCACAAGTGCCAGTAGCCACACTCAACGGCGGCAGCCTGCTCGGCCTGTGCTTTGCCCATGCCCTTGCGTATACCGTGGTTTATACATGGTGCGTATGCTATTACAAGAGAGGGACCGGGATAGGCTTCAGCCTCGCGTATAGCTTTAAGGCATTGGTCGTAGCTTGCGCCCATGGCAATTTGTGCAACGTATACGTAGCCGTATGTTGTTGCAATCATGCCGAGGTCTTTCTTGCGTATGCGCTTGCCGGCTGCTGCAAATTTGGCTATCGCGCCAAGAGGTGTCGATTTTGATGCCTGGCCACCGGTGTTAGAGTATACCTCTGTGTCGAGTACAAGAATATTGAGATCCTCGCCCGATGCAATAACGTGGTCAAGACCTCCGTAACCTATGTCGTATGATGCGCCGTCGCCGCCGATAATCCACTGTGAGCGCTTTACAAGGTACTGCTTGATGTTGAGTATCTCTTTGCATTTATCGCATGTGCAAGCCTCACATTCTGCAATTATGGCAGGTGCAACCTCTTTTGTTATGTCTGAGCTGTTACTGTTCTCTATCCAACGTTGTGCAAGAGCCTTGAGGTTGTCGTTGCAGCATTCGCAGCTTTGTACCTCGGTGAGCAAACGCTCTAAGCGTGCACGCATCTTATTTTCGGCGAGCTTCATTCCAAGACCAAATTCGCAGAAGTCCTCGAACAGTGAGTTTGCCCATGCGGGGCCTTCGCCATTCTCGTTGGTTGTGTAGGGTGTAGAGGGAACCGATGCTGAATATATTGATGAGCATCCTGTTGCGTTTGCCACAATCTCATGGTCGCCGAAAAGTTGGCTCAGCAGTTTGACGTATGGTGTTTCGCCGCAACCCGAGCATGCTCCCGAGAATTGGAAGAGGGGAGTGGCAAACTGTGAATTCTTGGGATTGCTCTTGATATCCACAAGCGATTGCTTGCTCTTTACATTCTTCACACAGTAGTCCCAGTTGGCTGCCTCACCGCGCTGCTCTTCAAGAGATACCATTGTGAGGGCTTTACCGCCGAGCTTGGGATTGCCGGGACATACATCTACGCAGTTGCTGCAACCAAGGCAGTCGAGTACGCCCACCTGTATGCGGAATTGCATGCCTTTGAGTGCTGCGGGGGCTTTCATTTCGAGCTTTGCTGCGTCAAGGCCTGCTGCCTCTTGCTCGTCCATTACAAAGGGGCGGATGCAAGCGTGAGGACAAACGTATGAACAGCGGTTGCACTGTATACAGTTCTCGGGATTCCATTTGGGAACGAATGCGCTTACGCCACGTTTTTCGTATGTCGAGGTGCCGCAAGGCCATGTACCATCTTCGATACCTGTGAAGGCTGATACGGGCAGAAGAGCACCGTCCTGTGCGTTTATGGGGCGTACAATGTTCTTTATAAAGTCGGGCTCGTCGCGCTCAACGGGTGCGTCGGCCGGCAGATTGCTCCATGCGGGGTCGATTGTGAGCTGTTTGTACTCGCCGCCGCGGTCTACTGCTGCATTATTCTTGTCTACTATATCCTGACCCTTCTTGCCGTATGACTTAACGATGAACTTCTTCATCTGCTCTATTGCAAGGTCTACGGGAATTACGCCTGTGATGCGGAAGAATGCGCTCTGAAGGATGGTGTTTGTGCGGTTGCCAAGACCAATCTCCTGTGCAATCTTTGTGGCGTTGATATAGTAAACTGTGATGTTGTTGTCTGCAAAATATTTCTTTATGTTATTGGGCAGATGGTTGGCAAGCTCCTCACCGTTCCATACGGTGTTCAGCAGGAATGTTCCGCCCTTCTGCAATCCGCGAATAACATCGTACATGCGCAGGTAGGCCTGAACGTGGCATGCTACAAAGTTGGGGGTGTTCACAAGGTATGTGCTGCGTATGGGTTTGTCGCCGAAACGCAGGTGAGAGCATGTGAAGCCTCCCGATTTCTTTGAGTCGTATGAGAAATATGCCTGACAGTGTTTGTCGGTGTTCTCACCGATAATCTTGATTGAGTTTTTGTTTGCACCCACTGTTCCGTCGGCACCAAGACCGTAGAATTTAGCCTCGAACATGCCGTCTACAACAGCTATCTCCTCTTTCTTGGGAAGTGAGGTGAATGTTACGTCGTCCACAATACCCAATGTGAAATGATTTTTAGGCATGGAAAGTGCAAGATTCTCGTAAACTGCCATTATCATGGCCGGGGTTGTGTCGTTTGAGCCGAGACCGAAGCGACCGCCTACGATTGTGGGGTTAATGGCCTTTAGCTCTTCGCATGATGAGAATGCTTCAACTACATCAAGATAGAGGGGCTCGCCATTGCTTCCGGGCTCTTTTGTGCGGTCGAGAACTGCTATGCGCTTAACGCTCTTGGGCATTACTGCTGCAAGATACTTTAACGAGAATGGACGGTAGAGGTGTACGCTCACCAAACCTACTTTCTCGCCACGTGCGGTCATATAGTCGATAGCCTCTTTTGTTGCCTCTGTGGCCGAACCCATTACTACTATCACGCGGTCGGCATCCTCGGCACCGTAATAGGTGAAAGGAGCATAGTTGCGACCTGTTATTTCAGAAATTTGACGCATGTAGTCGGCTACAATTTCGGGCACTGCATCGTAATATGGGTTGACGCTCTCTTTGTGTGTAAAGAAAGTTTCGGGATTCTCTGCTGTACCACGTGTAACCGGCGACGAGGGGCTGAGTGCTCTGTCGCGGAATGCCTGTATGCCGTCCCAGTCTACCAGCGGAGCAATCTCATCTTGCTCTATCATCTCGATTTTCTGAATCTCGTGTGATGTGCGGAATCCGTCGAAGAAGTTTATAAATGGTATTCTGCTCTTTAGTGTTGCAAGGTGTGCCACTGCCGAAAGATCCATTACCTCCTGCACCGAGCCTTCGCAGAGCATGGCAAAGCCGGTCTGACGGCAGGCCATAACATCCATGTGGTCGCCGAATATACATAGTGAACTGCCTGCAAGTGAGCGGGCCGATACGTGGAATACGCTGGGGAGTAGTTCGCCTGCAATCTTATACATGTTGGGAATCATAAGCAGCAGACCCTGCGATGCAGTGAATGTAGTGGTGAGAGCACCGGCCTGTAATGAGCCGTGCAATGCTCCTGCGGCACCTCCTTCTGATTGCATCTCCTGAACAGATACAACCTCGCCAAAGAGGTTCTTGCGGCCCTGAGCTGCCCACTCGTCGATGTACTCAGCCATTGGCGATGAGGGAGTGATGGGGTAGATTGCCGCTACTTCGGAAAACATGTAGGCAATGTGTGCTGCCGCTTGATTTCCGTCACAAGTAATGAATTTCTTTGCTTTTGTCATAGTGCAATAATTTTATGAAATGTATTATATGTTATTCAAAATCAATGGGTTATTTGTGTCTATCCTGTCAGATTTTTTGGATATCTTGTGTGTGTGACACAAAAAACGTACAAAATTACAAAATAATTCCGATATTAAGCCGTTTGGAGCGTGAAAATGAGTACTTTTGTGATATTTTTCGATATGAGAGCTGAAAGAAATATTTTTTTATTATTGTTTCTGTTCATTTTAGGAACAGCAATCTATGCGCAAAGGATAAATTCTCCAAAGTATGAGTATCGTGCTGTGTGGGTGACTACTATCGAGAATCTTGATTGGCCTCGTACACAGGTGAAGACGTTTGCCGATATTGAGGTGCAGAAACGCGAACTTGCACAGATGCTCGACAGTCTGCGTATGCTGAACGTGAATACAGTGATGTTGCAAACGCGTGTGCGTGGCGATGTGTTGTACCCCTCTGAGATTGAGCCATTCTCAAAGGTGCTTACGGGAGTGGCAGGGCAGAATCCGGGATACGACCCCTTTGCTTTTGCTATAGAGGAGTGTCATAAACGGGGCATGCAGCTTCATGCGTGGATTGTGACACTGCCGCTTGGAAAGGTGCAGCATGTGCGTGAACTTGGGCGTCACGCACTCAAAAACAAACAACCGCAGTTGTGCCGTGTCTATCGCGGTAGTTGGTACATGGAGCCGGGTGAGCCGGGAACAGTGGATTATCTGCGACGTCTTGTGAATGAAATTGTCTCAAAATATGATGTCGACGGAATTCATCTCGATTATGTGCGTTATCCCGATTTTGCAAAATCTTATCCCGACGACTATCTCTTTCGCAGGTACGGCAGTGGCCGGTCGTTGGCCGATTGGCGTCGCGACAACATCACACGCATAGTTCGCGGAATATATAGCGAGGTGAAGTCGCTGAAGCCCTGGGTGCGTGTCAGTTGTGCCCCGCTCGGTAAATATGACGACCTTGGGAACTATTCGTCGCGCGGTTATAATGCTCGACGCACTGTCTTTCAAGATGCCCGTCTGTGGCTCGCCGAAGGCATTGTGGATATGCTCTTTCCCATGGTATATTTTCGAGGAAACGATTTTTATCCCTTTGTGCTCGATTGGCAAGAGAATGCCTGCGGACGCCACATTGTCCCGGGTATCGGCACGTACCGATTGCTTAAAGAGTATGGTGATTGGGAAGTAGGCGAGGTGCAGAGGCAATTGCTCACATCGCGCGGTGCCGGTACGTCGGGTACGTCGATGTTTCGTGCACGCCATCTGCTTGATAACATAAAGGGCTTCACCGATGTATATTCTCGTATCTACGACCGCTTTGTGCCTGTTCCGCCAATTACATGGCACACAGCAGCGGCGCCCGAGGCGCCATCGGGATTCTGCGGAGTGCGCAACGGAGATACACTCACGCTCAGGTGGAACAAAGTAGCTTCGGCCGATGGTATGCCTGCCATGCGGTATAATATCTATGCAAGCACCGATAGTGCCGTAGATATTTCAAATGTAGATAATCTTATGGCTGTGGGGCTGAGCGATACTTTGTTTGCATGGAACGGCTCTACGTTGAACACGATGCACTGGGCTGTTGTTGCCGTTGATGCGTATGGCGCCGAGGGTGATGCGGCGCTGTGGAGCGAGCGCGGACATATTCCTGCGCTCATGCGCGAGGTGTTTCATCTTCCGCCGCCGGCCACTTGGGGCATGCGATTGATTTTGCGCGATGCAGTTGGTGCTGTCCTCTATAAGGGTAGGTATCGCACCCGTATAGGAGTGCGTGGGTTGCCACCGGGAATGTATCTTTTGGAGATTGTGTCGCGCGACGGCAGTGTGCTTAGGCGTATACCTTTCAGCAGATAAAAATCAAAAAAAATTATCCCTCCTTAACAGCAACTGAACTGCACCCCAAAAGTTAGACACAAAACTTTTGGGGTGTTTTATGTATAGACATCATAACTTTGAAGAACGATTAAATATCGTCAGCCGTTTACAATCTGGAGAGTCTCTTGATTCTTTGTGCAAAGATTTGAAAA